>DASTBU010000081.1:0-76943 GCA_035711845.1 Vicinamibacterales bacterium
GGCGAATCCACGCCGGCGGTCGTCCTGAGCGCCGGCAGCAGCCCGCAGACGAGCGCAACCGCGCCGGTGCACGCGAGCAAGTACAGAACGACCCGCCCGTCGAGGCCGAACTCGTCCATCCTCGGCAGGTCGACCGCGGCAGCCTTCAGCGCGCGCGCGGCGGCAGCCGCGATGAGGACGCCGGCGGCTCCGCCGAGGACGGCGAGCAACGCGGTTTCCGTGAGCAGCTGGGCGGCCACCGCGGCACGCGATGCGCCGAGGGTGATGCGAACGGCGATCTCGTGCCGGCGTTGCGCTGCCCTGGACAGGAGGAGCGCCGCGATGTTGGTGCACGCGATCAGCAGCAGCACCGTCACGGCGCCGTAGAGCAGCCAGAGTGACGCGCCGTGCGACGCGACCGTGCTCTGTTTGAGCGGCACGACGTCGGCGCCGATCGTCTGGTCGGTCTTCGGATACCGTTCGGCGAGCCCTGCCTGGAGGGTGCGGAGGTTCTCGCGCGCCTGCGCCGGCGTCACGCCGGCTCGCAGGCGGCCGATGCCGACATACCAGGCGGTCTCGCGCGACTGCGCAAACGGCGCATCGACGGGCACCGGCGACCAGAGATCGACTTCGCGCTCGGGGAACTGGAAGTCGGCTGGCATCACACCGACAATCGGCAGCGCGGCGCGGCCGAGGCGGACCGTTCGGCCGACGACGTCCGGGTCGGCCCCCAGACGGCTGCGCCAGTAGCGCTCGCCGATCAGGACGGCCGGCGGTCCGCCGAACTGGTGCTCGGCGGCGGAGAAGCCGCGCCCGACGAGGGGCGCCACGCGCCAGACGTCGAGGAACCGCGGCGCGACGAACGCGCGCCGGATCCGTTCCGGAAGCTCGCCCGACGTGTCGGACGCGTCCTCGATGTAATAGCCGGACACCGCGTCGAAGGTGGTGTTCAGAGCGTTCCAGTCCTCCAGACGCGGCGGCGCAATGGCCGTGACCGACGGCCGCTCCTGCGTCTGGATGACGCGCACCAGACGATCGGCTTCAGGGAACGGCAGCGGACGCAGCAGCACCGTATCGACGGCGGAAAAGACGGCGGCGTTGGTACCGATGGCCAGCGCGAGCGTCAACACCACGGCCGCCGTGAACACCGGCGTTCGTCCCAGCGTGCGGACGGCATACCGCAGATCGCGGATGAACATGTCGATGGGCCACGCGACGTCCGTGTCGCGGGTCCGCTCCGCCTGCAGCACGGGATTGCCGAACGCCGCACGGGCGCGGCGCGACGCCTCTTCCTCGCTGAAGCCGGCCGCGCGAAGATCGTCGGTCCGCTCCGCCATGTGGAACGACACCTCGCGGGCGATGTCGCGCTCCATCCGTCCGGGCCGCAGCGCGTTCGATATCCGCCTGAACCACGACATGGAACCCTCCTGACCGCTACGCGTGGCGCAGCACGCGTCCCACGCCTTCGGTGAGCCTCGCCCAGGTCGCTTCCTCGACGGCAAGCTGCGTCCGGCCGCGCGCGGTTATGGCGTAGAACCGCGCCTCCCGTTTCTTTTCGGTGACGCCCCACTCGGAACGGAGCCAGCCCTGCTGCTGCATCCGGTGCAGCGCCGGATAGAGCGAGCCTTCTTCGACGCGCAACAGGTCGGCCGAGACGCGCTGGATGTGGGTGGTGATCGCGTAGCCGTGCATCCGCCGGTTCGAGGCGAGCGTCCGGAGCACGAGCAGGGCCAGGGTGCCCTGAAGGATGTCGTTTTTCTGCGGCGCCACGCGTCCTCCCGGCTTTTACCTAACTAGCTATGCCTAACTAGCTTGGTAGCGTAGCGGCGCGCGCACCGCGCTGTCAAGCCTCGGGCGCTTTACGAGCGGCGGAGGCGGGCGTCCACCGGGGCTGCGCGATCGCACGGTTGTACCCAGGCGAAGCCAGCTTGATACGACATTCCCGCTGACGATGATGTCCCCCACAATGTGGTTGAAAACACGTGGCGCCCGCGGTGCTTGACGACGTGGAACAGCTCGACGTCCTCGCCGTGCTCCGGCTCGAGGACGAGGGTTACGGTGCCTCGATTCAGCGCGAAATCGAGGAACGGACTCGGCGGCCGGTCTCGCTGAATGCGGCGTACCACCCTCGACTGCCTCGAACGAAAGCGGCTCGTTCGCTCCTTGATCGGCAGCCGATCTCCGCGATTCTCCGTCACGCCTGGCAGAAACTCATTCACGTAGGCAGGCTTCGGCGTTGAGTCGCCACTTCGGAGGGCGCCAAGGCTTGGCTCGCTTCCGTAGGCCGACAAAACGGCGCTGCGGCGGCTTGTCAGCGGCAGCGCGGCCCGGGACACCCCACGCGGATTTCTGGCACCTCCGCGGCGTTTTTGTCGACTGACGCTCGAGCGGCCTCCTCCAAGGGTTCTCTACGAGTACGGGCCTCATTGACCTCGCCGAGTTCATCAATAATCCGGGCGAGGGCCTGCCGGAGCGTTCCGGCCGGACGGGTTCGTCACTTCGAGGAAGAGCATGTTTCCCACCAGGTACGAATCCGCTTCTGCGTCAAACGACGCGCGAATGGCCGTCAGAATGTCTGCTCGCCGCCGCGGCGAGGCCATGACTCCACGGCGGGCGAGCGCTCGCAGATAGCGATCGCGCCAGTGGTTCACCAGCACGACGCTCGTCAGGAAGAGCCTGCCACCAGGCGTGAGGATGCGACGCAGCTCGCCGAGAAGCCCCGGCAAATCCTGTAGTGCGTGCGCAACGTGCAGACAAGCCACAACGTCGAAGGCAGCCGTGCGAAACGGGCTGTGGACCACATCGGCCTGCAGCAGAGCCACACGGTTCGACTCGAGCCGTCTGCGCGCGCGCCTCAACATCCTGAGGGAAGCATCGGTTCCGATCAACGCAACCCGCGGGTCGGTCAGATACGCTTGGGCAGAAAACAGCATGGATCCGCACCCGGCGTCCAGCATTGTTCCCTCTCCGCACGCCGTCACCGCCCGCTCGGCGACGGCCCGATATGCGAGCGTGGACACCCCCCAGAAGGCGCGGTGATACATATCGAGGCCGCCGACAATGTCGTAGGCGGTTCCAATCGAATCGTACTGTGCGGCGCCAGCTTCCCCATGGCCGCCCGCCCGCCAGATTCCGGGCTCGATTTCGTCGAGCGACTGAACGCCGGCCAGCGCGGCGGCGAGGTGCGGTGGAGGACGGCCTGTCGCCGCTTTCACGGGACCGAGCATGTCAGCGTCAGGTGTTGGCGGTGTAGGTCGTCTGCCGTGCTGGCGCAGTTGGGACAATCGACGCACACAGCCGGCGCTTCCAAGAGCAGGATAATTCGTTCGGATCGTGCGCTATTTCGGATTGGCGGCAATGTAATCCGTGAACTGATCGATCAATGGGTCGTCAGCGTGACCGATAACGGACGCCCGTGCGCCCGCAGGGCGTCATGCAGCGCGCGTGAGAGCATAGGTGTCTCGCCAGCCCTGAATGTATCCGACCGACCGGGTCGGACGTCAGCCCGCATGCCGAGCGGGTACTGTCTCTAAGGCTGGTTGAGGGTCAGAGGCCCCTATCGTCGCCATTTTCATTCCTGCTCTGGCGCCATTTACGGATGACTTCCCGCGCGAACAAAAAAATTACGACCATCCGCGCGATCCACACACGAATTCTGTACATATCTCGTCCTCAGGTATGCGTACCGGTAAGTTTGCCCGTCCAGAATCCCCAAGCGCTACAGCACGACCGCCGAGCGGCGCTCCGGCTGGCCGATCATCAAGTTCCTTGAGAGGCGCCGTGTCGTCTCGCGGTCTCCCCGCCCGGATCATCGTGGTGCAAAACAGAGACACAGCCCGGATCGGCCATGATAGGCCCGCGGATGCGCCCGTGAGGCCTGGGGAACAGAAGACTGCAGGTGATTGTCGGCGTCGTGGAAGACGTGAGGCACGAGGGGCTCGACGTACCGCCGGAACCGCCCGTGTACGTCTCCTACATGCAGCGGCCGTCCACCGCGTTCGCCGTCCTCATCGAGTCCAGGCGCGCGCCGGCAGACGTCAGGACGACAGTCCAGGACGCCGTCCGACGGACGGATCCGACGCGGCCGGTGCCGCTCCTCCGAAGGGTCAACGATCTGATTGGCGCCTCGCTGGAACCGCGAAGGGTGAGCGTGATCGTGGCGGCGGCATTTGCGGCGCTGGCGCTGATGCTTGCATGTCTCGGGGTCTACGGCGTCATCAGTTTCGCCGTTGCGAGCCGCGCGCGCGAGATCGGCATTCGCGTCGCCGTGGGCGCCGCGCCAGTGAGGTCCTCGCCTCGTGATGCGGCAGGGCGTCGCGTTCACGGGCATCGGGCTCGTCATCCGCAGTGGCGGAAGTCTCGCCGCCGGGCGGCTGCTCCGCTCCCACTTGTTTGCGACCTCTCCGGCCGATCCCGTGATGATCACGAGCGCGGCCTCGATCCTCGGCCTCCGTGCGCCTTGCCGCCACGCTGGTGCCGGCCCGCCGCGCGAGCCGGACCGACCCTGTTCGCGCTCTTCGAGACGAGAGCGTCTGAGACGCGCCTGGGCCGTGCCGTTGCCGCACCATGATTCGTGTGGGTGAGCCATGGAGATCCTCGTCATCGGCGGTACGAAATTCATCGGCCCACACGTGGTGCGTGCGCTCACGGATCGGGCACACACGGTGACGGTGTTCCATCGCGGTGAGCACGAGTCCGGTCTTCCGTCGAGCGTCAGACATGTTCACGACCGTTCCGCTGGCATCCCTGTGTTGTCGTTTCCGGCTGAAGTGCGGCGGCGCCCCTTCGATGTCGTGATTCACATGATCGCGATGGGCGAACACGACGCAGCTGCTGCGGTCCACGCGTTTCGTGGCAAGGCCGGTCGGCTGGTCGTCTTGAGCAGCGGCGACGTGTACCGCGCCTACGGCCGGTTTGCCGGACTGGAGGTCGGTCCGGCGGAAGAAGGCCTCTTGAAGGAATCATCACCGCTTCGGTTCGTTCTGTACCCATACCGCACGCAAGCACGTTCGCCAGACGACTGGGTCTATTCATACGACAAGATCCTTGTCGAACGCGCCGTGCTCAGCGAACCGGGGCTTCCCGCCGTTGTCCTGCGGTTACCGAAAGTGTACGGGCCGGGGCAGAACGACGATCTCGCCACGGTGTACGGGTTCCGTCATCGGCCACAGTGGCGCTGGACCCATGGCTACGTCGAGAACGTCGCTCACGCGATTGTCCTGGCCGTCTTGCATCCGTCAGCAGCCGGTGTGTACAACGTGGGTGAGCAACACACGCCAACGGTTGCCGAACGGCTGGCCGACCTGCCGGCGTCCTCCGTTCCCGAAGCATCGATGGCCGCCAATTTCGACCAGAACATCGTGTTCGACACGACGCGAATCCGCGACGGGTTGGGCTACTCGGAGCCGGTAGGGTACCGAGAAGGACTGCGGCGAACGCTTGGTCGAGACCGGCTTCTTACGAGCTGATCAGCCAGATCACTTTAGTTCGACCCGGCTGTACGCGGCGAGCATCTGCTCCTCGGACGGCGGGTGCAGGATGCTCTGTGTGGCGAACTCGTCTGCCTGCGGATAGTCTGTCTCACGGATGCGATCGGCGGCGCGCGACAAGTCGTACGTCGTGCGCCGAAGTTCGACGTCGGGCCCGACAAGCAGCCAGTAGGCAGCAGGCTCACCGAAGGGCATTCCAACACTCCCCGCGTTCACGATTCGTGTGCGTCCGACCATACGATCGAACTGCATGTGCGTGTGGCCGCATACGACCAACCTGACGTTGACGTCTTCGAATACCGGAAGCAGGCGGCTCTCCAGCGTCCGTCGCGTAAAGATCTCTGTATCGTTGCGGGGTGTTGCGTGGCAGAAAAGCACCTCCCCTGCGCCGTCTACCGTAAGTCGCAGCATCCGCGGCCAGTCCACGATCTGGGCGTAATCCGCATCACTCAGCGACTGCGCGGCCCACCGGACGACGTTCTGGTACGGCCCAGGCACTTCGCTGATATCGTCCCCTTTCCTGGCCTGCAGCACGACGCGGTCGCCATTCCCCTTTATGAAGCGAACTGGAATATCGAGGGCTCGAAGCAACGAGAGCGCCTCGAATGGCATGGGGCCGGGAAACACATCACCGCCGACGATCACTTCGTCGACTTTGGCCCGGCGAACATCCTCGAGCACTACCTCGAGTGCCGGCACATTGCCGTGAATGTCGAAGAGCGCGGCTATGCGCATCGTCGCCGTCCTTGATCCCAGCGCCTCGGCCCGCAAAAGGGCACGACGGGCCCAGGCGCTCGACAGCCAGGCAGCACCTGCGGTCAGGAAGCGGCGCCGCGAACAGGCGGTGCTGCACACAGTGGCCGCATCATAGCAAGAGCATGCGGGCTGTGGGTCACCATCCGAGGATCGGCTTCCCTAGAACCGGCGGCCGGCCCGAAGGGGGCCGCCGGCCCGTGATTATTGGACTGGTGCGGGCCTGCAGATCTCGCCACTGACAGTGGTCACGATTCGCTGGTTGCGGTTGAAGCCGCTGACGAACAGATAGCCCGTCGCACCGGCGAATTCCCCCGTCCCCGCCACGATCCGCTGAAACGCGTTCACGACACCGCTTTCCGGGTTGTTGACGTCGGGCGGCTCGGTCATGCCCATCTCGCGCATCGTGAGCGTGCCGTTCGCCGTGAAGTACTCGAAATTTCCGACGTAGCTGCGGAAGGTCGGCGCACCGGATGGGAAGAGCGCGCCTTGCTCGCCCTTGAAGTAGGTCGTGCCCCGCAGGCCGTGATTGCCATCGACTTCGCCGAGAAAGCAGAAGTCGTCTCCGGGCTTGCAGCCCACCGTGGATCGTACCTCGACGAGGTCCGCGTGCACTGCTTTGCACGATTGGGGCAGCGGTGGCTCCTGCGCGCTGGCCGCTGCTCCGAGCAACCCGACCACGACCGTCACCGCGAGGCAGATATTCAACTGACGCATGTGTGTCCTCCTCCACTCTGCCGCGGTCTCGACCGCGGCTCGGACCGCAGAACACAGATGGCTGAGGCGCGGGATGATCGCGCCCTGACTTTTTGCTGACTCGAGGCCGCCGTCCTCATCCGGGCGCGCGGAGGCGCCCCCCGTCGTTACAATGGTCCTCTCATGCAGGAGCACGATCCTTCGCGAACACTGGTCTTTCATCCAAGCGCGCGACCGATCGTCTACTTCGGTCCGTTCCGCCTCGACCTCGCCGACGGGCTGCTCTCTCGAGGGACTGAGGACGTTCGCCTGCCGCCCCGTGCACTGGCAATCCTGCAGCACCTTGTCGAGCGCGCCGGCCGCATCGTGTCGAAGCAGGCGCTGATGGACGCCGCGTGGAAAGACGCGCACGTCAGCGAGACGTCGCTCACCGAGGCTATCGGCGTCGTCCGCCAGACACTCGGCGACGATCCGCAGAGGCCCGAGTACATACAGACCGTGCACCGGCGCGGCTATCGCTTCATCGCGCCGATTGCGACGGACGTGCCGCCCCCGACGCCGCCGTTCGAGGAACAACTTCGGCCACCCGACGAGCTCAACCGCGCGAACCTCCCTGGGCCCGCGGCGACGGCTGCGTCCCATCGGACGCGTCGGGCCACCCTGAGCGGACTCGTCACGGCAGCGGTGCTCCTTTCGCTCGGAGGTTTCGGGATCTGGATGTCCCGGCGGCCCGCTCCCGACGCGCGAGTGGTTCGCGTCAACGTCGCCTTCCCTTCAGAACAGGCGCCTGTTCCCAGCCTCGGCGCACACCCCGTCGTCGCCCTCTCGCCCGACGGCGAGCGCTTCGTTTACGTCGGGGGCGAGCCGGGCCACTCACAATTGTTTCTTCGGGAGATGAACCGATTCGACGCGGTACCGCTCCCGGGCACGGAAGGCGCGCACGGTCCGTTCTTCTCGCCCGAGGGAGACTGGGTCGCCTTTTTCGCCCAGGGCAGCCTGAAGAAGGTGCGGGTCATCGGCCAGGAGCGCCCCTCTCCTCAGGCGTTGTGCGAGACGGAGCCAGGTGTCGGCGGCGCGTGGCTGGCACCTGACGAGATCGTGTTCGCCCCGAACTGGAGAGGTCCGCTGATGCGAGTCCCCGCATCGGGGGGGCGGCCCTCTGTCGCCGTCACGGCGCCCACTGGCAGGACCTACCGGTGGCCGGACAGGCTCGACGATCACACGATCCTCGCCACGAGGTGGCGAGCCTCTGCGGACGATGCGGCGGTGGTGGCCATCTCGTTGCCTTCCGGAGCGGAGCGGGTGATTGCGGAGCCGGCGACGTTCGGCCGCTCTGCACCGGGTGGCTACGTCCTGTTCCTCCGTGATGGCGACCTATATGCCGTGCGAGTGGATCCCTCCACGCACACGCCCCAGGGCACGCCTGCACGCGTCGTTCCCACCGTGATGACAGGCATGACCGGCGCGGCGCAGTTCGCGACCTCCCCGCGAGGATCGCTTCTCTACCTTCCCGACGCACCGGAGCGTTCGCAGCGCACGCTCGCGCGCGTGAACCGCGATGGCCGCGCAGCCGACCTCCCCGTTCCACCCCGCGCGTTCCGGTATGTCGCTGTGTGCGGCGACCGCCTGGCAGCCACCGTATTCGCACGCGGCAAGACCGATTTGTGGACCGGGCATCTGGCACGTGCCGCCATGACGCGGATCACCAGTGAAGGGTCTGCGTTCGAACCGGTCTGGTCGCCCGACTGCCGGACCATCGCGTTCTCCTGGAACCGGACCGGGGTGGCGAGCATCTACACCGTGGCAGTCGACTCGGGCGAGGCGCCCAAGGCGTTGTTCGAGACGCCGTTCTCGACCGCGCCGGGCTCCTGGTCGGCCGACGGGCGGTGGCTGGCGTATACGGAAAGTCATCCGGAAACGTCCGGCGACGTCTGGCTCTGGGATCGCACGACGGGGCACCGGCGTCCCGTCATCGCGACCCCGGGAGTGGAACTGCTGCCCGCGGTCTCGCCCGATGGGAAGTACGTCGCGTACGAGTCCAGCGCGTCCGGCATGTTCGAGGTCGAGGTGGCCAGCATCCAGACAGGCGCGCGTGTCCAGGTGTCCGTTGGCGGCGGAACGTGGCCAGCATGGTCTCGCGACGGGCGCCAGCTCTTCTTCCTCCGAGACTCCCAGATCATGCGCGCAGATCTGGAGCGGCACGATGGCCAGCTCGTCGCCTCCGATCCAATCGCCGTCTTCACGCACCCCGACATCGTCCTGTTCAAGCGGTCGGGCGACCAGGTCGTGTGGCTGAGGCGGACGGCCGGGACGGTTCCGCTGACGCGGATGAACCTGGTCCTCAACTGGTTGTCGGAGCTCGACCGCGACGCCCGCTGAATCTTCGCCGAAACTTATGGGTTTCTTCTCGAGACCCTGAGGACTTCCGCCTTTCTGCTGCGCATCCTGAACATTCCCGCGGCGGACGATCGCCGCGCTGGCTGCGGAGGATTCAGGATGGCGGTCTATCGCTTCGGTGTGTTCGAGTTCGACAGTGCCACAGGGGAGCTCCGGAAGACGGCGCGCCGTGTGCGGCTGCGTCTCCAGCCCGCGCGAGCCCTCGAGCACCTTCTCAGGCGGCACGGCGAGCTGGTGAGCCGGCAGGAGCTTCAACGCGTCATCTGGCCCGACGGCACGTTCGTCCACTTCGACCATGGGCTGAATTCCTGCATGAAGCAGATCAGGGCCGCCCTGGGCGACAGCCGCTCGGCCCCCGACTACGTTGAGACGCTCGTGAAGCGCGGCTTCCGCTTCATTGCTCCGGTGGCCGTCGTGCCTCCTCACGAGCTGCCAACGCCCCGCCGCAGGCGCATCCTGGTCCTGCCGGTGCGGCCGCTGGACGATGGTGAACCCGCGGCCGTCGCAGGGACCGAAGCGCTCGGGGAAGAGATCCTCTTACAGCTGACCGGCGCGGTACCGTCCGAAGTGGCGGTGATGGTCTCCACAGCGCTGTTCGATGCGGGCGGAGCGTTCGACGCAGGGGGTCCGGTGGATTTCTTCCTGGCGGCGGCCGTGAGGACGGCGGGCGATCGGCTGCGTGTCACGTCGAAGCTGATCGATGCGCGCAGCCTCTGCCATGTCTGGGTCGGGCGATTCGACGCCGGCGTGGCGGGCCGCTCCGACGCACCGATCTCGGTCGCCGAACGGATCGCCGGCGGGGTGATCGCGACGCTGGGCCGCGATCGGCCGAGCGCGATCCCGCTGGTCGAGGCCACCGGCGCGGGAACTCGTTGAGGACGATCGCGGCCCGTTGCGGTCGCACGAGCACTTATATATGATCACCACATATGGGACTCAGCTATGGCGAGGCGGCGCTGAAGAAGGGCACCGCCGAGCTCCTGGTGCTCGCGCAGCTCGAACGTGGCCGCAGCCACGGCTACGAGATCGCGCAGCGAATCGCGGCGCGCTCGGCGGGGGCCGTGTCCTTCCATGCGGCCTCGCTCTACCCGGTCCTCTATCGCCTCGAACGGCGTGGCCTCATCGCGGGACGATGGATCGAGAAGGCCGGCCAGCGCCGGCGGCGTTATTACAGCCTGACCTCCGTCGGGCGTACGGTTCTCGCCGAACGGCGCAAGAGCTGGAGCTCGTTCATACACGCCGTGCAACAGGCGGCGGGATTGAGTCATGCGTGATTTCAGGGCATTCGTGCAACAGCACGTGGCGCGCCTCGCGCTCCCGGCAGATCGCGAGCGCAAGATCGTCGAGGAATGGGCCGCCCAGCTCGAGGACCTCTACGACGGGCTTCGCGCCGACGGCCTCTCGGACGAGGAGGCCTGGCGTGAGCTTCAGCACCAGGTGCCCGATTGGCACGCGCTCGGTGGAGAACTGCTGGACGCCGAACCCCTGCTGCTCCGGATGGCGAGTGCGGATCGCGGACCGCTCGCGAGCCGAACAGGGCACGCCGTCGTGACGGCGATTCGCGAGACGCTGACCACGGGATTCGTCCGCGATCTGCACTCGGGCCTCCGGGTGCTCGTCAAGAACCGCGGCTTCAGCGCTGCGATCATCCTGACGCTCGCCATCTGCCTTGGCGCCAACGCTGCGGTCTTCACCGTCGTGCACGCGGTGCTATTGCGGCCCTTGCCCGTGCCCGAACCGGATCGCATCGTCGGCATCGGAGACGTGTACCCGACGATCACCCCTCACGACATCCTGTCGAACGACGTGCCCTCCTATTTCGACCGGCTCGACGCGGTGACCGCGCTCGAGGAGCAGGCGCTGTTCACGTACTGGTTCGACACCATCAACATCGATGGCCTTCCCGAAGAACTCCGTGGCATGAGGGCAACGCCGTCGCTGTTTCGCGTGCTGCGCGTCCCGCCCGCGCTGGGCCGGACGTTCACGGACGAGGAGGGTCAGCCTGGAGCCGATCACAAGGTCATTCTGAGCGACGGACTCTGGCATCGGCTGTACGGCGGCGATCCGGCCGTCGTCGGTCAGACGTTGCGACTGGGCTGGACCGGGCAGCGCTATAGCATCGTCGGTGTGATGCCGCGCGGATTCTCGTTTTTCGACCAGGGTTACGATGGGCATGCCCGAACGTCCGGGCGGGAGGCGCAGTTCTGGATCCCGTTGGCCTTCACGTCCGCGCAGAAGTCGGACAGCGCCCGCACACGCTACGGGTTCTTTCACATCGGGCGTCTCGGCCCCGGCGCGACGATCGACCAGGTCCAGGCGCAGATCGACGCGCTGCACGCGACGAACGTCAAGAGGTTCCCGCAATTCAGGTTCGCGGAGCTCGGCATGTACACCGCGGTGACGCCGCTGCAAGCGGCGCTGACGGGAGGTATCCGGCGAACGCTGTATCTGCTCTGGGGCGGCGCCGCCTGCGTTCTGCTGATCGGTGCCCTCAACATTGCGAATCTGTCGCTCGCGCGTGCGAGCACACGGGCCCGCGAGCTGGCGACGCGCATCGCGCTCGGCGCCGACCGATTTCAGCTCACGCGGCAACTGATCGTCGAGGCCCTGGTGCCCGCCGCGATTGGCGGCGTGGCCGGCGTGACGCTGGGCGGCGGGATCCTCCGGGCGCTCGCATTCAGCGGGCTCGACGACCTGCCCAACGCGGCACAGATCCGTATCGACGCCACGGTGATCGGGCTCATCGCCACGGCCTCGGCGTTCGTCGGTCTGCTGATCGGACTGGTGCCGGCCATGACGACGCGCGGTGATACGATCAATCACGCGCTCGGCGACGGCAGCCGCACGGCGACGGGCGGGCGGGCCACGCGTCTCGTCCGGCACGGGCTCGTCGTCTCGCAGGTCGCATTGTCCGTCGTCTTGCTGATTGCCGCGACATTGCTCTTCACGAGCTTTCGGCATCTCCTCGAAATCGATGCCGGGTTCAGCCGCGAACGCGTGACGACAGCCACGATCTTTCCGCCGCCATCGCGATATCCGGATTCGCAGGCCGTGGTCGGACTGTCGACCCGCCTCCTCGATCGCGTGCGGATGATTCCGGGTGTCGAGGCCGCTGGCATCACATCGAATATTGCATTGAGTGGGTTCGCGAGCCCGATGGCGGTTTCGGCAACACGAACGTCTGAGGGAGGCGAGGCCGCAGTGGTTCCATCCGTGGTCGCCGTCACGGCGGGCTACTTCGAAGCCATGGGGACACCACTCGTTCGTGGCCGGTACTTCGCCGACAGCGACCGCGATGACACTCTGCCCGTGGCGATTGTCGACGACCATCTCGCCACCCGCCTGTGGTCTGGCGAGGATCCGATCGGCAAGACGTTGTATCGTGGGGACTCGGGGCCGTTCACCGTCGTTGGAGTGGTTCGAGAAGTACGCTTCGAAAGCCTGGCCGCAAAGACCGGCTCGATTGGCACAGTCTACTTTCCGCACACGCAGGCGCCGCCCCTGCGGCGGCTGCGATGGATTGCAGCGAAGACAGCGGGCGATCCCGCGGCGCTGATGCGCGCCGTGCGTGCGGCGCTGGCCGAAATCGATCCGGATCTGCCGCTCTCGGACATCCAGACGATGAGCGAGCGCACCACGAGATCGCTCGTCTCGCAAACCCTTGCCATGACACTGGCATCCATGTTCGCGCTGGTTGCACTCTTTCTTTCGCTGCTCGGCATTTACGGTGTGCTCGCGAACGTGGTTGCCCGCCGCACGCGCGAGTTCGGGATCCGGATGGCGCTCGGGAGCACGGCGCGGGGCGTCTTCCGGCTGGTGCTCAGAGAGGGCACGGTGCTGATCGGCGCCGGCCTGATAGTAGGCCTGGCGGGTGCACTCGCCATGGGGCGAGCGCTCGAGGGGCACGTCTTCGGCGTCCAGCCGACGGACCCGTTCATTCTTGGCGGCGTGGCCGTCGCAACGGGGTGCGTCGCCCTCCTCGCGTGCCTCGCCCCGGCACGACGCGCGACCCGCGTCGATCCCGTGGACGTGCTGTCAGATCCGTGACGCACTCGTGGATCCACGTGTTCGGTAGCAGGCCGGAGGCGTGCGCTCGACCACCCTCTTGTGTTAGTGTCCCGTCACTTGACCGGCCCTGACCGCAGCGCGTCACCCGAATCGGGCCTTCTGCGTTCCATCGGCACCTTCGCGCTGGCCGCCAGCATCGTCAACATCACGATTGGCGCCGGCATCTTCAGGCTGCCGGCCGACATGGCGGCAACGCTCGGGGCGACCGCGCCACTGGCCTACCTCCTCTGCGCGGTTGCCATGGGCCTCATCGTGATCTGCATCGCGGAAGCGGGGAGCCGTGTGTCATTGACCGGCGGCCCGTACGCCTATGTCGAGGTCGCATTCGGGCCGTTCGTGGGGTTTCTCGCCGGGTTCCTGCTCTGGATGCTGATGACATTCGTGATGGCGGCCGTGGCGACCGTGCTCGTGGCGAATCTGGGCGCGCTCCTGCCGGTGCTCGCGTCGCGCCAGGCATCAGCCGCCGTGCTCGTCACCATCTACGCAGCGTTCGCGGCGGTGAACATCCTCGGAGTCGAGCGCGGGGCGCGCCTCAACACCACGCTGACCATCGCCAAGATCCTGCCGTTGCTTTTGCTCATCACGGCGGGCAGCTTCGCGATTGTGCCCGAGAACCTCGCGATCGAGGAGCCGCCGGATCTGCCGACGCTCGCCCGGAGCAGCATCCTGCTGATCTTCGCGTTCGCGGGGATCGAAGCGGCGCTCGTGCCCAGCGGCGAAGTGAAGGACGCAGCCCGCACCGTGCCGCGGGCCATCTTCCTGGCCATGGCGGGCATTACCGTGTTGTACGCCGGCTTGCAGTTCGTGGCGCAGGGCGTGCTCGGGGCGGACCTGGCGACCTCGACGGCCGCGCCGCTCGCCGAGGCGGCCAACGAGGCGCTCGGGGGGTGGGCGAGAAGCCTGCTGCTTGTTGGCGCCGTCGTGTCCATGCTCGGCCATGCGGGCGCGATGATCCTGGCGACCCCGCGCACGCTGTTCGCCTTCGCGCGGGACGGTTTCCTGCCCTCGGCGCTGGCCCGCCTGCATCCGGTGCATCGATCACCGGTCGCCGCGATCCTCCTGCAGTGCGCCATCGTCCTCACGCTGGCGATCACGAGCACATTCGAGCGCCTGGCGATTCTCGCGAACATCTCGACACTCGTGCTGTACGGGACGTGCTGTCTCGCGACCTGGCAGCTTCGCCGCCGCGACGTGCGCGCCGGCGGCACCCCGTTCAGGATTCCGGCGCCTGCCGTCGTGATCGCGCTCGCGTGCCTGATGATCGGCTGGATGCTGACGAGCGTCACGGCGGCGGAATGGATCGCCTTTGCGATCGGCCTTGCCGTGGCGGCTGCGATTTTTGCCTGTCGGCGCAAACCTGTGGTGACGGGCGTGCCCGCGCGCTCTTGAATCGGCCGGGACGCGAATCAGTGGCGCCTTGATGGGCCAGGCCGCGAACCCGGCCCCGTCATCGGCCGGCGACCGGCAGCCGGTACGCGGCCATCTCCTCGCCGTTGCGAACCAGCAGGATGTTGCCGACGAGCACGGGGTGATTCCAGGTCTTCCCCTCCATGGCCTTGAACCGCGCCAGCTCGGTGAACTTGTCGGGAGTCGCGCTGACAAGCGCCACCTCACCTTCCTCCGACAGCACCAGCAGCACGTCCTGATCGGCTAACAGCACCATCTGGCCGTGACCGTAGCGGCCGCCCTTCCAATTGCGCTCGCCGTTCTCGAGATCGATGCAGGAGAGGATGCTGCCGTCGAAGCCGAAGACGTGTCCCTCGTGCACGACGAAGTCGTTGAAATAGGGTTTCAGGCCGCGCGAGGTCCAACGTTCGTCCACCTTCCATCCGTCGGTGTGCACGACCGCGAGCCGGCGCATGCCGGTCCCGCCCATCGGATCGGCGCCGCTGATCAGGACATCGCCGTTGTCGATCAGGGCCGGCTGCACGATGCTCGCGCCCGGCTGCCACTTGTACTCCCAGAGCACGCTCCCGTCCGCCGGCGACACGCTGGTCACCCCCCCTCCGCTCGACAGGACGATCTGAGCAACGCCATCGAGGGTTGCCAGATGTGGCGAGCTGTAACCGCCCCCGACGGTCGGTCGGGTCCAGCGCGGGTTACCGGTGGCTGCATCGTAGGCGGCAAGCCGGCCGGAGGCGGCAACGAAGACGCTGTCGTCCACCATCAGCGGCGAACCCGAAAAGCCCCAGCCGGGGAGCTCGGCGCCCGTGTCCGCCGCCGCGTTTCGCGACCACGCGACGGAGCCGCTACGCGCGTCCAGCGCGTTGACGATTCCGGTCGCACCCAGTGTGTAGACCCGACCGCCGTGCACGGTCGGGGTCGCGCGCGGGCCGGCGCCGCCGTTGGACTCCCAGAACCTGACGGGGTCGCTGTGTCGCCACACCGGCTTGCCCGTGCTCAGTCGATAGCAGGAGACGACCTCTTCGTCACCGCGCTGCTCCTGCGTGAAGACGAAATCGCCGCTGACCGCGAAGGACGACCAGCCGGGGCCGATCGGCGCACGCCACAATTCCGCTGGCGGCGATGTGGACCAATCGGTCTCGACCCGCACGCCACGAATGATGCCGTCGCGCCGCGGTCCACGGAACCCGGGCCACTCCGCGGGTGCTCTAACGCCGGTCGGATCGGCAGGCGACTCGGTGGGCCGCTCGACCGCTGGAGCCGGCACTGCCTTCTCGAGCGTCGTTGCGACCGCCGGAGGCGACGCGGGGACCGACGGCGACTCGCCTGCCTGGCCGGAGCCTTGCGGGGCGGGTGTCTCCTCAGCCGCTGGAGCGGACGGGAGCAGCACGGGCTCCAGCCTGGCCTGGGCCAGCAGCCGTTGCTCGGCAGTGGGCGTCCATCGCCATTCGAACTCCGAATCGGCATCACCCGTCATGCCGTCGGTCCGGAGGAGCGCGAACACTCCGCATGCGAGCAGCGCGGCGGCGAGCATCGACGCGCGCCGGGGTCCGCCGGTGAGACGACGGCTGGCCACCGCCCAGACGACGAGGGCCAGGCCCAGAATGGGAATGACGTAGACACCGAACATCATGCCCATCATCCCGTTCCTGATCGATTCGTGCAGGATCGGCCATGTCGCAAACGAGGCGACCGCCATCAGCACGATGGCGCCGACGCGCTCGGGCCAGGGCGCCCGGCTGAAGAACAGCCACCACACGAGCACCGCCAATGCGCCGGCGAGCCCGCCGAGCATCGCCACGCCACCTGTCCCGGGCACGACGAGTGGGACCACGAACTTGACGAGCACGAGCAGCGCCGCGGCGAGTACGCCGGGCCACAGCCGCAGGGGCTTCCGGAGCGCCGGTTCGGCGGACTGAGCCATGGTCATCTCCTACTCTGATCGGAGCGCCTGTATTACGTGCATTCACCTACTCCTTCGGCGACGGCGCGGGGTTCATGATGCGCCCGATCGCCACCACGAGCTGCGACCAGCGATCGCGCTCGCGTACCAACTGTGCCTTGCCCGCCGCCGTCAGCCGGTAGTACTTCGCCCGCTGGTTCGCTTCGCTGACGCCCCATTCAGACTCGAGCCATCCGCGCTTCTCCAGACGGTGCAGTGCGGGATAGAGCGACCCGGTCTCGACCCTCAACAGGTTGTCGGAATGCGCCCGGATGGTCTGGCCGATGCCGTGGCCGTGCCGCGGCCCCCACTGAAGAGTTCGAAGGATGAGCATGTCGAGCGTGCCCTGGAGCAACTCCAGGCGCCCGTCGTCGGAGGGTTTGGCCATAGAGGTAGAGATTCTACAGCCTTAGACGTAGCGAATCTACGGCTTGTTCCGGGCGGTTCACCCTGGTTTGGCGAGCGACAGGCAGCCCGGGCGCGCATCGAAGTCGCTGCCGGGAATCTCTGGCGATGCTGGTCCCTTGGAGCTCGGGGCCTGGCGCACGCGGCTGGTGATCCGACATTACGCTGAGCTCCGGCGAAAGCCGGCAGAAAGTCCGCGTCTCAGCCGCGATGGACAGCGCGCGAGCGCTCCGGGACTGGTGCCTTGGATCCTGACGCCGGCACGGTCGATGGAGCCGCCCCCCGAAGCCACTGCCACAGTCTCCCCGGGCACGGAGGCAGCGGATCGCAGGCGAGCAAATACAACACCGCCGTCGTCAGGACGATCAGCGCATAGCTCAGGAGGACGACCTCGATCCTGAGGTTGGAGTAGGCGAAGAAGACGGGATAACCCAGCAGGAGCGACAGGGTCAGAAACGAGATACGCAGGCTGGCATCCCGGACGCGCCTCGGGTTCCTGTAGCCCTTGGCGACCCGCTCGAACGCTGCGGTCTCGTACGCCTCGATAGGGACGGAGAACACCGTCTGCATCAGGACCCACAGCAGTCCGCCGCAGAACAACACGAACAACGCGCGTTCGATGCGGCCCAGGCTCCAGGAGTACAAACCGGCCCACACGAAGTACACGACGATGCTGAGGTTCGTGAGGTGGACGGCGAGCCAGACGTTCGTCCTGCCGGTCAGCAGCTGCAGCTTGCGACAGAAGAGCTCCGTCAGGTTCAGCACAATCGAATCGACACGGGTCATAGTCCGGTCGATCGTTGCCCAAACGGAGGCTCTCCTTCAAATCAGAATCTCGCGGCCCGTACATTTGCCTCAATCGCGCATGCCAGCCAGGCCGTTGTGAAGCCGCGCTCGGCCAACCGGGCCTCGGCGTCGGCCGCGACACCGGAACCTCGTGAAGGTACGTACAGTTGATAAAGCTCATTTTCCTTGACCAGGGAGAAGCCGACAGGGGCGCCAGACGGACGTCCAACCCGGACGCCCGGGAGCGCGTTCTCGAGCCTCTGCCGGAAATTCTCCAGGGTGCGCAACCGCGTGAGCTCCGGCGGCACGATCTGCGCGTGCGCGTCGTGCCAGCCGTCGTGCCACACTCGAGCCAGCGCATCGATGTCGGCAGGCTCCGCGTCTCTCACATCCATGGTCTGAAGTTCCGTCGGGCCCCGAGCTTACTGCAATGTCGCGGCCGCACATGTCCGCAAACCTTCCCGCCTTCCCGTTCGTCTAAGCCCACGGCATCCACGACGGTTCATTCCGCCGCTGACGAGGGGGTTTGCAGATGGCAGCCTTCCATCAGGACCTGCGCTACGCCTTTCGATCCCTGGCGAAGAACCCCTCATATGCTGCCGTCGCGGTGCTGACCCTCGGGCTGGGCGTCGGGGCGAACACTGCGATCTTCAGCGTCCTCCAGGCCGTGGTTCTGCGCGAGCTGCCCTACTACGATGCCGACCGCATCGCGGTCATGTGGACGAAGAACATCCGTCAGAACCTGCCTGATGGCTCGTCGCACCTCAACTTCCGCGACTGGAAGAATCGCACCCGAACGTTCGAGCAGATGACGGCCTATTACCGTCCCGAGTTCACGCGCGGCACGCTCACAGGCGGACCAGGGGCGGAGCGCATTCACATTGGGCTGGTCGGTCCAGGATTCTTCCAGCTCCTCGGCACAGCTCCGCTGCTCGGACGCACGCTCGCGGACGGCGATTACACCGCCACAGCGCGGACGGTCGTCATCGGCCACGGCCTCTGGCGTCAGCGCTTTGGCGGCGCGCGCGATGTCATCGGGAAGACGATCCAATTGAACGACCAGAACCACGAGATCGTCGGCGTCATGCCGCCAGAGTTCGAGTTGCCGACGGCCGACGTGCAGCTCTGGCAGCCGCTGTTCTTCGACGGTCCGCAGTGGCAGGACGAAAGGAGCCGGGGCCGGGACTCGCTGGTCGTGCTCGGACGGCTGGCGCCCGGGGCCACGATCGCGCTGGCCCGCGACGAGATGGACGCGATTGCCGCGCAACTACGCCAGGAATATCCGGCCTCGAATGCGAGCTTCGGCGTGCTGACCGATCCGCTCACGGACCGGGTGATCGGCCTCACCACCGAGCGATCGCTGTGGCTGCTGTTCGGATCGGTGGGATTCGTC
Organism: Vicinamibacterales bacterium; assembly: GCA_035711845.1. Taxonomy (GTDB): domain Bacteria; phylum Acidobacteriota; class Vicinamibacteria; order Vicinamibacterales; family 2-12-FULL-66-21; genus DASTBU01. The sequence continues at coordinate 19,313 of DASTBU010000081.1, forward strand.
CTGCTCATCGCGTGCGCGACCGTGGCCAATCTGGTGCTCGCGCGCGCCATGGGCCGGCGTGGCGAGTTTTCGGTGAGGGCCGCGCTCGGCGCGACCCGGGCTCGGCTGGTGCGTCATGCGCTCACCGAGTCCCTCGTTTTGTCACTCCTCTCTCTGCTGGTCGGGCTGCTGTTTGCCTGGGCCGGGAGCGTGGCCCTGAGGACCCTGGCGGTGGGAGCTTTGCCGCGCATCGAGACGGTCGAACTGGACGCGGGGGTGCTGTTGTTCCTCCTCGCAGCAGGGCTCGGAAGCGGGTTGCTGGCGGGCACGCTGCCCGCGCTGCAGCTGTCGATCACGAAGCCGGCCGACAGCCTGCGCGAGGACGGGCCGCGCTCGCTCGGTGGACGGAACAGCCGGCGGCTGCATCAGGCGCTCGTCGTCGCCGAAATCGCGCTCGCCGTGATGCTGCTGTCAGGCGCCGGCCTGCTGACGCGCAGCTTCCTGAAGGTTCGCGCGGCCGACCGCGGATTTGATTCGACCAACGTGCTGCTCCTGCAGGTGGATCTCCCCGGCACGTACGATTCGGGGCCAAAAGTGCGAACGTATTACCTGGAGGCGGCCCGGCGCATCCGCGCGCTGCCGGGGGTCGCGGCCGTAGGCGCGATCAGCGACTTCTTCATCCATCGCCAGCCTGATTACCGCGTTGCCCTCGAAGGCCGTCCTCCTCAGCGCCCCGACGATCCGGCGCCACCGCTCACCGAAGACCAAGTGCTCCCGGGGTACTTCGAGGCGATGCGGATCCCGCTCGTGCGCGGCCGGCTGCTGAAGGAATCCGATTTGGCCGAGGGCGCGCCGCCGGTGATCGTCATCAACGAGGAGATGGCGCGGCGGTTCTGGCCGGGAGAGGATCCGGTCGGCAAGCGGCTGAAGTACGGGCTCGACCCTGGTGCCAACGGTCCGTGGAAGACCGTCGTCGGCGTCGTCGCCGACATGCGCCGTCAACGCCTCGACGAGCCGGCGATTCCTTACATGTTCCAGCCGGGCATCAACAGTCAGATGGACCTGGCGGTCCGGACCATGAACGACCCAGCAGGTCTGCGCGAGGCGATCCGGACCCAGATGCTCGCGCTCGACCCATCGGTACCGCCCTACGGTATCACCACCGTCGAACAGCGCCTGGGCCGCACCGTTGCGCTCAGAAAGCTCCAGGCGCTGTTGATCGTCGCGCTGGCAGCCGTCGCGCTGCTGCTGTCGATGATCGGCGCGTACAGCGTGATGCACCAGTCGGTATCGGCGCGGACTCAGGAGATTGGCATCCGGATGGCGCTCGGCGCCGATGCCAGCCAGGTGCGACAGCTGGTGCTCGGGGGCGGCCTCGCATCCGCGATTGCGGGCCTGGTGCTCGGTCTTCTCGGATCGGCCGGTCTGAGCCGGACGATGTCGAGCTTTCTCTACGAGACTGAGGCACTCGATCCGGCGATCTATCTCGGCGTCACGCTCCTGCTGCTGTCTGTCACGATGATCGCGTGTCTGGTGCCGGCGGTCCGGGCGTCACGATCGGATCCGATGGGGGCGCTGAGGCAGGCGTGAGACCGCTGTCGAGCTGGATTCGCGTGTCGCCGTTGCACTTCCTTCCATCACCGACCGCGCCCGCGCTACACTTCCCTCCACGACCCGCGACGTCTCCGAACAAGAGAAAGGTGACCCTGTTCACGCGCGTGTGCAGCGATAGGTACGCCAAATGGCGACGGTGATGTCACGTTTGCGCGCTCCATTCGTGGTGCACGGCCTTGGTATCCTTGCGCTCTTCAATCTCGCGGTCGCGCATCCCCTCTACGAGGTCCTGGCCGGCAGCCCCGAGTTCTTCGTTGCGCGCCGCGCATCGCCGGTAGACCTGTGGCTGTTCGTGGCGGTCTTCTCGGTCGTGCTGCCTGCGGGAATCATCGCGCTCGTCTGGATCGCCGACCGGATGTCGAAAACAGCCGGCCATGCAGTATTGGCCCTGGCAGTCGGCCTGCTTTGCGCCGCGCTGGCGCTTCAGGCGCTGGAACAACTCGGGGTGGATCGAGCGCGTCCGGCGTTTGCAGGCGCCGCCATGGCAGGCATCGGAGCGCTGATTGCCTACCTGCGCGTCTCCGCGGCGCGAACCTATGTCGCGCTGCTCGGGCCGGCCGTTCTCGCGGTGCCGATCCTGTTTCTCGCGCGGCCCTCCATCCGTGTCTTCGCCTTTCCCCATGAGGAGTCTCTGCGATACCCGCCGGCGACGCTGAACGCGACACCGCCGATCGTCCTGATCGTGTTCGACCAGCTGCCGCTGGCATCGCTCCTCGATGCGGACGGCCTGATCGACCGGGAGTTGTATCCGGCGTTCGCGGGCCTCGCAGACGAGGCGACGTGGTTCCGGAATGCGACGGCGGTCGCTGCGAGCACGGGGTCGGCGCTCCCCCCGATCGTCACCGGAATCCACCCGCGCCGGAACACCCGTCGGATGGCGGCTGCGGACCCGAACAACCTGTTTACCTACCTCTCCGGCTCGTACCGGATGAACGTCGTCGAGCCGATCACGAGCCTGTGTCCGGCGTCCGTTTGTCCGCAGGAGCGTGAGGGGTTGGCAACGCGGCTGTGGGCACTCGGGATCGACGTCACGATCGTGTACCTTCACGTGCTCGCTCCGCGCGAGCTCGAGGCGGCGCTGCCGCCCGTCGACCAGAACTGGAAGAACTTCGCGGCGGACCAGCCGTGGCACAGGCGCTGGGTCGAGCAACGGGACCTCGATCGGCGGGAAGGACCCAGGCGATTCATCGACGCGATAGAGGGGGGCGGCGATCGTCCGACCTTCCACTTTCTGCACGCGCTCCTGCCTCACGAACCCTACATCTATGCACGCACCGGCCAGGCCTTCGGCAAGGGAACGGCGCTGCCCGGCCTGGCGCCCGGTGGCTACCGGTGGGGAAACGACGAATGGATCGTCGGTCAGAACTATCAGGCACACCTCGTCCAGCTCGGGTACGTGGACGCGCTGCTCGGGCGCATTCTCGCACGCCTGAAATCGGCAGATGTCTTCGATCGGGCGCTCGTCATCGTGACGTCCGACCATGGTGCCAGCTTTCAGCCCGATCGTCCCTTCAAGGGGGTGACCGCAGACACGGCCGCCGACATCATGGCCGTGCCGCTTTTCGTGAAGACGCCGGGGCAGCGCGCCGGCAGCATCAGCGATCGCAACGTCGAGGCGGTCGACATCGCGCCGACCATCGCGAGCGTGCTGGGTGGGACGCTGCCCTGGAGCACCCAGGGCACCTCCGCTCTGGATGCGGCAACGGCGCCGCGTCCAGAAAAATCGGCGCTCGCCGGCGCCGAGCGCCACGTGGTCAGGGATCCGGAGGCGTTCCCTGCGGCAGTCCGGACGGTGGTCGCTCGGAAGCTGGCCTTGTTTCGCGACGGAGATCCCCACGCGCCGCTTCGCGCCCCGCATCCGGACCTCGTCGGCCGTGACATTTCCGAACTGCGCATCGGAGCGCGATGGGATGGCCCGGTCGTGCTGAAGGATGCGTTTGTGTTCACGTCGATGGATCCGACGGCCGATTTCGTACCGGCGCGGCTGGAGGGGCAGGCCTACGGCGTGGAGGGAACGACGGAACGGCTGGCACTCGCCGTCGCCGTAAACAACCGCGTGCGTGCGACCACGCTGACCGCGAAGGGCGACGCGATGTGGTCAGCCTTGGTTCCGCTTGATGCATTTCGGCCCGGACGCAACGATGTGCGCGTGTTCGTGATCGAGGACGCGGACGGTCCGGTTCTCCGCGCCGTCGTCGAGACGCGACGCCCGCCGGAGCTCGATCTGATCTCGGGCCAGGCGAAGCACATGTGGGGCGTGCGCCAGTCGGGCTTGTATCCGCGGGAGTTCAGCGGCACCCGTCCGTTCTACTGGACGGACGGCACCGCGCGGCTGGTGACGCCACTCGATTCCCAGGCTCCGCCGGTGGCGTTGAAAATCGACGTGTCGATGACCGGCCGGCCAGAGGCGAACCTGCGTGTCCTCATCAACGGGTGTGAACTGTTTCGCGGCCCCATCTCGGGCACCTGGTCGCAAACGTTCTCGTTGGAATCCTGCCGACCCGGCGGCACCGAGGCGACAATCGAGCTCCTGAGCGATACGTTCACACCCGGTGAGCACGATGCGCGGCGCCTCGGGGTTGCGCTCGACTCGGTCACGCTCGTCACCCGCTCTTCGCAATAGCCACTGCAGCCTTTCGCGGTCGCCCACGCGTCGACTCAGGCGACACCGTACGCTGTTTCTGGCCGGCATCCAACGCGCTCGTCCGGAGCACCTCGCCCAGGACCCGTGTAGCATCGAGCAGGCGTCGCTCCGCGGAACCGCCGAAGCCGAGCAGGAGCCCGCTCCGCCGGGCTCGACCCGCGTAACAGGAAGACAGAGCCGTTGCGGTCAGGCCGCGCCGGGCAATGCGCGCGACGACGTCCTGGTCGGTGAGCCCGCTCGCCAGCAGGGCCGACACATGGAGCCCCGCGTCGGCGTTGTGAACGATGAGCCAATCGCCGCAGTGCCGAGCCAGACCGGCCACGAGGGCGTCACGCCGGCCCTGATACACGCGGCGCATGCGCCGGAGGTGCCGCGCGAACTGGCCACTCTGGACGAAATCGGCGAGCGCCAGCTGATAGAGCGTCGGCGAGAAGAGATCGAAAGCTTCGCGCGCGTCGACGAACCGTTGCCACAGCGACGGGGGCACGACGAGGTACGCCACGCGCACGGCCGGAAAGAGCACCTTGCTGAACGTACCGATGTAGATCACCCGTCCGTGCGAATCCATTCCCTGGAGCGCACCGAGGGGCCGGCTCACGTAGCGATACTCGCTGTCGTAGTCGTCCTCGAGGACCCACGCGTTGCCTCGGGACGCCCACTCGAGCAGCGCCAGCCGCCTGACCGCCGTCATCTGGATGCCGAGAGGGTACTGATGCGACGGCGTGACGTACGCCAGGCGGACGCGATCCCCATGACTGCGCAGGGCGGGTACGCTCAGCCCTTCTTCGTCCACCGGCACCGAAACCAGCTCCGCGCCGCTGGCACCGAGCGCGGCCCTCGCGCCCGGGTAGCCCGGTTCCTCGAGGGCGGCACGATCGCCACGGGCCAGCAGCACCGCGCCAGCCAACCGGAGCGCCGCCTGCGATCCCGGGACGATGAGGACCTCCGCCGCCTCGCAGCGGACGCCGCGCGCGGCGCGCAGATGTTCGGCAATCGCCACGCGCAGCGACGCCACCCCTGCCGGATCGCCGTACGCCATGTCGTCGCGTGGCAGGGCGTGGGCATGTCTCGCCACGAGCCTGGCCCACAGCCGGTGGGGAAACTCGTCCAGTGCAGGAAGACTCATGCGAAACGGCCCGAGGCCTCCTTCATCCCGCGTGCAAAGCGAGGCGACGTGAGACCGCCCGGCCGCGTTGGCGGTACCGCCGTCTGAGCGGACCGGCGCCCGAAAGAGATCGTCGGGGAGCTCTCCCCTGACGTACGTTCCAGACCCGACACGGCCGACCAGATAACCCTCGTGCAGCAGTTGGTCGTAAGCAGCCAGCACGGGGAAGCGCGACACGCCGAGATCGGCCGCCAGCGTTCTGGTCGACGGGATCCGTCGCCCTGGACGGATCCGGCCGTCCAGAATCGCACGCCGCAACCCGTCACAGATTTGCTGATGGATGGGAGCGTCAAGCGAGCGGTCGATGTCGACGTGCAAAGTGGTCATGTCACAAGCCTTGAAATGGCGATGGCGTCAATGCCAGTTCGGGGATTATAAGCACGGGATGCGAGCGCTTGGGCTCTTGATTTGCAGCGCAGTTGTCCTCCCATGGTCGTCCCACGGGGTCCCGCCGTCAGGATCGGTTCCGCCGGACCCGGTGCTGGTCCAGTCTGTCGCGCCTCGGGACGGACGGCACGACTTCGACTTCGAGATTGGTACTTGGAACACCAGGCTGTCGCGCAGGTTGAAGCCCTTGACCGGCTCTTCGACGTGGGTCGAGTACGAGGGAACGAGCGTCGTCCGCAAGGTCTGGGACGGCAAGGCCAACCTCGTGGAGCTCGATGTCAAGGGATTATCGGGCCGCATCGAAGGCTTGAGCCTGCGCCTTTACAATCCGGAGTCCACGCAGTGGAGCCTCAACTTCTCCAACAGCGCCGGCGGAACCTTGAGCCCGCCGGTCGTCGGGGAGTTCAGGAATGGACGCGGCGCGTTCTTCGGTCAGGAATTCCTCAACGGCCGGATGATCTACGTGCGGTTCGTCATCTCGGACATCACCCCCTCGTCATGCCGCTTCGAGCAGGCGTTCTCAGACGACGGGGGAAAGACGTGGGAGGTGAACTGGATCGCGGTGGACACGCGGGTGACGGATGCCTCGGCATCGGCCGCGATCGACTCGCGCAGGAGGCCACGGGTGCAGGATAATGTCCTGGGACCGCGTTGGGTTCCGCCTCTGAATGAGTACATTTCGAATCGCGCTCGGCAACATCCAGAGCTGCGCACGGGATCACCCGCGAAGTTCTGACCCACGCTGACCCTCGAGACGCCCATGCTACGAGACAGAACCCCCGTGACTTCCAGCGTTTTCGTCCTGATGGTGAGCATCGCCGCCATCGCGCAAACCGGCGACCGTGCACCGGTCCGCCAGCTGCACGTCAACGGTGTGGACCTCTCGTACCTCGAAGAAGGGCGAGGCACACCGGTCGTATTCGTTCATGGAGCCGCGTGCGATCTGCGCTACTGGGAGCCGCAGCGCGCGGCATTCGCGAGAGAGTACCGCTTCATCGCGTACTCCCACCGGTACCACGGCACGGGACCGTGGCCCGACGATGGGAAGCTCTACTTCGCCGAGACGCACGCCGCCGATCTGGCGGCGTTCGTTTCAGGGCTGAAGGCCGGGCCTGTTCATCTGGTTGGTCTGTCGTACGGCGGCCTGGTGGCCGCGATGGCCGCAATCAAGGAGCCGGGGCTGGTACGGACCCTGACGCTGGCTGAACCAAGCCTGTTTTCGGTCCTCGCCGAAGCAGCCGACGGCAAGCAGTTTCTTGGGCAGTGGAACAAAGATGCCGAACCCATGGTTGCTGCGATCAAGGCTGGGGACTACGCGGGAGCCACGCGGCACTTGACCGCCCTCGTCACGGGTGGACGCCCGGAGGATTTCGACAGGATGCCCGCGCCGCTCCGTGAGCTTCTGCTCGGCAACGCGCGGACGCTGCCGCTGCTGCTGGCCGGGCAGCCCCCGAACGTCACGTGCGAGATGCTTCGCGGCATCAAGGCCCCCACGCTCGTGGTGCGGGGCGAGCGCACGCCGCCGATCTTCTCGAGGACCAACGAGGAGGTGGGGAAATGTATCGCCGGCAGCAGGCTCGTGACGATCCCGAACGCGTCGCATCCGATGTCGTACGACAACCCGGTCGCGTTCAACGACGCGGTGCTGGCGTTCCTCGCGAAGAGCCCGGCCGATCCGTCCCGGGAAATCGAACGGTAGCGCCCTACTTCTTCTCTTCCGCCTCGATGCGCTTGCGAAGGCTCGCTCGACCCCGTTCGGCGTAGCGACGGCAGGCTGCGGTATCGATCAGGGCATCGGTTTCGCCGTTCTCGCGCTTTGCGAGTCGCTCCAGCAGATCCGACGTCCCGGGATGTGGCGTGAGCAATATGTCGCAGGGCGCTGCGCTCAGGAATGCGAAGCCCTTCTCGAAATCGGCGAGCGCTGTCGGGTATTCCCTGCTGCGTGTGAAGGCGAAGCCGTCAGCGGAGATCACCGTCAGGCTGTCAGCGTAAACCATGTCGAGGCAACGCCCCCCCTGGCACGACGTCCACGTCCAGCTCGTGCCTCCCGGCGTGTGTCCGCCCGTGGCGTGTGCGGTCAGCTCGAGAGGTCCGACGCGAACCGCTTGCCCGTCGGACACCACCTGCACCTGCCCGACACGCGCGATGTCGGGGAGTACGCCATATTGCGGATCGTCAGGTCCCGACCGGCCCTGCTCGAGCACCCGAGCGCTCGCTGCCCTCGCCGCGGCCCTGGCGCCGCTGAGCCGCAGCAGCTCGCCGATTCCCCCGGCATGGTCGTAGTGCACGTGAGAGTTGAGGATCAGGTCGACGTCCTCGATGCGAAACCCGAGGCGCTGGATGCTGGCGACAATTCCCGGTACCGATTCCGGGAGTGCGCCGTCGATCAGGACGTGGCCGGAACCGGAGGTGATGAGAATGGAACTCACGCCCCTTGGACCAACGTAGTAGGTGTTGCCGAACACACGGAACGGCGCCTGCGGCGCATTCCACTCCACACGGGGATTCTGGGCAACCGCCGTCATCGAGGCGGCGATTAAAACGAGCACGCTGCGCGGAACACCGCCGCACATCGACATTTGGTTCATAAGGCGCGTCTTCCTTCGGCCACCAGTGCCTGAGCTTTCTTGAAGGCCGCCCCGCGGCTGATTTTGCCATTGATCGCGGCGGGCATCTGGCGGGCTCATGTCGGTCGGCCGGTTCACGGCCACGCTGTTCCCGCTGTTCTTCGCCCTCGCGGCCGCGGTGCCCGAACGGCACCTGCCGCCGGTGATCATGACGTTCAGCGTCCTGCAGGGGCTCATCGCGGTGCTCTTCTTCACCTGGCGCCCGCCGTTCTGATCGCGCGGAGAGTGGCGCCGTTGCCGCGTCCTTCGACCGCGTTGTTGCGTGCCCCTTCTCACCCCCGGTATAGATTCAGCCATCAAGGAGGTCTTTTGCAGCCCGTGGGTCCGCTGCAACCGCCTCCATTACGCTCGACGCGAATACGAGCAGTCCGCGGGAGTCCAGGAGGACGCATTCCGCGTTACCCACGTATCCGCCGCGGTTGTTGGTGCGGGCAAGGTAGGCGTCCACGAGGAGCGCAAAGAAACGCCCCGGCCAGTTCGGGTGAGCCCCGGCGTCCGACGAGTCGTATTCCTCCATGTCCCGCCAGACGCGACGGCCGTTGTCGGCGACGGGGACTTTGAACCTCGCCACTCGTTTGCCGGGGATGTCAACGATGTGCTCCACGTAATGCAGGAAGGTGACGGTGTCGTGATCGCAGCCGAGCAGGAGAATCCTGCCGTCGAGCTCGACGAACCGATCGAGCGCGGATTCGTAGCCGAACGCGTAATCCCAGGGCTGTTTCGAGATGAGGAAGCCGGCATGGCGGCCCCAGACGACGAAGCGGGCAACGTGCGGGTTGACCGTGGCGCCTGGATACGTGCGGAAGAATTCGACGAGCGTGCCGTTGTCGCGCTGGGCCCTCGCGGTGTACGGATCGAAGGGCGGCAGCTTCTCGAGGATCTCGCGCTCCTGCTCCGGAGCGAGATTTCCCCGGCCGACCTCGTCGTAATACGCGGGACAGCTCGCATACATCATCAGCGTTCCATCGGGGGTCAGAGCGTCCTTCAACGCGAGGTGGATCTGGTCGGGCCCCCCCGCCACCTCGCCGACCGACCTCACCGAGGCATGGACCATCAGCGTCTCGCCGGGGGCGATGCCGAGCTTCCGAAATCCCTCCTTCAGCTTCTGCCTCGAATGCATGAGCTTTGGACCCGTGCGGATTGTAGGGCGCGACCCGTCAAGCCGCTCGTGGCGCCGCGCCGACGCATCGTATGACCGGTGCCGCCGCGGTCGCCGAGATCACGTCGCAAGGACGACGAGGCTGACGGCCGCGGCCACGACGACGAGCAGCAGACCGGTGCCAGCGATCGTCCGGAACCGCTCGTTTCCGAGCACCACTGCCATCACGAACTTGACCACGGTGTTCGACAGAACACCAACGGCGATCGCGAGCGCCGCCAACTCCACCGAATCGGTCCGCGCGAGGCCACGGGCCATCGAGAGCGTGAGCGCATCGACGTCGGTGAGCCCCAGCACAGCCGCCGTGGTCAGGACGCCGGACTCCCCCCAGCTCCGACGCGCGAACTCCACGATCATCAGGACCGCCTGAAACATCAACGCCATCTGCAGCGCCGCGCCCAGCTGCAGAGGGTTCTGCTGCGGCGGCCCCTCGCCGACGGTCTCCGCGGACCTGCGGGCGCCCCACGCCGCAATGGAGGCGGCCACGACGCCCGGCAGAACCAAAAACGGCGCGAGCGGCGGCACGACGGCAGCGTTGAGCGCAGCCGTCACGATGATCACGCGCGGGAAGACCACGGCATTTGCTGCCATCGCGCCCAACGCCAGCTGCCGGGCCAACGGTGGATCAATCCGGCTCGACCGAGCGAACGTGATCGTCACGTTGGTCGACGAGACGAGCCCGCCGAGGAGCCCTGTCACCAGGTACCCGTGACCGGGACCTATCAGACGACGCGCGACGTGCCCGAGGAAGCTCACGCCCGAGAAGAAGAGCACGAGCATCCACAACTCGCGGGGCCGGATGCCACCGAGCGGTCCGTACGGCCCCTGGGGAAGCAGCGGCAGCACGACGAGCGCCAGCACCGCAAAGCGTACTCCGGCGCGCAGACCCACATCGTCGATGCGCTCGACGAGCGCGTGAACGCGCGATTTTTCGACGAGCAGCAGGCTCGTCAGCGCGATGATGCCGCTCGACAGCCGGAACGCGCCGATGCCGGCCAGCACGCCGGCGGCCAGGACCACGAGCGCGGCCACCTCGGTCGTGCCGTCGACGTCGCGCCCGCTCGCCGCGACGTAGCCCGCCACCACGATGCCGGCGGCCCCGGCCAGCAAAATGGCTGCCGCGACCGTCATGCCCGCTGTCCAGAACAACCCGCTCAACCCCGCGATCGCGCCGAGCATCGTGAACGTGCGAACGCCAGCGAACCGGGCCTCTGGCCCCTCAGCATGCCCAGACCACTGGCGCTCGATTCCGACCGCGGCTCCACCGAGCATGGCGATGGCGAGGCCCAGAATGTCGGCGAAATCGATCATGGGAAGGGAGGTCCATCCTACTCTACGCGCTCGAGCCGTGGATTGGGACGATGCCACCGGCCCTGCTTCGCGACATGTGCGCCGTCCACGAGGACGATGTCGGCGGTGAAATCGAATCGGCCGGCAAACAGGGATGAGCCCACGCCATAGGAGTCGACCGGCACGCCTTCGCTCTCGAAGCGTCGGATTTTATCCGGGTCGAAGCCGCCGGAGACGGTGATTCGCACGGACCCGAAGCCCTCTCGATCGAGGGCCGCGCGTACGTTCCGTACAAGCCGTGCATTGACACCTCGAGGATCGAAATCTCCAATCTGCGGCACGATCGAGCGATCGACCATCGATTCGGACGTGTCCAGCCTCACCCCGAAGAGTCTTGGCCCGAGCGCGCGCGCGACGGCGAGCGACGTTCCCACGCAATCGTTGTCGAAATCGACGAGCGTGATGACGTTGACGTCGGGCGGCATGAGGTCGGCGAACGCACGGGCCGCTTCGACCGTGTCCCCATTGAACGCCGCGATCAGCGAGTGCGGCACCGTCCCGATCCCGCGAGATCCCCACCACGACGCCTGCGCGTCGGTCGACACGCCGATCGCGCCCGCGATGTGGGCGGCGTACCCGTCGCCCGTCTGCACCAGCCAATGGTCGAAGCGTGCGGGAAAGAACATCACGGGCTTGGGCCACGCGGCCTCGACGACCAGGCGGGTGTTGGTGGCCACGCGGGTCCGCCGGGCGAGCACGCCGAGATACACGGTCTCGACGTGGGCGAACGCCACATACGGACCGGTAATGAACATCACGGTCTCGCGCGGTGCCACCTGGTCGCCGTCGCGCAGGGCCAGCACCTCGAGATCGGGCCACGAATAGCCTGCCGTCAGACAGGTCTTGAGCACCGCGATGGCCTCGTCCACGCCCCCGAGCCACGCGGGCTGCTTCTGAAAAACCTGCATCGTCACGCGCGGATTTCGTCCAGCGTGCGCAAGCACGTCGCGCGTGTGAACGAAGTACTTGTCGGAGTAGTACCCCTCCCGCATCCGGTCGACCGGCAGCTGGAATCGCTCGGGCGGTACGCGCGTGACGGGCCGAATTGGCGGCGGGGCCTGCGACATTTCGTCAGGGTATCAAGGACGGCTGCGCGCATGAATCCGATCGCGAGTCGACCGCCTGTGCACCTACGACGTGCGTGTCACCGAGGGCACGACCAGCACCGGGCACTCCGCCGCGCGGAGCACGTGCTGCGTAGTCGCCCCGAAGGGACTGCTCCACCCGGCGGTACCGAGAACGATGAGATCGGCACCGTCCTGTCTGGCGATGTCGAGGATCGTCGAGTAGGCCTTCCCGAAAGGGATCCGCACGTCAATCTTGCACCACTCACGAGCCTCCGCGGGCACAAGCGCTTCGTAGGCCGCGCGGATCTCGGGCTCGACGGCGCGCCAGCATTCAGGGATGTTCAGGTGGGCGGCCAGGCTCGGCTCCTCCTCTGAAACGTCTTCGAGAGCGTGAACGACGATCAGCCGTCCGCCCGCCTGCTGCGCGAGGGAGAGCGCATGATTCAGCGCGTGCTTCGAGGCGGCCGAGCGATCCATCCCGCAGACGATCGTCTTGAAGACGACGGCGGGCGGCTCGGCCGTCTCGGGTGCGAGGCGCGGGATAGTCATCACAGGACACTCGGCTTTGCGCAGCACCTTTTCGGTGATGGAACCGAGGAGCAGGCGCTCGAAGCCGCCCAGCCCGTGTGTGCCGATCACGATCAGATCGGCTGGCAATTCGCGCGCGACGCGAAGAATCTCCGGGACAATCTGGCCGTCGGCGACCAGGACACGGCCCGGTGTCGATCCCGTTGCGGATTCAACGAAAGCCCTGAGCGAGATCTCCGCCTGATCGCGCGAATATGGCCCTTCGACCGGTACGGCTGATTCCTGTTCGAACCACAGTGAGGGCGGGAGGCTCGGCGGCCGCACGGACATGACAACGACCTCGGCGTCATACCCCCCGGCCAGCGCAAACGCGTGACGCAGGGCCCGCCGGGAAAACGTGGATGCGTCCACAGGACACAGGATTCTTTGGAAGGCCATCATCGAAACCCCTCTCGGCGCGTGTGGAATCTTAGGCCGCCATGCGGCTCGAAATGAGAATTTTGTGCGCGTTGTGGAGCCGCCCAACGGACTAGGGCGCGCCACGCCGGAGCGGAGCGGGGCTTTCGGGGCCCCGCGAGCGACGGCGATGGGGGGTCCGGCGGGGCGAAGCCCCCCGGTCTAGTCAGGACCCGTCCGCGGATCCTTACTGCAACTCGCGCGCCTGTCGTGCCAGCCTGTCGAATCCGGTCGCTCTCCAGCCAGTCCAGCGAATCAGGCAGACTGGCGACAGGCGCCCCGACACCTTGTGCCGGCTTCCCGGCGCGGGATCGGGCTGCAGGCGCGGTGCGGACGAGCCGGGACGGCCGAAGCACGCGGATCCATTTGTGCAGGACGCGCGGCGGTGGGATCGATTTGACCCACCCTCTCGATGGAGGAGCTCCGTCATGAAGCGCAGACGCTGGACTCCTGCCCGCACCCTGAAGGCCGGCGCCACCCTGGCGGCCCTCTCATATGCTGGGTACGCCGGCTTCTCCTGGCTCAGATACGGACGTCCGAAGCCTCCGAGCGCTGCCGAAGCCGATCCCCTGCTCGACAGGTTCATTCCCTCCTACGACGTCGTCGAACGTCACCACATCCGCGTGGCCGCCCCACCGGCCGTGGTGCTGAAGGCCGCGAAGGAGCAGTCCCTGTTTCGCTCGGGCCCGGTCAATGCCATCTTCAGGGCGCGGCAACTCGTGCTCGGCGCGACCGGCGCAGAGGGACCGCAGGCCGAGACGCTGCTCGAGGAGGTCCAGGCCCTGGGATGGCGGATCCTCGTCGACGAGCCGGGACACGAGATCGTCCTCGGCGCCGTCACGAAACCCTGGGAGGCGAACGTGACGTTCCGCGGGCTTTCGCCGGAGGACTTTCGCGCGTTCGCAGAACCTGGCTACGTGAAGATCGCGTGGACGCTTCGCGCGGATCCGATCGAGAGCGGAGGGGCGATCTTCCGAACCGAAACGCGGGCGACGGCAACCGATCGGGCCTCGCGCGCCAGGTTCCGGAGCTACTGGTCGTTCGCCTCACCGGGCATCGCGCTGATCCGATGGTTGTCGCTGCTGCCGTTGAAGCGGGAGGCGGAACGGCGGAACGCCGAGGACTGAAAGGCGACCGCGATGAGCGACATCCGCGACAGCCTGTGCTCGATGAGATCCGGATCGAGAACGAAATCGAACGGGAGCCAGTGATGAGGCTCACCTGGATCGTAAACCCGCCACCGCAAACAGCGCGTACGTACGGCGCGAGGGAAAGGAGTCGGTGGCGGTGGGGTCGTGTGGCACGACGGAAGAAAACGCTGAGATCGCAGTTTCGGAACGCGCGTTCGAGAAATTTTCGGCAAACAGATCGCGCCCGGCTCGCGTACACTGTTCGCCGAGGTGAATATGCGCGTCGTCGGGTGGGTTGCGATCCTTTCCGCGCTGAGCGTCTGCCCGGCGTTCGCACAACTGTCCTCCCAGCTCGTTGTCTCCGGCCTGACGTTCCCGGTGGCGGTCGTCCAGGATCCGACCCAGCCGGCGGTCCAGTTCGTCGTCGAACAGGGCGGGCGCATCCGCGTCGTGCGAAACGGACAGCTCGACGCGATCGACTTCCTGGACCTGACACCGCTCGTCCTCAGCGGCGGCGAGCGCGGGCTGCTCGGGTTGGCCTTCGCGCCCGACTACGCCTCGAGCCGGCGGTTCTTCGTCAACTACACCCGACAACCGGATGGCCACACCGTGATCGCCCGCTACCTGCGGTCCGCGGGGGACCCGCTGCGGGCCGATCCATCGTCGGTCTTTCCCCTCCGATGGCCGGATGGGAACGAGTTCATCACGCAACCGTTCGCGAACCACAACGGCGGCGACCTGCAATTCGGATCCGATGGGTTCCTCTACATTCCGCTCGGGGACGGGGGCAGCGGCAACGACCCCGCTCACCGCGCCCAGAACCCGGCCGAGCTGCTCGGCAAGGTGTTGCGCATCGACGTCAACGTGCCGGAGGCGGACGCCGAAGGCTACAACATCCCGGCCGGCAATCCGTTTCTGGGCCGGACCGGTTTCCGCCCCGAGATCTGGGCGTTCGGACTTCGCAATCCCTACAGGTTCACCGTCGATGCTCTCGAGCGCGGCGGCACAGGTGCACTGGTGATCGGCGACGTCGGACAGGCCTCGTGGGAGGAAGTCAACTACGAGCCATTCGGCGCCGGCGGCAGGAACTACGGCTGGCGCAACCGGGAAGGCGCGCACGACAACGTCCTCTCGATGGCTCCGGCGTTTACGCCGCTGATCGATCCGTTCCTCGAGTACTCGCATGCGGTGGGCAACGTGATCACCGGCGGGGTCGTGTATCGCGGGACTGACTTGGGCATCGCCTTCTTCGGACGGTATTTCTACGCCGACTTCGGTGCGCGGCGGATCTGGTCGGTTGGGGTCGTCGTGAACGCGGTCACAGGCGAAGCGCGGCAGGGGCAAATCATCGAGCACACCTCGGCGCTCGGCGGCCCGGCCACCATCGGCAACGTCAGCGGATTTGGTCTCGGTGCCGGCTGCGAGATCCTGTTCCTCAACTGGAGTGCAGGGCAGCTCCGTCGCATCGTCAACGCTTCCGGGCCGGCCAGAGGCTGCCCGACTTCGCCGGATCCGTTTCTCGGCGACGGCGGCGGGGTTTTTGTGGACGGCACATGGGTATCGCGCGATCATCCGCTCGCAGTGGGCGCCGGGCTCGGTGGTCTCCCGACCGGCGGATGCGCAACGATTCAACCGACCTCCACGTGGATCTGTGTCAATGGAGGCTGGATCCCGCCGGATCATCCGCTCGCGGTTGGTGCCGGCGGTTCGGGAAGCGAGCCTCCCGCACCGACCCCGCCCGGAGGGGAAGGAACGGGATCGTCCGCCTGCACCACCGTGCGGCCGGCGCCGAACTGGGTGTGTGTCAATGGCGGTTGGCTGCCGCCGGATCACCCCCTTGCGCTAGGTTCGGGGTCGGGCAGCGGCACGCCGCCACCCCCGACAGGGGGGACAGGATCGCCGGGCTGCACCACGGTGCGGCCGGCACTCGACTGGGTGTGTGTCAATGGCGGCTGGGTGCCGCCGGATCACCCGCTCGCCACGGGCGGCTCTCCACCCGGGTAGCGCGAAACTTGTGAACGATTGTCACCCCTCGGTTGACGTCGTACTGAGAGCGTCGTAGTCATCCGGCGTGTCGATATCCTGAAGCACGCCTGGATCGTCCACCTCGACGTTCAACACTGGATGCGCGCGAACGACTGCCTTCGCGCCGGCTTCGGGATCAGCGCGCCGCAGCGCGTCGAACACCGCGCGGCCGAAGATCACCGGATGGCCATGGCGTCCACCGCAGGTCACACGCGCCACGGCGCGCGCTGACGACGAGAATGCGGCCAGGAGGGCGGCAACGGTTGCGGGCCGGATGAGCGGAAGATCGACCGGCGTGACGAGAAGCGCCCGAATCCCGGGATGGTCAGCGGCATTCAGGCCGGCTATCAGCGACGACAGCTGGCCGGCATCGGCGCGCGGGTTCTCGATGAACTGCACCCGCCCGCCAATGCGATCGATTTCCTCACGCAACGGTTGATCGTCGGGTCTACCCACCACCAGTATGTCAGCAGCCCCACCCGCGAGAAGCACGTGGGCGACGCGGGAGACGAACGTGGCCTCGCTTCCCGGGACCGCGAGCAGCGCTTTGGCCCGGCCCATACGCGTGGAACGCCCGGCGGCGAGGATTACACCAGGAATCATGGATTTTGAACGCGGCGTGTCGGGATGTGGCGGAAGCGCCTGGGAGTCGAACCCAGCCCGCCCGCCATTACGCGGGCAGCGACCGGTTTTGAAGACCGGGAGGGCCACCGGGCCCCATTCGCTTCCACGCGCACCATTCTACGTGCGTTGAGTAAGTCTGGCTGTCGCCGGAGATGAGTCGCCGGGAGAGACGGGGGGAAGAGTTGTTCACGGTGGCGGGGCCGCACACTGGTGCGCCCCCGCCCGCCGAAAGGCTTGCGGGCGAGGATCAGCCTTCTATCAACCGCACTTCGCCGGCACGGGGGCCCTTGCCTGAATCCTCGGGAGTGAACTCCACGCGCTGTCCCTCGCGGAGCAGCTCGAACACGGCGCCGCGGACAGAGCTCCGGTGGAAGAAGTGCTCGATTCCACCCTCGTCCCGAATGAAGCCGAAGCCCTTGTCGATCAACAGGCGCGCGATGGTCCCGGTTGGCATACGTCCTCCGATGAACGGCACCCCCGGGAACATCCCGGGAGCTCTACAAGCTGAGTGCAGGGATCGCGGCGGGAGGACGCGGCCCGCCTAACTGCTGGGAACGCCATCGACCTTCCACGCCGATCTGCCACTCGCGCGGGCAGCCGGATCGGGTCTCCGGTCGCACGCTGAGCTTGAAAACGCGGCCAGTGTAGGTAGTTCCACACCCGAAGTCAAGGAATTGAGTGGTTTAGGGGGGTCCGGGCTGGGTGGCCCCTGCCGGTCCGGCGGGGCTCGCCGTCGGCCCGGCAGGTTTCGGTGGCGCCGGATAGGTGGTCCAGAAATGACGTCCGCAGCGTGGACAGACCCAGAACTGATCAGGCTTCCACGGACCGCCCTGGACCGGATCCTTCATTTCCATGGAGGCGCCGCAGCGCTGGCAACGCATCTTGAGCTCGGGCTGGGCCATTGGGTTCGATTATACGCGTGCCCGGCCGCCTGCCCCTCATTCCAGCAGAGCGGTGAACGCCGCGGTCACCCTCAAGTCCTCGAAAACGATGTCGGCCCCGCTCGCCCGGAGTTGCTGGACGCTGAAACCCCCGGTCGCGACGCCCACGGGTGTGGCGCCCGCCGCCAGGGCGCAAGCCACGTCGTGCGGCGTGTCGCCGACCACGAGGACATCGCTCGGCTTCGGTTCCGGGAGACCGGTCGCCCGCACGCGCGAGACGGCGAACGGCACCAGCTCGTTACGATCCGCCGCATCGTCGCCGAAAGCGCCGCACCTGAAGAAATCCCACAGCCCGAAGTGCCCGAGCTTGATGCGCGCACCCCCTTCGAAATTCCCGGTCAGCAGGCCCAGGAACGCGTCTTCGCGCGAATGCAGATTCTGGAGCAGCTCGCGCACTCCCGGCATCACGCCTTTCGTCCCGCGGCCAGGCAGCTGTATCTCCCGCTCCAGCCAGAGCAGGTACCGGGCCCGCAGGTCGGCGAAGAGCACGGTGTCGAGGTCGCGACCGATCCGCCGGAGCGCGTCCTGCAGGATGATCCGATCGGTCCTGCCCGCGACGGGGATCCCGTCGAGAATCTCGCCGTGCCCGAGGATCTGCTCGCAGGCCTTGTTCATGGCCCGAAGGCCCGCACCGCCCGTCAAGACCAGGGTGCCGTCGATATCGAAAAGGACAAGCTTCATGGCCGCTCCATTGTTCATGAGAGAATCGGCTCCAGGAGGGACTATGAGATACGCACGAGTGGTGTTGGCCGCCGGGGTGACGGCGCTTGCCGGGGCAGGGGCCCTGGCGCAGGCGCCAGCCGGCGGAGCCAAAGCCCATGCCGATATCAAAGGTGAAGGGATTACCGGGCGCGCAGAGCTCGTCGAACGCAAGCAGGGGACCGGAACAGTCGTCGAGCTCACCGTAACGGCAAGCGGGCTCGAGCCCGGACTCCACGGGGTGCACTTCCATGAGACCGGCAAGTGCGAGGCCCCGTTCACCAGCGCCGGCGGGCACTTCGATCCCGGCCCGGCGAGCAACACCGATCCCGACGCCAATCATCCGTTCCACATGGGCGATATCCCCAACCTCGAGGTTGGCCAGGACGGGAAGGGGACACTCAAGGCGGTCACGACTCGCATCACGATTTCTGCCGGCCCGCTCTCCATCTTCGATGCCGACGGCGCGGCAATCATCCTCCACGCGAACGAAGACAAAGGGGTGACGGGCCCCTCGAAATCGGGGGTCAGCGGAGGACCGCGGGTTGGCTGCGGAGTGTTCTCGAAGTAAGGGCACGGCTACCTGAACCAGCCGCGTCGCAGAGGCTTCAGCTCGCCGGTCGCGGGCTGTAGTCTCAGCGTCCGGTGGGCGACGCGCACGTCGAACGATTCATCCTGAGAGATCACGAGCGTCGTGAGGCCGCGGCCCTCGAGGGCGCGCGCGATGTCTTCCCCAAGTGGCCCGCGCGCCTTCTCCTCGACGCCGGCTGTCGGATGTTCCAGGAGCAGGAGCGCCGGATCGAGCGCGAGCGCCCGCGCGAAGTGCAGCCGGGCGCGCACGTCGTGGGGAGCCTCGCCCGCCAGCGTCCTCAACCAGTCCGGCATTCGCCTCCCGGCGCCCGCGGAAATTCCACATTCAAGAGCGAGTGTCTCCACTCGCGCCGCGATGCCCGGCGGGACCGGCTCGATCTCCAGCGTAAACGGCATCGCGAGATTCTGTTCAATCGTCGCCCCTTCCATCAGCACGGCGCGCGGGCTGACGATGCCGTATTTGTCGAGGGAGGCAAGCCACTCCTCGCCGTTGGAAATTGCGGCTGTCGATCGTCCGAAGACGCGAACTTCGCCCTCGTCCGGCAGTGCGGCACCGGTGATCAGGTTGATCAGCACCTCGGCGCCGCCGGCATCGATCCCGCTGATCGCGACCCGTTCGCCCCGGCCGATGGACAGCGACGCTATCCGGAGCGGCCGCAGCGCCTGATAGTTCCGCGTGACTCGCGCGATCTGCACGACGGGGGATTCAGAAGCCATGGGCTGAGCGCATCGGATCGCATTTTCAGGAAGCGGGGCGACCCTCCCTGGCCGCGCATGCTTCCAGTGCGGCAAAATCCTCAGGCGGCAGGGCGACCAGTCCGAGGCCGCCGATGTGCTGCGAAGGGTCCCCGTGAAAGTCGGAGCCGCCGGACACCGCGAGGCCCAGATCGCGCGCCACGCGCCGGTACCTGGATTCGGTTTCCGCGTCGTGATCGCTGTGGCGCGCCTCGATGGCAGTCAGGCCGCTGCTGGCAAACCGCGCGATCTCCTGGTCGATGCCCGTCAACCCCGGGTGCGCCATCGACGTGATGCCGCCCGCACCGGCAACGATCTCGACCACACCGGCGACGCTCGGTCCGCGCCGCGGAACGAACGCCGGCCGGCCCATGCCCAGCAGCCGATCGAAGGCATCACGTCGATCCGCCGCATGTCCGGCCTCTACGAGCGCATCGGCAACTTGTGGCCGGCCTATACTTCGACCGCGGTGACGACGAGCGTACGCCGTGATCTGCTGGACATCCACGCCGAGCCCCAGCGATCGCAGGTGCTCGCCTATCTGCTGGATACGCCTCAGCCGATCTTCCCGCTGCGTTTCGAGGAACCGGCGCAGTGTCTCGTTGCCCGCCTCGAAGAAGTACCCCAGCACGTGGACGTCCCTCCCTTGTTCGACGGCGGTGATCTCGATGCCGCTGACGAGCCGAATGCCGGCACAATCGGCCGCACCGCGAGCCTCGTCGAGACCCGCCGTCGTGTCGTGATCGGTCACACTGATCGTCGTCAGGCCCGCGGAGACTGCGAGGGTGACGAGCTCGGTTGGCGTGAGACGTCCGTCCGATGCCGTGGTATGGAGGTGCAGATCGATCAACGTCCGGCCTGGTCTCCTGTCACCAGTGATTTGTCTTGGCTGAATCGCAACGCAGATGGGCTGCGCGGGTGGGTGCACGGCGGCCGCCTCCGCTTGGCCTGTCGATCGTGGCCAAGCTTCGGCGAGCTCGGCGAGGGCTCGGCGCCCGCTGCCGTGCGACGGGACCCGCGCGGGTGCCCACATCGGTTCCGACTCAGCCGGTACGCGCCACCGGCGCTAAGCGGTCGCGGCCTGGCGCGGCTTGCGACGGCCCCGGCGCCGCCGCTGGCGGTCGACGAGCGCACGGTATTCGCGGATGAGCAGGTCGAGGTGTGCGCGCTCCTCGTCGGCGAACTCGAGGAAGATCTGCTTGCCCTCCGAGTCCTCGAAACGCTCGCCATAGCGCTTGAAGAAGCGATGCGACGCGCGCTCGCAGCGGATCCCGATCATCAGCGCCTGGCGATCGTTGACGCCTTTGGTCAGCTGGTCGGCGCCGGCCGCGAACAACCCGTTGGCGGCACCCTTGAAGAAGAGGAACGTCGGACGGGACTCGAGCTGAGGATCGGACTGCAGAAGCCGCCGGTATCGTGCTTCGAGCGTGCCCAGGTGCTCGTTCTCTTCGGCGGCAAGCTTCTCGAACACGCGCCGGCCGCGTGGGTCCCTCGTGATCTTCGACGCGCGCGAGTAGAACTCCAGCCCGCTGCGTTCGGTGGCGATCGCGATCCGCAGCGCATCGCGTGCGAAGAGCTGTTCCGTCGTGCCGTCTTCTGCGGCGGCGGGCCGACCCGTGCGGCAGGCCTCGCAAGTTCCGTGGATCTGGAGCACGCTCTGCCGCGGCGCAAAGTTGCGCGCCGCCGCCACTTCCTCGAGCAGCGCCTCGATGTCGGAGCTCAAGAACTCGAAGGAGCGATTGCAGCTCTTGCAGATGAGGTGAAAATGTCGCGGATGCCGATAGGAGTGCTCGAAGCGAAAACGCCCTTCGCCGAAGTCCACTTTGCGTGCGATGCCCGCGTCCACCATCCACTGCAGCGTGCGATAGATGGTGGCGCGGCTGATGCGCTGATCCTCACGGCGGATCAAATCGACGAGATCGTCTGCCGTGAGGTGCCCCTCCTGGCGGAGAAACACGTTGACGATGAAATCGCGTTTGCTCGACCTTTTGCTGCCGGCCGGCCGCAGGCTCTCGAGGTAAGCAGACGTAGAGTCCATCGTCTCTGTTCAGGGGTGCCTCGACCCCGGAGATTGCTAGACGCTGAAGGACGAGCCGCAGCCGCAGGTCGACTTGGCGTTGGGGTTCTTGATCGTGAAACCACCGCCGGTGATGTTGTCGATGAAATCGACCTCGGCGCCGGTCAGATACCGGGCGCTGATCGGGTCCACCAGCAGCTTGACGCCGTTCGATTCGATCACGGCATCGGTCGTGGCGTCGCCTTCGCCCTCGTCAATCATCAAGCCGTACTGGAACCCCGAGCATCCGCCCCCCTGGACGAACACGCGCAGCCCGGCGTTGACTTTGTTTTCCTCGGCCAGCAGCTCGTTGATCTTCGACGCTGCAGACGGTGTCACGTTGATCATCTGTTATCTCCTCGCCCGACGAGCGGGTGCAAATCGATTATAACGGGCGCGATGCGGGCGCGGCAACCGCCGGGCGCGGTCACGCGGTCCGCCGCCATGCTGTAACAAACTGACCCTACTTGACTTAGACGCCACAAGCGGGGGACTTGTCTCTGGCAGGCTCGCGGCAACATACTGAAGCGCGACGGCGGAAACGCCCCTGTGTGTGGCCGGCCAGCCCTGCAGGACCTCAGGAAGGTCCATCGTTCGTAGGCCGGACGGCGGGGTGATCGACCGCCAAGGCCCGCGCTGGACGATCGAAGAAATGCCCGGGCAGCATCGCGATGGTGAATGACGGACCCTGAACCGGGCGCGACGTCCCGGACGCGACACCCCACATGCCGACGACCACTTTTGCTCCTGCCACCGATCTTGCCGACCGACTGCTCGCTGATCGCGCCGTGTCGCGCATCTGGGCGCGCGATATCTCGGTCTGGGGCGCCGCACCGGGAAGCGCCGAGGCACGATCCATCAGCACCCGCCTGGGATGGCTCGACGTCGGGAGAACCATGGCCTCCGAGATCGAGCGCGTCGCACGCCTCGCGCACGAAGCGAGGCAGGAGCGCGTGCAGGCTGTCTATCTGCTCGGCATGGGCGGCAGCAGTCTCTGTGCCGAAGTGCTGCGGTCCGTGTTCGGTGTAGCCGAAGGACATCCCGAGCTCGTCGTGCTCGACACGACGGACGAACTGACGATCACGACGGCGGCCGCGCGCATGGATCCGGCCCGGACGTGGTTCATCGTCGCCAGCAAGAGCGGTGGCACCGTCGAAGTGGCTTCGCTCGAACGCTACTTCCGCGCGCGGGTCTCGACGGCGGTGAGAACGCCGCCGGGGCGCCAGTTCGTCGCGATCACCGACCCGGGCACCTCGCTCCAGCAGCTCGCGACCACCCAGGGTTATCGGGAGGTCTTCCTGAATCCAGCCGACATCGGCGGCCGGTTCTCGGCGTTGTCGCTGTTCGGTCTCGTCCCGGCCGCACTGATCGGCTCAGCGCCGGACGAACTGCTCGCGGCCGGAAGGGCCATGGCCGAAGGCTGCCGGCAGGAGAATCATGCGAATGCCGGCCTCGAGCTCGGCGCGTTCATCGGCGCCGCAGCGCTGAGCGGCAGGGACAAGCTCACGCTCGTCCTTCCACCCTCGTTGTCGGCGCTCGGGCTGTGGATCGAGCAGCTGATTGCCGAGAGCACCGGCAAACACGGAAAGGGTGCGCTTCCTGTCGTCGACGAAACGCTGGGCCGCCCCGACGAGTATGGGAGCGATCGGGTGTTCGTCGCGATGGCCACCGACCGCGACGAGCCTGATTCGCGCAGGCTCGACGCCCTCGAGGACGCAGGCTTCCCTGTCCTGAAGCTCTCCACGCGGATCGACGCGCTCGGATCGGAGTTCTTCCGCTGGGAGTTCGCGACCGCGGTCGCGGGGGCGGCGCTGGCCATCAACCCGTTCGACGAGCCGAACGTCTCGGAGGCAAAGGAGAAGACGAAGGCTCTGCTCGTGGCCTTCCGGAGTCAGGGACGGTTGCCGGAGCCCGCGTTCACAGCCGCTTCCAGCGATCTCGGGGTTTGGACCCCGGCGTTTGCGGGCGCTTCACCCGAAGCGCTGATCAAGGGGGCGCTGGCCTCGCTGTCGGCGGGCGACTACGTCGCCTTCCTCTCGTACCTCCCGGGGCTCGCTGCCGTCGAGGCGGCGATTGGCAACATCAGACAAGCCCTCCGGGCCAGATACCAGGTGGCGAGCACGTTCGGCGTGGGCCCTCGATATCTGCACTCGACGGGCCAGTATCACAAGGGGGGCCCCAACACGGCACTCGCCTTCGTGCTCACCAGCGACGATACGACCAGCACTGACATCCCTGACGCGGGGTATTCGTTTTCGGTACTGAAGCGCGCCCAGGCTCTCGGCGACACAGAAGCGCTCACGGCGCACGGCCGCCGGGTCGTCAGGCTGCACCTGAAAGGCATCGTCGAGGACGCGGGCGCGGCGCTCGAACGAGCATTCACGGAGGCGCTCAGCTGAGCTGGGCGGGAGTCCATGAAGTGGACGTTTCAACGCGAGGCACAGTGGATGATGTGGCTGGCAATGATTCCAGCGCTGGTCATCCTCTGGACGCTGCTCTGGCCGTGGCTTCTTCGAGCGTTGAGGTAGATTCCCCGAATCAGCGCCGCAACGTCTCGAGCACTGCTCCGGACTTCTCCTCCACCTCCTGGTGCAAGCTGTTGCCGTGCGCGTCCATCGTGACAATCGCCGGAAAGTCGCGGACCTGAAGATGCCACATGGCCTCCGGGGTCCCGAACTCCGTCAGTGACACGCCTTCGACGCGCTCGATGCAGCCCGCGTAGAACTGTGCCGCGCCTCCAATCGCATTGAGGTACACGGCTCCTGATTTGTTCAGACCGGCAAGGGTCTTCGCGCCCATGCCACCTTTGCCGATCACGACGCGCACTCCATATCGCTCGATGATGTCGGCCTGATACGGTTCCTCGCGGATGCTCGTCGTCGGCCCAGCCGCCGTGATCCGCCAGCCCTCACCCTCCTTCACCGCCACCGGGCCGCAGTGATACAGCACGGATCCATTCAGGTCCACTGGCGGAGTGTGTTTCATCAGGTACGCGTGCACGGCGTCGCGGCCGGTAAAGACGCGGCCGGACACCAGCACCACGTCGCCGACCTTCAGCGCGCGGACCTGGTCGTCGGAAACGGGCGCGTGTAGCGGGATTTCGCGGCCCGTGCGAGGGAATCCCGCCGCGACCGCTTCAGGCGCGAGCATGGGCCGCGACGGCGTGCTGCCGTTCCTGTAGAGCCACGATCGGATCGTTCCGGTCGTGGAATCCAGCCGGATGCCCAGCCGCCGGAACGCCCAGCAGTCGTACGCCACCGACACGAAGAAGCTGGCGGGCAACCGGTTCAGCGCGCCGATCTTGCAGCCGATGAGCGACGTGGCGCCTCCGAAGCCCATCGGGCCCACGGTGAGACGGTTCGCTTCCTCCATGATCGATGTTTCGAGCCCAGCGAGCCGTGGATCCGGATTCACGTCGTCCAATGTGCGGAACAACTGCTCTTTCGCGTGGAGGTACCCCGACGTCCGGTCACCTCCAATGCAGACGCCAACCGCGCCCGGGCTGCAGCCCTTTCCCTGTGCCTTCCAGACGGCGTGCAGCACGGCCTTGCGGACGCCCTCCAGCGATCGATCCGCACGACCGAGGTGATCGAGCTCGGACGGCAGCGCGTACTGGGCGTTCGTGTTCTCGCAGCCGCCGCCTTTCAGGATGAGTTTCACCTCGATATCGGGTTCCTCCCATTGCTCGAAATGGATGATCGGCGTGCCTGGCCCGAGGTTGTTGCCCGAGTTTTCACCGGTGATCGAATCGACCGAGTTGGGCCGCAATTTTCCTCGCCGCGTCGCCTCGGCAACCGCCTCGCGAATCTTCGTCCGCATCCAGATCTGGTTGGCGCCGACCGGGACCTTGACCTCGAACGTCGGCATCCCGGTGTCCTGACAGATGGGTCCGTCGCACGAAGCGGCCTGGTCGATGTTCTGCGCGATCACGTTCAGGGCCTGGCCTCCGCGGCTGTCCGGCGCCTCGGCGTCGAGTGCCCCCCCCATCGCCGCACGCACATCCGGGGGCAGATCGGTCGAGGTTCGGGTGATCAGTGCAACCAGGCTGTCGAAAAAGGCAGGAAGCATATGGGAAGTATAATCAGATCGCGTGGTCCCGCCGCGGCAGTCACGGCTGAAGCGAACGGCTGCGCTGACCTCCAGACGTAGTGCTTGCGCACCAGGGACGCACACCCACCATGAAGTACCGCATCGAACGCGACCCGCTCGGCGAAGTCCGCGTCCCGTTCGACGCCTACTACGGCGCTCAGACAATGCGGGCGGTCGAGAACTTTCCCATCAGCGGTATGACCGCCCATCCCGAAATGGTGGTCGCCACCCTCCTCGTCAAGAAGGCCGCCGCCGAAGCCAACCGCGCGCTCGGTCGTCTCTCGGACGATGTGGCGGATGCCATTGTGTCGGCTGCCGACGAGGTGCTGGCGGGAAAGCTGCGCGACCAGTTCGTCGTGGATGTTTACCAGGCCGGAGCGGGCACGTCGCACAACATGAACGCCAACGAGGTGCTCGCCAATCGTGCAGCCGAGCTCCTTGGTGCGGCGCGCGGTCAGTACTCGGTGGTGCACCCCAACGATCACGTGAACATGAGCCAGTCGACGAACGACGTGTTCCCGACGGCGACGCGACTGGCGATCCTGTCGATGCAGGCCGAGCTGCTGACGAGCGCCCACGCGCTGGCGAACGGGCTGCGGTCGAAAAGTCGCGAGTTCGCGCACGTTCTGAAAACCGGGCGCACGCACTTGCAGGATGCCGTGCCAATCACGCTCGGGCAGGAGCTCAGCGGCTACGCCGCAAATATCGCGTTGGCGGCGCGCGAGCTCGAGCGAGCCTCGGAGCCTCTGCTCGAATTGAACCTCGGCGCTACCGCGCTCGGAACCGGGCTGAACGCCGGCGACGACTACACGGAGCTCGCCGTCCGGAACCTCGCGCGATATACAGGCCTGCTCGTGCGGCCGGCAGAGAACCGGTTCCGGGTCACCCAGAGCATGGGAGACGTCCTCGGCTGGTCGGGCGCGCTTCGCCGCCTGGCAGTCGAAGTGTCGAAAGCCGCCTCCGATCTGCGGCTGCTCAGCATGGGGCCCCGTGCGGGCATCGCCGAGATCAGGCTGCCGCCCGTCCAGCCGGGATCCTCGATCATGCCGGGCAAGGTCAATCCATCCGTGCCCGAGATGGTCAACCAGGTCTGCTACCAGGTAACCGGCTGCGATCAGACGATCCACTCGGCTGCCGACGCCGGTCAGCTGGAGCTCAACGTGATGATGCCGGTCATCGCCTGGAATGCCATCCATGCGAGCCGGATCCTGCGGCAGGCGATGAAGGTCTTTCAAGAGCGATGCATCGCCGGTATCGAGGCCGACGAAGAGCGCTGCCGCGAGCTGCTCGATCGCAGTACGGCGGTGGCCACTGCGCTCAGCCCGCACATCGGCTACGCTGTGACGGCCGAGATTGCGAAGCACGCCGTTCTGACCGGACGTCCGGTGAAGGACATCGCGCGCGAGCGCAAGCTGCTGACCGATCGCGAGCTGGATACGATCCTGTCGGCGGAAGCCATGACCTCGCCAGGGGTCCCTGGCGGCAGTAGAGAACCCGACGATGATCCAGAAACGACTCTGCGTCCTGGTGATCGCCCTGCTCGGAGCGCAGGGGCTCGCCGCAAGCCAGCGGCAGCAGCAGCACACAAGGCTGTTCCCGCCGGAAAACCTGGGCCTGCTCGAGGGTCCGGACCGCGACGAGTGGCAGCGGCCCGATCGAATCATGGACGAGCTGCGGATCGCCGAGGGCAGCGTCGTCGGTGATCTCGGCGCAGGCAGCGGCTGGTTCACGGTCAGGCTGGCCAGCCGGGTCGGGCCGAACGGCAAGGTCTACGCCGAAGACATCCAGCCGGAGATGTTCAGCGCGATCAAGCTGCGCGTGCAGCGCGAGGGATGGCGGAACGTCGAGCCCGTCCTCGGCACGGCATCCGATCCGCGCTTTCCGAAGGAGGCCCTGGACGCGATCCTCATCGTGGCGTCGTACTACGAGATGGACGAGCCGATCGTCCTGCTTCGAAACGTCGCGCGCGCGCTCAAACCGACGGGCCTGCTCGGGATCGTGGACTTCACGAAGGAAGGGTTCGGGCCCGGGCCGCCGATGGAGGAACGAGTCGAGCCGGAGCAGATCATCCGACACGCGGAAGCGGCCGGCCTGAAACTGCACTCCCGGCCCGACATCCTGCCGTACCAGTACTTGCTGATCTTTGAAAAAGACTCGGTTCAGGGTTCAGGGGTTCAGGGGGTTCCGGGGTTCGGGGTTCCGCCTTCCCGTAACCCTCCAGACCGTGGGCAGGATCCCGGCGGCGACGAGAACCTTGTAGAGGTCGACCGGCAGAAACGCATAGAAGCCGGCGCGGAGTGCGGCCTCGAAACCGAGCGGGGTGGGGCGTGCGAACAGGGCGAGCCAGGTCACGCCGAACGTGAAGATGATGGCCAGGCCGCCGCTCATCGCGAGCACCGAGGCGCCGTAACGCCGATCGAAGCCTCGTTCGGCGAGCCAGCCCGTGAGGAACGCGGCCAGCGGATAGCTCAGAAGATATCCGCCGGTCGGACCGAGCAGACGGAATACGCCTGCCGGCAGCACAGCCGAGGGCGCGAACACCGGCAAGCCCGCAATCCCCGCGCATAGATACAGCAGCTGGCTCGACATGCCGAGCCTCGAGCCGAGCGCGGCGCCGCCGAGGAGCACTACCATGGGCTGCAGCGTCAGCGGCACCGGCGTGAAGGGCAATGGCACCGCCACCTGCGCGGCGATTGCCGTGAGCAGCGCCAGAAACACCACCGCTGCCACACGGATCGCGCGGGACACTTCCGCGTGACCGGAAACCGCACCGAGCACGGTGCCGACTTCAGTCTGAGCCATTCTCTCGGGATCCTTTCGTCCTGTTCCGGGCCTCGAGACCGGAAAATTCTACTGTATGCACTCAGCACTGACAATTGCCGGCAGCGATTCGGGGGCGGGCGCGGGCATTCAAGCGGATCTCAAGACCTTTGCCGCCCACGGCGTCTACGGCACCTGCGCCATCACGGCGGTCACGGCCCAGAATACCGTCGGGGTCACGATGTGGCAGGCGATGCCGGCCGATCTCGTGACGGCGCAGATCGAGGCGATTGCGGAGGATATTCCCCCTCAGGCGGTGAAGGTCGGCATGCTCGCCAACGCCGCCGTGACCGAAGCCGTCGCCGCCGCCATCGCCGAGCTCGATCTGCCCCACGTCGTCGTCGATCCCGTGATGATCGCAAAAGGGGGCGACCGTCTGCTCGAGGAGGAGGCCATCGAGGCGATTCGCACGGAGCTGTTGCCGCGGGCGCACGTGGTCACGCCGAACATCTCTGAGGCGGAAGTGCTCTCGGGCCTGCGGATCACCGATATCGAGGGCATGCGACGGGCCGGCAAAGCGATCCTCGGGCTGGGTCCCCGGCTCGTCATCGTGAAGGGCGGGCACCTCGAAGGACCGGAGTCCGTGGACGTCGTGACCGGCATCCATGAAGAGTTCGAGGTGCGGGGACCGCGGATTCCCGGCCGGAACACGCATGGCACCGGCTGCACGCTTTCCTCCGCCATCGCGGCCAACCTTGCCCGAGGGTTGACCGACCGCGCGGCGATCACGCGCGCGCGGCAGTATCTCGAAGGCGCCATCCGGCATGCGCCCGGTCTTGGGCGGGGCCATGGGCCGCTCCAGCATTTCTGGGGCAGGTATACTGAAAACAGGTGATATGTCGGTGCCCGCCTTCCACGTCACGTCCGAGGTGCTCGACCCCGGAGCAGCGGTTTCGGCGGTGGCAACCGCCGGTTGCGGAGCGCTGGCGACGTTCGTGGGTCTTGTGCGGGACACCAACGCCGGTCGCCGCGTGCTGTGGCTCGACTACGAAGCCTACGGTCCACTGGCGGAGAAGACCTTCGAACGGATTGCCCGCGAATCGTCCGAACGATGGCCGGCAACCCGGATGGCGATTCATCACCGGAGTGGACGATTGGCAATCGGTGAGGCCAGCATCGTCATCGCAGTCGCGGCGCCCCATCGCGCCGATGCGTTTGCTGCCTGCCGCTACGCGATCGAACGCGTGAAACAGGTCGCGCCCATCTGGAAACACGAGCATTTCGAGGACGGGGACGTCTGGATCGAGGGCGCAACGGCCGATCCCACCGACGAGGCGGCGCGACAGGTCGCGCTCGAGCGGGCATGCTCGTAAAAGTGCGGCTGTTCGCACGCCTGCGGGAGCTGGCCGGAACCGCCGAGCTCACCCGCGAAGTGCCTGACGGATCGACCGCGGAGGCGCTCTGGCGGGTGGTCGCTCGGGACTTTCCGGCCATGGCGGATTACGGGCGGACGGTTTCGTGCGCGGTCAACGAAGAGTACGCCCGTGTGACTACGGTATTGAAGCCGGGCGACGAGGTCGCGTTTCTGCCGCCGGTCTCCGGCGGCTGACGGCGAACGCCATACGCATGGACAAAGGACTCATCGATAAGCTCGCGTCGGTCGAGGCGCGGTACGACCAGTTATCGGCGGAAATGTCCGAGCCGGCGGTCCAGGGCGACTCCACGAAGTTCCGCAGCCACGCGAAGGCGCTGGCCGAAATCCAGCCGCTGGTCGAGCAGTTCCGTGCCTACAAGGATCTCGCCGGCCAGGTCGCCGCCACCGAGGAGCTCGTCAAGGATCCCGACATGCGGGAACTGGCGCAGGACGAGCTCGCCTCGCTCCACGAGCAGCGTGATGCACTGCTCAACGACATCAGGCTGCTGATGGTGCCTAAGGACCCCAACGACGAAAAGAACGTCATGCTCGAGATCCGCGGGGGCACCGGCGGTGACGAGGCCGCACTGTTTGCCGCCGACCTCTTCCGCATGTACTCGCGGTACGCCGAGCGGCAGGGATGGAAGATCGAAGTCCTGAATCTCAGCGAGACGGGAGTAGGCGGCATCAAGGAAGTGATCGCGATGATCGAGGGCCGACAGGTCTACAGCCGCCTCAAGTACGAAAGCGGCGTGCACCGCGTCCAGCGAGTGCCGGCCACCGAAGCCAGCGGCCGGGTCCACACCTCGACCGCAACCGTGGCGGTGCTGCCCGAGGCCGAGGAAGTGGACATTCACATCGAGCCGAAGGAACTCCGGATCGACACCTTCTGCTCGAGCGGGCCCGGTGGCCAGAGCGTCAACACGACGTACTCGGCCGTCCGGATCACCCACATCCCGACCGGGATCGTCGTGTCGCAGCAGGACGAAAAGTCCCAGATCAAGAATCGCGCGAAGGCCATGAAGGTGCTGCGCTCGCGCCTGTACGAAATCGAGATGCGGAAGCAGCAGGAGGCAATCGCCAAGGATCGCCGCACCCAGGTAGGGACCGGTGAGCGCTCCGAGAAGATTCGCACCTACAACTTCAAGGAGAACCGCATCACCGATCACCGCCTGCCCTACACGATGCACCAGCTCACGCAGGCGCTCGACGGCGAGATCGGACAGCTGATCGAGACGGTGGTCACCCACTATCAATCCGAGAAGCTCAAGGAGAGCACGGAATCACCGCAGACGACGGGGTGAGCCCATGCCCGCGACGCTCCATGAGCGCCTCGCGAGCGCACGCCAGGTACTCGTCAACGCAGGGCTGACCCCCGCCGACGCCGCCATCGACGCGGGAGTGCTCGCGCGCCACGTGCTTCAATGGGACCGCGCGAAGCTCCTGACCCAGGGGAACCAACCGCCCCCGGCTTCGTTCGACGCGCCCTTCGACGCCGCGATCGCCCGGCGCGCCGCGCGCGAACCCGTCGCTTATATCACCGGTGTGCGCGAGTTCTGGGGCCGCAGCTTCATCGTCACGCCGAGTGTCCTCATCCCCAGACCCGAGACGGAGATCATCGTCGAGCTCGTCCGTGCCTGGTGCCCGTCGGGGAAGGTGACAATCCTGGACGTCGGCACGGGAAGCGGATGCCTGGCCGTCAGCCTCGCTGCCGAATTGCCGGATGCGCGCGTTACCGCGACCGACACGTCCATGGCCGCACTGGAGGTGGCTCGGCGGAACGCGCGGCGCCACGAGGTTCAGGCCCGCGTCTCGCTGGTCTGCGCCGACCTGCTCGATGCGTTCGCGGCGCCATTCGACGTCATCGTCTCGAACCCGCCGTACGTCCCGAGCGGCGCCACCCTTCCACCGGAAGTCGCTCGATACGAACCGGGCGCCGCGCTGTTTGGCGGCACCGACGGGCTCGACGTGCTGCGAACCTTGATCCCGGCGGCCCGGTCGCTCCTTGCAGACAGCGGCCGCTTCGTTGTTGAATTCGGCTTCGGCCAGGCCGACCAGGTGCGAGCCCTTGCCGAAGCGGCGGGATGGCCCCGAATCGAGATCCGCGACGACCTTCAGGGTATCCCGCGCACCTGCGTCATGACGCTCACCGAAGGGTAGGTTCACCGTGCAGGAATGTCTCTTCTGCAAGATCATCGCGGGCGAGATCCCCGCTGCCATCGTTCACCAGGACGATCGCCTGGTGGCCATCAAGGACATCAACCCGCAGGCGCCGATGCACCTGCTGATCATGCCGCGCCGCCACCTCGCGACCCTGAACGATCTCGAACGCGAGGACGATGGGCTGATCGGTGAGATGGTTCGCCGAGCGGCGGCGCTGGCCACGGCAGAGGGCCACGCGGACCGAGGCTACAGGACGATCTTCAACTGCAATCATGACGCCGGCCAGACCGTGTTCCACATTCACCTGCACGTGCTCGGAGGCCGCAGGCTGGGGTGGCCGCCGGGGTGAGCTACTTGTCACGTGCGACGTGCTGCGTGCGAGGTGCGACGTGCTGCTTGTCACGTGCGACGTGCGACGTGCTTCGATGGATTACGGACTACGGACTACGGACCACCATTGAGGACTCCGCTTGTACACTATCCGTCCGTTGACAACGCTTCACGACTGCCGGGAGGTTGCCCGGCTCGAGAAGGTCGTGTGGGGCTACACCGATGCAGAGGACGTGGTGCCGCCACCAGTGCTGATCGTATCGATCAAGCGGGGCGGGATCCTGCTCGGAGCCTTCGATGCCGCGGGCGCGATGAAGGGATTCGTGTATTCGATGCCTGGGCTCAAGGATAGCCGGCCGATGCAGTGGTCGCACATGCTGGGCGTGGCGCCGGAGGCGCGAAACGCGGGGCTCGGCGTGCAGTTGAAGGTTGCCCAGCGGCACGCGACCCTCGAGATGGGGCTGGACCTGATCGAGTGGACCTACGATCCGCTGCAGGCGCTCAACGCCCACCTGAATTTTGCCCGCCTCGGCGTGGTGGTCGAGGAATACGAGGAGAACATCTACGGCGACTCGAGCAGCCCGCTGCACCGGGGCACGCCGACTGACCGGTTCGTCGCGGAGTGGAACATTCTCGAGGCCCACGTCGAGCGCCGCCTCGCCGCCGCCGGCCCTGTGATCCGCGATCAGTCGGGCGCCAGCGCCCCCGTTGTGAACCCGTCAGAGGATGGCAAGGAATGGGTGCGGCCCACACCCGGGAACCTGACGCTCACGGGCCGGCGGCTCCTCGTCGAGATCCCCACCGGATTCGCCGAGATGCAACAGCGCGACCCCGGCCTCGCCCTGGACTGGCGCCTCGCAACAAGGGCCATCTTCCAACACTACCTCCGCCGCAATTACCGCGTCGTCGACTTCTTCCTCTCACGCGCAGCCAAACGCGGCCAGTACCTGCTCTCGAGTGCTGGGGGGAGGAGAGAGTCGCCGTCCGCCGTCCGCACGTAGGACGTCGCACGTCGCACCTCGCAAGTCGCACGTCGCACGTGACAAGCAGCACGTCGCACGTCGCACGTGACAAGTAGCACGTCGCACGTCGCACCTCGCACGTGAACTACCCCGCTATCGCAACCGACGCGCGTCCAGGATCGAGCGTCTCTGCGGCAGCCGCGCGAACCTCGTCCATGGTGACCGACTCGAGAAGCCCGTGAAGCTGCCGATCGTAGTCGAGCCCCAGACCGAATTGCTCGGCGTTCTGCAGGAAGACTGCGATGCTCTGGTTGGTTTCGAGCATGCGCGCGACCGATCCGATGAGCGACTGGCGGGACTCCTCGAGCTCGACGGACGTCGGGCCCTCGGTCGCCAGCTGGGAGACCTCGTGATCGATGGCCTTGACGGCCCGCTCGACGTTCACCGGATCCACACCGGCCCGGATGATCAGCGGACCTTCGCCGACGGTCGGCTCGATGCCGCTGAAGGCATAGTAGGCCATGCCCTGACGCTCGCGGATGTTGTCCGCCAGCCGGCCCCCCAGGCCGAACTGCCCCAGGATATTGTTCATCAGCCAGTACGCATAGTAGCGAGGGTCGAGCCGCCGAATGGTGGCGAAGCCGTATGCGATGTCCGTCTGCGACTTGCCGGGCATCGGCGTGACCGCCACGCGTCGGCAGTCGGCCGACGGGGGCGGCGGAACCATGATCTCGTCAGACGCGGCGCCGTCCCAGCCGTCGAGCTCTCGTGCCGCGCGCGCGAGCGCGTGCTCGGGACGCACGTCGCCCACGACGGTCAACGAGAGGGTGCCCGGCCGGATTCGCGCCCGGTGGAGGGCAATCAGATCGACGCGCTCGATCCGCTCGATGGAGGCGACGGTGCCCTTGGGGCGTCGTCCATATGGGTGACTGGCCCCGTAGAGCAGCTCGAACAGTGTTTCGGTGGCGCGCACGGCGGGGTTGTCCTCGTCCTGCCGGAGCGCCGTGATGATCTCGCCGCGGCGCTTGACGATTTCCGGCTCGGGAAACACCGGACGTCTGGCCACCTCGAGAACGATGCCGATGACCTGATCGAAGTCCTCGGCCAGGCACGTGCAGCTCAGCGACATCGTGTGACGCGACGTCGAAACCTTGAGCGAGACGCCGCGATCGTCGAGCTCCTGGGCAATCACCTCACCCGCGCGGCGTTCGGTCCCGCGATCGAGAAGTCGGCCCATCATGTAGGCCAGCCCGGGCGTGCCTGCGGGATCGTCGATACTGCCGGCGAGAAACGTCGCCATCAGCGTGACGGCGGGTATCGTCGACGTTTCCTGGACGAGCACCACGGCGCCGTTGTCGAGCACCGTGCGGACGGGTGTCAGACCGCGTCTGAGCGCTGTCGCCACGGCCGATTACCTCGCCCGAATCCTGGCAGGGGTGTCGCTGCGGTCGGGCTTGAACCACCCGACCGTGCATTTGTTGCGGGGAAGCACGGCACGCGCGACGCTGGTGACCTGCTCGGCGGTGACCGCCTCGATCCGGTCGCGGACCGTGGCCGCGAAGCCCGGACCGGTGACGGTCTCGAAATACCCGAGCTGGTGTGCGATATTCGTGACGCTATCGTTCTCGAACACGATCCGGGCGGTGAGCTGGCGGCGGGCGCGACTCGTTTCCTCCTCGGTCACGCCACTCGCGATCACGCGATCCAGCTCCACGAAGACGGCCCCTTCGAGCGCATCGAGGGGCGCGCCCTCCATCGCGGTCATCGAGAGGGTGTAGAGGAATGGCTGTGTCGTCGGAAGGAGCGCGCCGCAGATACTCGAAGCCAGCCCGCCCTCGACCAGCGTCGTGTACAGGCGCGCCCGGCGCTGAGGCGGCATTCCGCGAAAACTCGACCAGAGGTTGGTGCCCTT
Organism: Vicinamibacterales bacterium; assembly: GCA_035711845.1. Classification (GTDB taxonomy): domain Bacteria; phylum Acidobacteriota; class Vicinamibacteria; order Vicinamibacterales; family 2-12-FULL-66-21; genus DASTBU01. The sequence goes on from DASTBU010000081.1 coordinate 54,720, forward strand.
TGCCCCCGTCAGCACGGCGTCGAGGACCAGCATCGGAAAGAAATCGGGGTCGCGTCCGGCCGGCGCGTGCCACGCCAGCTTCAGGTACGCCGTCGTTCCCGGCCGTTGAACCAGCACGCGCCGCTCCCCGACCTGAGCCGGTTCGACGATCCGCGGACGCGGCGGCTCCGGACCCGACGGAATCTGCCCAAAACGCCGGTCGACCCTGCGAAGCACGTCGTCTGCATCGACATCGCCGACAACCACCAGCGTGGCGTTGTTCGGAATGTAGAACTGACGATAGTGGCCGTACAGGTCGTCCCGCGTCATGGTCCGCAGGTCTTCCAGCCAGCCAATGGTCGGATGCCGGTACGGGTGGGCGCGAAAAGCCGTGGCCGTGACCTCGGTGTCCAGCAACTGGTCGGGATCGTTCTCGCCGCCCTGCAGTTCAGAGATGATGACCGTCCGCTCCGACTCGCAATCCTCCGGGTCGTAGCGGCCGTTCGACATTCGCTCGGCTTCGATGAAGAGCATCTGGTCGAGCGCCTCGCGTGCGGCGGTCTCCAGGTAGGTGGTCTGGTCGATCCAGGTATAGCCGTTCCACATGCCCCCGAACCGCTCGACGATCCCCTTCATCTGATCGCGGGGAATGTTGGTCGTGCCCTTGAAATTCATGTGCTCGACCCAGTGCGAGACACCCGTCCGGCCCGGGGTCTCGTCACGCGAGCCAACCCGGTACCAACACCACACGGACACGAGCGGTGCTGTATGGACAGGCTTCACGAGCACACGCAGGCCGTTATCGATTTCGGCCTCCCGCACGCGCTGATCCGAGATGAGGGGCTCGCTGACCGCCATGGGTCCATTATACAGGCCGGTTTCCTGCCCTCGGGGAGGCCGCATGTGGCAAGAATCCGACAAAAAAGGCCTAAAATCACCTGATCCGCGCTGGCAGGTGGCTTGCAGGAACCAGGCAGTGACAGGGCGGGGCTGAGGCCCGACACACTGCTCAGCTTGAAAGTGTCATAAAGTGGGACATTCGCGAGGAGGGAGACATATGTGGAAGCGGACCGTCGTTGCGGCAGCACTGGCCGTCGCGGCCTTCACGACAGCATCGGCCCAGGATAACGCGACATTCACGCTCAGGTCGGGAGAGCGCATCACAGGGCGGCTCGTCGACCTGGCTGGTTCAGGTTTCACGATCCAAGTCAATGGCCAGAACCGGACGATTCCCACTCGCGACATGGCCCTCATTGAGTTCGCGGGGGGCAATATGAGCCAGGCGGACTGGGACCGGCTCAACACGGGCCAGCACGTGATCTGGTTGCGCAACGGAGACACCATTACCGGCCAGCTGTACGACGTAAGCGGCACGACGCCAAAGCGCATCACGATCAAAACCGACGGCGCGGAACGGCAGCTGACGTCGAGCGAGATCAGCCGCATTGCACTGGCCCGGCCGACCTCTACCCAGGCCACCACCGGCTCCTCGGGCGACGGCATCACCGTCTCCTCAAAGGCCCGGTGGACGCCCACAGGCATGACGGTACAGCGCGGCGAGACGCTCGTCATCAGAGCCGACGGCGAGATTCGCATCAGCCCGGACCCAAACGATCGGGCCACACCGAACGGGATCGTCGCCGAGCGTTATGATCCGCAGGCTCCGCTGCCTCGCACGTTGACCGGCGCCCTCATCGGCCGGATCGGCAACGGGCAGCCATTCGGCATCGGGATGAACGCCACCTTCCAGGCGCCTGGCACCGGCCAGCTGTTCCTCGGCATCAACGACTCGAACGTCTCGGACAACGATGGGGCGTTCCAGGTGACGGTCCAGCGAAGCGCCAGGCGCTAGCAGACCGGACCGAGGCACGTATCCCGCCGGCGGGCTCACAGCCTGCCGGCATTTTTTTGTACGCAGGCCAGGGACCGAAGGCCAGCGCGGCGCGGCTCACGCCCGCAGACCAGATAGAATAACCAGATACCCATGGCGGACTGGAAGGACACGTTGAATCTGCCTCGGACGGACTTCCCCATGAAGGCCAACCTGCAGGCAGCCGAGCCGCAAGCACTGGCTCGATGGCGGAAAATGGGTCTGTACGGTCAAATCTGCAAGGCTCGTGAGGGCCGGCCCAAATTCATCCTCCACGACGGGCCGCCGTACGCGAACGGACAGATCCACATCGGCACGGCGATGAACAAGGTCCTGAAGGACCTCGTGGTCAAGTCGCGCAGCATGATGGGCTTCGACGCACCCTACGTGCTCGGGTACGACTGCCATGGCCTGCCAATCGAATTGAAGGTCGATCGCGAGCTGGGTCCGAAGAAGCGGGAGATGTCGGTCGCGGATTTCCGCAGGGCGTGCCGCGGGTACGCGACAAAATTCATCGACGTCATGAGCGAAGAGTTCCAACGCCTGTTCGTATTCGGCGACTGGGATCATCTGTATTTGACGATGGATTTCCGGTACCAGGCGGCAATCGCTCGCGCGCTTGGGGCGTTCGTGGAGCAGGGACTCGTCTACAAGGGCAAGAAGCCCGTTCACTGGTGCGTCCACTGCCGGACGGCGCTCGCCGAGGCGGAAGTCGAGTACGAGAACCATGCATCGCCGTCTATCTACGTGGAATTCCCGCTGACGCCCGAGGGCGCCGCCGAATTGTCCTCGCGCGTGCCGGCGCTTGCCGGTCGCGAACTCACAGTCCTCATCTGGACCACCACGCCCTGGACGATTCCCTCGAACCTGGCCATCGCCTTCCATCCCGACTTCGATTACGGCGTCTACGAGGTCGATGGGCGGGCAGTCATCCTCGCCGAAGCGCTGGCCACACGCGTGTTCGAAGAAGCAGGCCGCACGCCTGGCCCGGCGCTGGCGCGAATGAAAGGCACTCTGCTCGAGCAGATCCGCTTCCAGCATCCGCTGTACGCCAGGGCCTCACTGGGCGTGCTCGGGGAGTACGTGACGCTCGATCAGGGTACTGGCGCCGTGCACACCGCGCCGGGCCACGGCAGCGACGACTTCAACACTGGCGTGCGCTACGGCCTCGAGATCTTCGCGCCGGTGAATCCGGATGGGCACTTTCTCCCCACAGTCGAGCTTTTCGGCGGTCAGCGGGTCTTCGACGCCAATCCCAGGATCGAGGAGGCTCTGAAGGACCGGGGACGTCTCTGGCATCGGGAGACCTTTCAGCACTCGTACCCGCACTGCTGGCGCTGTCACAATCCGGTCATCTTCCTGGCGACCTCCCAGTGGTTCATCTCCTTCGATGGCCCGAAGCTTCAACGCGGCGCCGGCGAGCCTGGCTCGGGCGCCGGCCGAACACTTCGCGACGCGGCTCTCCGTGCGATCGACGATCAGGTCCGGTGGATGCCCTCGTGGGGGCACGACCGGATCTACAACATGGTCGCCAACCGGCCCGACTGGTGCATCTCGCGGCAGCGGGCGTGGGGCGTCCCGATTCCAGCGGTTGATTGCGTCAAGTGCGGCGAGGCGATCCTGACGCCGGCGCTGGTGGATCGCGCGGCCGCCGTGTTCGACGTCCACGGCGCAGATGCGTGGTACGAACGCCCAGCCGAAGAGTTCATCCCCGAGGGACTCACTTGTCCATCCTGCGGGGGCACCGAGTTCGAGCGTGAGCGCGACATCCTGGACGTCTGGTTCGACTCGGGATCGAGCCACGAGGCCGTCCTGCCCTTCCGGCCGGAGCTCCGGTGGCCGGCCGATCTCTATCTCGAAGGCAGTGATCAGCACCGTGGCTGGTTCCAGAGCTCGTTGCTCGTCGGCCTGGGAACCCGCGGGCGTCCGCCGTTCCATCAGGTCGTCACCCACGGGTTCGTAGTCGACGAAGATGGCCACAAGATGTCCAAGTCGCTGGGCAATACGCTCAAGCCCGAGCAAATCATCAGGGACAGCGGCGCCGAGATCATCCGTCTGTGGGTCGCAATGGTCGACTACCGGGAGGACGTGCGGCTCGGCACGCAAATCCTCGCCCGCGTGGTGGAGGCGTACCGGAAGATCCGCAACACCTGCCGGTATCTCCTCGCGAACCTCTACGACTTCGATCCCGACATCCACGGCGTTCCGGCGGCCCAGCTCGATGAGGTCGATCGCTATGCGCTGGCCCGTTATGGATCGATCGCCGGTGACGTGCTGCGGGCGTACGAGGACTACGACTTTCCAACGATCTTCCAGCGCGTGAACCATCTCGTGACGGTCGATCTGAGCGCGTTCTATGCCGACGTGTCGAAGGACCGGCTCTACACCTTTGCGCCGGGCTCGCGCGAGCGGCGGTCGGCGCAGACGGCGATGTACACCATCGTGGACGGCCTGGTGAGACTCCTCGCCCCTATCCTTCCGGTCACAGCCGACGAGCTCTGGCGTCACCTGCCGGGCCAACGCGAACCGTCGGTGCACATTGCGGAGTTCCCCGATCGCCGGGCCGTCGATCGCTTTGCTGACGAAGAGCTGACTGGACGGTGGAAGCGGCTGATCGAGATCAGGGACATCGTCAACGCGGCGCTCGAGGCGAAACGGCAGGACAAGAGCATCGGCACGTCGCTCTCGGCGCGCGTGACGCTCGGGGCGGGCGGCGGCTCGGCGGCCCTGCTCCAGCAATACCGCGACGACCTGCCGATGCTCTTCATCGTGTCGGCTGTCGATCTCGACGTGGAGGGGCGCGACGAGGGGCTCGAGGTCGAGGTGGCGCGGGCCGAGGGCCACAAGTGCGCGCGCTGCTGGCGTACGGTGCCGGTCGTATCCGCCGGGCCCGGCCGCGAGGGGCTGTGCGACCGGTGTGTGGCGGCCCTGGTCGGGAACTGACGCCATGAACGACGCCCAGGATCCGGCGGCTCCGGCCGTTCCCAATGGAATGGGGCAGGAAGCAGGGGCCGACCGACCGCCGGCCGAGAGCGGCGCGCCTTCGCGAAATTACACCCGCCCGGTCGAGGTCATCACCATCGCCACCGTCGTCGGACTGGATCAGCTCACCAAGGAGATCGTCCGCCGCACGATTGAGTTGTACGATCGCGTTCCGGTCATCGACGGGTTGCTGGACATCACGCACGTGCAGAACACCGGCGCGGCGTTCGGACTCCTCAACGCGGCGGATTTTCCGTACAAGCCCGCCGTCATGATCGCCATCGCGTCCATCGCGCTCGTTGCAATCGCCGCCTACGCGACGCAGCTCGGTTTCCATGAACGCCTCGCGCGGTTTGGACTCTCGCTCATCCTCGGCGGCGCGTTCGGCAACCTGATCGATCGCGCGATCGCGGGCTACGTAGTGGATTTCGTGGACGTGTACTGGGGCACGGCCCATTTCTGGGCGTTCAACGTCGCCGACGCGGCGATCACGATTGGCGCCGTGCTGGTGCTGCTCGACATGATTGGACTCGGACGAGAGCATGCATCCCATTCTGTTTGAGATTCGCGGGTTCCCGGTCTACACCTACGGCCTCCTGCTCGCAGCCGCCTACCTGCTCGGCCTGCAGTTCGCGCTCGTGCGGGCTCGCACGCGCGGTCTGGATCCCAACCGGGTCATGGATCTGGGCATCTGGATCATCGTCAGCGCGCTCGTCGGCGCCAAGCTTCTTCTACTCGTTGTCGAGTTCGACAAGTTCGGGACGAACCCGGCGGAGCTCCTGAACCTGGTGCGCTCCGGCGGCGTGTTCTATGGCGGGCTGATCGCCGCCGTCGTCGTGGCGCTCTGGTACCTGAAGCGCCATCGGATGCCGATATGGACGGTCACTGATGTCTTTGCGCCTGGCATCGCGCTGGGGCACGTCATCGGGCGCCTGGGTTGTTTCTTTGCCGGCTGCTGCTTCGGCCGTCCGACGAACGTGCCGTGGGCAGTGACGTTTCACAACGAGTTCGCGGCTCGGAACGTCGGGACGCCGCTCGGCATTCCGATCCATCCCACGCAGGTGTACGAGGCGGGCGCCGAGCTGCTGATCCTGATCCTGCTGCTCGCCACGGAACGAAGGGGGCGGCCATTCCCCGGACGCACGTTCTGGGGCTACATGCTGCTGTACGGGATCTCGCGTTTCGTGATCGAGTTCTATCGGAACGATCCACGGGGGATGGTCGGAAGCTTCTCGACATCCCAGTTCGTCTCGCTGCTGCTCGTGCCGCTGAGCCTCGTCATGCTGTTCTGGCTCGCCCGGCGCCCGGGCCCGGCGCCCGCCACGGGCGTGCGACGCGCGCGAGCCGCGTGAAGCGAACGGCTGAAGGATGAAGTTCGAACCTTCAACCTTCAACCTTCAACCTTCAGCCTTCAGCCTTCAGCCTTGCAAAATGCCTCGCCTCAAAGTCGTCCAGGTCGAGCCCGAGCACGAGGGATCCCGTCTCGACAGCTTCCTGGCGACGGTGCTGCCAGACCATTCGCGATCCCAGCTGCAGCGGCTGATTCGCGACGGACGCGTCGCAGGGCCGGCCGGCGCGCTGCGGCCGAGCACGCCCGTCAAAGCCGGCCAGACCTTCACGCTGGACATTCCGCCCGCGGCCCCCACGTCGATCGAGCCCGAGCCGCTGCCGCTGCGCATCGTGTTCGAGGACGCGGACGTGGTCGTCCTGGACAAGCCGGCGGGCATGGTGGTCCATCCCGGGGCCGGACATCCGGGTGGAACCGTCGTCAACGCGCTTCTTCATCACGTCAAGGACCTCAGCGGGATCGGCGGCGAGCTGCGCCCCGGCATCGTCCACCGGTTGGACCGCGGCACCTCGGGGTTGATGGTGGTCGCAAAGAACGATGCGGCGCATCAGGAGCTGGCGCGGCAGTTCCATGACCGGGAAGTCGAAAAAGAGTACGTGGCGCTCGTCTGGGGAGTGGTTCACGCGGGGCGCCGCATCGATGCCGCGATTGGCAGGGACCCCGGCGACAGGCAGAAGATGTCCACGCGCGCACGGCGCGCGAGAAGTGCCGTGACGCGCGTCACGTGGGCGCGGCACTTCAAGGGGGTCACGCTGCTGAAGGTGGCGATTGCCACAGGACGGACGCATCAGATCCGCGTGCACCTCAGCGCAATCGGTCACCCGATTGTCGGCGACCGGACTTACGGCGGAGTTCACCGCCGGGTCGCGCAGGATCTTCGCGCGGTGCAGAGGCTCGAGCGGCCGTTCCTGCATGCGGCCCGCCTCGCATTCACCCACCCGGCAGATGGCCGGCAGGTGGAATTCGACTCTCCGCTGCCGCCGGATCTGGAGGCAGTCATTGATGAGATCGCGGCGGCCCAGGCACCGGGTCCTTGACCGCGCCCGCTGCCTGGGGTCAGATCTCAATCGTTCGGAAGCACGCGCCCTCAACGCCCTACGTTCCGAAACCGGGATCTGACCTCAGCGACACACGGAGAGCTCCATGACGATGGCAGAACGCCTCTCGACAGAACGCCTCCTGGATGGCGCCGTGTTCGACGTGGACCGCGACCGGGTGCGCATGCCGAACGGACGTGAGGTCGTCGTGGATATCGTACGGCATCCGCGCTCGGTCGTGCTGGTGCCGGTCCCCGAACCCGGCCAGGTGATACTGATCCGGCAGTTCCGCTACGCGGTGAACCGATGGCTCTGGGAACTGCCGGCGGGCTCCGTGGATGAAGGCGAGGAGCCGGAAGCAGCCGCACGAAGAGAGTGCCACGAGGAGATTGGCTTGGTGCCCGATACGCTCGTCCGCCTCGGCGCCCTGCTGCCGACGCCCGGCTACTGCGACGAGGAGATGCTGGTTTTCCGCGCGTCGGGACTGTCAACCCCTGAGGAAGCCGCCGAGCTGGACGAGGACGAAGACCTCGAGCCCCGCACGTTCCCCCTCGCCGAGGCGCGCGACATGATCCGGCGCGGCGAAATCATCGACATGAAGACCGTGGTGGGGCTGGGGATGATCTGACGAAATGCTGAATGGTGAATGCTGAGTGCTGAATGGAATGCTGAATGCTGAATGGTGAATGCTGACTTGAATCCTGAACCGTGCTCGATCCTGAATCTCGAGGGTCAGCTCTTGAGCCAGCACTCAGCATTCACCATTCACCATTCAGCATTCAGCATTCAGCATTCAGCATTTCCCTCACCGTCCCCACATGGACTTCCACCGTGTCCGCGACGTCGGTCGCATAGCCACCCGCGAGCACCACGGCAACGGGCACGCCTGCCGACCGCGCGGTCTCGAACACCACACGGTCCCGCCGCCGCAGTCCTTCGAAGGTCAGCGTCAAGCCGCCCAGCCGGTCCCCTCTGAACGGATCCGCGCCAGCGACGTACAACACGAGCTGAGGTGATGAGCGCATCACGAGCGGCAGAGCCGCAGCCAGCCGTTCCAGGTACTCGTCATCGCCCGCCCCGTCGCGCAGACCGACATCGAGATCGCTGAGCGGCTTGAAGAACGGGTAGTTGTGCTGCTGGTGGATAGAGAACGTGAACACCGACGGGTCTCGACCGAACACAACGGCCGTTCCATTGCCGTGATGAACGTCGCAGTCCACGACCACGGCGCGCTCGAGGCGGCCGGCGCGCTGGAGCCGCCTGATGGCCACGCCGATGTCGTTGAACAGGCAGAACCCTTCACCATGGTCGGGAAACGCGTGATGAAGCCCGCCGCCCAGATGAACAGCCGATCCCCGTTCGAGGGCCAGCTCCGCAGCCAGGCAGGTCCCACCCGTCATCAGCCGGAACCCATCTACCAGCGCCGGCATCCAGGGCAGCTCGAGGGTCTGGATCTCATCCTCGCTCAGCGTGCCGTCGCGGACCTTGGCCAGATACCCGGCCGTGTGCACGAGCGCGAGCTCCTCCCAGGAAGCGGCGGGAGGTGCAACGAGCGCGCGCGCCTCCACCAGCCGTTCGGCGACGATTCGTTCCGCCACCAGGCGGTACTTTGCCGTCGGCCAGATATGCCCGCGGAGGTCGAACGCGTACTGCTGAGAGTAGACAACGCGCACGACGTGCATGAAGGGCTGGCATGCCCGCGTTCGGGCACGGGTGGGCCGGGCCTCACCTCTCGCGACGGACCGATAGACGAACGTCGAGCCTACTGCAGGGTTTGCGCGACCTCGATCGCCATTCCCGTCCGCGTCTGAGCCGCGGACGGCGTCAGCGCCATGGCGAGCACTTCCTCGATGTGCGAGACGTAGTTGATGGTCAGCTCCCGGCGCAGCTCTTCCGTCAGATCCTCGTTGATGTTCTTCTCGTTCTGCCGGGGAAGGATCACGTCCCTGATCCCGTGGCGCCGCGCGGCCAGCACTTTCTCCTTGATACCACCCACGGGCAGCACGCGTCCCGACAGCGTGATTTCACCGGTCATCGCCACGTCCCCCCGCACCGGGCGGCCTGTCAGTTCCGACGCGAGCGCCGAAACCATCGTGACGCCTGCCGACGGCCCGTCCTTCGGGATGGCGCCGGAAGGCACGTGCAGGTGAATCTCGGAGTCCTTGTAAAAGGAGGGATCCACGCCGTATCGCGTCGCGTTGGTTCGGAACCACGACAGCGCCGTGCGGGCCGACTCCTTCATCACGTCGCCCAGGCTTCCCGTGAGCGTCAGGCTGCCGCCGCCCTGCATGCGGGAGGCCTCCACGAAGAGGACCTCGCCGCCGGCGGGTGTCCACGCCAGACCGACCGCGACGCCGGGATCCTTCGTCCGGTTTTCGACCTCCTCGTCGAGGAACGTCGGCGCGCCGAGCATCTCGACCACGGCATCCGCCGTGATCTCGACCTTCGCCTCATCCCCTTCGGCGCGGCGGCGCGCCACCTTGCGGCACAGGGCGCCGATCTCGCGCTCGAGATTCCGAACGCCGGCCTCTCGCGTGTAACCGCGGATCACGGCGCGAATCGCCGCATCGGTGAACTCCATCTGCTCGGGCGTCAGCCCGTGATTCCGGATCTGCTTGGAGACGAGGTGCTCGTTGGCGATCTTCAGCTTCTCTTCTTCCGTGTAGCCGGCCAGCTCCAGCACTTCCATCCGGTCCCGGAGCGCCGGCGGCACCGGATCGAGCACGTTGGCCGTCGTCAGGAACAGCACTTCGGAGAGATCGAACGGCACATCCAGATAGTGATCCCGGAACGTGTTGTTCTGTTCAGGATCGAGCACCTCGAGCAGCGCCGAGGCCGGGTCGCCGCGGAAGTCGGAGCCGAGCTTGTCGATCTCGTCGAGGATGAAGACCGGGTTCTTGGACTCGGCGCGACGCAGCCCCTGAATGACCTGACCCGGAAGCGCCCCGATATACGTGCGCCGGTGCCCCCGGATCTCGGCCTCGTCGCGCATGCCGCCGAGGGACACCCGCACGAACTTTCGGCCCAGCGAGTTGGCGATCGACCGGGCAAGCGACGTCTTGCCGACGCCGGGAGGCCCGAGGAAGCAGAGGATGGGCCCTTTGACGTCGGGGTTCAGCTTGCGCACGGCCAGATACTCGAGCACTCGATCCTTGACCTTCTCCAGGCCCGAGTGATCGGCGTCGAGCACGTCTTTCGTTCGCCGTAAGTCGATGGAATCTTCCGTTCGTTTGGCCCATGGCAGCGCCACCAGCCAGTCGAGGTAGGTCCGCGACACGGTGTACTCCGCAGCCGCAACCGGCATCTTCGACAACCGGTCCAGCTCGCGCATGGCTTCTTTCTTGACGCCGTCGGGCATGCCGGCCGCTTCGATCTTTCCCCGAAGCTCGTCGATCTCCTTGGCCTGCTCGTCGCCTTCGCCCAGCTCTTTCTGGATCGCCTTGAGCTGCTCGCGCAGGAAGTATTCACGCTGGTTCTTCCCGACCTCCGATTGCACCTGCGACTGGATCTTCGAGCCGAGCTCGAGCACTTCGAGCTCTTTGATCAGCAGCCGATTGAGCACATCCATCCGCGCGCGGATGTCGAGCGTTTCGAGCACTTCCTGCTTCACAGGCGTCCCGATGGTGGTCAGGCTCGACGCGATGAAGTCGGCGAGCTTTCCCGGGTCGGTGATGTTGGACGACAGGGCCTGCAGGTCGTCGGAGAGCAGCGGGGAGAGCGACACGACCTGCTGGAAGTTGCTCTTGATGTTGCGCTGGAGCGCATCGATCTCCAGATGATCTTCGTCGCGCAGCACTTCGTCGGCCGCGCTGACGGCGGCTCGGAGATAGGGCCGGGTCTGCACAATGTGATCGAGCCGCACGCGTGCGAGCCCCTGGACGATCAGCCGCAGGCTGCCGTCGGGCAGCTTGAACATCTTGTGGATGTGCGTCGCCGTGCCGATCGGATACAGGTCTTCCTGGAGCGGCTCCTCGGTCGAGGCCTCGCGCTGGGTGAACACGCCAATCATCCGGCCCATTGACGTCGCTTCGTCAATGAGGCGGACCGAGGCCTCCCTGGCAACCGCCAGCGGCATGAACGAATTGGGGAACAGCACCGTGTCCCGCAGCGGCAGCACAGGCAGCTCGGCGGGTATCACCAGCGGGCGGTCGGCTGTCGCTGTCTCGTCAACGACGAGGGGCTCGTCCTGATCGCTCATGAGCGATCCTCCTGCAGCCCGCGGGTCGCGAGGGCGCGTGGGTCAGCCGCGGGAAACCAAATCCAATGCTCTGGGGGGGCGCAGGCCCGTCCATGCGTGGCCTGCAAGAATGTAACATGAGGAGACACGGAAGCTCCAACGCAGCCGCGCGTCGGAGCCCCGCCGTTTCAGCCCTGCATATCGACGAACAGTGACGCCGCCCCGCGGCGCTGGGCGATCATCCGCTCGCGCTGCTGCGCCAGCTCGCGCGCTTCCTCGCAGTCCTTGCACCGCACCGCGAACGGCAACGCGCGCAGACGCTTCTCCGTAATCTCTTCGCCACACTCGAAGCAGTACCCGAACGTCCCTTCTTCCAGACGACGGAGCGCCTCCTCGATCTTGTTGAGCGTTTCGGCCTTCATCTGGATCAGGGCGAACTCGATATCGTCCTGAATATCGGACTCCGATGTCTCCGCCGCGTCCAGCACGCCGTGCGCCGGGCTGTTGGCCGCCTCGGTCCGCACGTCGCGGATCTTCGTGTGCACTTCGCTCATGATTTCCCGGCGACGCTCCTCGAGAATCCGCCGCAACTCCGCGTAGCGGTCGCGATTCATCTGCCCACCGGGGTCCTTATTAGCCTTCATATGATTGCGCTCCTTCCCTGCCCTCGCATCTTTCAGTCGCTGGCCGTTATGCAATAGTATTGCCATCGATAAGAGCCCTACAGTCTACACCGGAATGGGTACGCGCGTGAAGCCTGGAAACCTGGATCGTCTCGAAAGGTAGGCAGAAACTGCGGAGGTCCGTATCCGGCAGCTTCACCTCAGGCCCCTCGCCACGCGCCGACGAGACGAACAAAACACTCGAGAGGCAACGATTTACACTCCAGCCTGCTCCGATTTCTGCGGCGTCTGGCTGCGCTGCTGAGGGTTTAGACGCCGGACCCCCACCCTCCGGTTCGGACCCACATCGGGCAATTCGGGGGCGATGAGCTGTTACCCGGGAGCCACACCGGATGGGGTCGGTTTGACACGTCTCGGCCAGGTCGGCGCTCAGGCGGCGCGATTTTCCGGCGGTGTGGCGAAAAGGCGCCCTACTGGATGAAGCGATGGCTGATGGAGCTGTTGGGCACGATCCCCCGCTCGACCAGCCGTTGGCCGTCGCGCGTGCTGCCCGTCCGCAGCCATTTCTCGTAGAGCCGCAGAACGTCGGCGCTGGAGGACAAGGCGGTCCGTTCGCTCACATCTGCGAGAACGTCCATGAAGCCCACGAACTTCCGCGCCAGCTCCGAAAACACCTCGGCGAAGCCATCGTCGTCCCATCGACTGAGCGAGCCATAGGCGTACTCGCCCATCGACTTGTAGTAGTCGACGTCGACTGAACGCCGGACGAAGCTGTCGGCAAAGAACCCCGACATGAAGAGGGAGAAGTCTGCGAGGCTGCGGAGCCGGGCACGCTGCTCGGACCCGCCGCTCTCGAGCGCGCGCGCCAGACGAATAGCGAGCGGCTGGTCGTGATCGCCAACGCGCGTCGTCGCGTCGAGCCGGACGTACTGGCAAAGGAGGTTGACCAGATAGTATTCGGTGAGGTCGCCTGCCTGTAGATGCTGCCGACTCAGGGCCGACTCCACGAGCTCCTTGAAGTATTCCGCCGGGCTCTGTTCCCGCAGAAGCGGACGTTCCATCAGCCTGCCTCCTCTGCAGCCGGCGGCCCGGCCACACCGGTAGGTTGTGCAAGTCGTATTCCGGCGACTACCTGCCGTAACTCGCCGATTTTGGGATAGATTTCGGCCGATTATACGGATTTCGACGGGCCGTTCAAGGTCATGTCACCCCTGGTGAACAGGCGCGTACAATTGATGGGAACGACCGTTACAATTCTGTAGCTGCCCGGACGCGAGCCTGCAGCCGGCTACTCCGGGGCAAAGCAGCCGAACCGACATCGACAGGATCATGACGACGCTCTGTCCGTTGTGCAGCGCTCGAAAACCAAAGCGCTTCTGTCCCGCGCTGGATCGGCAGATCTGCGCCGTGTGCTGCGGGACCAAGCGCCTGACAGAGATCAGCTGTCCGCCCACCTGCGCCTTCCTCTCTTCGGCACGCGCCCACCCGGCAGCGGTCGTTCAGCGGCGGCAGGAGCGCGACTTCGGTTTCCTTCTTCCTCTGCTGGCTGAATTGTCGGAAACGCAGTACCGGCTGCTGGTGTTCCTTCAGGGCATCACGCTGGAACACTCGGCGTCGGCACTGCCCCCGCTCCTCGACAGCGATCTTGCCGACGCCGCATCGACCGTGGCAGCCACGCTCGAGACCGCGGGCAAGGGAATCATCTATCAGCACCAGGCGGCGTCGCTTCCAGCCCAACGCCTGGCCACCGCCATCGAGGCGGCGCTGCAGCGTCTGGCGGCTGCGGCGGGTTCGCGGCGCCACGCGGTCGAGCGTGACGCTGTTGTCGCCCTGCGGCAGCTCGCTCGAGCCGCGGGAGAGGCCGGCCAGGCGCTTCGAGACGACGAACCACCCGTGTTCCTGAAGCTTCTGGCGCGTATGGTGGGCAGCCAGGAGGCCTCCAGGGCGGGACTGCGGGAATCGGAGGAGCCCTCCGGCGACAAGGCGGCCCCGCGGCTCGTCATCCCGGGATAGGTAGATGGATAGTCGGGTCGGACGTGACGCTGTGCTATAATTCGACGTTTCTACCGGTTATCGAAGGCGTTTTCTAGAGAACACCCATGGCCAAGCGCTGCGAAATCTGCGGAAAGGGCCCCGTCGTGGGCCGCAACATCAGCCACGCGCACAATGTGACCGCGAGACGGTTCGAGCCGAACCTGCAGCGAGTCCGTGCGATGGTCAACGGCGGGATACGACGCCTGCGCGTCTGCACCCGCTGCCTGCGCTCGAACAAGGTCGTCAAGGCCGCCTAGTCGATGCGCGAGGCTGTTTCCAGCTCGTCAGCGCCAGAGGCGATCGGGCCGTATTCACAGGCCATTCGAGCGGGTTCCCTGCTGTTTCTGTCGGGTCAGATTCCGCTGGACCCGGCCACCGGCGAGATGGTCCAGGGGGACATCGCCGCGCAGACACACCGGGTCTTGCAGAACTTGTCCGCGATCCTCAAGGCTGCGGGGGCCTCGTTCGACAACGTCGTGCGCACCACGGTCTATCTGGCGGACATGAACGACTTCCCCGCAATGAACGCGGTCTACGGGACCTACTTTTCGTCGCCAGCGCCCGCGAGGGCGACCGTGCAGGCCGCGCGGCTACCGAAGGACGCGCGGGTCGAGATCGATCTGATCGCCGCCCTCTGAAAAGACCGGCCGCCCGACGCCCAACTCCTCCACGCCAACTCCCAAGACGCAGCTCGCGGTGTAGGGCGTCATCATCGGCTGGCCCGTTCGACGTCCACCACGCCGGCGATGCTTCGAAGCGACTTGATCACCTTCTGCAGGTGCTTCACGTCGCTGATCTCGACGGTCATGTCGATCCGCCCCATCTGATCGGTCGTCGTCGCCTCGACGTTGCGGATGTTCGTGTTGATCCCGGCGATCTTCGCGCTCACGTCCGCCAGGATGCCGCGCCGATCCTCGACCTGGATGCTGAGGCGCACCGTGTAGGGCGCCGTGTCTGCGCCCTTGTCCCATTCGACCTCGATCCGCCGTTCGGGATCGTAGAGCAGGTTCAGCACGTTGGGACAGCTGGCAGCGTGGACCGACACGCCCTTGCCCCGGGTGATGTAGCCCACGATCTGTTCGCCGCGGATCGGATTGCAGCAGCGCGCCCTGAACACCATCAGGTCATCGATGCCCCGGACCTTGATCTTCTCCTCGCCGGTCCCGAGCACCCGTCGGACCACGGAGGCGAGGCCGGTTTCCGGCGGCGCCTCTTTCAACTCCTCCTGAGGCACGAGCTTGGCCAGCACGGCTCGAGCGGCCAGCTTGCCGTAGCCGATCGCCGCGAAGATCTCTTCTGGTTTCGTCATGCCATACTCGCCGGCGACGCGGGCCAGGCCGTCCGCCTCGGCGAGCGACTTCATGTTGATGCCGAACCGGCGCGCCTCCTTCTCGAACAGCTTGCGCCCCAGCTCCAGGCTCCTGACTTTCTCCTCGGAGTGGATGTAGTGCTTGATCTTGTTGCGGGCGCGGGAGGTCGTCACGAAATTGAGCCAGTCCCGGCTCGGCTTGTGACCCGACGACGTGGCAATCTCGACGATGTCGCCGTTGCGCAGCCGCGTCCGAAGGGGCACCATCTTGCCGTTGACCCGCGCTCCGACGCACTGGTGGCCCACGTCCGTGTGGATCGCGTATGCGAAATCCACCGGTGTCGCGTCCCGCGGCAGGGCCTTCACCTCGCCCTTCGGTGTGAAGATGTAGACCTCCTCGGGATACAGATCGATCTTCAGGTTCTGCAGGAACTCCTGCGGATCGCGTACTTCCTGCTGCCACTCGAGCAGCTGCCGCAGCCAGATGAAATACTGCTCGTCGCGATCGGCTCCGACCCGCCCTTCCTTGTACTTCCAATGGGCCGCGATCCCTTCTTCTGCGATCCGGTGCATCTCGGCGGTGCGGATCTGTACTTCGAAGGGAAATCCGCGCTCGCTGACCACGGACGTGTGAAGCGACTGATAGCCGTTCGGGCGCGGCATGGCGATGAAGTCCTTGATTCGCCCCGGCACCGGCGACCACGTCTGATGAATGATGCCGAGAGCGGCATAACAGTCCTTCACCGACTGCGTGACGATCCGCAGCGCCACCAGATCGTAGACCTGGTCGAGATCGATCTTCTGCCGCTTCAGCTTCTGATGGATGCTGAACAGCCGCTTGATGCGACCGTCGATGACGATGACGGGGATCTGCGCTTCGGCGAGCTTGGCGCTAATCGTCTTCCGCAGCTCCTCGATCATGCCCTCGGTCGCGCGGCGGCGGCTCTCCACCCGCGACCGCAGCGATTCGTAGGCTTTTGACTCGAGATACTTGAAGGCCAGTTCCTCCAATTCGTTCTTGACTTTGCTCATGCCGAGGCGGTTGGCGATCGGGGCGTAGATGTCCCTCGTCTCCTGGGCGATCTTCACTCGCCGCTCCTCGGGCAGGTGATGCAGCGTCCGCATGTTGTGCAGGCGATCGGCGAGCTTCACCAGGATCACCCTGATGTCGTCGACCATCGCGAGCAGCATCTTCCGGAAATTCTCCGCCTGACGCTCCTCGCTCGAGGAGAACGAGATCGCGCCCAGTTTCGTGACGCCTTCGACGACGTGGGCGACGTCGGCCCCGAAAAGCTCCCGGATGCGGTCAATCGGCGTCTGGGTGTCTTCGACGATGTCGTGCAGCAGACCGGCGGCGATGGTGACAACGTCGAGCTTCATGTCGGCGAGCAGGTCCGCCACCTCGAGCGGGTGTACCAGATAGGGCTCGCCGGAGTGGCGCACCTGTCCCTTGTGCTCGAAGGCGGAAAAGACGTACGCCCGCCTCAGCAGTTCGATGTCGGCGTCGGGATTGCTGGACCGGACCTTCTCGACGAGGTCCTCGAACCGGATCATGGATGTCGGTGTCTAACCTCCAAAAGATGCGGAGCCCCGTTCGTGGCGGCTTTTCGGGGCCGGGGCGGCCGGCGCCCCCGCCGAAACGCGAGGGGCCCGTCAGCGCGCCGCACCGTCAACGCTTGGTTGACGGGGTGTTTTTGTGTTCACTATACTGACCCGGTTCGGGCGGCCTCAATCCTCCCGTGCGTTGCCGGACTGTCAGGAATTCACCCGTATCCATTTTAATACCCGCTGTCTCGTCGAGCCCGTCTCGAATCCCAGCGGCGGCAGTACTTTCTGAGGGGAAGCATGAGCAAGCGATTTCGTCCGGTATCAGCGGTTCTGGTTGTGGCACTGGTTGGAGCCAGCCTGGCGGCCGCCGGTTGCGGGCAGTACTCGTTCAGTGCCTTGAGGGCCAAGAAGGCCTACAAGGAGGCCAACGACCTCTACAAGGCATCGAGGTGGCGTGAAGCGGCCGAAAGATACGAGGTGGCGGCGGCAGCCGATCCGACGCTGCCTGGCGTCTATTTCTTCCTTGCCAACAGCTACGACAACCAGTTCAAGCCGAGCCTCGCCGGGGACCCGGAGAACGACGCCGTGCTCCAGAAGGCCATCGAAAACTATCGCATCGCCGCCGACAAGGACACGGATGCCCTGATGCGCCAGCGCGCCATGGAGTACCTGGTGGCCGCGTACGGACCCGACAAGCTGAACAACCCCGCCGAAGCCGAGCCGATCGTCAAGCGGCTGATCGACGAGAACCCCAACGAGCCGACCAACTACTTCTACCTCTCGAAGATTTACGAGGACGCCGGCCGCTACGAGGAGGCCGAACAGGCGCTGCTGAAGGCCCAGCAGGTCAAGCCCGACGAGCCGACGGTCTACACGACCCTGTCCGCCTTCTACAACCGGCAGGGGGAATTCGACAAGACGATCGAAGCGCTCCACAAGGCGGCGGACCTGACGCCGACCAACCCCCAGGGCTACCACCTGGTCGCGACCTATTACCAGGAAAAAGTCCAGAAAGACCACCGCCTGACGCCCGCCCAGGCCAAGGAGTACGTGCTCAACGGGCTCGAGGCGGAGAACAAGGCGCTCGCGCTCAACCCCGACTACGTGGACGCGATGGTCTACAAGAACATCCTGCTCCGCCATCAGGCCCGCCTGGAGACCGACAGTGCCGTTCAGACCCGGCTCCTCAAGGAGGCGGACGACATCCGGAACAAGGCCATGGAGCTGAACAAGAAGAAGGCGTCAGGCCTGCCGTAAGCGAACCTGCACCCCAGGCGATGTCCGGGCTCGCAGGCGGCTGCCAGTCGCGGGTGGCCATGCAGCCGGCGGGCCCTACGGACAAAAAAAGGGCGGCACCGTCAAAGTGCCGCCCTGCATCCGGTCGTCCGATGGATGATGGAGCCTAGTTGTTCCCGCTGGTCGCGCTCTCACCGCGGCGCATGCCTTCGGTGACGATCCCCACCTTCTCGACGCCAGCTCCCTTGGCGGCGTCGATGACCTCGATGATTTCGCCGTAGCGCAGCGAGGGGTCGCCCACGATGAACATCGTCTTCTCGCGGCGGGTTTCGAACACATCGCGCAGGCGGGTCTGCAGATCCTGCAGCGTGACCGGCTGCTTGTTCACCGCCAGCGAGCGATCCGCGTTGTACTCGAGCACGATCTGCTGGCTGTCGACGGGCGACGACGGCTTCGACGTTTCGAGCGGCAGGTTGATGTCTACGCCCTTCTGGGTCAGCGGGAGTGCGGCCATGAAGATGATCAGCAGCACGAGGAGCACGTCGATGAGCGGCGTGACGTTCATGTCCGAACTGGCATGCGGCGTCTCGCCCTTGATGACGTTTTCCGCGCCGAAGTGCTTGTGTGCGTGTTTCATGGCTTACATGCCTCCGGTCGTGGGGCCCTTGGGCGTTTTCGGCTCGGTGATGAGGCCGATGTCCTCGATGCCCGCCTTGCGGAGGTCGTCCATGGCCTGCATGACTGCGGAGTAGGATGCATCCGCATCGCCTTTGATCAGAACGACGCGTTCGTTCTTCTCCTCGAGGGCGCGCTTCACCCGGTCCGCCATCTCGGTCTTGGGGATGGCGATGCCGTTCAGATGAAACCCGTTCCTGGAGTCGATCGCGACGACGGTTTGCTCCTGGGAATCGGGCTTGTCGACCGTATTGTCGGCCAGCGGCAGCCTGACGTCGACGCCTTTCTGGAGCATGGGCGCGACGAGCATCATGATGATGAGCAGCACCAGCATGACGTCGACGAGCGGCGTGACGTTAATATCGGCTTTCAGGCCGCCTTTTGCGCCCCCGATATCCATTGCCATAGGACTTCCCCCTGATTACCGGATCGCCGGCCTTATGCCGTCTTCTTGATGAAATAGTCGACCAACTCGGACGACGAGTTGTCCATCTCGACGTTGAAGTACTCGATCCGGCCGCTCAGGTAGTTGTAGAACCACACCGCCGGAATCGCGACGACCAGCCCGAGGGCAGTTTCCACCAGCGCCTCCGAGATACCGGCCGAGACCGCGCCGAGGCCGCCAGAGCCCTGCGAGGCGATGCCGTGGAACGCGTTGATGATGCCGACGACCGTGCCGAGCAGCCCGACGAACGGCGCGGTCGCACCGATCGTGGCGAGGGAGGCGACACCCTTCTTGAGATCGTTGGCCGTGAGAGCCGAGGCGCGCTGAATCGCCCGGCGCACGGTGTCGACCAGGTCCTCGCGGCTCAGGCTGGCGCCGCTTTCCTGCTGGAACTGATATTCCTGCAGCCCGGCGAGAACGACCTTCGCGAGATGGCTGTAGCGGTAGCTCTTCGAGGACGAGATGGCAATCGCATCCTTGAGCCGGCCTTCCTTGAGGTGCTTGGCGACCTGCGGCGCATACAGCTTCGACTGCTTACGCGCCTGCGCGAACGTGTAGATGCGCTCGATCGCGACGCCAAAGGAGATCATCGACATGATGATGAGGATGACGCCGATCAGCTTGGCGACCCATCCCATGTCGTTCCACATCTGCATCAAATCCATTCCGCCCATTCGCCACCCTCCGCTGCTGGAACAATCCAGAAAATCAGTCAGTACACGAATCAGTCAAGAATCAATCCATCCGAACGAGACGCAGGAGCTACTGCAACGTGAAATTCACCGTGACGGTCATGATGACCGGCACCGGCACGCCGTTGAGCAGTGTCGGGGTGAACCGCCACTGTTTGACGGCGTCCACCGCCGACTGGTCGAGCAGCGGAATCGAGCGGAGGACCTTGGTGTCCTTCACTCGACCGTCCGCGCCGATGGTTGCCTCGATAATGACCACGCCCTGGACGCGGGCAGACTGGGCTATCGGGGGATAAACGGGCCGTACGTCGTGCGTCTTCGTGGGCGGCTTGATGTTGCCGCCGACACGAACGGGAGCCGCTGGCGGGGGCGGCGGGGGGGCCTGAGGCAGGCCGCCGACCACACCACCGACGACGCCGCCGGGAACGCCTCCTTCGACACCGCCAGGCACGCCTTCGGCGATGCCGATAGAGGGCGGCGGCGCCTCCGGCACGATCTCCTTTGGAGCCTCCACCGGGGCCGCGTCGGGGTTCGACACGGGTTGCGGTGCGACCTTGGGTTGCGCCGCGGCCGGGGCCGGAGGCGGGGGCGGCGGAGGCGGGGGCGGGGTCCCCACGAACGCCATCATCGTGGGCGGCGTGGGCAGCACGTCGGTCGCCATCAGAGGGATGATGATGACCGCCCCGAACAGAATGATATGCGCGAGGATGGAGACCGGGACGGTGTACCACGACCGGGACCCGACCTTTGTCGTCGGGTTGACCACTTCGCCGAACAACTCACGTGGCACGGCTTCCCCCCTCCTGCTCCTCGAACGCGTCGCAAGCCCGCGAATTATAGTCAGACCCAAAAAGCAGTGTCAACGCATCACCTTTGTCCGTTAGACACCGGAATCCGCAAATCGGCACCTGTTCCCGGCCCCAGGGGCGAATTCCCTGCGGCTCAGGCGCGGGCCACCCGGATCCGCATCCCGTAAAATGACCGGTACACGAACATCGCCGACCCCAGCAGGAATGCCGCCGAGAGCACATGGCTCAGAAAGGAGCCGTACTGCCCCGCCAGCTGGACGCCAAGCTCGACGGCGAGCAGCCCGAACAGCGTCGTGAACTTGATGACGGGGTTCATGGCAACCGAAGACGTGTCCTTGAACGGGTCGCCGACCGTGTCGCCTATGACGGTCGCCGCATGAAGGGGCGTTCCTTTCTCCTTCAGTTCCACCTCGACAATCTTCTTGGCGTTGTCCCAGGCCCCGCCGGCGTTGGCCATGAAGATTGCCTGGAAGAGCCCGAACAGGGCGATCGAGACGAGATACCCGATGAAGAAATAGGGCTCGAGGAACGCGAAGCCCAGGGTCGCGAAGAAGACGGCGAGGAAGATGTTGAACATCCCCTTCTGGGCGTATTGCGTGCAGATCTCGACCACTTTCTTGCTGTCGGCCACCGACGCCTTTTCCACACCCTCCAGCTTGATGTTCGCCTTGATGAATTCGACCGCCCGATACGCGCCGGTCGTCACCGCCTGGGTGGACGCCCCCGTGAACCAGTAGATCACGGCGCCCCCCGCGATGAGGCCCAGCAGGAAAGGCGGATGGAGGATCGACAGGTACTGGAGAAACTCCGGTTGCAGCCCCTGGGTCAGCACCACGATGATCGAGAAAATCATCGTCGTGGCGCCCACGACCGCAGTGCCGATGAGCACCGGCTTCGCCGTGGCCTTGAAGGTGTTGCCGGCGCCGTCGTTCTCTTCCAGGAGGTGCTTGGCGCGCTCGAAATTCACGTCGAAGCCGTAGTCCCGCCGAAGCTCCTCTTTGATGCCGGGCAGCGTCTCGATGACCGACAACTCGAACACGGACTGCGCGTTGTCGGTCACGGGGCCGTAGGAATCGACCGCGATCGTGACCGGCCCCATCCCCAGGAAGCCGAAGGCGACGAGGCCAAAGGCGAACACCGCCGGGGCGATCATGAGCTGGGCCAGTCCCTGCGTGCTGACGCCGTAGGCGATCGCCATGAGCGCGGCGATGGCCATCCCCAGCCAATAAGCGCTGAAGTTGCCGGCCACGAACCCCGAGAGGATGCCGAGCGATGCCCCGCCTTCCCGCGCGGACGTGACGACCTCGCGCACGTGAGCGGATTCGGTGGAGGTGAAGATCTTGACGAGCTCCGGAATGATCGCGCCGGCGAGCGTCCCGCACGTGATCACGGTGGAAAGCTTCCACCACAGGCTCGGATCACCGCCGATTCCGGGAATGAGGAAGTACGAGACGAGGTAG
>DASTBU010000082.1:0-2088 GCA_035711845.1 Vicinamibacterales bacterium
GTTGTAGACCGGCACGCCCGCGTACTTGGCCAGCTGCTCGACGACGTCCTGGCCGGCGCCGCGATACTCGATTGCGTCGAACATGCGGCCGAGCACCCGCGCGGTATCCTTGGCCGATTCCTTGTGGCCCATCTGCGAGCCCGAGGGGTCGAGGTAGGTCACCGTGGCGCCCTGGTCGTGGCATGCGACCTCGAAAGCGCAGCGCGTGCGGGTCGAGGTCTTCTCGAAGATCAGGCAGATCTCCTTGCCCTTGAGGTGCTCCTGCTCGGTGCGCGCATACTTCGCCCGCTTCAGGTCGCGGGCGAGGTCGAGGAGATACTTGAACTCCTGCTGGGTGTAGTCCTGCACCGTCAGCAGCGAGCGATTGCGCAGATTGAAGGCCATCGTCCGTGTCTCCCTGGGGATTCTTGTGATCAGTCGAGCGGGTCACGCAGGATCGGGCAGGTCATGCAATGGCCGCCGCCCCGCCCGCGTCCGAGCTCGGAGCCCCTGATCGTGATCACCTCGATGCCGGCCTTGCGCAGCTTGGTGTTGCTGAAGGTGTTGCGCTCGTAGCCGATCACGACGCCGGGCTCGAGCGCCACGACATTGTTGCCGTCGTCCCACTGCTCGCGCTCGACCTCGTAAACGTCACCCCCAGTCGTCACGGCGCGCAGCTCCTGCAGGCCGAGCGCCTCGGCGGCGACCTCGAGGAACGGCCGGTTCTCGGCGCGGAAGTCGATCTCGCCTTCGTGATTGCCCGGGCGCGCCGTGTAGGTCGTGATCTCGTCGACCACGCCGGGATACACGGTGCACAGATCGCGGTCACACATGGTGAACACGGTATCCAGGTGCATGGCCGCCCGGCTCCTCGGCATTTTGGCGCCCACCGCGAGCGTCGCCGCCCCCTGCTTGAACATCTCGCGCACGATCTGACCGACCGCCTGCGGCGTGGTCCGTTCGCCCATGCCGAAGAACACGACGCCGTTGCCCATCGGCATGACGTCGCCGCCCTCGACCGTCGCCCGTTGGTGATCAACGTCGGGGTCGCCCCACCAGACGTGGAACTCGTCCTTCTTGAAGTCGGGATGGAACTTGTAGATCGCCGCGGTCAGCAGGGTCTCGTTGCGCCGCGCCGGCCAGAACATCGGATTGAGCGTGACGCCATTCTCGATCCAGCAGGTGGTGTCGCGGGTGAACAGCGTGTTCGGCAGCGGCGTCACCACGAAATCGGTCGGCTCGAGGTAGTAGCCCATCATGCCGTAGGGCTTGAACGGCAGCTCGGACATCGCGACCCCGCCGATCAGGTGCTCGGCAAGCTGCTTGGCCGGCATCTCGTCCAGCCAGGCGCGGATGTCGTGGAGCATGCCGAGGCCGATCTTGTACTCGGTGATCCGCCGGTCCAGCACCCAGGCCCTTGCCTCCGGATTCTCGAGAGTCCGGGCCAGGAGATCGTGCATCTCGAGGACCTCGACGCCCCGCTCCTCCATCTTGGCGACGAAGTCGCGATGCTCGCTCTGCGCCTCGGCGACCCAGATGACGTCGTCGAACAGCAATTCCTTGCAGTTGGCCGGCGTCAGCCGCTTGTGGGCCAGCCCGGGCCGGCAGACCATCACCTTGCGCAGCTTGCCGATCTCGGAAAACGCCCCGTACTTCATGCTTCGCTTCCCTCCGGTTGGTCAGCCTGGGCGCTGCGGGTTCGGTCGGCACCAGGACACGAAAATTGCGTTGGATTGGATTTGAACGGATCGCCTCCTCTCCCTCGCGGGCTCACTCCGGATCCGGCTGTGGGGGCGTCGCGACCGGCACGGTGTGCGCGCGGCGTAGGAACACCCAGACCGGAGTCGCGAGCAGGAACAGGATCAGCGACCACATCCCTGCGGCCGGGCCGGCGCCGTAGATCGTGCCCATGGAAAAGACGAACGCCACGATCGCGACCGGCGTGAAGGGACCGATCCGCAACGCGCGCGCGACATGCTGCCGCGTGACGTACAGGATCGCCTCGACCCCGCAGCAGAAGACGTAGGGGATCAGGGCGGCGTCGGTCGAAAGGTTGACGATCAGGTTGTAGAAGGCGACGAAGGCCGATGTCCCGGAGGCCTGGAGCAG
>DASTBU010000083.1:0-2445 GCA_035711845.1 Vicinamibacterales bacterium
CGGGTACGCGACGGAGGGCTGCGTCTTCGCGGCGTTCGGGTTCTGGATCTTCTGCTTCGGCATGTCCCGCTACAGCATGTACGTCGAGCGCAAGCTCGGGGCCGGCCAGCGGCGCTGAGGAGAAACGATGACGACCGGCAACGGCGGCGCCGACGCTCCGATCATCGTGTTGCGCGGCGTGCACAAGTGGTTCGGGCAGTTCCACGTGCTGAAAGACATCAACATGGACGTCTGGAAGGGCCAGCGCGTGGTGGTGTGCGGACCGTCGGGCTCCGGCAAGTCGACCATGATCCGGTGCATCAACCGACTCGAGGAGCATCAGCGCGGCCACATCGTCGTGGACGGCATCGAGTTGACCAACGACGTCAAGAACATCGATGCCACGCGCCGCGAGGTCGGCATGGTGTTCCAGCACTTCAACCTGTTTCCGCATCTCACCGCGATCGAAAACCTGACTCTGGCCCCAATGTGGGTGCGTAAGACGCCGAAGGCCGAGGCGGAAGCGACCGCGATGAAGCTGCTGGAGCGCGTCGGCATTCCCGAGCAGGCGCACAAATACCCCGGTCAGCTTTCGGGCGGTCAGCAGCAGCGCGTCGCGATCGCGCGCGCATTGTGCATGTCACCGAAGATCATGCTGTTCGACGAGCCGACCTCGGCGCTCGATCCCGAGATGATCAAGGAGGTCCTCGACGTCATGATCGAGCTCGCCGAGGAGGGCATGACCATGGTGTGCGTCACGCACGAGATGGGGTTCGCCAAATCGGTCGCGGACCTGATGGTGTTCATGGATCAGGGGGAGATCGTGGAGCAGAGCCCGCCGTCGGAGTTTTTCACCAACCCGCAGTCGGACCGAACCAAGCTGTTCCTGAGCCAGATCCTGTCGCACTAGGGGTGAAGCGTGAGGCAATTTGACATAATATATCTTATCGAACTTTTGGCTAAGCGATGCTGGGCCCCTGTCCCGCCTTGGGACGCTGTCCCGACAGGGCGGCTCGGCAGCTGGGCTCGGATGACGGCCTTCAGGGCCGCGTGGCGGGCCGACTAGATGTGCTCGGGCTCGAGAGCTGGTGCCGGCACCCGCCTCAAGGCCTGGACGAACCTTTGTCGCCATTGCACGATATCGCCTTCCTCGATCCGGGCGAGCAGCTGGCGCCAGCGGTCCTGGCGCTCGTCGAGCGGCATCGTCAGGCCGAGATGCATCGCGTCGGCGACCGCCTCCAGGTCGTAGGGATTGACGATCAGGGCGGCGTCGAGCTCGTCGGCCGCCCCGGCGAAGCGCGACAGCACGAGCACGCCGGGGTCCTCTTCCGCCTGCGCCGCGACATATTCCTTCGCGACCAGGTTCATGCCGTCGCGCAGCGGCGTGACCAGGCCAACTCGTGACAGCCGGAAAAAGCCGGCCAGCGTCCGCCGGGTGAAGCCGCGGTTGATGTAACGCAGCGGCACCCAGTCGAACTCGCCGAATCGGCCATTGATCCGGCCGGCGGTGGCTTCGACCTGGGAACGGATCTCGGCGTATTCGGGCACTTCCTCGCGTGATGGCGCCGAGATCTGGACGAAGGTGACCTGGCGGCGTTGCGCGGGGTAGTTCTGCAGCAGCATCTCGTACGCGCGCAGTCGCTCCGGGATGCCTTTGCTGTAGTCCAGGCGGTCGGTCCCGATGATCAGCTTGCGGCCGAGCAGGCTGCGCGAAAGGCGCTGACTGGCGCGCACGGCTTCCGCCGAGAGCGCCATCTGCGCGAAGCCTTCCACGTCGATGCCGATCGGGAAATCCTGGGCGCGCAGCGTGCGGTCGAACGCCTGGACGAGGCCGTCGGACAGCGCGTAGCCGATCCCCTCGCGATACAGGTAGTCGTGGAAATTGCGCAGGTCGTTGCTGGTCTGAAAACCGAGGAGATCGTAGGCGCAAAAGGCCTGCATCAGGCGGTCGTGCCACGGCAGCGTGACGTACACCTCGGCCGACGGAAACGGGATGTGCAAGAAGAACCCCAGCCGGCACTTGACGCCGAGCTGGCGCAGCTCCTCGCCCATCGGGATCAGGTGATAGTCGTGGATCCAGACCAGGTCGTCGTCGCGCAGGTAGGGATAGAGTTGCTCCGCGAACAGCCGATTGACCCGGCGATAGGCGATGTACCAGTCGCGATCGAAGCTGGACAGGTCGAGCCGGTAGTGAAACAGCGGCCACAAGGTGCGATTGGCGAAACCGCCGTAGTAACCGTCGTGGTCCGCCTGGCTCAGGTCGATGGTGATGAACGTGATGTTGCCGGTGCGAAAGACCTTGGGCACGGCGCCGCCGGCTTCCGGGATCTCGCCGCTCCAGCCGAACCAGATGCCGCCACTTTCGCGCAGCGCCGCCAGGACCCCAACCGCCAAGCCGCCAGCCGTGGCGGCCTTGGTGCCTGTAAGGGGGGTGACCCGGTTGGAAACGACGACGAGACGGCTCAC
>DASTBU010000084.1:0-188661 GCA_035711845.1 Vicinamibacterales bacterium
GGACCGAGGGACCCGGACCGAGGGACCCGGACCGAGGGACCCCGGACCGAGGGACCCGGACCAGGGACACAGGACAAAGGGACCCAGGGACCAGGGACTACCGCGTCTGTAGCTCGGCGGGCGCCGCGCGGCGGAGGCGAACCTTGTGGATCCGGCGGCGCTCCGCCTCGAGCACCTCGACGAGCAGGCCGTCCAGCTCGAAGACCTCGCCCACTGTCGGAACACGTCCGACGCGCGTGAGGACGTAGCCGCCGACCGTGTCGCTCCCCTGCGGCTCGACCTCGACGCCGAGCCGCTCGCGGATCTCGTCGATGCTCACCTTCGCACTGAACACCCAGGAGCCGTTGCCCTCTTCCACGACCGGCTCGGTTTCGACGTCGTACTCGTCGCGAATCTCGCCGACGATCTCCTCGAGGAGATCCTCGAGCGTGACCAGCCCGGCGGTGCCGCCGTATTCGTCGACCACGATGGCGAGCTGTACCTGCTTGCGCTGGAACTCCTTCAGCAGCTCCGGCACGCGCTTGGTCTCGGGAACGAACGTGGCGGGCCTGACCAGCCCGGCGATCGGATGCGCGGTGCCCTCGGTGCCGGTCAGCTGAATCAGGTCCTTCACGTAGATGACCCCCAGGATGTTGTCGAGGTTCTCCTGGAAGACCGGAATGCGTGAGTACTCCTGCTCGCGAAAGAGAGCGCGCAGCTCGTCGAGCGTCGCATCCGCCCGGATGGCCACGATATCTGGGCGCGGGGTCATGACTTCGCGGACGAGGGTGTCTCCGAAGTCCACGATCGACTGAATGAGCCGGCGCCCATCGCCTTCGATGAGCGCCTCCTCTTCCGTCGGCTCGGCGACAGCCGGCACGCCGGGTTCCTCTTCCGAGCCATTCCCTTGCGGCGCGCGCCGTTCGGATCCGATGAACCGCGTCAGCGCCGTGGTGAGCGGCTGAAGGAAGCTGACCGCGATGTCGAACGGCGGCAGGATGAACGCCAGCACTCGCTCGGGGTTTCGGCGCACGATCATCAGCGGCAGCACGTGCTCGAACACCAGGATGAAGACGGCGACGAAGAGCAGGAGCATGCCGATGGACTGGAAACCGGTGCTTCCCGTCATCACGGCGATGGCGACCGTCGCGAGTGAAAAGATGAGTCCGAGAAGCAGCCTGGCAGGCAGGAACAGCTGGATCGGATCATCGAGGTAGAAGGCGAGCCGATCGTTGCGGCCGCCGCGCTCCGCCATGAGACGCAGCGACAGACGCATCAGGGAGCTGAAGGCCGTCTCGATGGTGCCCACGTAAACGGCCGCCATCGCGAGCACGAGTAAAAGCGCAGGCATCATGGGCGTGTGCGGCGCCGATGCGCGCGCTCGATGAGGCCCACCGTGAGCCCACCCTTACGGCGCAGGCGGGTCTCCAGCCTCCCCATCCGGCCCGCGTCCGGGGCGGCCTCGTGATCGTGGCCAAGAAGGTGGAGCAACCCGTGAAGCGCCAGGACGCGGAGCTCCGTCTGCGCGGTGTGCCCCGCCTCCCTCGCCTGGCGTCTGGCGACGCCGGTGGCGATGACGATGTCGCCCAGTATCGCCGTCCGACCTCCGCCATCGAGCGCCTTCGGGACGCGCGCCGCACGTGTGCTCTTCCGGCGCGCGGTGCCGCCGCGCTGTGGTGATGGCGCAGCGCCGTCGGCCGGGAACGAGAGCACGTCGGTGACGCGGTCCTTGCGGCGATAACGGAGATTGAGGGAGCGGACGTGCGCGTCACCCACCAGCGCGACCGCGACAGCGCCCCGGGCGCCCGACGGGGCGACGGACTCCAGCCACCGCGCGAGGCCTCCGTCGCGAACCGGAC
The DNA here is from genome assembly GCA_035711845.1 of Vicinamibacterales bacterium. Lineage (GTDB taxonomy): Bacteria > Acidobacteriota > Vicinamibacteria > Vicinamibacterales > 2-12-FULL-66-21 > DASTBU01. The sequence goes on from DASTBU010000084.1 coordinate 1,839, forward strand.
GGCCACGGCCGTCGGTAACCGAAACGCGCAAAGGTCTACTGTCGGGATCCACCGTAGGATTCGTAGGCTTTCACGATCTGCTGCACGAGCTGGTGCCGGACCACGTCCTTTTCGTCGAAGTGAATGAACGCAATGCCCGCGACGTGGCCGACCACCTTCATGGCCTCGACAAGGCCGGAGATCCGGCCCGCGGGCAAATCGATCTGCGTGACGTCCCCCGTGATGACCGCCTTGGACCCGAAACCGAGGCGGGTCAGGAACATCTTCATCTGCTCGGACGTCGTATTCTGGGCTTCGTCCAGGATCACGAACGCATCGTTCAGCGTGCGGCCCCGCATGAAGGCAATCGGCGCCACCTCGATGGTCCCGCGCTCGAGCAGCCGCTCGACGCGTTCGAGGTCCATCATGTCGTAGAGCGCATCGTAGAGCGGCCGCAGATATGGGTTGACCTTCTCCTGCAGATCTCCCGGAAGGAACCCGAGCTTCTCGCCCGCCTCGACCGCGGGGCGAGCCAGGATGATGCGGCTGACACGTTTCGCCAGTAGGTACGACACGGCCTGCGCCATCGCCAGGTACGTCTTGCCGGTGCCAGCAGGGCCGATGCCGAAGACGATGTCGTACTGTTCGATGGCGTCGAGGTAGCGGCGCTGATTGACGCTCTTGGGCAGCACCTGCCGCTTGCCCGACGTCCGCGGCGCGCCGCGCAGAAAGTAGTCGCTCAGCTCGACGTTCTCGTCCTGGACGACCAGCTGGGAAGCCGTCTTCACGTCTCCCTTCGCAAGCTTGTAGCCGCCTCGAATGAGCGTGGCGAGCTGGTCCAGGACTTTCTCCGCGCGGGCGACATCTCCCGGATCTCCTTCGACCACGAGCTCGTGGCCATTGGACCGGATTCGCACGCCAAACAGGTTCTCGAGGTGTTTGAGGTTTTCGTCGTAGCTGCCGAAGAGCGACTCGACACCCTCGTCGGGCACTGCAACCTTGCGAACGACTGTTGTAGGAGGGATAAGAGCTAACTCCTTGTAAACTAGCTAATTACGCTCCATTTTACCACATCACGCCAGGAGCCGGATTCAGGGCTCGAGGCGCAGCTTCAGCTCGCGAATCTGCCTGGAATCGACAGTGGAGGGGGCGCCAGCCATCAAATCCACGGCCTGAGCGGTCTTCGGGAAGGCGATGACGTCGCGAATCGAGCTCTCACCGCACAGGATCGCGACCGTGCGGTCCAGCCCGAGCGCAATGCCCCCGTGCGGCGGCGTTCCGTATTCGAGCGCGTCGAGGAAGAACCCGAAGCGCAGGCGCGCGTCCTCGTCGGATATCCCCAACAGCTTGAAGATCAGGCGCTGGAGCGTCTGGTCGTGGATTCGAATGCTACCGCCCGCGATCTCGCTGCCATTCAGGACGAGATCGTACGCCCGCGCCCGTACCCGGCCGGGCTCGGCCTCGAGCAGACCCACATCGCTCTCCATCGGCGAGGTGAACGGGTGGTGCATGAACTCGTAGCGCTGTTCCTCCGCGAGCCACTCGAACATCGGGAAATCGACGACCCACAGGAACGCGAACGCCTGAGGGTCCAACATGTTCGCGCGGCGCGCGATGTGGAGCCGCAGCTGTCCGAGCACTTTCGACGCCGCTTCGTGCGCGCCGGCCGCCATCACCAGGAGATCGGGGGCCCCGGCGCCGGCACTTTCCATCGCCAGGCGAAGCGCGCCCTCTCCAGCCGCCTTCAGCGCGGGACTCTGAATCGTTCCCTCCGGCGCGCGAGCCCAGACGAGGCCCGACGCTCCGAGCTGTTTGGCCTGCGCGACCAGCTCGTCGAGCTCGCGTCGAGAGTACGATGCGGCTCCTGGAACCGCGAAGCCCCGAACCTCGCCCCCAGCCGCCACTGCGGCGCGGAAGATCGAGAAATCCGAGCCCGCGAACGGCGCCGAGAGGTTGCGGATCTCCATGCCGACCCGGAGATCCGGCTTGTCGGTGCCGTACCTGGCAATCGCTTCGCTGTACGGCAAGCGAAGGAAGGGCCGCGGCGCCTCGCGTCCGATGATCGCCATCACCCGTTCCATGAGCGGCTCGATTGTCGCGAACACGAGGTCTTCGGTCGCAAACGAGATCTCGAGGTCCACCTGGGTGAACTCCGGCTGCCTGTCGGCGCGGAGATCTTCGTCGCGGAAGCACTTCACGATCTGGAAATAGCGATCCATCCCGGAAATCATCAGGATCTGCTTGAAGATCTGCGGCGACTGCGGGAGGGCATAGAACTCCCCGGGGTGCACGCGGCTCGGCACCAGGTAGTCGCGGGCGCCCTCCGGCGTGGACTTGGTGAGCATCGGCGTCTCGATCTCGAGGAACCCTTGCTCGTCGAAGTATCTCCGGATCTCCATCGTCGCGCGGTGCCTGAGCGCGATGTTGCGCTGCATCCTCGGACGACGGAGGTCGAGATAGCGATACTTGAGCCGCGTATCCTCCGAGACGGGTGTCTCGTCGGAGATCGGAAAGGGCGGCGTTTTCGCGTCGTTCAGCAGGCGGATCTCGCGCGCGGCCACCTCGATCTCGCCGGTTTTCATCTTCGGATTGATGGTTTCGGGCGAACGGCGTTCCACGTGTCCCAGCACGGCTACCACGAACTCCGCGCGAAGGCGTCCCGCCTCTGCGATGAGCGATTCGTCGTCGCGGACAACGATCTGCGTGATGCCGTGCCGGTCCCGCACGTCGATGAAGACGAGCGAGCCGAGATCCCGAACGCGATCGACCCAGCCGAGGAGCACGACATCATGGCTGACATCTGCGGCGGTCAATCCGCCGCACGAGTGGGTTCTGGCCAGCGTTCCCAACGGTTGATTCATATGTGGTTACGAATCCTGCGTGGCAGCGATCGAGGCGCGAGACCCCGGCTTCTCGCGGAACGCACCCAGGCGGGACGCGATGTCCGCACGTGGCGCGCTGGTTTGCTCTCCGGTCTCCATGTTCTTGACGGTGACTTCCTGCTTCGCCCGTTCGTCGGCGCCCACGACGAGCACGAACCCGATCCCGCGAGCCGACGCGTACTTGAACTGCTTGCCGAGCCTGTCGGGCTCGGGATAGACCTCCACGGCCCAGCCCGCGGCCCGGAGGTCGGCAGCGAGCCGCAGCGCATCCTGAACCGGCTCCCCCTCGAACAGGGTAACGAGGACGTCCGGCGCGCCGGACTGGATGTCCGCCGGAAACATCTGGCGTTCGGCCATGACGACCAGGATGCGCTCGAGGCCCAGGGAGAACCCGCACGCGGGAATGTCCTCGCCGAGAAACATCCCGATCAGGCCATCGTAGCGGCCTCCGCCACCAAGGCTGCCGGCCAGATCCGGAACAGCAACCTCCATGATGGCGCCGGTGTAGTACGACAGGCCGCGTGCGAGCGCGGGGTCCACCTGCACGTGCGCGGCGGCGCTCGTGGCGCCGCAGAAATCGATGATCTCGCCGAGATCGCGGGCGGCCGCTGCTCCGGGTTCGTGCCCCGTCAGCGTTCCGCACAACGCATCAATCACCGCACGATTGGCGTCGGCCCGGTTCGCTGCGCCGTCGGCGAGGGAAGACAGGTTTCGGAACGTCCCGGCCAGGGTCGGCGTCACGATTCCACGCGCCTCGAGCTCGCGCTGGACGCCTTCCGGACCGATCCTGTCCATCTTGTCGAGGGCCACCAGCGCGGCCGCGTGCTGGTCGGCGGGGACACCCGCCACATCGAGCAATCCCGTCAGCACGCCCCGGTGGTTCAGCTTGATCACGAAGTCGGTGAACCCGAGACGCTGCAGGACGTCGCTCACGGCCGCGCACAATTCCACCTCGACGACCAGCGAGCGCGATCCGATGGCATCCACGTCGCACTGGTAGAACTCGCGGAAGCGACCGCGGGCCGGGCGGTCGGCACGCCAGACCGGCTGGATCTGATAGCGCTTGAAGAAGCGCGCGAGCTTCCCCCGGTACTCCGCGACGACGCGCGCCAACGGGACCGTCAGGTCGTACCGCAGCGCCAGATCGGCCTCCCCGGAGGCCTCGTGCTCGCCGCGGCGAAGCACCTTGAAGATCAGCTTGTTGCCCTCTTCGCCGTACTTGCCGGTGAGCGTCTCGATGTTCTCGAGCGCGGGCGTCTCCAGCGGCTCGAAGCCGTACCGGCGGTAGACGTCTTCGATGATGGCGATGACGTAGGAGCGGCGGCGCACGTCTTCCGGCAGGAAGTCGCGCATGCCCCGCGCTGGACGGGTGTGCTCCGGCATTACGCGTGCTGCATGTACTCGAGGCGGTAGCCGACGTATCGCTCGGCGTAGACGCGGATTGACGCCACTTCGGCATCCGACAGGGCCCGGCGCACCTTGCCCGGACTGCCCATCACGAGCGAGCGCGGAGGGATGCGCGTCTCTTCGGCCACGAGCGTGCCCGCCGCGACGATCGAATCCTCGCCGATTTCCACTCCGTTCAGCAGGATGGCGCCCATGCCCACGAGCACACGATCACCGAGCGTGCAGCCATGAATCACCGCGGCGTGGCCGATGGTCACCTCGTCGCCAATCATCGTCGGGTGCGTTTCGCGCATGACGTGGACCACCGTACCGTCCTGGACATTCGAGCGCCTGCCGATGCTGATGCGGTTGACGTCGCCGCGGATGACGACGTTCATCCACACGCTGCTCTCGGCGCCGAGCTCGACGTCGCCAATCAGCTGAGCGGAGGGATCGACGAATGCCGTCTCGTGTACGCACGGCACGAGCCCGCGATAGGGCCGGAGCATCCGAATATTATAGTGGAGCGCGACGGCCACCTCCTGCCGACCACGACACTCCCAGACGCGCAGCGCCGCTCGCTCCTGTTGGCTTTCTGAGGGTCGGATACTCGATGCCGAGCTGCTCGAGGTACGTCTTGTACCGGGAAGGATCGTAGTAGTACTTCTTCAGCTCGGGGCGGTAACGCTCCATCACTGCCTTGTTGAGATCGATGGCCGGCTCGTCGTCAGGCCGCAAGAGCGGCTCGTACTTGATCTCCTTGGTCTGCACGTTCCGGAAGTAGTCCCACGCCTGCTCTACCAGCGCCGGCGTGAGCAGGAGATCGAGCACCGTCAAGGCCTGGACCTTGGCACCCGCCGTGGCCCCCTTGTGCGCGATTGGCGTCGCCATGGCGACGGCATTCGCCCAGTTGTGCCCGGGCAGTCCGGGAATGTTGGACGGAAACCGCAGCGTGACGGTCGGGACGTTCCACGAGATATCGCCGATGTCGTCGGATCCGCCGCCGCGATTCTCGCGGACGGGCCCCTGCAGCTCGGCGGGGACCTTCATGCTGAGCCCCTGCTCACGGCTTCCGATCTCCTTCTGGAGCGCTGTGGCGAGCGCCTGATCGTCGTCGCTCCACTCGGGCATCCCGACCTTCTTGATGTTGGCCCACGCAACCTCGGCAACGGTGCGGTTGAAATGCTGCGGCCAGGCCGTGCCGAGCACACGCGTCGGCATCAGCTCGGTCCCCGTCATCAGCGCGGCGCCCCTGGCGATGGCATCGCCGGTCTCCCACAGCTCCTTGATGCGCGGATAGGTGGTATGTCGGAAGTAGTACCAGACCGATGCCGTCCGCGGGACGACGTTGGGCTGATCTCCGCCGTTGGTGACGACGTAATGGGAGCGGTGTTCGAGGGGCAGATGCTCGCGCCGGTAGTTCCAGCCGATGTTCATCAGCTCCACCGCGTCGAGCGCGCTGCGGCCGCGCCACGGAGCGCCGGCCGAATGCGCGGTTTCGCCGCGAAAGGTGTACTCGACCGAGACGAGGCCGGTGCCGGCGCGGTCGCCCCACGACACGCCGAAGTCGTTGCCGACATGGGTGAAGAGCGCGACGTCCACGTCCTTGAAGAAGCCGCCGCGGACGAAGTACGCCTTGGTGGCGACCAGCTCTTCGGCCGTCCCCGGCCAGATTCGAATCGTGCCCGGCAGCTTCTCGCGCTCCATGAGCTTCTTGACCGCGATCGCCGCGGTGATGTTCACGGCCTGGCCGGAGTTGTGTCCCTCCCCGTGGCCGGGTGCTCCTTCGATCATGGGATCGTGGTAGCCCACACCCGGCTTCTGTGACGCCTGCGGAATCCCGTCGATGTCGGATCCGAGCGCAAGGACCGGCTTGCCCGATCCCCAGCTCGCCATGTACGCGGTGGGAATTCCGGCGATCCCTTCCTGGACCGTGAACCCGTTCTTCTTCAGGATCTCGACCTGGTAGCGATGGGTTTCCAACTCCTGGAAGCCCAGCTCGGCAAAGCTGAAGATCGAGTCCACCATCTGCTGGGTGAACTCCCTCATGGACTCGACCTCCGCAAGCGCGTCGGTCTTGAGACGCTCGACCCGGGGATCCTCTTTCGGCGAGGCGCCGGCCTTCTGCCCGGCCTGCCCCCTCGTGGGGCCCTGCGCGAGAGGAGTCGCCGCGACGGTCGCGGCAATCGCCAGGATGAACATCCAACGGGGACGACGCATCGGTAAACCTCCCTGGTTGGCAGAGCATATCGCGGAATGCGAGATAATGGAGTCATCCCTATGGTGCTCGACCGCTTCGGCCGCCCGCTTCGCAGCCTCCGGGTGTCGGTCACGGACCGCTGCAATCTCCGCTGCCTGTACTGCATGCCGGAAACCGACTACGCCTGGCTGGCGCGCGACAGCATTCTCACCTTCGAGGAAACGGCACAGATCGTCGATGCTTTCACGAATGTGGGCGTGGATCGCCTCCGCATCACCGGCGGGGAGCCCCTGTTGAGGCGCGATCTCCCGGCGCTCATCGAGCAGCTGGCCTCGCGGCCCGCGCTGCGGGATGTCGCGCTGACCACCAACGGCGTGCTGCTCGCGGATCAGGCGGGCAGCCTCAGGCGCGCAGGGCTTCACCGGATCACCGTGAGTCTCGACACCCTCGATCCTGCGCGGTTCCGCGCATTGACCCGCTTCGACCAGCATCAAAGCGTGCTCGACGGGATCGCGGCGGCAACGGCGGCCGGGTTCAACTCCGTGAAACTCGATACTGTGGTGATACGGGGCGTGAACGACGACGAGCTCGTGCCGCTCGTCGAGTACGGCCGGCTGGTCGGGGCTGAAGTGCGGTTCATCGAATACATGGACGTCGGCGGGGCGACCCGGTGGTCGCAGGCGGACGTGGTCTCGCGGCGCGAGATGCTGCACGCGCTCGAAGCGCGCTACGGCAGGATCGAGCCCGTCGAGGAAGAGTCATCGGCCCCTGCCGATCGCTTCCGGCTGCCCGACGGCACCACGTTCGGGATCATCTCGTCCACGACGGAACCCTTCTGCGCGTCGTGCGATCGCGCGCGGCTGACCGCGGACGGAATGTGGCTCATGTGCCTCTACGCGCATGCCGGCACGGACCTGCGCCGGCCGCTCCGGGCAGGCGCCACGAGCGCCGAACTGCAGCAGTTGATCGGCACGGTCTGGTCCTCCCGAGCGGACCGCGGCGCCGAAGAGCGCCTCACGACCCCCCGCGGCGAGACCCTGATTCCTGTCGCCGCGCTGAAGAAAGACGCGCATCTGGAGATGCACACCAGGGGAGGTTGACATCGCAGATTCGTCGACAATTACTTCCCTTCCATCCTGAACGCCAGGTAGATCAGGGTGCCTTGCCGCTCCACCAGGAGCACGGAGGGCTTGCCAGGATCGAGGGCGTCCGCAATTGAGTTCAGCGTCGCGACGGTGTCCACCGGCTTCCCGTTCAGCGCGTAGATCACGTCCCCCGGCTCCAGGCGCCCCTGCTGCGAGAAGGGCGCTGCCGAGGAGACGGTGGCGACGACCGCTCCGGTCTTGCGGCGCACCTGCGGCAGCAGCGCGGCGACGCGCGGGTTCAGATCCAGCGCGAGGATGCCGAGACGCCTCACGGTGCTCTGTTGGGCGATCAGATCGCTCAACCGTCCGGTGTCATCGTCGCGTTCCGCGACGGCGACTCGCGCGCTGAACTGCTGATCTCCCCGCTGCACCTCGATCGACACCGTATCACCGACCCCGCTCGTGTACAGGTTGATCCTGAACTGCCGGCCGTTCTCCATGCGCTTGCCGTCGAGTGCCCGCACCAGATCGCCCGGCCGCAGTCCCGCCCGCGCCGCCGGCCCATCCGCAGCGACGTCGGAGAGGATGACTCCGGCGTCCGTCTCGATGCCGAGCGCCTCGGCGAGGAGCGGCGTGATCGTCTGTGAGTAGACTCCGATCTCGCCCCGGCGCACCCTGCCGGTCTTCCTGATCTGACCGAAGACGTTCTTCACGATGTTGCTGGGGGCGGCAAACCCGATCCCCTCGTTGCCGCCACCCTGGCTGTAGATGAGCGTATTGATGCCGACCAGCCGGCCGCCGGTATCCACCAGGGCTCCGCCGCTGTTGCCGGGATTGATGGGGGCGTCGGTCTGGATGTAGATCATCGGGTCCTCGGGCGCGAGCTGCCGCGCAACCGCGCTCACGACGCCCATCGTCACCGACGTCTGGAGGCCCAGCGGGCTGCCGAACGCGAGCACGATCTGCCCGGGGCGCAGCTCGTCGGAGTCGCCGAACGGCAGCGCGGGCAATCCCCGCGCGTCCACCTTGATGACGGCGGTGTCGGTCTCGTGGTCCACCGCCACGATTTGCGCGCCGACCAGCCGGCCGCGGCGCGCGAGAATCGACGCGCCCTCCCGCCCTGCCGTGGCCGGAAGCTCCACCTCCAGCCGCGTGGCGTTTTCGACGACGTGGGCGTTTGTCACGATGTATCCGTCGGGGTCCACGACCACGCCCGATCCGCTGCTTCGCTCGACGAGGGGTTCTCCCGTGGCGCTGCGGTCTTCCTCGTCGGGAGGGGCATAGCCCGTGACGAAGATCTGCACGACGCTCGGGCTCACCCGTTGTGAGAGGTCCTGAAGGGACCGCGAGAAGTCGGCCAGCGTCGCGGTCGAGCGTTGCGCCGCAGGCTGCGCGGCGGCTCCAGGCGCAAACGCGCCTACCGCACCCGCGACCAACAGCAGTCGAACGAGGGAGAGCACGGACATGACGGCCGATCCTGGATAGCAGGGCCGGCGGGACCGCACGGAGGGCATGTCGACCATGATGCCGGTACATAACACAAACGGCCGGCCGTACGCCGCGCGGCGAACCGGCAGCCCTCCCTGACGGGAAGATCGCTCGGCCCCTGCGCAGGGTACGACCGGCCGTAGAGCCGGACGGCATGCCGCAGCAGTGGCTACTGCGTTGGCTTGGTGTGCAGGACTTCCTGGATCTCCTGCTTCTTCTTGGAGCCTCCAAGTCCCTTGATCTGGAGGACGGGCTCCGGCGCCGCCTCCTTCAGCACGTGCTGGCGATAGAGGGCGGCCATCCGTTCGTTGTCTGCCTCGCTCGCCTTCTTTTTCGCGTCGCGCGCCCGCAGCTTCTCCTCACGAGCCGTCTTGGCGATGCCGAGCTCGTCGAGATCCGTCTGCTTGCCGGCTGCGACCGCCGCGGGATCGAGCACCAGGCTGTGGTCCTTCGATGCGAGCGGAACGCTCTTGTTGCCCGCGAAGATCTCGTGCCGGCCGTGCTCGTCGTACCACTTCGTGAGCGTGGCCGTCATGTGCATCTTCTCGATGATGTTGCGCCATCCGATGCCGGTGTTGTAGGCGCAGAAGGAGATCTCCCCTTCCTGGGTGGCGTACGGAATGATGCAGCGTTCGGTCCGGCGGAAGTCGTAGTTGAACAGATCCTGGAACCACATCCCCGCGATGAACAGGAAGTTCCATCGATCCGCGCGACGCTTCTCGATGTCGGCGGCGGTGCGATCGAGCGTGACCTTGCCGTAGTCGCGACCCGTGGCCCCGAACGTCTTGTCGAACTTCTTCATCAGGTCCACGAGCTTGAAGTGCGTCGGGGCCATGAAGGGGTCGTAGTTCTTCATGAGCGCCAGGGCCATGCCCGTGACCGACAGGAACCTGCCGCGCGCGGCGTCGTTCACCTTCTTGAGGTCGGTGGCCAGCGTAGCGGCGTCGAGGAATGCCGTGACGGGCACCGCTTCCCTGGTTTCCTTGTCGATCATGACGGCCATCCCCACGCCGCAGTTCGGGTGGCAGCCGCAGGTCAGGTTGCCCCACTCGGCACTCGGACCGTGGACGAGGTCGGCCCAGTCGGTGAACGTCCCCATGAACGAGATCGGGAACCAGTCGCGGATCGGCTCGCCGATGCCCATCTGGTTCTTCACGTCGTGTGCCAGGTGCGACAGGGTGTACCGCTGTGCCGCGCGCCGTTCCGGCGTCACCTCCTCGTCGCGGCCGGTGAACGACACCGGCTGGAAGGACAGGAAGTTGATCTTCCGGGGGTTGTCGAGCGCGAACTGGATGATGCGGCCGACCTGCTCGTTGTTGACGCCGTTGACGATCGTCACGACCGGGACGATGTCGACGCCGGCGGACCAGAGATTCTCGATGGCGCGCAGCTTGACGTCGAAGAGGTTGCCCACGAGACGGTGTGAGTTGGCCGCGTTGCCGATGCCGTCGAACTGCAGGTAGGCGTAGCGGAGCCCTGCTTCCGCGGCCGCCCTGGCAAACTCCGGGCTCTTGGCGAACTCGATCCCGTTGGTGGCCGCCTGCACCGAGTTGTACCCGACCTTCTTGGCGTAGCGCACCGCATCCAGGAAGTAGGGCGACATCGTCGGCTCGCCCCCCGAGAACTGGACCGACATCTGCCGGCGGGGCTTGATGGAGATCGCGTTGTCGAGCAGCGTCTTGATGTCCTCCCAGGACAGCTCGTGCACGAAGCCCACCTGATTGGCGTCCATGAAGCACGGATCGCACATCATGTTGCAGCGATTCGTGAGATCGATCGTCAGCACCGCACCGCGCCCGTACTTGATCGTGCTGCTGCCGTGGTTGTGCAGCTTCTCGTCGGCGTGGGATCGGATGTCGCTGCCCGGAAACACCTCTTCGAGGTGCTTGAAGAACGCCGGGTCGATCGCCATGACGTCTTCGAAATGTCCGTGCTGCGGGCAGTCCTTCACCATCAGGATCCTGCCGTCGCGCTCGATGATCTGCGCTTTGATCTCGCCGATCTTCTCGCTCTGCAGAACCCGGTAGTCCCGCTTGCCGTCCAGGATTTCCTGTCGCGCCTCGCGGACGCAGACCGGGCACAGCGAGTCGGTCTCGCGCGGCCAGCCGAGCGGCGGCTTCACCTTCTGCCACGACTTCTGCAGGGGCAGATCCGACCACTTCGGGACAAATGTGCTGCCCGGTTTGATGTTGTTGAGGGTGTCGAACGCCAGCCAGGCGCCTTTCGCCACGTAAGTCAGGCCTTTTTCGACATATTTCATCGGTCTGTGCATAGCCCACAGAATATCGGGCACGGGGGCGGCAGAGCCTCGAATTTCCCGTAAACGGGCAGGTACGGGGGGTGAAGTGGCGCACCGGGGAGCCAATGCGCCAGGAAAAGGGATGGACCTGCTCCGCAGCTGATTCGGCCGTTCAGCGCTGCAGCGAGGGGCGGCGGACGCTCACTTCTGCGCGGCGCAAGCGCCAGGCGACCCTGAAGAGCAGCAGCGCCGCCAGAATGGCCGCGTAGTACACGGGTTCCCCCACGGGCACCTTCACCTTCCAGAGGAAGTGCACCACGGCCGCGACCGCGCTCACGTAGACCAGACGGTGCAGCACCTGCCAGCGGCGGCCAAGTCGTCGAATCCATCCCTTGGTGGAGGTGATCGCCAGCGGCAGCATCGACGCAAACGCGACCATGCCCGCCGTGATGTAGGGGCGCTTGACGATATCGGGAAGGATGAACTGGAAGGCGAGCCCCTGATCCAGCACGATGTAGGTCGACAGATGCAGGGCGGCGTAAAAGAACGCGAACAGGCCCAGCATGCGCCGGTACTGAATGATGCGGTGCCAGCCCGTAATCCGTCGAATGGGCGTGACGGCGAGCGTGATGAGGAGCAACCGCAGCGTCCAGATCCCAGTCGTCAGTGTGATGTCTTCAATGGGGTTGGCGCTGAGCCGGCCGGTCGCGCTCCGGAACAGCAGCCACAGAAACGGCGCCAGCGCCGCGAGGAAGACGAACGGTTTCATTAATAGTTACCAGCTTCCAGCTTCCAGCTCCCAGCTTCCAGCTCCCAGCTTCCAGCTTTCAGCTTCCAGCTCGTTCAGCTTCCAGCTGCTCTCCGCTTCCCAGCGTCGTCGCGCGCACGTCGCACGTGACAGGCAGCACGTCGCACGTCGCACGTGACAAGTAGCACGTAGCACCGTCGCACGTAGCACGTCGTACGTGTCAGTAATACTTCTTTAAATCCATCCCCACATACATCGACGCGACCTGATCGCCGTAGCCGTTGAACATCTGGGTTGGGCGGCGGCTGAACTCGCCGATCCGGCGCTCGCGTGCCTGCGTCCAGCGCGGGTGGTCCACCTCGGGGTTCACGTTCGAGTAGAAGCCGTACTCGCCCGGGTTCGCGACGTTCCACGCCGTGCGCGGCATCCGGTCCACGAACTGGATCCGCACAATCGACTTGATGCTCTTGAAGCCGTACTTCCACGGCACCACGAGCCGGAGCGGCGCTCCGTTCTGGTTCATCAGCGTCTTGCCGTAGAGGCCCACCGCGATGATGGCCAGCGGGTGCAGGGCCTCGTCCATCCGCAACCCTTCCCTGTAAGGCCAGTCGAGCACCGGCTGACTGACGCCGGGCATTTCGGTGGGGCGATGGAGGGTCGTGAACTCCACGAAGGTCGCCTTGGAAGTCGGCTCTGCCCGCTCGAGAATGTTCGCGAGCGGAATACCCACCCACGGAACGACCATCGACCAGGCCTCGACGCACCGCAGGCGGTAAATCCGCTCCTCGAGTTGGTGCGGTCTGATCAGATCCTCGATCAGGTACTCCGCTGGCTTGCTGCAATGGCCGTCGATCTTCACTTTCCATGGGCTGGTTTTCATGCGGCCGGCATACCGCTGCGGATCGTCCTTGCCCAGCCCGAACTCGTAGAAGTTGTTGTAGCTCGTGATGTCCTCGAAGCTGTTCAGCTTCTCGTCGGTCGTCACGACCTTCTCCTTGATGCCGGACAGGGGCGACTGTCCGCTGGCAATGAGCGGAGCCGCATCGGCGGCGCTGCCATCGGCGCTGCACGCCGCCGCCAACGGTCCGGCGGCGAACGCCAGCGCCGCGCTCCCTGTGAGCCGCATGAATTCCCGCCGGCGAACGTAAAGCCCTTCATCGGTGATGTCCGACGACGGAATGTCCGCGGGACGTCCGATCAGCATGAGGACACCTCAACTGTTGGATGTCGGGTTCGACCTGAAGATTTCAGGGGGACACGCCATCCTGATTCCATATCGGCCACTAAGGTAATTCTTGCATCCCCAGAGAGCTTTGGCACGGCCCCGGGAGATCTCTGGGCGCGAGCAGGGACGAGCCCAGCACGCACCGCCTCGTCTATTCAAACCCCGCGCGGCGCAGGCTCATTCCCGAGGCCGTGAAAACCCCATGTAATAGAATGCGAGGATGCGGCCCGAACCGGTCGATCCACGCTGGCCGAAGCTGCTTTCGCTCGCTGCCCACGAGTTCCGGACGCCGATGACGGTGGTTGCAGGCTACCTGCGAATGCTGCTCAAGGAACGGGCGGGCCCGGTGTCCGACCAGCAACGGCGGCTGCTCGAGGAAGCCGAAAAATCCTGCGCGCGGCTCTCGTTCCTGCTCTCGGAAGTGAGCGATGTGGCGGGCCTTGAATCAGGCATTGCGTCTTTCAACCGAAGCGAGGCCGACCTGCACACGATTCTCCGGGACGCGGTTGCGGGACTGCCGGATTTGCCCGACCGCGAGGTCGGCGTGGAGCTGCAGACGGACTCGGGTCCGTCGAAGGTCCAGGCTGATCCAGTCCGGCTGAAGGCCGCCCTGAGCTCGGTGATCGTGGCTCTCCGGCGGGAGCTGGTGACGAGCGACCGGCTGCTGGTGCGCGAGCATCCGCGACACTTCCAGGGCTCTCACGTATCCTGGATCGTCGTCGCAGACCCGGGGAGGGTCACCGCGTTGAACGGCGCCGAGCCGCTCGCGCTGACGACATTCGATGAATGGCGAGGCGGAGTGGGGTTGAGCCTCGCGATTGCGCGGCGCATCATCAACGCGCACGGCGGCTCCATCTGGTCGCCGGTAGAGGAGAGCAAGGCGGGCGCTGTCATCGCATTGCCGCTTGCGTGACGGACAAACGAACCCACGGGGGCTCGTGGAACCCCGCGGATCGACGTGGGCTCGGCCGCAGGTGACGGTCATACGCCTGTGTTGCCGCGTCGCGTCCAACTCCCGGGCGGCTCGGCGGACTGCGGCCTCGACTCCGCACAGCGCCATGCCGAACAAATCCAGCGTTGGATGTCAGCATCCTGGCAGAAAAGGCCGGTTTGCCGCGGCGGCTGCACGTACTGCGTGCGTCGAGACCGGTCCCGGGAGATAATCGCATCGATAAGGACGTCAATGAAGAAGCCCTACGTCGCCATTGTGGATGACGACTCCTCGTTTGCCGCGTATCTGCGGACGTTCCTCTCGCTCCGTGGGTACGAGGCCCGGTGCTATACCCGGGGCGACGAGATCCTCGCTTCGATGAAGCAGAACGAGCCGCCCGACGTTGTCCTGCTCGACGTGATGATGCCAGGCCTCGACGGGCTCGCCACACTGCGGGCGCTCAAGGGATCGCGGCCGGAAACGCAGGTGATCATGCTGTCGGGACGAAGTCAGGTCTCCACCATCGTGGAGGCCGTTCGCCTCGGCGCAGCCGACTACGTCGTCAAACCGGACGATCCCGAGGGCCTCGGCGAGATCGCACTGGACGTCGCCATCAAGAACGCCATCGAGAAGAATCGGCTCGTGGCCGAACTCAGCGAGCTGAGGCAGCAGCTGAGCGATGACGAGGACCGGTCGGTCTGGGGCAACAGCGAGAAGATGCGCGCGATTGCGACCGTCATCGAGCAGGTTGCCGACAGCGACGTGACCGTCCTCATTCGCGGCGAGAGCGGCGTCGGCAAGGAGCTCGTCTCGCGAGCCATCCATCAGCGATCCACGCGCCACAACAAGCCGTTCGTGAAGGTGAACTGCGCCGCGCTGCCGGCGGAGCTCCTCGAGAGCGAGCTGTTCGGGCACGAGCGGGGCGCGTTCACCGGCGCCGCCACCACACGCATCGGCAAGTTCGAGCAGGCGGACGGCGGCACACTGATGCTCGACGAGATCGGCGAGATGAAGCCGGCGCTCCAGGCCAAGCTGCTCCACGTGCTGCAGGACGCGGAGTTCACGAAACTGGGGAGCAACAAGCGAATCGAGGTGGACGTGCGCGTGGTTGCCGCGACCAATCGCGATCTCGAGAGGATGTTGCTCAGCGGCGACTTCCGCGAAGACCTCTATTATCGCCTGAAGGTGATCGAGCTCACGGTGCCCGCGCTTCGAGAGCGGCGCGAGGAGATCCCCACGCTCACCGACTTTTTCGTCGCACGCTACTCGCGGAAGTACAACCGGCCGGCGCGGCCGATCTCCGACGAGCTGCGCCAGCTGTTTCAGCAGTACGACTGGCCGGGAAACATCCGCGAGCTCGAGAACATGATCAAGCGGGTGGTGATTCTGCAGGACGAACATCTCGTGATACGAGAGATCCAGCAGAACATGCAGCGCGCGGCGGCCGCGGCGGTCCAGGTGGCGGCTTCGGTGCCGGCAATGGCGGGGGTCGGCGCCCCGGGGCTGTCCGGCGGCGCTCCGCAGATGCCCGCAGTCCCGGCCTTCCCGTTCCCTCCTCCGATCGAGCCGGAGCCCACTGACGAGCTCGGCGCGGAAGCCGCGCCTGAGGAGATCAACGGCTCTCTGGCAGCGGTTGCGAAAGCCGCCGCCCTGAAAGCCGAGCGTGCCGCCATCGAGCACACGCTGCGACAGGTCCACTGGAACCGGCGGAAGGCCGCCCAAATCCTGGGCGTCAGCTACAAGACGCTGCTCAACAAGATCAAGGAGTGCGGAATCAGCCGAGCTTGATCGCCTCGGCTGTCGCAGGGTGTCATCGCTCGACCGCCTGGACATCACGAAATTGCCGATCTTGAGCAGCCTGGCACCACTCCAGCCGCGACGCACGAATCTCCTCGTCCCCGCCGCCCGAAGTCTCGCCCGATTTTCTCAACTCGTCCAAATTTTTTCCCTCATGGCATCCACATTGCTCAGCCGCCTATGTACATCGCGGACTCCTGCGTGTCCGCCTCGGCTTTATGAACGATCACTCCACTATCCCCGGCGCCGCTGCACCACCCTCCGACAAGCGGGGACGCCCCGGACCGGGGACGGCGACCCTGATCACATCGAGCGCGAACATGCGTGAAGTCGGGGAACTGATCCGGCGCGTCGCCGATACCGACGTGACCGTGCTCGTTCGTGGGGAAAGCGGCACCGGCAAGGAGTTGGTCGCGCGCGCCATTCATGCGGCCTCGCCTCGTTGCGATCGAACGTTCGTGAAGGTGAACTGCGCGGCGCTGCCAACGGAGCTGCTCGAGTCTGAGCTGTTCGGTTTCGAGCGGGGCGCGTTCACAGGCGCCATCCAGCACAAGCCCGGCAAGTTCGAGTTCGCGAATCACGGCACGATGTTTCTCGACGAGATCAGCGAGATGCACCTGCCTCTGCAGTCCAAGATTCTGCAGGTGCTGCAGGACGGCGAGTTCGCGCGGCTTGGCAGCCGCGACGATGTGCGCGTCGACGTGCGCGTCGTGGCCGCGACGAACCGCAACCTGGAGCAGGCGGTGGCGGACCGCCAGTTCCGAGAGGACCTCTTCTTCCGTCTGAACGTCGTGTGCATCGCGATGCCGCCGCTGCGGCAGCGGCGCGACGAGATCCCCGCGTTGACCGACGTGTTCCTGCGGCAGTACGCCGAGCACTACAACCGGCCATCGATGTCGCTGGCGGCCGACACCATGCGGCTCTTCGACGAGTACGAATGGCCGGGCAACGTCCGGGAGCTCGAGAACATGATCAAGCGCATGGTGATTCTGAGCACGGACGAGCCGATCCGGAGAGAGCTGGCCGAGGCGATCGCCGCCCGCGCCCGTCGGGCCGGACCGATTCCGGCGCTGCACGCGGACCCGACCGCCGCAACCGCCCAGCCGGTCGCGGCGGCTCCGCCTCCAACCACCGCCGTGCGGCCGCCAACGCTGACCGGGTCCCTCAAGGACATCGCGCGGCAGGCGGCCCGGGAGGCCGAGCGCGAGCTGATCTTCCGCACGCTGCAGCACACGCGCTGGAACCGCCGGGAAGCCGCGCAGCTCCTTGGAATCAGCTACAAGGCGCTGCTCTACAAGATCAAGGATGCGGAGCTGGATAGAGCCTCGTGATGGCTGCCGACCCCTTCAAGGACGAGGAATCGCGCGTGCTGACTCCCGAAGCGTTCGAATTCGTGCTCCGCAACGAGCTCAAGCGCGCCGTGCGATCGCAGAACTTCCTCACGTTGCTCGTGGTGGACGCGGCGTCGGCCGCCCACAACGGCCAACGCTCGGCGCTTGCAGCCGACCTCACTCGCCTGATCAGCCACGAGGTCCGGGAGACAGACCTTCTCTGCCAGAGCGAGGACGGACAGCTGTCGATCGTCCTGCTCGACGCGGATCTCCCCAACTCGATGCGGGTGGTGGATCGGCTGCTGTCCCGGGTCGGGCCCTACGACTTTGCGACCCGGACGGGCATCTCGATGGGCGTGGCGTGCTGCCCTACACATGGGTCTGACGCTGAATCGCTGCGCCAGGCAGCGGTGACTCGAGTGTCGTGTCGCTGACGCACCCGCGTCGACGCGTCGCGCAGCGGCGACATCTCGGGCGGGTCGCGGAGTTCGGTGCGCGGGGATGTGGTACCGGCTGGACGCAGGAGTGCCGAGGACCACGAATAGACACGCTGAAAGGCTTCCGGTGGGCGACCTGCCTGAACTCTCCGGACCCTCGGGACGCCCTCGCCGAATTCCCGCGGCGCGCCGGCGGCGGGCCTGACGTGGCGCTCGAATCCTCCGAACCGGAAGCGGCCCGCCTATCCAGCGACTCGGCAGCGCGGTGAGGGCCTGCGGGGGTCGATGCGCGGCTTCGCGATAAGATGATAAGGACAGGACCGATGTACGAGCGCTTTTATGGTCTTCGCGAACGGCCGTTCGCCCTCAGCCCGGACCCTGAGTACCTCTATCTGAGCCGGGTCCATCGAGCGGCGCTCGATGCCATCCGCTACGGGATCCAGAGCCGTGCCGGCTTCATCGTCGTCACGGGCGAGATTGGCGCAGGCAAGACGACACTCCTGCTGACGCTGCTGCGACAACTCGACAAGCGGACGGTGGTGGCACGGCTCGTCAACACGACGCTCGAACCGCGCGAACTGCTCGAAGCCGTCCTGCTCGACTTTGGACTTTCGGTGGATGGGAAGTCCAAACCGGCGCTGCTCTGTGACCTGGTGGATTTTCTCGTGCTGCAGCGGGAAGAGGGTCGGTGGCCGCTGCTCGTCATCGACGAAGCACAGAACCTGAGCCCTGAAGCACTCGAGGAGGTCAGGCTCCTCTCGAATCTCGAAACGGAGAAATCCAAGCTGCTCCAGATACTGGTCGTCGGGCAACCGAACCTGCGGGACACGATCAGCGGGCCGGGCCTGGAGCAATTTCGCCAGCGGGTCGCGGTGAGCTATCATTTGACGGCGCTCGACGCGCCCGACACTGGCGCTTACATCAATTACCGGCTGCAACGTGCCGCGATTGGCGAGCCGCTGCGGTTTCCCGCGGCGGCCGCGAATCTGGTGCACAGTCGAAGCCGAGGCGTGCCGCGCATCGTCAACGTGATCTGTGACGCCGCGCTGGTCTTTGGGTGCGCCGAGGAGCGCCGCAACATCGATCGGGCCCTGCTGGAAGAAGTGATAGCGGAACTCGAGGTGACGGGCGTCCTGCTGCCGCCCGAACCGGAGAAGTCTGTGGCGCCACTGGTAGAGGGTCATGCGGGTGAAGGGAAGGGTGGACCGAATTCTGCGGCGACACGGCTCGAGAAGCGCCCTTACAAGCCTCTCCTCGCCGCGCCCGAAGCCCTGACGCCGGCATCAGCAATGAGCGAGCGCCTGCTCGAAGGAGAATCCGAGTCGGTGCAACGCCGGCTCGCTGAATTGGCCGCTCGCGAGCAAGCGGTGGCACGGCGAGAGCGGCAGGTCGCTCAGCAGCAGCACATCATGAGCGAGGAGTACCGCCTGCTTCGTCAGCAGCGTGCCGGGAGCGCGGCCACAACGACCCGCGATCAGACGGGCGCGCCGGCTGGTGCGGAATCTGGGCGCGTCAAGAAGGCGTACTGGGCCGCACCTCTTTGGCAACGGATCGTCCGTTTGTTCAGCCGCGAAGCAGCGGCGCGATCCTGACATCGGGTGATCGGATGATCCGGCGATCACTCCGATGGAGTGGGGAGACATGAATCAGGTTGCGGACGCGCTGTTGAAACGGATCCAGAGCCGCGAGGCCCGGGCGGGCGTTGTCGGCCTCGGCTACGTCGGCCTTCCCCTGGCGATCGAGCTGGCGAAAGCCGGTTTTCGCACAACGGGAATCGATCTGGACACCCGCAAGGTTCAGGCAATCGATGCGGGGGAATCGTACATACCCGACGTCAGTACCGCTGACGTCGCGGCCCTGCGCAGCGCCGGCCGGCTCGATGCAACGGCCGACTTCTCCATCGTCCAGGAGCTCGATACGATCAACATCTGCGTGCCCACGCCGCTGCGCAAAACGAAAGACCCGGACATGTCTTACATCGTGTCGGCGGTCGAGGCCATTGCGGCGCACCTGCATCCTGGGCTGCTGATTATTCTCGAATCCACGACGTATCCCGGTACGACTGACGAAGTGGTTCAGCCGCTGCTCGAGGCTACCGGGCTCAAGGCGGGCATCGATTTTTTCCTCGCTTTCTCTCCCGAGCGGGTGGACCCAGGCAACCCTACGTATCAAACGCACAACGTGCCGAAGGTCGTCGGCGGCCTGACGCCCGCATGTTCAAAGCTTGCGGGCGCGCTCTACGGAGCGGCCATCACCACGATCGTACCGGTCAGCTCGACTCGCGTCGCCGAAATGGTCAAGCTGCTCGAAAACACGTTTCGGGCAGTGAACATCGGGTTGGTGAACGAGTTGGCGCTGATGTGCGATCGCATGAACATCGACGTCTGGGAAGTGGTGGATGCCGCGAAGACTAAGCCGTTCGGCTTCATGGCCTTTTATCCCGGCCCGGGACTGGGCGGACACTGCATCCCGATCGATCCGTTCTACCTGTCGTGGAAAGCCAAGCAAAGCGGGTTCGATCCGCGCTTCATCGAGCTGGCCGGTCACATCAACGGCGCGATGCCGCACTACGTGGTCGAGAAGACCGCCGACGCCTTGAATACGAGGCGCAAGTCGATCAATGGAGCGAGTATCTTGATCGCGGGAGTCGCCTACAAGCGCGACATCGACGACATGCGTGAGTCTCCTGCCCTGGACATCATGGGATTGCTCGAGGCGAAGGGAGCGAACGTGTCCTATACCGATCCGTTCGTGCCGGAAGTCCACGGCCGGGAGTGGTCGGGAAAGCGGGACGTTCGCAGCGTGCCGCTCTCTCGCGGTTCCTTCGGCGAGTACGACTGCATCGTGATTGTCACGGATCACAAGTCCTTCGATTACGACGCGATGGTCTCGGAAGCGGATCTGATCGTCGATACCAGAAACGCCATCCGAAAGCCGGCGCCGCACGTCTTCAAGCTCGGCGGTCCCCGTCCGGAATCCCAGGGACAAGGCGTTGCCCTTGCCTAGTGTCCCGTCCCCGTTCCTGACCGAAGCCCGAGAAACCGAACAACCTCCGCCCAGATGAACTCGAGCGAGTTCATCAACTGGTGATCGTCGTCCAGGAGGTGCAGCTCTACGTTCTCGGAGCGGGCGCGGGACCATCGCTCGACCACGTCGGGGTCGACGGCGGTATCCTGGCGCCCCTGGAACACCTGGATTGGCATGGAGAGGCTCGCATTCATCGAGTCGTACTGCCGGGCGTCGGCGAAGAGCTCGTAGTGCACGGGAAGGACTCGGCCATAGCCGTAGTGGAACACGTCGAGCCGATCGGTCCGCCGCCATTCCTCGATACCGCGATCGCCCAGGCTGCGCATGCGATTCCCGCCGAAGTCGAGCGCTGGAGCGAACAGAATCAGGCGTTCGACCTGCCGGGAACGCCGCAAGGCCGCCTGCACCGCCACGAAAGCGCCGAGGCTCGATCCGATCAGCACGGACGGATCATCGCTCCGGGCGTCAATTTCCGCGCAGACTTGACGGATCATTCGGGTGATCGTCAGCGTCGAGAAGTCCGGCTCGTTGAAGTCCGGCGTGTGAAGCTCGATTCCGTGGCGGGACAGATGCGAGGCCAGAAAAGCTGCCTTGGACGACTTCGCCGACGATGCGAAGCCGTGGAGGTAGAACACCTGCATTAGAGCAGGACCCTGCAGCCCGGCGAGCACCGGCACCGGATGGATCCGACGCCGTCGGTCGAATAGTCGTAGGTCAGCTCCTCACCTTTCCGGATGTTCCTGGCAGCGCGGATCCAGATGGTGTCGCCGATCACCTGTGTGTAGCAGTTCGGCGTGCAGGAATGATTGATGTAGCGCGCGACGTTGCCGCCGACCGCGGCATCGCGGACGTACAGCCGGTTCAGCTTGAAGCACCAGATGTGTCCTCGCTTCAGGTACCGGGCCTCGCGCGCCCGGCTCTCCCGGTTCGTGATCTTCTCGCCGGCGTAATCGATGATGCGCGTGTTCTTGGGAATCGGCTGAGTGGAGAACACCCCCCAGCCCTGGATCGAGGAACGTCGTTTTTCAATCATCGGGTCCGTGACGCACGAAGCTGTGCCCGCAAGATTGTAAATCAGACGCAGCTCGAAGAGAGCAGCCGCGTGGATCGGTGCGGGTGCACCGACTAGCGGAAAGAGTGCGCAGGTCCGATCACCAGAATCTGACGCGGCCTGTATCGACGTGAACGAAGTTGGACGACGGGTAATATCCGACGCCACCGAGCTTCAGCGAGCGCGCCGCGGCCCTGAGATGATCGAGGTTGATGCCTGGTAAGCGGATGTCGATCGCCTTGCCGACCTGGTGCAGGCTCCCCGACGCCACGCCCGACGTCGCGCCGCCGCGGGCTCGCAACATCGCGTTCGTATGCGGCGACCGGTATCCCGAGATGATGTGAAACGGCCGATCCGTCTCGAGTGTGCCGCCCAATTCGTGCAGCAGATCGAGGAGCCCCGGATCGATGGGCTTGATCTCGTTGGCGCGGAAGTCTCGCAGGATGAAGTTGATCGCCTCGAGCGATTCCGGCTCGTACTCGCCGCCAAGGCAGTACGCGGTCTTCAGGCGCTCGCCCGTGTGCGTGTTGAAGAACGAGATCACGCGCTCGGCACGGCCCGGGCTCGCCGCCCGTGCGGCTGTGGCAGCCATCGCCCGCGACGGAATCAAGGCGGCCGCCGTGGCCGCTGCTCCGAAGCCCAGGAATCGTCGGCGGGTCAGTTCTTTCTGTGCGGATTCGGCTGATACCCGAGCGTGCTCTTTCCTCATGCGATCACTGCCCCCTCGACCTCCCGAAGGCTCACGAGCCCGCCAGGTTAATTAGCGTAGTCCTCCATTGAACCATGGCTCGAGCGATCCCGCAAGCCCGGCCGACACACAAGCTGTTCAATTTCATCAACTTATCAGATTCCAGCAACCCCGGATGGGGTGTCGCTCGTCTAAGGCGGCGAAGAGGAAGAGGAGGAGCCTGATGCGTTCTCATTATCGTGTGGCCACGGCTGCCGTGCTGCTCATCGGATTGAGCCCTGCCGGCGGATCGGTCCTCTCGGCCCAGCGCGCCACCGACGCGTTCGAGTGGCGTGGAACGGTGCTCCAGGGCAGCGCCATCGAGATCAAGGGGGTCAACGGGGAGGTCACCGCCGAGCCATCGAGCGGTCCCGAGGTGGAGGTCACCGCGGTCAAAACAGGGCGACGCAGCGATCCGAGCGGCGTACGAATCGAGGTGGTGACGCATGGAGACGGCGTCACGGTCTGCGCCGTCTATCCCGATGTCGATGGCCGCCCGAACGAATGTCGGCCCGGCGACGGTGGCCGGATGAGCACGAGGGACAACGACGTGAACGTGGCATTCACGGTCAAGGTCCCCGCCGGAGTGCGGTTCGTCGGCCGGACCGTCAACGGCGACATCAAGACGCGCGGTGCGCTTGCGGGGCCGGTGAGCCTCCGCACGGTCAACGGCGATGCCGAGTTCTCGACGACGGGCCACGGCGACGCAACGACGGTAAACGGCTCGGTACGAGCTGCCCTCGGCAGCGCGCTCTGGCAGGGCACGCTGTCGTTCGAAACCGTCAACGGCAGCATCACGGTCGATCTTCCGGCTGGCCTGAGCACGGACGTCCGCGCGAGTACTGTCAACGGAGACATCAGCACGGACTTTCCGCTGACCGTTACGGGTCGAGTAAGCCGTCGCAGCCTCACCGGCACGATCGGCGGGGGCGGCCGGATCCTGGAACTCGACACCGTCAACGGAAGCGTGCAGCTGAACCGCCGCTAGGGGGACTGGCACCTTAGGGGGACTGGCACCTTAGGGGGACAGGCACCCTAAGGGGACAGGCACCCTAAGGCACCTGTCCCCAGTAGCACAATCTGCAATTCCGCCATCCAGGGTGTCTCAAAACGTGATGATATAGTCGGCCGGATGGAAGGAATTTTCACAGCATGGGGTCGGATCCTCAAAGGGTACCGGCCGGCGCTCTCGGTTGAGATCACTCGCGAGTGCCCCCTGCGGTGCCCCGGCTGTTACGCGTACGGCGACGAACATCTCGGCGGCGACGTTACACTGCGGCAGGTCAGCGACTACAAAGGCGACGAGCTCGTCACGCGATTCTTTCGACTCGTGGACGAGCACAAGCCCCTTCACGTCTCCATCGTCGGCGGCGAACCCTTGGTCCGCTTCCGCGAGCTCAACGACATCCTGCCCCGCCTCGCCGACCGCGGCATCTACACGCAGCTCGTCACCAGCGCGGTCCGCTCGATCCCGCTCGACTGGGCTCCCCTCCGACGACTCCAGATCGTCGTGTCGATCGACGGACTCCAGCCCGAGCACGACGAGCGCCGCAAACCCGCAACCTACGATCGGATCCTCAAACATATCCGCGGCCACCAGGTCACCGTCCACTGCACCGTCACACGCCAGCAGGTCAGGCGCGACGGCTATCTGGACGAGTTCGTGGACTTCTGGTCGCAGAACCCGGACACGCGACAGATCTGGGTCAGCCTCTACACCCCCCAGATCGGGGAGAAATCCGACGAGCGGCTCATGCCGGAAGATCGCGAACGGGTCGTGGCCGCGCTGATGCATCTGCGGGGCAGTTTCCCGAAGCTGCGAATGCCGGCGGGCATGATCAAGGTCTACGCCGAACCGCCCCGGAATCCCTCCGAGTGCACTTTCGCGCAAACCACGACGTGCGTTTCGGCGGATTTCGAGCGGCAGATCTCTCCCTGCCAGTTCGGCGGAACACCCGACTGTGAGAACTGCGGATGCATCGCATCGGCTGGGCTGGGGGCCGTCTCGCGGCACAGGCTGCCGGGTGGGCTGCGCGTCGGCGCGATCTTCGATCAGTCGCTCAGGATCGGCCGGGGCGTCAAGCGGATACGGTCCAGTCTGGGCTCCTGATATAATCCGGCTGTCGATGCGCTCCTACCGTAAGGTCAGCCGCAAGCTGCGGTCCGTACGCGAGTTTGCCCGCGGCCTCGCCGCCACCGACCATCCACTCCTGGTCCACATCGTGCCCATCCGGCGGTGCAATATCGACTGCGGGTATTGCAACGAGTTCGACAAGGTGTCGGATCCGATTCCACTCGAGACGATGCTGGCCCGGCTCGACAAGCTCGCCGGCCTGGGCACCTCCGTCGTGGCGTTCAGCGGCGGCGAGCCGATGCTCCACCCCGACCTCGATACGCTCATCCGTCGGATCCGCTTGCGCGGCATGATTGCCGGCCTCATCACCAACGGATACCTCCTCTCCCCGAAGCGAATCCACGCCCTCAACGACGCCGGCCTGGACTACCTCCAGATCAGCATCGACAACGTAGAGCCCGACGAGATCTCCAAGAAGAGCCTCCGGCTGCTCGACAAGAAACTGCAGTGGCTCGCCGAACACGCCCACTTCGACGTCAATATCAACTCGGTGGTCGGCGGTGGGATCAAGAACCCGGAAGATGCCCGGACGATCAACCGGCGGGCCCGGGAGCTCGGATTCTCGACCTCGATTGGCATCATCCACGACGGCTCGGGCCTGCTCAAGCCGCTCGGCGCCGCCGAGCGCGCGGTCTTCGACGAGGTGATGCGGCTCATCAACGGGCAGCGTCAGGTCGTCAAGAACCTGTACTCCGGGATTCGCAATTTCCAGACGAACCTGGCCGACGGCAAGCCGAACCAGTGGCAGTGTCGCGCGGGCGCGCGCTATCTCTACATCTGCGAAGACGGGCTCGTGCACTGGTGCTCGCAGCAGCGCGGCTGCCCCGGCGTGCCGCTCGCCACCTACACCATCGCCGACATCCGGCGCGAGCTCCTCGCCCCGAAGTGGTGCGCGCCCATGTGCACGATCGGCTGCGTGCACCGCGTCTCGACGATGGACTTCTGGCGCAAGCCGCAGCGCCAGGACGCGGGCATTGCCCCGGGGCCGGTCAGCGAGGTTTCCTGATTCGTTCTGCCGCCATGGCCAACGTCGCATCCTTCGACATCACGTCCGGCGTCGACCTGCAGGAGGTGGACAACGCCGTCAACCAGGCGCGCAAGGAAGTGGCGCAGCGTTACGACTTCAAGGGATCGCGGGCGGCCATCGACCTGAACCGATCGGAAAACACCCTCACGCTCACAGCTGACGATGAATTCAAGATGACCGCGCTCTGGGAAATCCTGCAGGGGCGCCTCGTTCGCCGCGGCGTGCCGACCAAGAACCTCACGCCGGGCGACCTCGAGCGCGCCGCCAACGACACGGTCCGCCGCGTCATCACGCTGCAGCAGGGAATCCCGACCGAGGCAGCCAGAGAAATCGTCAAATTCCTGAAGGACCGGAAGCTGAAGAAGGTGCAGGCAGCCATCCAGGCGGACCAGGTGCGGGTCTCGTCTTCGTCCAAAGACGACCTGCAGGAGGCCATCCGGTTGCTGCGCGAGCATGATTTCGGCGTCGCGCTGCAGTTCGGCAACTATCGCGGTTGAGCTGGAGCACCCATGGCTGATCTCCTCCATTGCGCGGCCAGAGTCTGCGTCCTCGCCATACTGAGCGCGGCGTTTCCGCTCGCCCTCTCCGCCACGCCGCCGAACACGAGTGACCAGGACGATGACGCGCGAATCGTTGCCGACTTCGAGGCACGAGTGAAGCAGTACGCGGCGCTCCATCAGAAGCTCGAAAGCACGCTGGGGCCATTCCCGGCGGCCAGCACGCCTGAGCTCATCGATCGCCACCAGCGCGCCCTCGAGCGCCTCATCGTGCGGGAACGGGCGGGCGGGAAAGAGGGGGACATCTTCACGGACGACATTCGCGCGTATTTCCGACGCCAGCTCTCGCGGGTCTTCCGCGGCCCCGACGGCGAGTCGATCCGGGACGCGATCATGGACGAGAATCCCCGCACCATACGCTTGAGGATCAACGCGAGGTATCCGGATACGCTTCCGCGCTCGACGGTCCCTACCCAGGTCCTGCTGGTTCTGCCACGGCTCCCCGAGGAGCTCGAATATCGGTTCGTCGGGGAACGCCTGACCCTGCTGGACGTTCACTCCGATACAATCGTGGACTTCATGGACCGCGCGATTCCCAGGTAGATTCGCTTCCCCACCACATGCGCGTCCATCCACGCCTCGCGCTCAGCCTGCTGTTGCTCTCCCTGACTCTCGGGCGGCTGGCGACCTGTTCTCCAGCGGCTGGGCCCACGGTCGAGGCCGTGCCGCAAACCGCTGCAGCGCCCGCACCGGCGTTGCCAAACCGTGACGACTCGCTGAAATTTGCAGTGCTGGGAGATTTCGGCAACGGCAGCCGGGAGCAACGCGAGCTCGCCGAGCAGATGGCCAGCCTTCACGCGCGCTTCCCGTTCGAGCTCGTCATCACCGTCGGCGACAACGTCTACGGATCCGAGAACCCGCGAAGTTACAGGCAGAAGTTCGAGGAACCGTACAAGCCCCTCCTCGATGCGGGCGTGAAGTTCCACGCGTCGCTGGGCAACCACGACGACAGGGAACTGCAGCGCCATTACGAACTGTTCAACATGGGCGGAGAGTACTATTACACGTTCAAGGCGCCCAGGCAGGACGTGCGGTTCTTTGCGCTCGAGACGAGCTACATGGACGTCCGCCACATTGCCTGGCTCGAGAAGGAGCTCACCAACGCGGGCGAGCGGTGGAAGATTCCATACTTCCATCATCCGATCTACTCATCGGGCCGGCGCCACGGCTCCGACGCAGGCCTCCGGAGAATCCTCGAACCCCTGTTTCTCAAGCACGACGTCTCTGTCGTCTTCGCAGGGCACGATCACTTCTACGAGCGCACGACGCCCCAGAACGGAATCGTGCACTTCGTCGTGGGATCCGGCGGCGAGCTGCGCCGGGGCAACATCAATCGCAACACGGGCCTGACCGCGAGCGGCTTCGACAGCGATCAGGCGTTTCTGGCGGTCGAGATCGACGGCGACGAGATGTTCTTCAACGCCATTTCGCGGACGGGTGCGGTGGTGGACGCCGGGGTGATCAGGCGGATACAGCCTCAGTAACACCCTTATCGTTCTTGTCGGCGGTTTTACCTCCCTTCCTTTTCTCGGCTTTTTCCGCCCACTTCCCCCCTCCGGCCTGGGCCCAGTCGGCCTCGAACACGGCCTGCATCTTCTTTGCGATGCGCGAATCGTTGACGATCACACCGACTTCGCGCCGGCCGTCCAGCTCGAGCTTCCGAAGGCTCTGGCTGCCGAGGAATGCCGACGCGGCGTCGCGCACCATGGCGCGCACGTGCAGACGCAGGTCGGGCACCTTCCGCGTCAGTATTCCCTCGATGGGCTTCTCCAGCTTGCCGATGACGCGAATCTCGACGCCGCGTCGCACACGGTCCTGCAGGACCCGCTGAATCAGCTTGTCGGAGACCTTCTCGTCGTAGATCAGCAACTGCTTCCGTGCACCGCGGATGAACGCCGTCAGAAGCTCGCGCGAAGTCTCTGGGCTGACCACCAGCCGGTTGTGTGAGGGCGAGTACGGCTGCCGCGTCCGATCCGCTTCGAACAGCGAGGCAGCCTCCTTCACGAGCCGCTGGTCGGCGGTCATCAGCCCGAAGCTCCGGCTCTTCTCGATGTCGAGTTTGGTGTAGTTGAAGCCGAGCACGTACAGCACATTGTCTACAATCATCATCTTGCCGTGATACCGCGGCAGGTCGTCGGCTGTCCGCGCCACGGTGATGCCCGACTCCAGGAGGCGCAGCTCCAGCTTGCGCAGGTTCTTCTCCCCGCCGGTGTTGGTATGCGCGATGAGCGCCCGAACCACAACGCCGCGCGCAACCGCCGACTCCAGGGCCTTTTCCAGCTCGAGCCGGTCGAACCGGAAGATCACGATATCGATCGATTTTCTGGCCCGTTTGAGACGCTGGAGAAGGGGTTTCAACCCATCGTCCGGTTGAACGATCAGTTTCACGGGTGACCAGCTCCTCTACTTCTGCTTCTTGGCCTCGGACCACTCTACCGCCGCGTGACCATCGGGATCGAGACGAAGAATGGAATTCGATATGCTGTCGGTCTGGAGCTCGAGCGGGACCTGGACGTGGTAGCACACCTCCACGTCGGAGGACGTCCGCAGCTCGAACTCGCAATCGTATCTGTGCAGGATCTCTTCGATCTTCGGACGCAGGTCGTCGGTGGCCTCCCCGGCCTTCACCGCCAGGCTGAATCGTTTGCGGGTCTCGGGCTCGAAGGACTCGATGACCCCCAGCGCCGCCACCATGAACGCCGTGGAGAACACCGCGAGCGCGTAGATCCCGACGCCTGACGCCAGGCCGACTGCGAGCGCGCACAGCATCACGACGGCGTCCTTGGGATCCTCGATTTTCGATCGGTACCTGATCAGGTTCGCGGCGCCGACGATGCCGAACGCGCGCGCGAGGCTCGACCCGACAACGAGCATGATCACCGCGCCGACCACGGCCAGCATGATCTGCGTCTGGACGACGGCGGGCTGACGCGTCGGCGTGCCGCGCCGCTTGGGACGCAGCGCGAGCCCGGCGCCGAGGAGCGCGGCCAGCGGCAGCCGCACTAACGCCTCTGCGACGGCTCCGATGGCCGGGATCCGGTCCGACAGGAGGTCCTCCGCCCCCGATTCCTCGAGCGCCGCCGGCGGCTGTTGCTGTTGACCGGCTGTCTGCGCCACGAGAGGCACGCACAGCAACATCGCGCACGCCAGGACAACGCCGGCGATGGCCGCCCAGCAGGACGATGGGTTGATCGAAGCTGGTAGGGAACGCATCAACCCTCGAGGGCGAGGCCTTCGGCGGCTTTCTGCTTCATGCGGCGGATGAACCGATCAGCCAGAGCCTTGTCGTAGCCTCCGGCCCGGAACGCATCCTCCCACTGCCGGTCGGTCAGCCTGGCGAGGCGCTCGCAGATCCAGCGAACATCGGCGGGAGTGATGTTCCCGAGGAGTGCGTCGTGGCGGCCGCGCCAGTCCAGCTCGACTCGACCGCCTTCGACCCCCTTGATGAACGGGGTCTGCTCGAACACCTGGATGTCGCCGCGGGGGGCATTGAGCACGCCGGTCCGGCCGAACGTGTGGCCGAGATCGCGTGCCACATACCACGTGGCCGATCCCTCCAGGGGTTGCGAGAGCCGATAGAGCCGGTTGTTGTCGTCCTTCAAGTCGGAATTCCCGAGCATGGCCTGGAGCACGATCAAGCCCTGCATCTGGACGGTGCCGACAAACGGGTTCTGATAGTACGACCAGGGGTCGGTGGCGTCCAGTCCGTGGAGATCGGGCTTGTCTTCACGGAACCGGGCCGGCTCCTGTGGATTCCCGCGCGGCGCTTTCTCGGCGTTCCAGTTCGACACATAGTAGATCGGCGGCTGGTGGTATCCGATTCCCCAGTGAATACGCGACGCCACTACTTCCGTGGACCCTTCGGGCGGAAACTTCACACTCCATTCGCGTTTGTCGGGGCCGACGACATCGTAGCCGCGGCTGAAGCCTGTGGTCTTGACGCCGGTCACGAGGAACGTGACCGCTGGATCCGGCGCAAGCCGCCTCCCGCCTACTCCCCAGAAGAGATCGCGGTCGGCCTCGGGCTCGACCCACAATTGTGCAAGCTGTGACGGCGACGGTGGATCGGGGAGCGTTGACTTGATCGGAGGGTGACAGGCGAGGGCCAAGCCGACTATGGCCACAAAGACCGTAGAAAAGGCTGTCGTCGGTCTGTTTCGCTGCTGAACTCTCGGAATCACAATCCTCCTGGCCCGGCGACAGGCGTCCGGTTGAGCCAGAACCGTGCAAATGCCGCGCCAGAGCTCAGCAGTGACGGCCGTGTTGAGGCTGGACGGCTGAACCGTCATCGAAAGTCATGAGATTCCGGTTCCGGCCCGTTCCCGATCAAGGGAAGCACGCGCTCGGCCTTGACCGAAGTCACGCCCTCCTGAATCTGGAGGAGGCCTTCCACGAGAAGGTAAGGCTCGCCCACTATAGTCGCCTTCTGATCCGCAAACAGATCCGGTCGAACGATGATGTTCGCAATCCCGGTTTCGTCCTCGAGGGTGAGGAACACGAAGCCTTTGGCGGTCCCCGGCCGCTGGCGCGTAATGACCGCTCCCGCCACACGCACGCGACGGCCGTGCCGCCCCTGAGGTAAATCGCGCGCGCGAAGCACACCGCGCAACGCCAGCTCGGCACGCCGAAGCGCCATCGGGTGAGGACCGATCGTAAGACTCGTCCCCGCGTAATCCGCCATCAGACGCTCGGACGGGCTCATCGCCCGAAGAGGACTTTCCAGTCCCTGGTCCCTGGGTCCCTGGGTCCCAAGTCCCTCGTCCTTTGTCCCTACGTCCTTTGTCCCTACGTCCTTTGTCAGATGCATTAAAGAGCCGGGCCCTGGGGACCCAGGGACCAGGGATCCCGGGACCAGGGACTGGAAGAGTTCTCCGGAAGGACGAACCGCGCGTTCGATCTGCCACAGCGCGGTGCGGCGGTCGTAGCCGAACGCGTTCAGCGCTCCGATCTCCGCCAGCGTGGCGAGCTCGTCCCGCCGCAGGCCGGTGTGCGCGATGAGGGTCTCAACTGATGGATGGCGCCGCCCTCCGCCGTTCGCCGTCCGCCGTCCGGGGCTCGGGGCTCGGGGCTCGGAACTCGGGGCTCGGGGCTCGGCCGCGCTCGATTCACGCGCGGCGCCACTCCATTCGTGTGCGCAGATGTTGCAGAAGCATGTGTCCGACGGCGTGCGCTCCAGCATCGACTCGTCGTCGCACCCGCACTTCGGGCATCGATCCAACGAAGCCGTTGCTGGCGGACGGACAGCGCCGCGTGATCCGGATGAGCCATGTCCTTCCACAGACGGTGCGGCAATCGCCTTCCCCGCCTCCGCACGCAACCCGTTCACGTACATCAAGCCGAGCCGGACGCGGCCATCGGGATCGACGCGGCACTCCCAGTCGGATTCCTGTACGTCAATCGGCGCGAACCTAACCCCGTGGCGCTGCGCGTCCTTCACGAGCGTGGCGGGATGATAGAACCCCATCGGCTGGTTGTTCAGCATGGCCGTATAGAACGCGGCCGGATAATGCGCCTTCAGATAGGCGCTCGCATAGACGAGCAGCGCGAAACTGGCCGCGTGCGATTCGGGAAATCCATACAGGGCAAAGGACGTAATCGAACGGATGATGCCTGCGGCAGCCTCACCGGTGATGCCCTGGCGGGCCATCCCCGCGCGGAGCTTGCCCTCGATTTGCTGCATACGCCTCTCGGATCGCTTGAACCCGAACGCGCGCCGCAGTTCCTCCGCCTCGCCGCCCGAGAACCCGGCGGCCACCATCGCCATCCGCAGCAGCTGCTCCTGGAAGAGCGGCACCCCCAGCGTGCGCGCCAGGATCGGTTCGAGCGAGGGATGAGGATAGACCACCTCCTCGAGCCCCTGCCGCCGCTTCAAATACGGATGCACCATCTGCCCCACGATCGGACCGGGCCTGATGATAGCCACCTCGACGACGATGTCGTAGAAGCGCTGCGGACGCAGGCGGGGCAGCGTGGCCATCTGCGCGCGCGACTCGACCTGGAAGATCCCCACCGTGTCGGCCTCCTGCAGCATGCGGTAGACGGCGGGATCGTCGGGGGGGAGATGGGCGAGATCGAGTTCAGCCGCGGCTCGGGGCTTGGGGCTCGGGACTCGGCAATCAGCCGGGGGCCCCGAACGCGCATTAACCAGGGAGTTCACCATTGCAAGGGCATCCTGGATCACCGACATCATGCCGAGCCCGAGCAAATCCACCTTGACGATCCCCATGTCGGCGCAGTCGTCCTTGTCCCACTGGATCACGACGCGATCGGGCATGCTCGCGTTCTCGAGCGGCACGACCTCGTCGAGCCGGCCCTGGCAGACGACCATGCCGCCGGAGTGCTGGCCGAGGTGGCGCGGCAGGTCCTGGATTCGCTGCCAGAGCTGACCGAACAGCTGGATCGTCGGATCGTGGAAGTCGATGCCGACGTCGCGGATGTTGCGTTCGAGCGTCTCCTTCGGATCGACCCACTCGAAGTGGTTCATGACCTTGGCGAGCCGATCGATCCGGGCGGGCTCGATCGCGAGCGCCTTCCCGACCTCGCGCGCCGCGCTGCGCCCGCGATACGTAATGACGTTGGCCGTCATCGCCGCGCCGTGCCGGCCGTATTTCTGGTAGACGTGCTGGATGACCCGCTCGCGGCGGTCGCCGCTCGGCAGATCGAGATCGATGTCGGGCCACTCGCCGCGTTCCTCCGAGAGGAAGCGTTCGAAGAGCAGGTCCATGCCGACCGGATCCACGGCGGTGATGCCGAGGCTGTAACAGACGGCGCTGTTGGCCGCCGATCCACGGCCTTGAACGAGGATGTCCTGCTGCCGGCAGAAGTTGACGATGTCCCAGACGATCAGGAAGTAGCCGGCGAGATCGAGCTTCTCGATGAGGTTCAGCTCGCGCTCGACCTGCGCGCGGGCGCGATCGTAATACGGCCTGTATCGCTCGCGCGCGCCAGCCTGCGTGATCTTCCGGAGAAACGACGTCATCGTTTCCCCCGGCGGGACGGGGTATTCGGGAAACCGGTAGCCGAGATCGGCCATCGTGTATTCGAGCCGGTCCGCCAGCTCGCGCGTGCCGGCAATTGCCGCAGGCAGATCGCTGAAGAGGCGCGCCATGGCCTCCGGCGGCTTGAGGTACCGTTCGGCATTCCAGGTCAATCGCCGTCCCGCGCGCGCGAGGGTGGTCTTGTGGCGAATGCAGGTGAGCACGTCGTACAGCGGACGATCCGCAGGCTCCGCGAAGCGCACGCCGTTGGTGGCGATGATGGGTAGGTGAAACGCGGAGCCGAGATCCAGCAGCGCCTGGTTGTCGGATTCCTCGTCTCTGAACAGGTGGCGCTGCAGTGCCACACACACGTTCGGCGCGCCGAAGACGCCGACGAGGCGATCCACCAGCCCTCCGACACCGAACCGCGGTCCGTTGATGGCCGCGCGCCCGACGAGCGCTGTCAGCCCGGCCACCTGGCCATCGAGATCATCCAGCGTGAGGGCCCCCTCCCCCTTCGGCGCCCGCAGCTTCATCGTCGTCACGAGCCGGCAGAGGTTGCGATATCCCTCGCGCGACCCGACGAGCACCGGGAGCGTCAGCAACCGCACATCGGCCCCGGCCGCCCACTGTCCACTGCCGGCTGCAATGCTCAGCTCCGCCCCGACGATCGCCTTGACCCCGGCCCGTTGGGCCGCGAGGTGAAACCGCGGAATACCCTGCACGCCGTCGCGATCGAGCATCGCGATCGCCGGGTATCCGAGCTCCGCGGCGCGTTCGACGAGCCGCTCGGGCAGCGACGCGCCGTCGAGAAAGGAGAAAGCGGAGGAGGTGTGGAGCTCAATGTAATCGCACATTGCAGATTCGTCGATTGCGGATTGCAGATTGATTGAGGATTGGGGATTGGCGAATGCAGATTTCATTCGGGGATTTGTCGGGGTGGTTTGCCAGGATTTTGGTGGTTTGCCAGCTTGTCGACGGATTTGGACCCGACAAATCAACAATCCCCGAATAAAATCTGCAATCCCCAATCGCAAATTTCCAATTAATCTGCAATTTGCAATCAACGAATCTGCAATGTCACGCGTCAGTCCACTACCCCTTCCATGAACCACCCGCCGTCGCGCCGTTCGCGAAACAACCTGCACACCGAACCGTCGCTCAGCTCGATGTCCCACTCGTCGCGATCCCAGGGCGCCTCGTGGATCCACCAGGCGCCTGACGATCGCCAGGGCCCAGCCGCCTGCACGACATGTCCGCCGGGCATGCCGCGCCGATCGATGGCCACGTGCGCCGGGCGCCCGCGCTCGATCCTGACGCGGATCGCAACCGGTGGACGAAATCGCCGGATGCACGGCATGACCGTCGAACGATCGGGCCAGCGCTGCGGCGATTCGGCGCCGGCCGCTGTTCGGTCGAAGCGGCGCATCTCGAACGCGTCGGACTGGTGCGTGTCGAGAAGAACCGGCCGCCCGCAGCGCGACTCTCCCACCAGCGCGCCCAGCCGGGCCGTGAGCGTCGCCAGCGTCTCGACCGAGGGAAGGGCCCGCTCGAGGAGCGAGTACTGGACCACTCGTCCCGGCGCCGGATCGATCTCGATCGTGACCTCGTCAATTGCGGCCGTCGGAGGATGCGATTCCAGATCGAGCAGGAGCAGCGTCCGCAGCACGCGCGCGTCGCGCAGCGCGGCTGGCAGCTGCAGCGTGCGCGTGTGCGTCGATCGATCGACGAGGCGAAGGTCGAGCCTGATCGCCGCAGCGGCGCGATCGGCCCGCTCGAGCGCCGTCGAGAGTGGATCCAGGAGCCGCGCAAAGACGAACGACAGCGGCTCCAGCCCGTCGATCGGCCATTCGAGCGCGATGCGCTCGACGAATCGTGGCACGCCAGGATCGGGCACCAGCGGACGCGGATCCACGCCGCGCGCGAGCTGCTGCAGCGCCACGCCCGCCTGCCCCATCCGCGCGGACAGATCCGCGGCCGGCAACGCCGCGAATTCGCCGAGCGTCCTCAACCCCCAGCGTCGCAATACGTCGAAGGCCTGCTCGCACGCTGCCCATGCGGGCCATTCCAGGGCCCGGACGGATGCCGCCTGACGCGATTTCTTCCGGAGAATCGTGACGCCGTGCACGGCTGCCATGAACTGCTGCAGCACCTGCAGGGGCAGGTACGCCAGCGCCGCCGACTCGTTCGCGCTGGCAATCGTCACGGCCTGCCCCGTCATCGACAGCAGTAATGCCGAGATCTGGGTGGGCGCGACAGCGACGCGAACCCCCGCTCGCCGCAGCACACTTGCTCCGGCAGCGTCGGCTTGCCCGCCGACCTGGGGGCCCGGCTTGCCCGCCGAAGCCCCGCTCGACCGCCGTAGCGTCAGCGAAGGGGAAGCAGCGGGGCGAAGGTGGGAGCTCGGCTCGAACTGAGAACTGGACGCTGGAAACTGAAAGCCGGGAGCTGTCGAGCATACGGCCCGCACGAGCTCCGCACCCATCATCTCGGGCGGACCGAACAGACGCCCGAGACCGCTGACGTCGAGCACGACCGCATCGGCGCCATATCGCTGAATCCGCGGCGAGAAATCCTGCGCGACCTGCGTGATGAGGCCCGGCATCCGCGCGGATCGCAGACACGCGAACAACCGCGATCCCGGTGTGCCGGTCGCCTCGCGGATTTCCGCAACGGGCCCGGAACCCGGGAGCAGCCGCTCGACCGACGCGAAGACATCCGCCGGCGAAATATCCGGGATCGACGGCGTGAGATCGTCATAGGACGGGAGGCGCATCTCAACGCCCCCCCATGGCGCGTGGCCGTAATGCGACACCGTGGAGCAATCGCGCGCGATGCGAGGCGCCGGTCCATCGTGCGCGCGACAGGCCGGCAGGCGGCTCCAGCGCGAGGGTGATCCCACCCGGACTTCGCGCCACGCGCTCGGAGGCGACCAGGAGGGCCACCGTTTCGCTGCCCTCGATCGCGCGGGCGACGCGCAGCCAGGTGGTGAACGGAAACGCGCGCAGCGCGGGCGTGCGCACGTCCGCCAGATCCAGCGCGACGACTCCGAACCCGCCAGCCTGCAGCACCAGCATCATGGCCTTCAGCGCGCGGGACGCCTCGCCCGTTTCCCGGATCCAGAGCAGCCTCGAGAGATCCAGACCCGCCGCTGCAGCCGACGCCGGGTCGAAACGATCGAACGTATCGACGAGCGCCACGAGCTCGCCGCGACCAGCCGCAGCCTCCAGCGTGTGACTGAGCACGGTCGTGCGGCCCGAGGACCGCACGCCGACGATCTCCGAAAGATGTCCACGCCGGAACCCGCCGCCCAGCACCTCGTCGAGCGCCGCACGACCCGTGGACGCGAGATCATCCCCACCACGCCGCTGCTGCCAGGGGGTGGCCGTGGTGAGCGTGCCATCGAGCTTCCGGGCCCGAAGCAGCGATTCGAGCTGCGCGCGCATTCTGTCCCTGGTCCCTTCCGTCCCTGGTCCCTTCCGTCCCTGGTCCTTGGTCCCTGGTCCTTGGTCCCTGGTCCTCGTCCCTGGTCCTTGGTCCTCGGTCCCTGGTCCTCGGTCCCTGGTCGCGGGTTCACGGACTACGAGCCACGGCAAAAATATTTGATATTCGCTTTTTATTCGCCTATCGCGAAGTATAGTGCCGGACCTCGCGACGGATCAAGGACCCTCGCACCCGTTCGTCACAATCCCTGTAAGTCGCAGCAGTGCTGGCTGTTAAGATAGAAAGCCCGTGTCCACACCGTTCGAAGCGAAGGCCCACCCGACCGCAGAGGCCAGCCAGCCGGTTTCGACCCCCTTACGGTCGCCCATCCTGCAACGCGCGCTCGCCGCGTTTACATATCGGGACTTTCGGGTGCTCTGGATGGGCGCCTTCACCTCGACGGTGGGCACCTGGATGCAGAAGGTGGCGCAAAGCTGGCTCGTCCTCCAACTGACCGGGTCGACCCTCTACCTCGGGCTGGACGATTTCCTCGGACAACTGCCCATCCTGCTCTTCACGCTGGTCGGCGGGGTGATCGCCGATCGGCACGATCGGAGGCGTCTGCTCCTCGGTTCGCAGTACGTGCAGATGGCCACCGCGTTCACGCTGGCCGCGCTGGTGTTCTCGAACCACGCCACGATCTGGTACATCCTGACGCTCTCGTTCGTGGCCGGCCTGGCGCAGGCGTTTGGCGGGCCCGCCTATCAGTCGCTGATTCCCTCGCTGGTCAACAAGAAGGATCTGCCGAACGCGATTGCGCTGAACTCGATCCAGTTCAACCTCGCCCGGGTCGTCGGACCGTTGCTGGCGGGGCTGGCGATGGCCACGCTCGGCGCGGCAGGATGTTTCAGCCTCAATGGCCTCTCCTTCCTCGTGGTCATCGTCGCGCTCATGTCGCTCACGGTCAGGCACATCCCTCAGACCGATCGCAAGCCGATCCTCCACGAGATGCAGGGGGGCTTCGCGTACGCCCGCAGCCAGCCGGCCATCGTAGCGCTCACCGTGCTGGCGTTCATGACGACGTTTCTCGGGCTGCCGCTGTTGACGTTTCTGCCCGTGTTCGCACGCGACATTTTCCACGGCGACATCGGCCGTTACAGCGAGATGATGGCCTACTCGGGCACCGGCGCCGTCGTCGGCGCGCTGGTTGTTGCGTGGCTCGGACGCTTCCGCCACATGGGGATGGTGCTGCTCGCGGTGCAGGTCGTGTTCGGTGCGCTGATTGTTGCGTTTGCCCTGTCACGCGTTCCGTGGTGGAGTAACCTGCTGCTGTTCGCGGCCGGTGCTGCGCTCATCTGCGTCTTCTCGATGACGGCATCGCTCGTCCAGCTCATCGTGCCGGACCATTTGCGTGGTCGCGTCATGAGCATTTACATGGTGGCGTTCAGGGGCGGGATGCCGCTCG
Organism: Vicinamibacterales bacterium; assembly: GCA_035711845.1. Taxonomy (GTDB): domain Bacteria; phylum Acidobacteriota; class Vicinamibacteria; order Vicinamibacterales; family 2-12-FULL-66-21; genus DASTBU01. The sequence continues at coordinate 39,955 of DASTBU010000084.1, forward strand.
GCAGCCTGGCGAGCGGTTATGTCGCCAGCGTGACGTCAGCGCCCGCCGTGCTCGCGGTCAACGGCGCGCTCGTCTCCGTGGTCGCGATTTACTTTCTCATCAGGGGTCACGGGGTGAGGGAGTTGTAATCGGGTTGGTGGGTGCCGCGCGGCGGTGCTTCGTGCCGGTGCTTCGTGCCGTGCTCGTGCGCGGAGAGTTGCTGGAGACTGGACCGATGCTCGTCGTCGAAACGCATCGCGTACCGCCAACGGCCACAGAATCCAACGCCCTGGCTGCACATCTAGCGAGGCTCGCCTCAGACCGTCGCGGCTCCGCCTCGCTAGATCGCATTGTTTGATAACGCCGCGCTGACGCGCGGACGGCCTTGACCGAAAACTTGACTCAAAAACCTAGAATCGAGTCGGTCAAGGCCTCTAGGTTGTCGATCGCGACAGGAACGTGGTGGAGTTGAATGCCGAGCGGCTCGATAGAGACGGGACGTCACCGCAGAGCGATAGGGCTCCTGCTTGTTGCACTGCTTGCGACTCTCGGCGGGTGCGACGACTCGCTCGTGGTGTGCCCGGCGATCGCCGTGGCAGGCCTCGACGTGCAGGTCCTCGACAACACGACGTCGCAACCCATCTGCGACGCGACCGTGACCGCCGTCGAGGGCACCATCTCGGAGCGCCTCGTGGAGAACGCCTGCCGCTATCAAGGAGCCTTCGAGCGGCCAGGCACGTATACCGTGCGCGCGGAGAGGGTCGGGTTCGCGCCGCTCGAGCTAAGGGGGGTACGGGTGCTGATGAACACCGAAGCGTGCCCCCACGTGGAAACCGTGACCGTACTACTACGACTCCTTCCGAGACCCTAATACCCGGGCGGGCGCAGTCGAGCCACACTGCACCGCATCCGGCACCCTGACACCCGGCACGCTTGCAGGCACCCGAAGACCAGGACGTGCCTCTCAGTCCACCTGCAGCAACTCGCGCAGGATCGGCTCGACCCGCTCCGCCATGAGGCGGTATCCCCGATCGTTGGGGTGGATCGAATCGGCCATGAGGTCCCCCCGGCCCAGGATGTCGTCGAGGACGTCGGGCACGAGGCCAGCACCGGTACGTCGCGCGAGCGCTTCGTACTCGTGGCCGTACGGATCGGAGAACAACCCGACGCTCACGCCGACGAGGATGACGGCCGCTCCCCTGCCGCGGATTCGCTCGACGATCTTCCCAAGATGCGCGAAGGTGTCCTCCACCGGCACGCCTCGCAGGAAGTCGTTGCCGCCGAGCAGCACGATGACGATCTTCGGGTTCCTGGAGAGAACGTCCTGATTGAGGCGGTCGAGGGCGGTCCGTGTCGTATCGCCGTTGCGACCTTGGTTGAGGATGGGAACCCGCAACCGCGTGGAGAGCACCGAGACGAAGTCGTGGCCCGACGTTGCGCCATGGCCGGCGACCAGGCTGTCGCCGAACGCAATGATTGTCCTGCCGCTGGAAGGCTCGACGGCCCGGGGAACACCTGGGCGCAGAAACCAGGCACCCGCCAGCGTGGCGGCCACGAGCAGCGGTATGACTTCTCGCTTCGTCAGGCTCATGGGAACAGCCACGGGCGCCGGATGTCCCCCGAACATCGAGCCCCGGATCCAATCATCACGCATCCATCGGTGGACCGTCGCCTTCGACGATGGCGTGTTCGTTCAGGACCTCGTTGGCCCGATGACGGTCCTCGGCCCGAACCAACAGCTGGATGCCGCCCAGCCAGAGGTGCGGCCGCAAGCCTCCGCAGTCGTCGCTGCGGATCATGGTGTCGATCCCCGCCGCCTCGAGGGCCGTCCTCGCGACATCGGCCGTGAAGTGATTGAGGTAACTGCGCACGACGACGAGATCCTGTTCCATGAGGCCTCCGGCAGGAACGAGGTGGCCCAGCGACGATGCTAGCACGCCCTTCGAAGCGGGGGAGACGCGGATTGGAGCGCTATTCGAGCTCGCTCGTCGGATCGATCCGGCGTTCCAGGCAGAGGCGGCCGGATGGCTGGAACCCTTCGCGTCGCAGGAATGCCAGCAGGTCGAGGTCGTCCCATGCCACCTCGGTCCGCACGGTCTCGATACGCAGGCCGCCGAGGTTGAGCAGGAGCTGGCGCATCAGTGCGTGGCCGACGCCCTTGCCGTGCAGCGATTGCACCACGCCGACGGCGTCGATCGAGGCGGACGGCTCGACCAGCCCGTACTCTCCGTAATAGAGCGAAGCGACAAGATAACCGACGACCCTGCCCTCGTGCTCCGCGACGAGCGACACCTGCAGGGCGGGCTGGCTCAGGGCGCGCCGCAGCAGGAGCTCGAAATAGCGCGGCCGCTTGCGGCCCGACGCCGCTTCGTCTATCGAGACGACGGCCGGCAGATCCGATTGCCCCATCAGCCGGACGGTCAGGGTCTCCAGCGTGGCCGCGGGATCGGCCGGGAACACTTCCGCGCTCGAATCGATCGTCATGTCAGCCTCCCACAACCTGCCCGCAGTCCACCCGCAGCACCTGCCCGGTGACCGCCGCGCCTCCCGCGCCGCACAGATACAGCACCGCGGCCGCGATCTCGTCCGGTTCCGTCAGGCGCCCGAGAAGAGTCTCCTCGATTGCCGCCTGCGTGAATTCGGGCGGCATCTTCCCGGTCAGCGGCGTGCGCACCCAACCGGGCTCGATCACGTTCACCGTGATGCCGAACCGGCCCACCTCGCGCGCAACCGTTCGCGCGAGCCCAATCAGGCCCGCCTTGCTCGCCGAGTACGCGGCCGTGCCGAACTTACCGCGCGATCCGTTGATCGATCCGATGAGCACGACGCGGCCGCCGCCGGCGCGCCGCAGCAGCGGAATGCCACGATTGAGCAGCAGGAACGCGCCGCGCAGGTTTACGGCCTGCACGCGATCCCATTCCGCAACCGGCGTCTTCCAGACAACCGCGTCGAACGATACCCCCGCGGCGTGGATCAGGATGTCGAGCCGTCCATGCTGCCGCTCGACCGCCTCGAGGGCAGCCGCGACGGAGTGTTCATCGCGAATGTCCGTTTCCACCCAGAACGAACCATCCGGCACCTTCGCAAGATCGAGCGAGCACGGCTCGACACCGGCGGCTCTCAGGTGCGCGAGTATGGCCCGGCCGATTCCTCCGGAACCGCCCGTGACCGCGGCCACCCGCGAGGGCACCTGCGTCTCCATCACGCGGTGGCTCTGGCCCGCCGCTCCAGTACGTCGTGCCTGAAGGACGCCCACAGCGCCGCGCCGAGCGCGCCGGCGTGGATCGAGTGTGGATGCGTGTGAATCTGCACGTTCAGCTTCGCCGCCCGTGCGCGCTCCTCCGTTGCCTGGGCCAGTCCTTCGTCCGCCGACAACCCACCCGTGACGAGCACGTCCCCCTCGACGCCGATCGCCTGGAGCAGTCGCACGAAACGCCCGGCCATCGACAGATGAATCCCTTTGAGTATGTCCGCCGTCGAGATCCCGCGGCTCACCATGTTGATTACGTCTGTCTCGGCCAGCACCGCGCAGATGCTGCTCACCTGCTGCGGATTGCCTGCGGAACGCGACAGCGGCCCCACGTCCTCGAGCGTGACGCCGAGATACCGCGCCACGTTCTCCAGGAACTGACCCGATCCCGAGGCGCACTGGCTCGTCATCCGGTACGCCAGCACGCGGCTGCGGTCGTCGATCCGCATGGCTCGTGCGTGCAATGCTCCCACATCCAGCACAGCCCGGGCCGATGGCAGCAGGTACGTCGCACCCCTTGCGTGGGTGGTCATACCATAGAAGTGTCCTCGCCGGAACTCCACCAGCTCGCCCTCGCCCGTGCTCGCGACGTAGGCGACCTCGTCAGCCGCCGCGCCGGACGCTTCGAGAGCCGCAGCGTAGCCTTCCTCGATGACCTTCTTCAGCTCGCGGCGGCGGATCCGCTCGGCACGCAGGGCGAGCACCTCCTGCACCCCCGCGTCCGTGGTACGGACGATCGCGGTCTTGACCGCACTCGAGCCGACGTCGATGCCTGCCGTGATCAGCATGGGGAGGCCCGCAAGGCGAAGAGCGCCGCGCCGAGCGCGCCGGTGTAAATGGAATCGGCGGAGATGTTCAGGCGGCGCTCGCCGTAGTTCTCCCTGATGAGCGTCGTCAGCGCCTCGACGGCTGCCGGGTTGCGCGCCACGCCGCCCGTGAACGTGAACTCGTCCGACACGCCGCCGGATCGCGCGAGCAGCGACATCGCGCGCAGGATGATCGCGCGATGCAGGCCCGCGAGGATGTCCTCGCGCCGCTGGCCCAGGGAGAGGCGCTCCCGCAGCTCGGCGCCTGCAAAGACCGTACACGTGCTGTTGATCTTGACGTGGCACTTGCTCTGCTGGGCGAGCGGGCCGAGCTCGTGGAGTCCGAGGTTCATCTCGTCGGCGATGTAGCCCAGATACCGGCCGCACCCGGCGGCGCACCGATCGTTCATCTGAAAGCTGGTGACGATGCCGTCCGCGTCGACCTGGATGGCTTTGGTATCCTGCCCGCCGATGTCGAGCACGGTTCGGGTCGCCGGAAACATCGCGTGGGCGCCGAGGCCGTGACAGAGGATCTCGCTGCGGATCTGTTCCTTGGGAAACGGCAGGCGCTGCCGCCCGTACCCCGTGCCGACCGTGAACACCTCGTGCAGACACATGGTGCGGACCTGCTCGATGACGCCGCGGATGCTCGCCGCAACCGGGGTGAGATCCGTGCTCCTGTCGAGCACACGATCGAGCGCCGGGGCGATGTGGGTCTCGAAGAGCGCCTCGCTGGCGGAGTTCTCCACGGGCAGGATCGCCGCGTCGAAGAGGCTCGCCAGCACGTCGAACGTCACGCCGTTCGGTGCGGCGTGCTGGTCGGCGAGCTGCATGTAGTCGGCCGCCGCCAGGTCGCGGAAAAAATCGCTCTTCCGTGTGGACAACGCGCTGAAATGCTTCGATGCGCGATCGCTCATCGCATCCACGATGACGTTGACGACCGCGATGATGTCCGAACCGTACACGCGATACCGTCCGCTCCCGGCAACCTCCACGAGGGCCTGACGGAGCCGCTCGAGCTGATCGCGGTGCTGCTGCAGCCGGAAGCTTCGGGACAACGGGGGCAGCAGGCGATCGACCCGTGCCGCCAGCTCCGGATGAGCTGACAGCGCTGCCTGCGTCAGGTTGAACCGCGTCGCGACGAACGCCTCCTGGCGCGCAATCGCGCAGGCCACGTCGTAGTTGCTGCGGCTGTTGGTGATGCCGCGCCCGATCAGCTCGCCGTTGCCGTTCAGTACCACGGCTTTCGTCGTGGTCGATCCCAGGTCGATCCCGACGAACACCTCGAGCTGGCTCATGCCTGTGCTCCCGCCGCGCGCTTCTGATCCAGCATCTGGAGGTAGCTCTCGATCCGGTTCTTGATGTTGGCGGCCGAAAAGTAGCGGGGATCGACCAGGTCGCTCTCGATGAAGCCGCCAGGGACGCCGGTTCGCTCTTCGAGCTGGCGCAGCATCGCGAGCTGCCCGACGCTGAACGAGTTGCAGCTCTTCACGCTGTTGATCACGAACCCATCGGCCCGGTACTCGCGAATGTACCGCTCGAGCAGATCGACACGGGTCGGCAGCCCGAGATTGGTGTAGCAACCGAGACAGTACTCCGCGAGGCTCTCGAGCGGTCGCGCGGGATCGTGGCGGAACCCGCGATCGTAGAGGCCGCCGACCTTCGTGTAGCTGCTCGCCACGACCACGGCGCCTTCGTCGTAGAACATCTTCCAGAACTCGCGAAAACTGGTCCAGTTGGGCGGACCTTCGGCGACGAGACGGTACCGCTCGGGACCCATCGGCCCGTCGGGCGTGATCGGTCCCTGCTTCGCGCGCATACGCGCCTCGACCTCGGAGCGGAGCACGCGGTAGTACTCGATCGCCTCGTTCATGCCGCGGAACGCGCTGAAAATCGGCCCGACGTAGTACACGCCGCCGAAATACGCGTCGATCGGCGAGGGCACGTGCTTCGCGCTCTCGAGCACGGCCACGAAGTCTTCTTCCGCCGCCGCCGAGCGCGCCAGATGCTCGCGCAGGCGCTCCTCGTCGAACGCGCGTCCCGACGCCTTCTCGAGCTGCGGGATCACCTCGCGCCTGAGCTGATCGACGATGTAGCCGCGATGGTGGTCGTGAATCCGGCCGTCGGCCTGGTACGGCACGTGGAGCATCGCGACGGGACAGTCGTACTCCTGGCGCAACAGCTCGAACCACTTCATGAACGTGAAGCAGCCGGTGTAGGAAAGGAGCAGCAGGTCCGGCTTCGGCAGTGTCTGCCCGGTCGGGCCGATGTTGCCCTTCCGGAGCATCCCGATATCGCACTTCACATACGTACAGACATCCTCGCTGTGCCCGGCCTTTTCCGCTTCGGCGATGTACTCCGCCGACTTGCGTCGCATCGCCGACTGCAGCGCGTTGATCTCCGGAAGCACGGGCAGCAGGTCGAACGAGCGCAGCAGCTCGGTGAGGTTGCCAGGCACGAACGTGTACACGACCTTTTTCCCCTCCTGCCGCGCCCGCGCGAGCGCGTCGTAATGTCCCGCAATCAGCTCCTTTTGGAGGAGCATGCTGCGTTCCTTGCTGATGTCGCCACCCGATCGTTCCGCGCTCATGCGTTGCTCCACAGACGAATGGAATCCGAGAAGGTGCCGGCCTGCTCGCGGATGACCGCGAACTGCCCGGTGTCCTCGGAGAACTTGAACTCCGTGTGCGGAATGCCCGCACGATCGAGCGCCGCCACGAGCATCGGCTGATCCAGCAGCGCGGGATCGCAGAAGCTTGCAGCGCAGAAGATCACCCCCTCGGCCCGGTGCGTGCGAACGGAGTCCACCAGCCACGATCCCCGGTGTCCGTCGGGCTCGTACATCGAGGCTGTGCGGACGTGCTGATCGAGAAACGCGCGCGTCAGATTCTCGAGCGGATCGCCCTCCAGCGGCACATCGTCCAGCAGCCAGCGCAGCCCGAGCAGCAGATCGTCGTCCACGATCCAGCAGCCGGCCCGCTCGAGGGTGAGGAGGAGGCCGATCGGCGGCTGCTCGCAGAACATGCCGACGAGGACGACCCGGCTGCGATCCTGGTCGCGCCGATCCGGATCGGCGGCCGCTTCGCGGAGGTAATCCCGGACGAGCGTCGTGTGCTCCTGTGGCGGCAGGAGATTGCCGGCGCGCAGGACCTGGTACATCTCGGCGGCTGGAAACGACCAGGGTGCGGCCGCACGAGCCGCGTACAGTTCGCGAATGGCCCTGCGGTTCTCGTTGTAGACCGCGATGGCGTGGCGCAGCCGATCGTCGGTCAGCGCCTCACCCGTCAGCCGCTGGAAGTCGTCGCGCAGCGCCTCGAGCTCGGCGCGCCAGAAGCGGCCGCCAATGGCCGGATCGAAATTCTGCGGCACGTCCACGTAGCGGACGTAGCGATCGGGAAAGAGGAGCTGCCACATCCCCGACAGGTTCCGGATCACGTCGCAAATCGACGGGAACAGCATGCCGTCGAGCGCATCGAGACGTCCCGACAGCGCCAGCTCGATGGTGCTGCGCGGGATGTGGCAGATGTAACTCTGGAAGTAGGCGTCGCCGCGGATGATCTCCAGCCGATCGCCCCCGCCCACGATGCCGACGGGCAGCATGCCGGCCGCGAGAATCAACTCTCGAGGCACCGCGATCGGCATGTGGCCAATCGCGCGACGCCCGGGGCTCCGGGCCTTCCACTGCTTGACGGCCTCGAGATCGAGGTCCGCCGTCAGGGCCTCCGTGCGCGCGATGATCTCGGAGAGCTCGGGTGTCACGTCGTGACCTCGCGCACAGAACCGGGCGTTTCGTGAGTATGCGACGACCAGCGAGGCTGGCGCTTCTCGAGAAACGCGCGGATGCCCTCGACCGCGTCCGCCTGCTCCATGAGCTGGTCGAGATAGAGGCGCTCGAGGACAGGAAGGTCGTCCAGCATCGCTCGGCGAATCGCCTGACGTACCGCCTGCGCGGCAAATCGGAGGGCAGCAGGCGAACGGGGAACAAACGCCTCGGCCAGCCAGACTTCGAGGTCGGCCTCGAGCCCGCCGTCGGGCGCAACGCGTGCGACAAGCCCGGCTCCAGCGGCGTCGCGGCCGCTCATCGACTCCCCGGACAGGACCATGCCAGCGGCGCGGCTCGACCCGATCCGCGCGGGCAGCAGCGCGCTGGCCGCCGGCGGGAACACGCCCAGCTTGATTTCGGGACAGCCCAGCCGCGCCGACGGCTCCGCCATCAGGAGGTCGCAGGCGAGCGCCAGCTCCAGGCCCCCGCCGAGGCACTGACCGCGGATTGCAGCGATTGTCGGCGCCGGTAGATCGGTGATGGCTCGAAGCAGGCCGTGAAGCGCATCGAGCGTGCCCGCGATCTGGTCCGGCAGGTGCTCTTCGACGCTGGCGCCGAAGCTGAAATGAGGACCGTCGGCGCCAAACACGATCGCGTGAAGGTCGGCGCGGGACAGCAGCGAGCGGACATATCGATCCAGCGTCGCGACCATGCCGCGGTCGAGGATGTTCGCCTTGGGCGCAGCCAGCACGATCCGTGCAACCCGGCCCTCGTGCAGGTACTCGAGACGAGCGACCGTCGCGCTCATCGGACCTTCTCCATGCCGGCCCACGGCGCGATTTCGCGCACCAGGTCTTCGTTCCAGCGCGCACCCTCTGCGAGCCGCTGCCGCAGGCGCACGAAATCGACCTCCCGCTGATGGCGACCGCCGTAGTGAAATGCCCTGAAGCCCGCGTTGGCCTCGGTCATCATGTTCAATGCGAGCCAGGCTCGGTTCGTCTCGCGGTTGCGATCCCAGTGCTGGAGCTTGTGCTTGCGAAGGCTTTCAACCGTCTTGGTGAGACAATCGGGCATCGTGTAGAGCAGCTTCGTGCAGAGCCCGTCCACCGCCTCGTCCAATCTCGAGAGATCGACGGTGCCCGATGCCAGCACCGCCGTGCCCTGGTCGCGGGCGGCGCCGGTCTTCCACTCGCCGAGGACGAACCGGCCGAACTCGTCGTGCGAACGGTCGGTCACGACGAGGGGATTGGGGAGCCAGCGGCCACCGACGCGCAAGGCGGGGGCGATGTCGGTCAGCCCGCCGTAGGCGTAGTAGCGGTGCGCGCTCCACGTCTCGCAGAGCGTGCAGCTGAACATCGCGCGCTCGATCCCGACGAACAGCGGGAGGAAATCGGTGCTGCCACCGTCGGGTGCGGAACCGTGGCGAGGGCCTGCCTGACTGAACACCGCGAGGTCGCTGGCAACCGAGAAATCGCAGGCCATCCCGATTTCCTGCCCGCCCCCGACGCGCATTCCGTTGACCCTCGCGATGACGGGCTTGTCGCACTGCAGGATCGAGGTGACCATGTCGTTGAACAACCGCATGTACTGCCGGTACTCGCCTGGGGCGCCCGCGTAGTCTTCCGCGTACTCGCGGGTGTTGCCGCCGGTGCAGAACGCGCGGTCGCCTGCGCCTGTCAGCACAACGGCCACCGCGGCGCGGTCGTTGGACGCCGCCCGCAACGCCAGGACGATTTCCTTCGCCATGGCCGTCGTATACGAGTTCAGTTCGCGGGGGTTGTTCAGCGTGATCCAGACCACGTGCAGACCCTCGACGGGCCGTCCGTCGCGGTCAATGACCGGACGCTCCGATATCAGAATGTCCCGGTGCGGCAGACCGTCCACCAGGTTGTGACTCTTCACGGATCCTCCTTCATTGCGTCGGCGTCAGAATCGCGCGTCGCGTCAGCTTGTGTTCGACGACGCGCTGGAACACATTCGGGGCGCAGTCCAGCGCGTGGACTTCGACGTAGTCGTCGAGGCTCACGCCGCCGCCCAATACCAGCTCCAACACCTCCGGGTAGCGGTCGGGCGGGCATCCCCAATTGCCCGCGGCCGTTGCATCGAACGCCATGAGGTTGGACAGCTTCAGCTCGACCGGCTTCGGCGTGTAGCCGACCACCGCGAGGTGTGCGCCGAAGTCGAGCAGGTTGAACGCAGTCTGCTGCCCGGCGGGCGTGCCGCTCGTTTCGAAGATGCGAAGGCCGAGGCCGCTGCGGCCGCTGTCCTGGGCGAAAGCGCGAATTGCGGCCCGGGTCGATCTGACGTCGCTTTCCGAAGAATTGATCGTGAGCGTCGCACCGTGGCGCGCCGCCAGTGCCAGCCGCGCGCCGTCCACGTCGATAGCGGCGACGGCGGCGCCGAGCGCGGCGGCAATCTGCACACCGAATCCCCCGACTCCGCCAACCCCCACGAAAACAGCGACGTGGTCTTCGGTCAGCCTGGACCGTCGAATGGCTTCGTAGGGAGTCGTCACGGCATCGGCGATGACCGAAAGCCAGGACAGCGGGAGCCCCGGGCGGAGTTGATCGGGCACCCTGCACAAACCGCGGGCCGGGACCTTCACGTGGGTCGCGAAGCCGCCGTGGCCGTCGTTGCCCGGCATGAATTGCCGCCGGCAGATGGTCGGCCGGCCGGCGCAGCACGCCGGACATGCGCCGCAGGGGATCACCGACGGGACGATCACCGCCGCGTCCCGCCACTCGGCGGCCCCAGCGCCGGTGTCGACGACCCTGCCGGAAATCTCGTGGCCGAGGACAATGGGCGGCGGATGCCTTGTCGGGACCCCGTCGACGGCAAAACCGACATCCGTGTGGCAGATGCCGCATCCGGACACCTCGATCACCACCTCGCCGGCGGCAGGGGCGAGCGCGGGCATCGGCCGGCGTATGAGCGGGTGGCCTGGGCCTTCGAAGAAGAATCCGTAGGCGGAGGGGTACTCCATCGCTGCTCTCCGAGCGCTCCCCGAGAGTCGAGATAGAGGGGGAGTTGCCATGGCCTCCGAGCAAGGGGGGTGCCCGCGCGAAAAAGCGCGGGAATCTCCCTCAAAACAACGGTCGAGGACAGGGCTGCCGGATTTCCGGCAGGGGGAGGTGCGAACCAAACAAGAGGTTCAGGGGGTTCACGGGGTTCAAGGTTCAGGGTTCCGGGGTTCAAGGGTTCAGAGGGTTCACGGAACCCTGAACCTCTGAACCATGAACCCCCTGAACCCCCTCCCGCTCAGATCCCCGCCATCATCCCCGCGAACGCCTGGCAGAGGAGGGCGCCCACGATCGACATCGACAGCCCCCACATGAGGAGCTTGCGGAAGAGGTCCCGCGCGGCATCCGGGTCCATCACGGCCGCAACGCAGAGCGCGCCGAGCGTGGACAGCGGCGAGACGTCCACGAGCGACGAGCCCACGTTGATGCTGAGCGCCACGGCCAGCGGGTCGCCGCCGCCGACCTGTTGGACCAGACCTGGCGCCATCGGCAGGAATGTAGGCAGCACGACGCCAGAGGTGCTGCTGCACGTTGAGATGACGCCTGTGACGAAGGCGATGACGCCATTCAGCGTGGCGGGGGTCGCGAGCCTCGCCAACAGCACGGTGAAGAGTTCCATGCCGCCGGCGCGCTCGACCGCCGTCACCAGCATCGTCACGCCGCACACCATCACGATCGCGGTCCAGGGCATCTTCCTGATGGCGCTCGTTTCGTCGGCGGCGCGCATCGCAATCACCAGCGTGGAGGCTGCAAACGCCGCCAGGCCGATGGGCGCATCCGCGAGCACCACAGCAGCGACCCATGCGCTCACAATCGCCAGCGTCATCCCCTGCGATCGGGACAGTCTGATGGGCTCGCTCGCACCGTCGACTCGTCCGGGCGGCAGCGCACGGAACATCCAGACGTACACGACAACGGTGACCATCACGTGGGCCAGAAAGTTGGCGGCGAAGACCTTCCACTCGTGCCCGCCCAGCCCGGCCTCCGCCATTCGGGTGTTCGCGATCACGCCGACCGCGCTCAGCGGTGACAGGTTTCCAGCATTGGCGCCGTTGGCCACCATCAGCGCGATCAAAAACGGAGGGATCTTCGAACGGGACCCGATCGCCATTGCGAGCGGCGCCACGAGCGCCACGCTCGCAATCGAGCCGGGTCCGATGGTGGCTACGATGCCCGCGATCAGCGGGGCCACAACTCGAGCGCTGCCTCGAGCACCCGCCACGAGCCGCCGGGCGAGTTGCCCGACAGTACCGTTGACCTCGGACAGACTGAAAAGGAGCGTCACGCCGGCAAGCGTGACGAATAACGACGCCGGAAACCCGCCGAGGACCGCATCGGTTGGACGTCCCGAGTACCATCCGACCGCCCACGCCAGCGCGATCGCCACGACGCCGACGTTGATGCGCGAGGCGAAGCTGATGACGATCGCCGCGACGAGCGCGCACAGGGAAGCGACGGCCGGGCTCACGCCGGCTCCGCGTCAGTCATGGGGATGAGCAGACTATAGCGAACGGCGCGGGAGGCCGCCACTCTGGAAGAGGAGCCGGACCGCGCTGTCCGTCGCAGAGTGATCGTCCATGACCGACACCTTCGCTGCTTCTCAACCGCTCACAGCGGCACCAGTTTCGCCCTCGTCAACGCCCGCCGGACGGCCGCGCAGGCCGCCGTCCGTTTTTGCGATGCCCTCACACTGGCTTCGCCATCGTCATGAGCCTGACGACGGTGTTCCAGTTTCTCGCGGTCCCCGCGACGCCGAGGCACCGTTCGACTTTTGCCGCCAGCTTCGACCGGCCGAAGCCGTCGGGCGTATACAGATAAAAGACGTTTCCCTCGAGCGCGAAGCGTTCTGATTCCACCTCGAGCGCCGTCAGCGCGGCAAGGTCGGGCTTCTTCGGCACCGATTCGAGAAAGAAGAAGTGCAGCGCCTTGCCCTCGGCGGCCTTGAACGGGTTGTTCTTGGTGGCCTGCTCGAGCTCCGGCAGGCCGAGCAGCATGACCTTGGGCCTGAACCCACGGACTTCCAGGATTTTGGCGCCTATCTCGTCGGCCATCTTCTTCGGATCGCGCTTCCGCGTCGAGAACACCGCGTTGCCGCTCTGGATGTACGTGCGCACGGAGGTGCAACCTGCGCGCTCGAGGATTCCGGCAAGCTCCGTCATCGGCAACAGGTTGTTTCCGCCGACGTTGATGCCCCTGAAGAGGGCGATATAGATGTTCATGGCAACCCTGCCATCACGTGATGTCTGATGCTCAAACGGCATTCCGGCCCCGGAACGCCGGCGAGACCGAGAATCCCCAGGATCAACCCGAACCCCTTCACCGCCCTTCGCTGATCGCGGGTTCGCCCCGATCCGAAGACCCACCCCGGCCGGGGCTGTTACACGGCTTCAAGAAGATGCCAGCGAGCCGCCGACGCCCCCGCGCGGTGGCGGCGTGACCGCGCGATCAGCGTGAGCGAGCCAAGGATGCGCGCGGCCGGCGCGGCTCATGATCCCGGCCTCGCTCCGCGAGCAGCGTCAAGGACCGCCAGCCAGACCGTGTGACCGCCGCATCCAGGATCGTCCACCACGTGTGCGTGAACCGTGAAGCCGTGGGTCTCCAGGAGCCGTTCGTAGGATTCCGGGTCGAGGCTCGCGTGATACAACGGCTCGCCGCAATAACTGCCGCACGCCTCTCCTTCCGAGTGGCCGCTCGTGAACATCAACGCCGCTCCGGGCAGGGCGTGCGCCGCGAAACGCTCGAACATCGCGTGCTGCTCCTCCACGCGCAGGTGAAAGAAGCTGTCCCACGCGAGGATCCCATCGAAGCGGCGGCCCAGAGCCAGATCCCGCATGTCGGCCACGAGCCACTCGGAGTCGGGAAACCGCGTCCGGCCCATGTCGATCAGCGACGTCGACGAGTCGACGCCGACGATTCGGAACCCGGCATCAATGATATAGCGCGCGATCGGCTCGCCCATCCCGCAGCCGAGATCCAGCACCGTCCCTGAGGGCCGGACGCACGCCAGGAACCGGTCCAGCCAGGCCTTTTCCTGGAGCGAACGGCTCCTGTCGCGATCGAACTCCCTGGCATGCCGCTCGTAGAGGCCGATCATGTCATCATGGGATGTCTTCATCGAGGCTGCGTTCCTCTGGCGGCCCACAACCGCACTCGCCGTGTCAGCCCTGTCCCTGCGCTTCTATCTGGGACGCTCCCGCCTCCTGCCGGTCCCGCACATCCAGCAATCAGCGGCGCGGTGCGACGCGCGGCCGCTGCTTCGCGGACACCGACCTGATGATCAGCCTGCCGCGTCCCGCTGACCGCAAGGGAGTCTTCGCCTGCGCGATCGCCGCTGCAATCAGGTCCGCGACCTCCGCTCGATCCAGAACGTCCGGCGACGGCAGGCGTATGAATCGAGTCTGATTGCCCGAACCGAGAAGGATTTTCTTCGGGTCGCGAAGGGTCGCGCCGCGAATGAAGCAGAGACCCACGCCGTTGGCGCCGGCGGTCAGGGAGAGAATCGCGTCGGACGGCCGTTCCGTCGGAGAGTACCCGATCACGAAGAAGTTGTAGTTGTCGTACGCCAGCTCGTACGCCGTGGGGAACCGCTTGCGCAGCGCCTTCCGCACGCTGCGAATCAGAACCCGATGTGTCGACTCGAACCTGTCGATGAAGCGCGCCAGCGCTTTCTCGGGATCGGTCGCTGCCCCCGCGCGCGGTTTCCGGGTGGCCCTCGTTTTCATCTTGAAGCAACGGCGCTTCGATGTCCGACCGGCGAAATATACTACGTTTGGTGCGTCCGGCCGGGCCACCGCAATGTCCAGAAGCGTGTCCGTGTCGAGATCGAATCGCGGCAATTTCGATGAGCTCGAGGCGACGCCCGGGGGATCAGACGACCTCGTCGAAGACGTTGACCCCTGAGCCGGGACGGGTGCGCCACGTGAAGTGCTCCACGATGCGAGCCAGGCCTTCGGGTTGCGTCAGGACCTCGCAGACGGAGGTGCCGCCGTGAACCTCGCCGCCCGCCTCGATCTGGACGTAACGAAACTCGAGCCGCGAGCCGGTGAGGCGGCCGACAAGGCGTCCACGTTCGACCGCACCGCCATCGTATCGCCCGAAGATCCTCGAGCCCTTCTGGGTGAAGCGAAGGCGCGTGTCGGAATCGACCACGCCACGTTCGTCCGTCGAACTCACATACATGACACGTCCATCGAGATTCATCGTTGCGACGCCTCCAATGCTCCGCCGGTTGCTCTGGCAAACTCTTCCAGCCGCTCGCGTGGGATCTCCTTCGACACGAGAAACGGATCATCAAAGGCGTCGAACCAGTGCGCAAGAGGCTCGTCGTCCCGGTACAGGTGCAGGTGCGAGCAAATCTCTGGCTCGGCGTGGTGCGCCGCGGCCTCGGCGAGCTGCGCGAACAGCGCCGCCGATACCTTCAGCCGGTGTCTCTGGTTCCGCGGCCAGGACCACAACGTACCGACCGGCGCGCCGTACTCCCCTTCATCGCTGTGAGTAGCGAGGAGAGCCACGACATCCTGAGCTGGCGAGCCTTCCAGATACAAACGGGTCGCCTCGGGAAGAAGCTGCGGCACCGCACGAAAGAACGCCGCGGCATCTCTCACGCCGGAGACCTGCCAGCATTCGCCATCCGCGATCTGAAGAGCTCTGCTCATAGAAGTGGCCCCTCATGCGACTGATTGCGGTTGGCGAAACCGCGCCCGCACCTCGGACACCGCCCTAGCGGGGAACACGTGGTCATCGGTCAGCCGTCGGCTGCAGCGGCTATGGTTCCGACTCGTACTTCCGCCGCAGCCGATCGTAGTACTCTCGTTCCTTCTCTTGCGCGTCGAGTCTATTCTGGATGACGCGCTCGACAGGGCGCGCCGCCGCAGCGGACTCGATAACACGAATCGCGACCCGATCACCCACGGCCAGTTGGTGGCGCAGCCAGGATAAGTGCTCACGATTTCCGTCCGAGCTGGCCACCAAGGCTCCGACGGTGAACTCCAGCTCTCCTGCAGGGTTCGCAACGTAGCTGAGAATCGCCGACAGCACGGCCGCATCCTCCGCGCCCGCCACCAACGCTGGCCCGCCGTTCACGGAGACCTCGAAGCAGATCGCCAAGTATTCCTCCCGATCGGTCGACCTCCGCGGCTCAGGACACGGGCGGCTCATGATCGCACCGCCTCCCGCCTCCTGCAAATGATTGTGACACGCGGTTGCCGCCGGTGCAGCCGCGCTCACACCGCCTGACGTTGCACCCTGCCGGTCGTACCGCCGATCATGACGATCAGACGCTCGAACGGGAGTCTGCTCGCACGTCCTCGATGAGGAAACCCCCTGCCAGAAGAAGGGAGGGCACCGACGAGCGGACTATCCCCACGATTCACTTCAGTTGAGATGAACGCGGGTCCTGGCGCCCGGCAGCCCCACCCGTCCCCACCACCCCACCGCGCAGGCGTGCGCGGCGGGGACCCCGGCTCGGCGCCAAAAAGCACTTCACGCGTGTGGCTCCTCCACCCCACCGCGCTGGAAAACGCGCGGCGGGGGCCCCGGCGCCTGCGCGGCGGGCGGGGCGCCCCGCCGTGCGCCACCCGCGTCGTATGCTCCACTCAAGCGAATCGAGGAGTGTCCTGGGTTTCACCTTTACGATGACGTCTGGGCGGCCCATGCATCCCGCTTCACCACCCCGGATACGTCACCGTAGCGCAGGACCAAGCGGTCCATCGTGATCATCGCGATCATCGTGGTCGTTCTGAACACGTCACCGAACCCGTCCATGACGCACGGGAGCACGCTTGCAGACGGGCGCCTGTCAGCGGCAGTCCCTGTCAGGGCCATCAGGTCTCGGTCGAATGACTGGCTGGCGATTGGGGAAAGTCAGGCGAACCCGTTCATGCCTGGGCGATCCAGAACATGCCGAGCGCGATCGAGGCCACCGCCATCAGCGCGGCGGCGGCCCGACCGAGGCGCACGGCAACCGCGGCCGACATGAAGCGCGCGAACGCCACGCCGAAGAGCGACATCGACAGCAGGATGCCGACGCCGAACGTCGCGACGAGCACGAGCAGCGTCGAGAGCGACGCCGCTCCCACCTCGTTCCCGAACGGCGTCAACATCGTCAACGCCCGCAAGCTGCTGATCGCGAACGCCGCGCCGACGATGGTCGGAAGGTGCGAGTGGGCGGATGGCAGCGGATGGTGGTCCTTGCGTCCGAGATGCAGGTGCCAATGCGCCGCCGGCTCGTGGCCATGACGATGGGTATGGCCGTAGAGGCGCCCGGAGAAGACGCCCGCGAGGCCGAAACCGCCGATCACGATGAGGAGCACGCCGCCGAGAACCTCACCGCCGCGCTCCACGACGAGCGGGAGCGACCATCCCAGCGCGATCAGCGCGCCGGCGCCCAGCGCGAGAAGGAGCGCGTGCCCGAACGCAAACCGCACGGCGATGCCGAGCGCTCTCGCGCGCTGGACCGCGGGCGCCTCGCCGGCGGTCCCGAGCGACAGCGCGGCGATTGCCATCAGGTGATCCGCCCCGAGGCCGTGCAGGAAGCCGAGAACGAGCGCCGACGAGATGAGCATGATCAGATCAGGAGTGTATCAGACAGTCGCCCATCAAGAAGCGTTCCGCGCGGGAAACCGGCCCGAACGGTCCTGATGCAGAGACGGCTGACGGGAATCCGCCGCCTCAGCGCTCCGGCGGCGCGAGCCGGATGGTCCAGGAGACCGGCAGCTCCTTCGGCAGGTAGCAGACTTTGTCGTCGCACGCCTGATACCGCAGCGTTCCCGTAATCGTGAGCGTTGCGCCCGCCTCACGGGCTCTGGCAGCCATGGCAGGCGTAAGGGCGACCGTCACGTCCTGCACGAGGCGAAACGGCTTGCTGTAAACGAGCTGGGTCTCGCCGAGCGGCTCGAAGAAGTACTTCTCCGACTTCGGGAACTTAATTGGATGTGCTTTGAACTCGTCCTCGATCGCCAGCGAGAGCGAGATGGGGATCTGCTCCTTCTGCTCGGGCGTGTACACGTGCATCTTCCGCTTCGGCGCGATATCGAGGAAGAGCGAGATCCGGGTTCCAGGAGCGGCCGCCGCATTGCTGGAGGATGCAGTCAGAACGAGATGCTGGGTCTCGACCTTGGGCAGCTCGATGGCACCTCCCGATCGAGACTGCGCGGCCGTTGTGCCGGCCAGGAACAGCATGAAGGCCGAGAGCAGCAGAATTCGCATCGGTCGTTGGACGCACGGACCATACACCCCGGATCCCGGTTCCCGGTCCAGGGATTGCGGACCACGGGTCACGGCGACTGGTTCACAGCATACAAAAAAAGGGCGGACCACCGAAGTCCGCCCCATGTCGAGCCGATGTTGCGAGTCCTACTTGCGACGAGTGACCTGATCCCAGATCGCCGCGCCGCCGCCGCCGATCGCCGCGCCGATGAGCGCGCCCCTCTTGCCGCCGACCGCCGCGCCCACGCCCGCGCCGACCCCCGCGGACGAGCCGATGATGATCGCGCTCTTCTTCACGGATCGTGTCTTCCGGACGGGCTCGCGCTCGTACACCACCTGGCGAGTCGGGGTCACCCGCTCTGATCGCGCCGGGTACACCACGCGTGCATCTTCGAGCGGCTGATAAACCGGCTGCGCCACCGCCGGACGATATAGCGGTTGCGCCGCCACGAGCGGCGCCTCAGCCGACACCATCTGTGCCGCCGGCACCTGGCCCGAGGCCACGCACTCGACCTGCGACACGGTTGCGCCGTTGACCACGACCGGCCGAACGAGCGTGCGTTGATGCGGCTCGCACGTCACGATCACCGGCATGCCAGCCTGATTTGCCGTAAGCGACTGCGCCGACACGCCGCCCGTACCTTGCGTTCCGCAACCAACCGCCACGAGCAACGCACCCACGCCCAACGCGGCCGCACTTGCACGCTGCCATCCAGTTCCGAGTGTCATAGCCGTCATGGCATCCTCCGATTCTGCCGTCCACCCCCACAGTCCAAGGGGGATGCCAGCCAGAATCGGTGAATTCCGGCCATTTTTCCCGCAGAGCCACCTGAGTGGTGTCCTCTGGAGAGCACAGGTGGGATGGATTATTGGACGGCCACAGTCGGCCGTCCGCCATCCGCACGTCCGCCGTGCACTCCGCTGTCCCGTGTCGGTACGGACTCGGGACCGCAGGACACAGTGTGGCAATATGAACGTCGCACGTCGCCCGTGACAAGCAGCACGTCGCACGTCGCACGTGACAAGCGGCACGTCGCACATCGCACCTCGCACGTCGTACGTGACACGAGACATGATCATCCGCCCCTCCGCCACCTCCCTCCTCTTCATCACGCAACCCGATCACGCGCGGCTGGCGGCCGAGGCGATTGCGTACTGGCAGGCGGACGGCTTTCCCGACCATCCGCGGCGCAACGTCATCCTGCTGGCCGCACGTGAACACGACAACGGGTGGTTTGAAGAGGACGCCGCCACCTACGTCGGGCAGGATGGGCAGCCGCTCGACTTCGTGTCGGTGCCGGTGCCGGTGCGGCAGCGGATCTGGCCGCGCGCCGTCGATCGCATGGCTGAGCGGTCGCCCTATGCGGCAGCGCTCATCGCCCAGCATGCGCTGACGGTCTACGGAACGACGCGGACGGATCCGGGCTGGACGGAGTTCTTCACGATCATGACCGGGCGGCGCGACGCGCTGCTCGGCCGCACCGACCTGGATGTCGCCACGCTCCAAGCCGACTACGCGTTTGTCAACGCCGCCGACCGCATCTCGCTCGCGTTCTGCACGGCGTGGGAAACACCGCTCGAGTCGTTCGGGCGCCGCATTATACTGAACGGGCACACCGTGGAAATCACGCCCGATCCGTTTGGCGGCGCGCGCGTCTCGCTGCGAATCCTCGCCCGCCGGCTGTCGGCCGCATCGTTCGCCTCCGCCGAGAGCCTGCGCCGCGCGCTGGATGCGGCGCCGGTCGAGTTCCTGACGGGCTCTGCGGCCGGCATTTCATGAGCTCGATCCTGATCGTCGAGGACGACCCCGACATCGCGCAGCTCATCGAGCACTATCTGCTCAGGGCGGGCCATGCAGTGAATCGCCTGTCCACCGGCACGGCCGTGATGCCCCGCCTCCGCACCGAGCCCGCCGATCTGGTCATCCTCGATCTGATGCTGCCGGGCATGGACGGCCTGCTGGTCTGCCAGGCGATGCGCGCCGAGCCGTCGACCGCCGAGATCCCGATCATCATGCTGACGGCGCGCGGAGAGGAGTCGGATCGGGTCTCGGGGTTCGAGCTCGGCGCCGACGACTACGTCACGAAGCCCTTCAGCCCGCGGGAGCTGACTGCCCGCGTCACCGCGCTGCTGAGACGCTCCACGAGGGGGCCTGCGCCGTCCGGTGTCGTCCGCTATGGCCCGATCGTCATCGATGCCGAGCGCCATCACGTGGCCGTGGACGGGCAGGAGGTGAAGCTGACCGCCAAGGAATTCCTGCTGCTCCAGTACCTGCTGCAGCACCGCGGGCGGGTGCTCTCGCGGGATCTCCTGCTGACCGACGTCTGGGGCTACCACTACACGGGCGGCACGCGGACGGTGGACGTGCACATCCGGCGGCTGCGCGAGAAGATTCCGGTGCTCGCCGACGCGATCGAGACGATCAAGCAGTTCGGCTACAAGCTGCTCGATCAGCCGTGACGTTTCGCACGCGCCTGTTCGTCAGCTCCATCGCCGTGGCGGCCGTCACGCTGGCGGTGGCCACGGCGCTCGTCTCCTGGTCGGTCCGCCGAACGCTCGACGAACGCATTGAGCGATCCCTGGTCAATGAGGCGCGCCTCGCGGCCGAAACGCTGTCGCACAGACGGCCCCCGGGGCCAGCGGAGCTCGATGAAGAGGCGGACGCCCTTGGCGCGCTGGTCTCCGCACGCATCACGTTCATCGCCGCGGACGGAACGGTCGTGGGCGACTCGGAGCTCGACGGCGAGGATCTGCGGGCGGTCGAGAACCACGCGGCGCGTCCGGAGGTCCAGCAGGCGCTCGGGACGGGCCTCGGCGTCGCCCGGCGCTACAGCACGACGATTTCGGCCGACCTCCTCTACGTGGCGGTGCCGGTGCGGAATTCAGAGTCGACGCTCTCCGTCGTGCGGCTCGCGCTGCCGCTGACAGAGGTTCGCGACCAGCTGGCGGCGGTCCGGCGCATCGCGCTCGTCGCGTTTGGCCTGGGGCTGCTGGCCGCAGCGGCGCTGGCGTGGGCTGTGTCGGTGGTGCTCAGTCGTCGTGTCCGCGCGATCGCTGGTGTCGCGGAACGGTATTCGCGGGGCGACCTGAGCCGGCCGGCGCGTGATTTCGGAAACGACGAGATTGGTGCTGTCGCCCGTGCACTCGACGAGTCCGTCCGGGAGGTCGATCGACGCGCCGCACACCTGGCCTCGGACCAGGCGCGCATGCAGGCCATCCTGGCCGGCATGATCGAAGGCGTGGTGGTGGTCAACGAGCAGGGCCGGATTCAGCTCGTCAACGACGCCGCGCGCAGGATGCTCGGTATCCACGACGCGCCCGAGGGCCGGCATTATCTCGAGATCGTCCGAAACCCGGACATCGCGGCGCAGCTCGATGCGGCCCTGCGCGGCTCGACCACCGAGGGCCTCGAGCTGACGCTCCCGCGCGACCCCGACCTGACGATCACCGCCCGCAGCGCACCCGTCCTCTCGCCGGGCGCGAGCGGTGCGGTGCTGGTGCTGCACGACATCACCGAGCCCCGGCGCGCGGATCGGATCCGCCGCGATTTCGTCGCTAACGTCTCGCACGAGCTGCGAACGCCGCTGACGGCCGTGCGGGGATACGTCGAAGCGCTCGTCGACAGTGGACCGGATCTGGCCGAAGGACGCCGCTTTCTCGACATCATCGGCCGGCACACGCTTCGGATGGAGCGGCTCGTCCGCGATCTGCTGCGGCTGGCCAGGCTCGACGCGCGCCAGGAACCCCTCGAGCCTGTCCCGTGCCTCGTCGAGTCGTTGTTCGCCGGAGTCGAAACGGAGCTCGCATCCACGATCGAGAAGCATCGCCAGACGGTCGAACATCAGATTGCGCCTGACGCCACCTCGATCACCGGCGATCCGGCGAAGCTCCACGACGCACTGCGCAATCTGCTCGAGAACGCCACCAACTACTCGCCGGAGGACAGCCGAATCGTCATGGCGTCCGAACGCCGCGGCGATCGGGTCGCGCTCTCGGTCTCCGACGAAGGGCCCGGGATTCCAGAAGCCGACCTGCCGCGGGTGTTCGAGCGGTTCTACAGGGTGGACAAGGCCCGTTCCCGCGGCAGCCGCGATCCCGGCGGCACCGGCCTGGGCCTCGCCATCGTACGGCATCTGGTGGAGTCGCACGGCGGCCGGACGACGGCGGCCAACCGGCCCAATGGCGGGGCGGTGTTTACGATCGAGTTGCCTGGGTGAGCTTGCAGCTTCGAGCTCAGAGCTTCCGGTTTGGCGCTCGGAGCTCACAGCTGGCAGCTGAAAGCTGGAAGCTGGAAGCTGGAAGCTGCTTACGGCGCAATAGTCGCCGCCGTAATCACATACGTCAGCGCCGCGATCAGCGCAGCGGCGGGGATCGTGAGGATCCAGGCCCACACGATGCGGCCGGCAACCCCCCAGCGCACGGCTGACAGCCGTTTGATCGATCCCACGCCGATGATCGCGCCGGTGATGGTGTGCGTGGTGCTGACCGGCACGCCGAGATGCGTCGCCGTGAACAACGAGATCGCGCCGGCGGTTTCCGCGGCGAAGCCGCCGACCGGCTGCAGCTTGGTGATCTTCGACCCCATCGTGTGAATGATGCGCCAGCCGCCCGACAGCGTGCCGAGCGCGATGGCCGCGTGCGCCGACAGCACGACCCACAACGGGATTGGAAGCTGCCCGTCGTCGAGGTTCAGATAGCCGCCGGCGACGAGGGCGCCGGCGATGATCCCCATGGTTTTCTGCGCGTCGTTGCCTCCGTGCCCGAGGCTGTACGAGGCCGCCGACAGCAGCTGGAGCCGCCGGAACCAGTGATCGACCCTCCCGGGCGCCGTCCCCGAGAATATCCACAGGATGGCGACCATCAACGCAAATCCGAGCACCAGGCCGATGAGCGGCGCGAGGACGATGAAGATGAGCGTCTTCGTCCACCCGCTGGCGATGATCGCTCCCCACCCGGCCTTGGCCACGGCCGCGCCCGCATACCCCCCAATCAACGCATGCGACGAGCTCGTCGGGAGCCCGTAGTACCACGTGATCAGGTCCCAGACGATCGCCCCCACGAGCGCTGCGAAAATGACTGAGAAAGAGACGATCGAGATGTCGACGAGGCCGGCGCCGACGGTCTTGGCCACGGCGGTGCCGAACGTGAATGCGGCAACGAAATTGAAGAACGCGGCCCAGATGACGGCCTTGCCGGGCGTCAGCACCCGCGTCGACACGACGGTCGCGATCGAGTTCGCGGCGTCGTGGAAACCGTTGATGTAGTCGAAAATCAGCGCGACGAGAATCAGCGCGACGACGGCGAGGAAGTTGGCGTCCATCCGGGCGTCAGGCGTGCTTGACCACGACACCTTCGAGGACATTCGCCACGTCCTCGCAGCGGTCCGTGGCGTCCTCCAGGAAGTCCAGGATCTCCTTCCACTTGATGATCGTAATCGGGTCGCGCTCTTCTTCGAAGAGGCGGCGCAGCGCGATCTGGTGGGCGCGGTCGGCTTCGTTCTCGAGCCGGTTGATTTCCACCGCGGGCTCGGCGACCCCCTGCCGGCGCTCGAGCGCCTGCAACGCGATCACCAGCTGGTCGGCCGACACACGCACCAGCCGCGCCAGCTCCCGCGCGTCCGCGCGCACGTGGTCGATCTGATACAGCCTGATGACTCCCGCCGACGCGTCAATCGCATCCATCACGTCGTCGAGCGAGCGTGCCAGCTCGTGGATGTCCTCTCTATCGAGCGGCGTCACAAACGTCCGGTGAAGGCGCTGGATGATCTCGTGGGTCAGGAAGTCGCACTTGTGCTCGATTTCCTTGATTTCATCCGCCTTGTCCCAGATCGGCCGGTCGGGCACCAGCATGTCGTCCAGCAATCCGGCGCCGATGCGGATCTGCCTGGCGAGCGCGACGAAGTCGTCGTAGAAACGTTCCTCGCGCGGTATCAGTCTGAATGCCACTCAAGGCCCCCCTTCGCCCGGGAATCTTAGCAGATCCACCGCAGATTTAACGGAACCGTCATATTCCTGTTACATACGGCTCCGACAGGGTCAGCGGCGCGGACCGGCATCCTCGGGTACGAAGGAGACGCCGGCGCTCTCGCGCGCGAGGGCGGCCCTGCGCTGCGCCTCCTGCTGAAGGTATTCCTGGACGCGAAACGCTTCCTCCCCGGACGCCTGGCTGCGACGCGGATAGGTGCCGTCGGCCTGGAGCACGCGGGCCTTGACGTTATCGCGGAACATCGCGCGCAGCGCGTGCAGCACGCGCTGCTTGTGATCGGCCTGCTGGATGGGAAACAGAAGCTCGATGCGCTTGTCCAGGTTGCGCGTCATCCAGTCGGCGCTCGAAAGATAGACCGCCTCCTCCCCTCCATTGAGGAAGTAATACACCCGCGAGTGCTCGAGGAATCGATCCACGATCGAGACGACCTCGATGTTCTCGCTGACGCCGGGGACGCCTGGACGCAAGGCACAGATCCCGCGGACGTTCAGCGCGACGCGCACGCCCGCCGCAGATGCCGCGTAGAGCGCCGAGACGATTTCCTCGTCGCTCAGGGAGTTCATCTTCGCCACGATCTCGGCCGGCTGCCCGGCCTCCGCCCGGCGGCGCTCGCGATCGATCAGCTTCAGGAACCGGCGCCGCAGACCGGTCGGCGCCATCACCAGCTTCTTGAGCCGCGGCGGATCGGAGTAGCCGGTCAGCGCGCTGAAGAACGCCGTGGCGTCCTCGGCAAGAACTTGCGATGAGGTCATCAGCCCGAAGTCGGTGTACACGCGGGCCGTGCGCTCGTTGTAGTTGCCGGTGCCCAGGTGTACGTAGCGGCGAAGCCCGTGCGCGGTGCGCCGGACGATGAGCAGGACCTTCGCGTGGACCTTGAAGCGCCGGACGCCGTAGATGACGTGCGCGCCGGCGGTTTCGAGCGCGCGCGCCCACTGGATGTTGCGCTCTTCGTCGAACCGCGCGGTCAGCTCGACGAGCACGGTCACCTGCTTGTTCCGCTCCGCAGCTTTCTGGAGGCTCCGGATGATCGGCGAGCCCACGCTGGTCCGGTACAACGTCTGCTTGATCGCCAGCACGTCGGGGTCCTCGGCCGCCTGCGCGAGCAGCGCGATGACCGGCTCGTAGGCGTCGTACGGATGGTGCAGCAGCACGTCGCGCGCATCGAGGATCGAGAACAGGTCCCGCCGCTGTTCGCCGGCGAGCACGTCCTCCGGCTGGAGGGGCGGATCCCTCAGGTGATCGAAACCGGGCAGCTCGACGATGCCCTGGAGCACCCGGAGGTCGAGCGGCCCGGGAACGGGATAGACGTCTTCGTCCTCGACGTCGACCTGTTCCACGAGCAGGGCGACCAGCTGGTCGGATGCGCCCACCTCGACCTCGAGGCGCACCACGTCGCTGCGCCGCCGCCGGCGCACCTCGCGCTCGACGAGCTCGAGATGCGTACGGCCTCCTTCGTCGTCGAGCTCCAGCTCCGAATCGCGCGCCAGGCGGATGACGCTCGACTCCAGGATGGTCTGACCGGGAAACAGCTCGGCAAGATGGGCCCTGACGATGTCTTCGAGCAGCACGAAGCTCACCCCGTCTGCGCCGGGTATCGGGACGAGCCGGGTGAGGCCGGCGGGGACCTGAACGATCGCGAGCCGGCGCCCCACTTCTTCCGGGGCTTCGTCGAGCATCACGGCAAGATTCAGCGTCAACGACGACAGCAGCGGGAACGGCCTCGAGACGTCGATGGCGAGTGGAGTGAGGACTGGCAGCACGGCATCGCGAAAGAAGGTCCGCAACGAGCCTTGCCGGGGCGGGTCGATGTCATCGAACTTCAGGATGCGGATGCCCTCCACGGCGAGGGCGGGCACGAGCCGGCGCTCCGTGCAGTCGTACAGCGCGTCAACGAACCGGTGCGCGCGGTGCGCCACGGCCGAGAGCTGCTTGTCGGGCCGCAGGCCGGCGGGATCGGGCGTCGCATCCGCTTCATCGATCTGCTGCTTGAGCGACGCGACCCGCACCATGAAGAATTCGTCGAGGTTCGAGGCCGCGATGGCAGCGAACTTCACCCGCTCGAGCAGCGGCGTGGCTGGATCGTTCGCCTCCTCGAGCACTCGCTCGTTGAACGCCAGCCACGACAGCTCGCGGTTGATGAAGAGCGCCGCCGGATGAAGGTCGGTCGTCTTCACGAGCGCACGTCCACAGGTCGAACGACGAGCTGGCGTCCGTAGGTGTCCGCAAACATGTCGGCGCGCGCGGTGGCCGCCAACTGCTCCATCGTGAGGTCGCCGTCGCCTTCCAGCTCGAGAATCCACACGCCGGCGTTTCGCACGAGGTGCACGTCGCGAATCTTCTGCAGGTGCTCGGCGTCGAGCGCATTGGCCACGCGCAGGATCGCCGCGAGCTTGTTCACCGTCAGGCGATCCTGGCGATCGAGCGCCACATAGGGCAAGTGGCTCTGCTGTGGCGCGCCGCGCCGATGATACCGCGCCACGTTCGACACGAGCGCGGTCTCGTCGTCGGACAGCCCGAAGATCTGCGCCGCCGCGATGATGTACTGCGAGTGCTTGTGATGCGCCCGCAGACTGACGTAAATCCCGATATCGTGCAGCAGCGCGGCGACCTGCAGGAGCAGCCGCTCGCGCTCCCCCAGGCCGTGTTCCGCCTGCAGCTCGTCGAACAACCGTGTCGAGAGGAACGCGACGTGCCGGCCATGATCCCGGTCGAATCGGAACTTGTAGCCCACGGTTTCGGCGCTCCCAAGCACCTGCTCGCTGAAGACGCGCGCGCTGACCGGACCTTCCGGCTGGGCCAGATCGAGGAGGACGCCGGTACGCAGCGACGCGTCCGAGATGACGACCCGTTTGGCGGACGTCTCGCCGAGGAGCGTGCGATACACCAGCAGGGCGGGCACGAGTGTCTCCGCCTCGCCGGAGGGGAGACGGAATCGTTCGACCACGCTCTCCTCGTCGAGCCCGGCGACCTCGTCGCAGAACTGCAGGAACGTGTCGCGCGCCACCTCCGGCGCCGCGCTGTCGACATCGGCGTCGGCCATCTGCGATGCGGCGAAACGGACGTCGCCGCCCATGGCGATGATATTGGTGATGCGCCGGAGCGGGATGTCGAGACGAATCTCGTCGATGACGTTCGCCACGTAGCGCTTGAGCAGCGCGACCTGGACTTCGTGCGAATGGCGGCGAAGGTCGAGCTGCTGCCGCAGCCGCACGGAGCCGAGCGCGTAGACGGCCGTTCGATGGGGCTCGCCCTTCCGCAGCAGCGTCAGGCTGGTGCTGCCGCCGCCGACCTCCGCGAGCAGCGTCCAGGCGCCCTTGAACGCTGCGTGCCGGCCGAGCGCGTCCTGCAGTGCGAGAAACAGCAGGCGGCTTTCCTCTGCCTCGTTGATGACGTCAAACGCAATCCCCGTCCGCCGCTGCACCCGATCGAGGAACGTGTCGCGGTTGCGCGCCTCGCGGACGGCACTGGTGGCAACGGCCGTCACGTCCCGGACGCCGTACTCGTCCATGAGGTGCTTGAACCCCTCGATGGCCGCGATGGCCTGATCGATGGTGTCCGTGCCGATGAGGCCCTTCGAGAACGTATCGCGACCGAGGAGCGCGCCCCGGGACGCTTCCTCGATCACCCGGATAGGTGCGCTCGCCGGGACTTCGGCAATCACCAGACGGATGGCGCTCGCCCCCATGTCGAGGACGGCGATGGGCGGAGAGGCTGGTTCGGGCGTGTCGGTCATAGCGAGGCGGTTCGCTCCCAGGCGCTGTTCAACACCTCCTGATGATAGTGCGAAGCCGAGGTGATTCCCCGGCGACAGCCGGTGGGCGGAGACAAAAAAATGGCGCGAGGCCGGAAGTGACCTCGCACCCGGGCAATGCCCGCCTCTGCTCAGAACGTCACGCGGACCCCGAACTGTGAGACGCGGGGCCCACCGACGGTGGTGGTGATGGTCCCGAAGTCGACGCTGTCGAAGTTGTTCTCAGGCATCGCGAAATTCACCGTATTGAACACGTTGAAGATCTCCCAGCGGAGTTCGACACGCACCCGCGAACCGAAGGGAATCCGCCTGGCGATGCTGAGATCGACGCGCTTCTGACTCGGGCCGCGCAGGAAGTTGCGCGGAGTGTTGCCAGCCGCGGTGGCGGCCCGGAGCTGCGTCCGATCGAACCATCCCTCCTCTGGATTCGCAGCCTGCTGCGACACGCTGTCCTGGGTGGCGCCGGACGCGAAGTCGAGGCGCTGGAAGCCAAGCCTGAGCAGTCCCTGCTCCGGACGGAACACGCTGAACGGACGGCCGGACTGGAACTGCAGGAAGGTCGCAACTTCCCAGTCACGGAGCAACACGTTGGTCCCCAGGGGCAGGTTCCAGACCCCACTCAGGCTGAAGCGATGCGGCCGATCGAAATCGGACCGGGCCCAGTTCGCTTCGATGTTCCGCGAATCGTTCTCGACCGAGAAGCCCGTGTTGGGTGTATCCGGCCGGCCGCCGCCGGCCGTGCTGCCAGGGTCGGCCGACATCAGGTCCCTGGCCACCGAGTAGGTGTACGCCGCGTGGAATTGGTACCCCTTGGAGACACGCTTCGTCACGCTCGTCTGGAGGGCGTGGTAGGTGGAGCGGCCGATCGACTGCAGATACAGTGCTTCCGCGTCGTTGAAGCCGTAGTAGAGTGCTCGGACCTCGGTCGGAATCGTGCCCGCGGGCCCACGATTTCGATCGCCGTTGTAGCCATAGCCGAGGGCGTTCGGGTCCTGCTGATTGGCGGTCCCGCCGCCAGCCCGGTAGGCGGCCGTGATGCGATCGAGAATCACCTGCGGGGTGTTCGGATCGTTGAGGTCCCACGGCTCGTTGAGCGCCGTCGCGAGCAGCAGGTTGTGGCCGCGACTGCCGTTGTATCGCACCTCGACCGCCATGCTCGGCGCAACAGCCCACTGCCAGCCGAGGTTCCACTGCTGGTAGCAGGGCGTCTGGAGATCCCGAGCGACGGCCCTGAACTCGAGCGTCTCCGCAATGTTCCCGGCTCCGCCGTTCACGCCGACGCCGCCCGTGCCGTCGCGAATCGAGTAGGTGCCGGACGTGCCGCTGTAGACCAACCGGAAAGGAAAGAACGCATCGAAGGGAACAGGCTGACCGTTCAGCACGTTCGATGAGAACGCGTTCTGAATGGGCACTTGACGGCTCGGTACGGTGATTTCGATCTCACGCAGGATGGGGTAGTTGCTGAAGACCGTGTTCATGAAGGCCGCAGAGGGGCGATCGTAAAACAGCCCATAGCCGCCGCGAATGACGTGCTTCTCCGAAGCGGTATACGCGAACCCGAGCCGGGGCGCGAAGTTGTTCAGGTCCTGACCATTCAGCGTGTGCTTGCTGTCGACCCTGGTGACCGCGGCGATACCGGCATTCACAGCCGCAAACTGCGAGTTCTGAATGTTGGACGGCACGATGATCGCGGAGAGGGGATTGGAGGAGTCGGTCACGAGCGCAGGGTCGAAGTTGCCGAAGAACCCGTTCTCCTCATACGGCCATCCGAACCAGTCCCACCGGAGCCCCATCGTCAGGCTCAGCCGGTCATTCACACGCCAATCGTCGGTGACGAACCCGGTGGCGTCCTGCATCAGGAAGTGCTTGTCGGTGAAACCAAACTGGGTGTCGGCCTCACTCGTGAACCCGAGCAGGAACTGCTGGAAGTGCTCGATCTTCTCGAATTCCGTACCTTGCTCTTCAGGGAGATTGGTCCTGACGTTGTGCAGTTTGAAGTCACCGCCGATCCGAATGTTGTGATTGCCGCGCGTCGCGCTGATCACGTCCGAGAAGTGGACTGTCTGCTGCTCCCGGCGGTTGAACGCGTCGTTGGGTGCGCCGAACGACCAGGTGATGCCCCGATTGACGAAGTGGCCCAGCCGTCTCGTGGCGGCCGAATCGTCGAACAGGAGTGCCGGATTATTGATCCCGAACTGGCTGCTGGTGACGCCGCTGATGTCATCGTCGAGCCGGCGCGTGTTGCGCAGGGAGAAGAAGCCGACCCGCGCCTCGTTCAGGAAGCTCCCGAAGATGTGCGTATCCCCAACCGATGCGACGTGTCCACGATTGCTCTTTCGGAGGGGAAACGGGGAGGCGAGCGTGGACGGGTCCGGGAATGGATCGGTGCTTGGGAAATCGGCCCCGAAATACGAGACCTGCAGGCGGTTCGTGTCGGTCACACGGGCGTCGACACGAGCGCTGCCCTGCAGTTGCTGGAATTCCGCGGGGGTCACCTGACGCAGCTCGGCAACCGGATCGCCGCCCGCGTTGGTGAACGCACCGATGCCAACGACGGGTTCACGCCCGATCATCGCGCCCGTCGGGGCGGGAATCAGGTAATCACCGGTCCGCGGATTCCGGGCGTTCAAGAGGGCGAGCGCCATTGGGGAAATGTTCTCCGGTTGGAGCGCGAAACTGGGGTTGAGCCGCCGGAAGGCCGCGACGATGTTCTGGGGGGTGCGGTCGCCCGAAATGAGCCCGAGCGCAGCCGGGAGCACCGCGCGGCTCGACGCCGTGGGCACATACCCGGTGTCGGCGTCCGTACGCTGCAGGCTTCCGAAGAAGAACGCGCGGTCGCGGTGCAGCGGTCCACCGAAGGTGAACCCGGACTCGACGCGCCGCATCTTCGGCTTGTCGATGCCGTGCTTCTCGAAGAAGAAGTCATTTGAATTGAATCGCTCGTTCTGGCCAAAGGCGTACAGAGACCCGTTCAGGGTGTTCGATCCGCTCTTGGTCACGAGCTGGAAGTTCCCGCCGCCGCTGCGACCGGTCGAGGCATCGTACAGACTCGTCTGAAGCTTGACCTCCTCGATTGTCTCGGGCGCCGGCGACAATCCTTCGTCAAGCGTGCCGGTGTTCGACAGCATGCTCGTGATGTCCACGCCGTTGTACAGCACGCTGTTGCTGGTCTGCTTGGTGCCGTTGACGGACGGCGATATCGCTCCAGTGTCGTTGCTGCCGACCGGTGGCAGGTCTGCGCTGACGCCTGCCGTTGCCGTCAGCAGGTGAGTGAAGCTCCGCGTCGACGATGGGACCGACGTGATTTCCTCGCTGCTCAGCCGGCGTGCAACGGCAGGCGTTGTGCGCTGAAGCACCGGGTTCTCGACCGTCACGGTTACCTGCTCTGAGAGCCCGCCGACTTCGAGCTGGACATCGATTGTCCGGGGAACGGCGGCCTCCACGAGCACGCCGGCTCGCCGAATCGTCTTGAACCCATCGAGCTGAAAGGTCAGCTCATACGTGCCGACGGGAAGCGCGGCCACGCGATAGATGCCGTCGTCATTGGTGACGCCCGTCCGCGTATCGTTGGTCGATTTGTTGAGCACGGTGACGGCCACTCCCGGGACGGCGGCGTGGCTCTGATCGACGACCCTGCCGTTCAGCGATCCTGTGGGGCCAGACTGGGCAAACGCCGGCGGCGCGAGCGCCGCCAGAGCGAGTACCAGCACCAGACCGAGTCGAGTCGTCATGCCAACCTCCATCACGAACGCACTCCCGCGACGTTCGTACTCGCTGTCCCTGGTCGAAAACCTGTTGGATCGGCGAGGGCTTCTGGCCCTGTCGCTCCTCATCGCAACAGGGACGGCAGAGCCCTCCTTACGCGGACGGTAGCGACTGTCGCGAGCTATGCTGAACATCACACTCCTCCACAACCACAAAGACCGACTCCACGAATGCCGGCGCCGCCGATTGATGCTGGCCGAAACGGCGGCTTGATTCCGGGCGGAAGGTTATGGGCTGGCTGTGATCGGAACGCTACAGGTACGTTACAGGCAGGTTAATCACCGAGGGGGCGTCCAATCGTTACGTGCCGGTTGCGTCGTTGTCGCATGTTTAACGCGGCCGAAACATTCGTGTAACGACGGGATAATTCGGATCGCATAGCATACCGGCTCGATTGAGGCTGCTGTCGCCGCGTTGGTCACCGTTTGACCGTTCGATTGGGAGGTTTCGTGATTACAAGGAGCTTGTTTCGCTTGATGTTGCCGACAGCGCTGGTGCTGGGGCATATTGCGACCGAAGCCGCGCAGGCCGCGCCACAGAATGCCCAGCCCGCTCCGGCGCCAAAAACGCCCGACGACACGCCATCGATTCGGATCGGCACGACGATTTTCCTGGACTACACGGTCCAGACGACGCCGAAAGGCATCGACGCGAACGGCGACGAGTTCACCCCCAATCAGTTCAACGTCCAGCGCGCGTATCTCAACGTCACGGGCCGGCTCTCACGCCTCATCGCGTTCCGCGTCACGCCGGACATCGCCAGGGAGACAGGCGAGGGCAGCTCGCTCTCGGGCAGCTACACCTACCGGCTCAAGTATGCCTACGCACAGTTCAACCTGGATCAATGGATGCCGAGCGCCACTTACGCCCGCTTCGGCGTCCAGCCGACCCCGTGGGTAGGCTTCATCGAGGATGTCTACCGCTATCGCTTTCAGGGACCCACCTTCGAGGATCGGGAGGGGTTCCTGTCGTCGTCCGACTTCGGCGCCTCGTTCCGCTACAACTTCGGAGGTAATTACGGGGACGTCCACACCGGCTTCTACAACGGGGACAACTACAACCGGCTCGAAAGCAACGACCAGAAGGCCCTGATGATCAGGGGGACCGTCCGGCCCCTGCCGAATCACACCTACCTCAAAGGCATGCGCGTGACGGGCTTCTACGATCATGACGCCTACGTGAAGTCGGCCGAACGCCGGCGGACCGTCGTCGGCGTGACCTACGAACACGCCCGCGTCAACGCGGGCGCCAACTACCTCGCCACCACCGATCAGACGCGCAGCGCGGCGGCTGAGGTCGATGGCAACGGGTTCTCGATATGGGCGACGCCGAAGATCGTCACGGGCTGGGAAGGGCTGGTGCGATTCGATTCCCTGACGCCGAACGACGACGTCGATGGCCGGCGGCGGCGGACAATCCTCGGGATTGCCTATTGGTTCCCCCTTCAGGGGAGCGTGACGAGCGCACTTCTGTTCGACTTCGAGGACGTCGACAACGACGCGTTCGTGCCGTCAAGGACCGACGAGCGCCGTTTCGCGGTGCACATGCTCGTGAATTTCTGAGTGTGCCGCTCGGATCGCACCGGCGGATGCCTCGTTTACATCGAGTTAACCGCCGCGAAACCCGCTTGAAACCGGGTCAGGCTAGGGTAGCGGTATGAGATCAAGACTATTGGGATCATTACTGCCCGTCGCGCTCTCGGGCCTCGTAGCCGCTGCCGCCTGCGGGGGGCGAAGCGACCAGGCGTCGGCGGGCGCACGCCTCATCACCGTGGACGGATCGAGCACGGTTTATCCCATCACGGAAGCGGTCGCCGAGGAATTCCAGCGGGCCAACGAGGGCACGCGCGTCACGGTCGGGATTTCCGGAACCGGCGGCGGCTTCCAGAAGTTCTGCCGAAACGAGATCGACATCGCCGACGCGTCGCGCCCGATCAAGTCCACCGAGGCGGAAGCGTGCGCCAGGGCGAACGTCGAGTACATCGAGCTGCCGGTGGCTTACGACGGCCTCGCCGTGATCGTGCACCCGAATAACACCTGGGCCGCTTCGATGACGGTCGCCGAGCTCAAGCGGCTCTGGGAGCCGTCCGCCCAGGGCAAGGTGACCCGCTGGAACCACATTCGTTCCGGCTGGCCCGACCAGGAAATTCACCTGTTCGGCCCCGGCGTCGATTCGGGCACGTTCGACTACTTCACCGAGGTCATTGTCGGCAAGGCGCAGCAGAGCCGCGGGGACTATACGTCGAGCGAAGACGACAACGTCCTCGTCCAGGGCATCGGTGGAGACGAACATGCGCTGGGGTTCTTTGGGTATGCTTACTACGAAGAAAATCGCGACAAGCTGAAGCTGGTCGCAATCGACGACGGCAACGACAGCAACGGCCAGGGCCCGATCCTGCCCTCGCCGGAGACCGTGAAGGACGGCACGTATGCCCCGCTCTCGCGGCCGATCTTCATCTATCCCAACGTCGAGGCGCTCGAGCGCGCCGAAGTGAAGAGCTTCGTGGATTTCTACGTGGGCCAGGGCACGTCGCTCGTCCGCGAGGTCGGCTACATCCCGCTGACCGACCGCGAGTACGAGTTGGTCCGGGCCCGCCTTGCCAAGAAGCGGAGCGGTACGATGTACGGAGAGGGCCGGGAAGGCACCCTCGAACAGCGGCTCTCACGATAGCGCGTGGAGGAGCATGCGTAAACCGGGCCGCGCCGCGGTAGAGTTCCTGATCGAGCGAACGCTCTTTCTCTGCGCGGCGGGATCGATCCTGATCACGGCCGGCATCATCCTGGTCCTGATCTTCGAGACCGTTGAGTTCCTGCGAGAGGTGCCGGTCTCCGAGTTCCTGTTCGGTACGGTCTGGACGCCGCTCTTCTACGATAAGCATTTCGGCATCCTGCCGCTGGTTTCCGGTACGCTGCTCACGTCCGCGATTGCGATGCTGGTCGCCCTGCCCGCAGGGTTGCTCACCGCGATTTACCTCAGCGAGTACGCGGCAAATCCGGTCCGTCGCCTGCTTCGTCCGATCCTCGAGGTGCTGGCCGGCGTGCCCACCGTTGTCTACGGGTACTTCGCGCTCCTGTTCGTCACGCCACTCCTGCAGGAGGTTGTGCCCGACCTTGCCGGGTTCAACGCGCTCAGCCCCGGCGTGGTGATGGGTATCATGATTCTGCCGCTCGTCTCGTCGCTGTCCGAAGACGCGCTGCGCAGCGTGCCGAACGGGCTCCGCGAGGGAGCCTACGCGCTGGGGGCGACGCGGATGCAGGCCGCTCTGCGGGTTGTGGTACCCGCGGCCCTATCGGGGATCTCGGCCGCAGCCGTTCTGGCGGTGTCCCGCGCGATCGGCGAAACGATGATCGTGGCCATCGCCGCCGGCCAGCAGCCGCGACTGACGCTCGACCCCCGCGTGCCGGTCGAGACCATGACCGCCTACATCGTCCAGGTCAGCCAGGGCGATACGCCGACGGGCACGCTCGAATATCGCACGATCTTCGCGGTCGGGATGCTCCTCTTCGTGTTCACGTTCGCCTTGAACATATTCTCGAACTGGCTGCGAGAGCGGTTCAGGGAAGAGTACGCATGACGCCAGATGCGCAAACCGCAACGCTCGTGACAGGCAGCAGCCTGGCGCGCCGCCATGCGGGCGACAGGCTGCTGGCGCTCTTCGGCCTGCTCGCCACGCTGCTCGGCCTGATCGCGCTCGGCGCGCTGCTCTTCGACGTCCTCCGTGACGGCGTGGGCCGCCTCTCCTGGCAATTCCTCACCAGCTACCCGTCCCGGCGTCCGGCGGAAGCAGGGATCCTCGCAGCCCTCGCGGGCACCTTTTATGTGATTCTCCTGACGGCCGCCATTGCCATTCCGCTTGGCGTGGCGGCAGCCGTGCACCTGGAAGAATACGGTGTCCGCGGCCGCCTCTCGCGGCTGATCGAGGTCAACATCGCGAACCTCGCCGGCGTGCCATCGATTATCTACGGCCTGCTCGGCCTGGGGCTGTTCGTGCGCCTGATGGACATGGGCCGGAGCGTGCTGGCCGGCGCCTGCACGCTCGCGCTGCTCGCGTTACCCGTCGTCATCCTCTCGACCCGCGAGGCGCTCCGTGCCGTCCCGCCGTCCCTGCGAGAGGGTTCATACGCGCTGGGCGCCACCAAGTGGCAGACCATCTGGCATCAGGTGCTGCCAGCCGCGTTCCCAAGTATCCTCACGGGCCTCATCCTCTCCTTGTCGCGGGCGATTGGAGAAACGGCGCCGCTCATCACGCTGGGCGCGCTCACCTACGTGCCGTTTACGCCCGACAGCGTCTGGTCGCCGTTCACCGTGCTGCCGATTCAGATCTTCAACTGGGTGTCGCGGCCGCAGGCGGCGTTCGCAGAGAATGCCGCGGCAGGCATCGTCGTCCTGCTCGCGGTGCTGTTGGTCATGAACAGCGCGGCAATCGTGCTCCGGGATCGCCTTCAGAAGATCCGGCTCTGATCCTCACGATCCAAGCCCGACCCCTTCGCGGCCGATCAAATCGGTAACGAGGGCGTGGATCCTGTCGCGAATCCGGCGGACGGCCTCGATCGGCTGACCCTTGGGATCGGGCAACTGCCAATCCTCCGTCCGTACGCCAGGCACGAAAGGGCACTGATCCCCGCACCCCATCGTCACGAGCATTTGGGCGGTCCGTGCGACCTCGTCGGTCAGTTTCCGGGGCTTCGCACCGCTCAGGTCGATTCCGATCTCCCGCATCGCTTCGGCCACCTCGGGGTGCACGCGCTCGCCGGGCTGGGTCCCGGCAGAGATCGCCCTCGCCTTCGATGGGTCCGCGAGCTCGTTGAACCAGGCGGCCGCCATCTGCGAGCGCCCGGCGTTGGCCGTGCACGCGAACAGGAACGTCTTCATCGATCCGCTCCGCCAACGGCCGGCACGCAGCACTCGACGCCCCCGGGCGCCGCGGGGTCTTCGTGGTACCACAACCGCTTGATCCAGAGCGCGACGTTGACCAGCCCGATGAGCGCAGGAACCTCCACGAGAGGCCCGATGACGCCAGCCAATGCGGCGCCATGGTGGATGCCGAACGTCGCGACGGCCACCGCAATCGCCAGCTCGAAGTTGTTCGACGCCGCGGTGAACGAGAGGGTCGCCGACTGCGCATACGACGCGCGCGCCTTGTGGGCCATCCAGAACGACAGGGTGAACATGATGCCGAAGTAGACGAGGAGGGGCAGCGCGATTCGGACGACGTCCAGCGGAAGGCGAATGACGGCCTGGCCCTTGAGAGAGAACATGACGATGATCGTGAACAGCAGGGCCGTGAGCGTGAGCGGACTGATGGCGGGGATGAAGACCCGATGGTACCATTCGTCGCCGCGCGCGCGCCGCAGCCCGAAACGCGTCGCCGCGCCAGCGATGAACGGGACCCCAAGGTATATGAAAACCGTCCTGGCAATGTCGGTGATGGTCACGTTGACGGACAGGCTGTGGAGGCCGAGCTGTCCCGGAAGCCACGTTACGAACAGCCAGGCATAAAACGGAAAGAAGAGCACCTGGAAGATGGAGTTGAACGCGACGAGCCCGGCGGCGTACTCCGAATCACCTTCCGCGAGGTCGTTCCAGACAATCACCATCGCGATGCAGCGCGCCAGGCCGATGATGATCACGCCGGTCATGTACTCCGGCCTGTCGCGCAGGAGGAGGACCGCCAGCGCGAACATCAGCACCGGCCCGACCAGCCAGTTCTGCACCAGCGACAGGCCCAGGATCTTCCTGTCCCCGAACACGGATCCCAGCTTCTCGTATCGCACCTTCGCGAGCGGTGGGTACATCATGAGGATCAGGCCGATGGCAATCGGCAGCGATGTCGTCCCCACGCTGAGGGAGTCGAGC
Organism: Vicinamibacterales bacterium; assembly: GCA_035711845.1. GTDB lineage: Bacteria > Acidobacteriota > Vicinamibacteria > Vicinamibacterales > 2-12-FULL-66-21 > DASTBU01. Next base: position 77,336 of record DASTBU010000084.1, read on the forward strand.
CCCGGACCGATCTGCGGCAGGGCCGCGCCGAGCGCGATGCCGAACCCCATGGCCGCGAAAATCCACAGCGTCAGGTATCTGTCGAGAAGCGACAGCCGAGGAGGAGCGACGTTCGGGTCGGAGGCGGCCATGGCACTACGGCTTGCGCGCGCGAACGAAGGCGCTCGCGAACTTCCCGTCCACCGCTGGCGACATCGCGTCCACGTCGATGCCGGTCTCGGTCAGGAACTCGCGCGCGTCGTCGACGTTGTAGATCCGCCACGGCTCGACGTCGATCTCATCGAAGCCAGCGGCCGAGAGCAGGCTCCGATATTCGTTTTCCTCCAGGGCTCCGGCCACACAGCCGACCCACAGCTCGACGCTCTTGCGGATCGCCGCGGGAACCTCGCCGCGAACCACCACGTCGGAGACGGCGAAGCGGCCGCCCGGTTTCAGCACGCGAAACGCTTCGCGGAGCACGCGCCCCTTGTCGGCAGACAGGTTGATGACGCAGTTGGAGATGATGACGTCGACCGAGTTGTCGGGCAGCGGGATGTTCTCGATCTCGCCCTCGAGGAACTCGACGTTGGTGGCGCCGGCTTTCCGCTGATTCTCTCGCGCCAGTGCCAGCATCTCGCCGGTCATGTCGAGCCCGAATACCTTGCCTGTCGGCCCGACGCGGCGCGCCGACAGCAGCACGTCGATGCCGCCCCCCGACCCGAGATCGAGCACCGTCTCCCCTTCCCTGAGCTCGATGAGCGCCGTGGGGTTGCCGCAGCCGAGCGAGGCCGCGACAGCTTCCACCGGCAACCCCGTGGTCTCGTGGGCGTCGTACAGGTTCGAGGTAATCGGGTCGCCGCAGCCGCAGGAGGTCCCGCAGCACCCGCCTTTTTCCGCGCCGGTTCGGGCCCGCTCGGCCGCGGCACCGTATTTCTGCTGGATGACGTCCTTCAACCCCTGCTCGCTCATCGGCTGTCTCCTCGTGAAGTCTATATTCGCGGTAGCGAATATGACGACGATAGACCCACTGGACTATATATGTCAAGGCGAATATACTAGCGGCGGTTCCACAAGCCGGAGCCGGGTCGAGATCATGGCGATGAACAAGCAGTTGCTGACGCTCGAGCACGTCCTCAAGGCCCTGGCCGACCGGACCAGGCTGCGCATCGTGGGCCTGCTGGCGGCCGGCGAGATCTGCGTGTGCCACATTCACGAGAGCCTCGGCATACCCCAGCCGACGGCATCGCGACACCTCGCGTATCTCAGGAAGACAGGGCTCGTCCAGGGACGGAAGCAGGGCCTGTGGGTACACTACCGCCTGGCTCATCTCGACGACCCGGTGATGCAGACGGTGCTCGATTCCGTGGCTCACGCGGTCGGGCACCTCGGCACCTCCGAACGCGACATGCGCCGCCTGGCCGCCAAGGTCGAGCTGAAGCCAGGCGACCGGCTCATCCCGGTCGCCAGCGGGTGCTGCACGCCCTCCAAGTCCGCGGCCGGCAGTCTCTAGGTTTCTCGTCCGCCATCCGCCATCCGGCGTACGCCAACTGTCGTCCGCCTCAACCGACAGCTGCTTGCCACGCCGACGCGATCGGCGTCAGACGCGCGAAGGCGAGTCGACTGACAAGTAACCCACTCGTAACCTCTCCGTCACGCAACGGAAATCCCTTCCCGATACGCTGGTTGTGGTTCAGATCCTGGAGATTCCTGTGAACGGTGCCGAGAGAGTGCAACAAGCCATTGGAGGTAGTCCTGTGGCGACCGGACGCCCACCTCGCGTGCTGGTCGTCGAAGACGAACAGGACATCGCCGGCCTGATCAAGCATGCGCTGGAGCGGTCGGGAGATGCGCAGGTGGAGATCGTCGCGAGCGGCGACTCCGCGTTGCGATCCGTCAAGGACCAGTTGCCGGACCTGATGATTCTCGACCTGAACCTGCCGGTCCTGAGCGGCACGGAAGTCTGTCGAATCCTGCGGAGCCGCCAGGAAACGGCCAACCTCCCCATCATCATGCTGACCGCGCGGACCGGTGAGTCGGATCGCATCGCGGGGCTCGATCTTGGCGCCGACGACTACGTGACGAAGCCGTTCAGCCTTCGCGAGCTTGCCGCACGGGTTCGCGCGGTGCTGCGAAGGCGCCAGGAGTCGTGGGGCGGCAGCGTCTACAAGGGCGCGCACCTGGTTGCGGATTTCGATGCCGTCTCCATCGCCGTGGACGGGGCGCCGGTCCGGCTGACGCGGAGAGAGTTCGAGCTGCTCCGGTTCCTCGTCCAGAACCGCAATCGCGTGCTCTCGCGAGACCGCCTGCTCGAACGTGTTTGGGGGTACGACCGTTTCGTCGAAACGCGGTCCGTCGACGTGCACGTCGGGCGGCTTCGGTCGAAGCTCGGCGCCGCGGGGCAGCAGATTGAAACAGTCGTCGGCCTGGGCTACCGGTTCGTCGAGTAGCAGAGGCGACGCGGAACGACGACGCGGATCAATTGGCGTCTGCCGGCTGCCAGCCTGCCTGCTCGAGCTCGGTCACCTGCAGCGTCATCACCGACATCGCGCGTTCCACGCGATGCCAGTCGGTATAGCAGACCCGCCGAACGATTCGGCTGTCCTGCTCCTCCCTGACCTCCCACCCGAGGACACCAGCCTCGGTGATACTGAAACGTCGGGTGTGCCCCGCCTGCGTGAGTTCTTTTGCAAACATCTCCGTGCAGTCCAAGAGTGTGCCGGGATGTGTACTTTGTATCGCAGTTCCAATCCGAACGGGTGTAAACACTGCGTAAACAACTGCGGGCAGCCGCCATAACTCACTGCAGCTCTTGGTCTTATGGACCTCGGCGCGACGTCACCCGAACGTCGCGGTTCTGAAAGCCCATCGTTACAGAGGCACGCGATAAACGCCCTCAATCTCTACACCCTCACACTCTGGCGCGGTTGCACGGTCTCTGTGGCCTGTCTGCCCGGGTCGAATGCCGCTCGTGCCCGCGTCCTCGAAAGCCGTGGTGCCTACTGCATCGAGCGCGGCCATCAGACCGGCGTCCGCTCGTGGCTCTGGGAGATGCTGCCCGGCGGCGGAGCCCGAAGCCACAAACCCGGGATCAGCCTCAGTAGCGGTCGACACGCGCCCGGGTTGCGGACGATGATTGGGGCCGCTTGGTTCCGCTGCACACGCTCGCGCTGCTCTTCCTCCGGCTGGGGGTCACGTCGTTTGGCGGCCCGGCCGCGCATATCGGGCTGCTCCACTACGAGGTGGTCCAGCGCCGGCGCTGGTTCTCCGACTCCGAGTTCGCGGAGATGATTGCCGTCACGAACCTCATCCCGGGCCCGAACTCGACCGAGATGGCCATCCATGTCGGCCGCCGGGTGGCCGGATGGCCCGGATTCTTCGTCGCGGGCGTCTGCTTCATCCTGCCCGCGGCGCTCATCGTCGGCGCGTTGGCAGCCGTCTACGTGCGTTACGGGCGAACGCCGGATTTACGGTCGGTGCTCGACGGCGTGACGCCGGTGATCATCGCGGTGATCGCCCACGCGACGCTGTCGATTGCGAGATCCACTCTGGCTCGCCGTACGAGCTGGGCGATCGCGGCCGCTGCGATGGCGCTTGCCCTCGCAGGCGTCAACGAGCTGCTGCTGCTCGCGCTTGGGGGGTTGGCGGCCATCGGCGCGGCACGACTTGTCGGCTGGAGCCTTGCCCTGGCAGCCATGCCATCTCTTGGCGCGATGACCGTCGCGTCCGCCGGCCCTGCCGTACCCCTCTCCGGCCTGCTGCTCTTCTTCCTCAAAATCGGCTCCGTACTTTTCGGGAGCGGGTACGTCTTGATTGCGTTCCTCCGTGCCGACCTGGTCGAGCGCTGGGCATGGCTGACCGACCAGCAGCTGCTCGACGCGATCGCTGTCGGACAGGTCACGCCGGGGCCGCTGTTCACGACGGCCACATTCATCGGCTACGTGCTGCGCGGCCCGGAGGGAGCCCTGCTGGCGACGATTGGCATCTTTCTTCCGGCATTCGTGTTCGTGGCGCTCACGCAACCCGTGCTGCCCAGGCTGCGCCGATCTCCGGTCGCAACCGCCTTCCTCCGTGGCGTCGTCGCGGCCTCGCTCGGCCTGATGGCCGCCGTCGCGGTGGCGCTCGGCCTCGCGACGCTCACAAGCCCGATCCCGATCCTCAGCGCGGCCGCCGCGCTGTTGGTGCTCGCACGCTGGAAGATCAACTCCGTCTGGCTCATAGTCGCTGGCGCGCTCGTCGGGTGGGGGGCCAGGGGATTCAGGGGATTCATGTGATTCTTGTGGTTCATGGGTTCATGGGGTTCACGGGGTTCAGAAGGTTCCGGGGTTCAGAGGGTTCATCCCGTCCAGGTCGTGAAGCGCCGAACAGCACGAACCTATGAACCCCATCAACCTCGGAACCTCACTGAACTTGATGAACCTCTGAACCCGATTGAACCCGTTTAAGATCACACCATGAACGATACCCTCACCCTCATCCTTGGCGGCGGTCGGGGCACACGGCTCTTTCCGCTCACGCACATGCGGTCCAAGCCCGCGGTGCCGCTCGGGGGCAAGTACCGGCTCATCGATATCCCGATCAGCAACTGCCTGCACGCGGGATTGAAGCGGATCTTCGTGCTGACGCAGTTCAATTCGGCTTCGCTCAACCGCCACATCGCGCAGACCTATCGGCTCGACATGTTCTCGAACGGCTTCGTGGAGGTGCTCGCCGCCGAGCAGACGCCGGAGAGCTCCGCCTGGTTCCAGGGGACCGCCGACGCGGTCCGCCAGGCCGCGCGGCACTTCGTGGGATACGACGCCGACCACTTCCTGATCCTCGCCGGCGATCATCTGTACCGGATGGATTTCTGCGAGCTGATCGAGTCGCACATCGAAGACGGCGCCGACATCACCATCGCGGCGCAGCCGGTGAGCACCACCGACGCGACCCAGATGGGCATCCTGCTCTTCGACACGATGGGCCGCATCAGCGGCTTCGAGGAAAAGCCGAACGAGCAGCGGCTCGGCGAGATCGGCCACAGCACGCCGGGAGGCTCGACGGTCCGGGGCACCAGCGCCGGCAGGCCGTTCGTCGCCTCGATGGGGATTTATGTGTTTTCGCGGGAGGTGCTGCTCGAGATCCTCGGCCAGCCGGGCATCGATTTCGGGAAGGAGATCATTCCGACCTCCCTCGGACAATATCGCGTGAGCCCGTTCATCTTCCGCGGGTACTGGGCGGACGTCGGCACGATCGAGTCGTTCTACGATGCCAACATCCAGCTGACCCAGCGCGACGCGCCCTTCAACTTCTTCGATCCGCAGAGGCCCATCTATACACACCCACGGTTCCTGCCGGCCACGCGCGCCTATGACTGCCGCATTCAGTCGTCCATCGTCGCCGAGGGGTCCTACCTGGACAATTGCGAGATCAGCGACTCGGTCGTGGGCATCAGGACGCACGTGAGCCCGGGCGCCAAGATCTCCCGCTCCGTGCTGCTCGGCGCCGACTACTACGACGATCAGATAGTGGCGCAGGAGACCACATTGGGCATCGGTCGCGACGTGGTGCTGGACCGGGTGATCGTGGACAAGAACGCCAGGATTGGCGACGGCGTGCGCCTCACCAACGCCAGGGGCGCCGCCGATCTGGATGGCGACGGCTTCTACATCCGCAACGGCATCATCATCGTCCCGAAGGGCACCGTCATCCCGAGCGGAGTCAACGTCTGACCGCGCGGCTGTCGCGGCATCACGCTGCACCAATCGCGTCCGATTCGGGCTGACGCGCGCCCTCGTCACGTCATTCATCCCTGAACGGCCTCTTCCATCACGCCGTTCGCCACGTTCTCTGTCCGTTCGTTCCGCAGGCGCACAACTGTCAACGGCTGGTGGGGTTCGCACGTCTAAGTGTCCGAATCGCCGTTATGGAGGCGGCGATTCGACAATGGCGCGCGCGCGCTCGCCGCCCGCGCGCTGTCCGGCCAATGGATGCGGGGCACTTCCGATTCGGAGGTTGCCATGGTCGAAGTCCTGCCGCTCGTGATCGCCGCTCTCGCCGTCGTCACCACGCATCCGGAGTCCTCGGCCGCCAACCGGGCGCGACCCGCAATCAGGCGCGACCCACACGTGCTGCTCACCGCGATCGATCGGCCGGTCCGTGCTGCCAGCCGGGACATGCAGCAGCTGCTGGTGCGCGGCATGGCCCGCTCTCGGACGTTCGCGGACCTCATGGCCGCACTGGACGTGAGCGACGTCATCGTGTACGTGGAGGCCAACCGGACGCTCCCAGCATCGATCGCCGGCCGGATGCTCTTCGCGACGGCCTCGCAGGACGGTCCCCGCTACGTCCGGATCCAGATCGACGACAGGGCGTCAACCGACCTGAAGATCGCGGCGATCGGTCACGAACTGCAGCACGCGCTCGAGGTCGCGGGCGCCTCGGACGTGCGCACCCCAGAAGGGCTCGCGCGGTTCTACGAGCGGATCGGGACCCGTGGACCAACGTCGGGTACCTACGATACAACTGCGGCGCAGACGACGGGGCGGCGCGTGCTGTTCGAGCTGCAGGGCGTTGGATGAAGGGGCGTTCAGGCGAGCTTGCGGAGCATCCGGGGCGTGACGAACCAGCGCAGCATGCCGGTGCCCTTCGGTGGAAGCACGTCGAAGTCGATCCGGCATATCGCGCCCTTCTTGAATTCGATCGGGGCACGGGCGCCGATCAGCCTGGCGGCCAACTCGCCCATGTTCGGTTCGTGGCCGACGAGCGCGACGTTCCCCTTTCGCGCGTGCTTCCCGACTTCCTGAATCACCGCCGCGGCCGTGCCGCCGGGAGCCAGCGCGTCGGTGGCGACAATCGACGGTTTGCTCTTGACGCTCTCGGCAAGGATCTCGGCCGTCTGCCTGGTCCGGGCGAGAGGGCTCGTCAATATCACGGCAACCGACACGCCGAGACCATCGAGAGCCTTGGCTTCCCGGCGGAACCGGGACATCCCCTGACTCGTGAGCGGACGCTTCGAGTCGTCCGGGTACTCGTCGCCGCGTTCGGCCGCGATTGCGTGACGCACCAGATAGAGCTCGAGCACTCGCGCAGCCTCACCTTCCCTCGTTGACCGCAGCGCTCGATCGGCCGGATCGCGGTCGAAGGGTGCCGAGATCCATCTTCAGGTGTCGCCTGCCGCGCCGGCCCGGCTGCGCAACCGATGGGACGAGGGACGATCGCGTGAGCTCGACCACGGAGAGCAGCGCCGGAACCGTCGACACGTAGCGCGCGTGCAGGCGCCGGCACTCATCCTCCAGCAGACGCGCAATGATCTCGAGGCCACCATCGGGAGGCGTCGCGGACTGCGGCTCGGCAAGCACGGACGCGACGTAGGTCTGAAGCACCTGGAGATCGTGCAGACGGCCGAGCATGTCCTGCGCGCGCTTGATCGTCAGCACCGGATCCTTCGCCTCCCGCAGTCCGGTTTCCGCGGCCAGTTCCAGCGCGTACCGCAGCTTCTTGGCCGCGATGCGCACCTGATGGAGCCGCTCGGCCTCGTACAGCTGGCCGGCGTTCTCCAGGGCCGCGCGGAGCAGCTTCGAACGCTTGAGCAGGCGTGCCGCGAGCGTCTCGCGCCACTGCTCCGCGTCGGCCGCCTCGAGCGCTTCGCTCAGCGATTGGAGTCGCCGATCGAGCTTCGCCACCTTCACCCGATCGAGGCGTTTGAGCATCGTCACGCGCCGCGACTCCTGCTCGTGGATCACGCGCGCGCGCACGTGCTCGAGGGCGAGCCGTGGCACGGTGTCGCGCTGAGCGAGCTCGTCGATGAGGCTGACGGTGACGTCGAGCTCCCGGATGGATCCGAGCGCCCTCGTGATCCGGCGAATCTTCCGGCCCGCCTTGTCTGCCTTCGATTTCTTCAACCCCGTTGCGAGCACCGGCACCGCTTCCCGCAGCCGGCGCGAGGCCACCCGCGCCTGATGGACCCCTTTGCCATCCCCCTCGACGGCCTGTTTGAGATTCCTCTTCAGTGCCTGGCGGCGGCGGGCCAGTAACACCGTTGTTACGCGTGGGTTAGAGCGGTTCATGGTAGGATGCGACTCGACAGGAAGCGGGCTGAAAAGGCAGTCGCCAGTCCCCGGTTCAGCCAGTATATAACGGCCATGTAACGACAGGAACGGCTGGACCTCCCCCACAACTTCATGCGCATCGCTGCCATAGACATAGGGACGAACTCGGTACATATGATCGTGGTCCAGGTGCGGCCGGACCTCTCGTTCGAGGTCATCGACCGCGAGAAGGACATGGTGCGGCTGGGGGCCGGGGGCCTCGACGGGAAGGACCTGACCCCCACGGCGATGACGGCCGCGCTCCAGACCCTGGCGAAGTTCAAACGTCTGGCGGAATCGCACAAGGTGGACGAGATCGTCGCCGCGGCCACCAGCGCGACTCGCGAGGCCGAGAACGGCGGCGACTTCATCGCCGAAGTCGATCGGCAGACGGGCATCCGGATCCGCGTCATCTCGGGTACCGAGGAAGCGCGACTCATCCACCTCGCCGCCGGGTATGGCGTGGATATCGGCGGGTCTACCGCGGTCGTCGTGGACATCGGCGGCGGGAGCGTCGAGGTCACGCTCGGCAGCGCATCCAGACTGACGCTTGGCCGCAGCTTCAAGGTCGGCGTCATCCGGCTGACCGAGCGGTTCGTGCACAGCGATCCCCTCTCGAGCGGCGACGAGCGGCGAATCGTCAAGCACGTGAACCGCGAGATGGGCAACTACCTCGATCAGATCGCAGCGCGCGGCTTCGATCGGGTGATTGGAACCTCCGGAACGATCCTTAGCCTCGGCGCGATCGCCGCCGATGGCGGTGCCGGACGGACCGACGAGCTGCGCAACCTGCGCGTGTCGGCCAAGGCACTGCACCGGCTCCGGAAGCGGATCGTCGGGGCCGACATCGAAGAGCGCATGCAGATCCCGGCCATGGACCCGCGCCGGGTGGATCTCTCGGTTGCCGGCTCGGTGCTGTTCGACACGATTCTTCGCCGGCTCGGCGCCGACGAGTTCACGCTGTGCGATCTCGCGCTGCGTGAAGGACTGGTGCTCGATTACGTCCACCGCAACAGCGCGCGCATCAGGAAGATCGAACGCTATCCGGACGTGCGCCGGCGCAGCATCGTCGAGCTCGGCGAGCGCTGCGGGTACTGGTCGGAGCACGCGCAGCAGGTGGCGCGGCTGGCGTTGAGCATCTTCGATCAGACGCGCAGCGTCCACGGGCTCTCGGACAAGGAGCGCGAGTGGCTCGAGTTCGGCGCACTGCTGCACGACATCGGCGTGCATATCAGTTACGAGCGCCACCACCGTCACTCGTACTACCTGATCAAGAACGGCGACCTCCGCGGCTTCGATCCCAGGGAAACGGAGGTCATCGCGCTCGTCGCCCGATATCATCGCCAGGCCCCGCCCAAGAAGTCGCACGAAGGTTACGCCGATCTGCCGGGATCGCTCCGGCGGGTCGTGCGAACGCTGTCCGCGATGGTGCGGCTGGCTGAAGGACTGGATCGCAGCCACGCGGGGGCACTCGGGGGCGTGGACATCTACCCGCGCGTTGACGACTACCTCGCGCGCTTGCGTGCGGAGGGCGATGCGGAGCTCGAGCTCTGGGCGGCGCATCGCCACGTGGCGCCGCTCGAGAAGGTCCTCGGGAAACCGATACGCTTCGAGGTCGCGGGCAGCGATTACAAGGAGCCCGCCGCAACGGCCAGGGCCGCGGCGAGCCCGGAACCAGCCGCCCGCGCAGCACAAAAACCACGGAAAGGCGTTAGTGGTCGAGGACATCGCCCTCTTCGAACGGATCGCGCGGCCGATGCGACCGAACCGGCTTAGCTCGTTCTTCGTCGCTCCGAAGGCAGCTTCCGCGCCAACCAGATCGCGGACGTTACACAACATTTACGTGTGCGAAACTGCGCGGAAACGGCCCGCCGATAGGGTAGAAGAGCCAGCATGGACTCCACCCAGACGATTCTTCCCTCGCTGAGCGTTCCGAACCGCCCGACGCAGGCCGTGCGGAGCGATCATCCTGTCAGCATCGACGTTCAGCGACTGAATTTCTATTACGGTGCGAAGCGGGCGCTCGAGGACATCTCGATCGGGATTCCGGAACGGCTCGTGACCGCGTTCATCGGCCCGTCCGGCTGCGGGAAGAGCACCTTCCTCCGCACGCTGAACCGCATGAACGACATCATTCCTGGCACTCGCGTCGACGGACGCGTGCTCATCAACGGGGAGGACATCTACGGCCCCGGCACCGACGTGGTGGAACTGCGCCGCCGGGTCGGCATGGTCTTTCAGAAGTCCAACCCGTTCCCGAAGTCGGTCTTCGAGAACGTCGCCTACGGTCTGCGGATCAACGGCATCGCGAGCAGCCGCGCGGACCTGCACGAGCGCGTCGAGGAGAGCCTGAAGGCGGCGGCGATCTGGGACGAGGTGAAGGACCGGCTCGCCGAATCGGCACTGTCGCTGTCGGGCGGGCAGCAGCAGCGGCTGTGCATCGCACGCGCCCTCGCGATCAAGCCGGAGATCCTGCTGATGGACGAGCCGGCCTCCGCGCTCGACCCGATTGCCACCCAGCGGATCGAGGAGCTCGTTTACCACCTGAAGGCCGACTACACGATTGTGATTGTCACGCATAATATGCAGCAGGCCGCGCGCGTCTCGGACGGCACTGCGTTCTTCTGGCTCGGGCGGCTCGTCGAATACGGCCCGACCGATCGCATCTTCACGAACCCGGGAGAAACGCTGACGGAGGATTACGTCACGGGCCGATTCGGCTAACGCATTCAGCCGTTCAGCAGTCAGCATTCAGCATTCAGCATTCAGCACTGTTTTATGCCAGAACGGATGGTCCCGCATTTTCAGGAGGAGCTCGACGAGCTCAAGACGCGCCTGCTCGAGATGGGCGGCCTGGCGGAAGACCGCGTGCGATCGGCCGTGCAGGGACTGGTCGAACGCGACACGGCGCTGGTCGAACGGGTGCTGGCCGGTGATACCCCGATCAACCAGCTCCATATCGAGATCGACAACCGCTCCTTCAGGATGCTCGCGCTGTACCAGCCGATGGCCGTGGATCTGCGGGCGATCGTGTCGGCCGTCAAGATCAACACCGACCTCGAGCGCATGGGGGACCTGGCCGTCAACATCGCGGAGGCCGTGCGCCGCTACCTGCGCCACACGCCGGTCAAGCAGCTGATCGACATCCCTCGAATGGCCGAGATCGCCCAGCACATGCTCCGCGATTCCCTGGACGCATACGTCCGCCGCGATACGCAGCTCGCTCACGCCGTGCTCAACGAGGACGACACGCTCGACGCGCTGAAGCAGCAGGTGTTCCGGGAGCTGCTCACCTACATGCTGCAGGACCCCTCCACCATCGAGCCCGCGCTCGATCTCATCCTGATTTCACGCCACCTGGAGCGCATCGGGGACCACGCCACCAACGTCGCCGAGGACGTGATCTTCATGGTGTCGGCCCGCGACGTGCGTCATCACGCGGGGGAGGTGGGGGCGTAATTCAGTTGCCGGCTGCCAGTTGTCAGATGCCGACGGCGGCGCCCTACCGTGTCCGGTTCCCAGTGTCCAGTCCGGACGGTGGACGGCCGACCGCCCTCTACAGTCGGGTTCCCGGGTCGGATGGCGGACGGCGGAGGACGGTTGCGGCCGCCGTTCTCAGCCCGATAGCTGATAGCCGACCGCTCTCTTGATAGAATGATCAGGTTTGCCACGGCCCGACCCGCTCTGCGTGTACTGCCGCCGCTCCCCTGCAGACCCCAAGTGGAAACCGTTCTGCAGCGAGCGATGCAGGATGGCTGACCTTGGCCGGTGGCTTTCCGAGGAGTATCGGGTGCCCGAAGAGGCCCCGCCGGACCGGCCGGAGGATGCCGGGGACGAATAAGCCGCTCAACGCCGAACCAGCTCCGCATGGCCGACACGCTCACGATCACCGATAACCGCACCGGCAGGCAGTACGAAATCCCCATTCAGGATGGCACCATACGGGCCATGGACCTGCGGCAGATCAAGGTCAGCCCGGACGAGTTCGGGATGATGACGTACGACCCGGCGTTCATGAACACCGCCGCCTGCCGCAGCCGGATCACCTACATCGACGGCGATCGGGGCGTGCTCCTCTACCGCGGGTATCCGATCGAACAGCTCGCCGAGCAGAGCAACTTCCTGGAAACGGCGTACCTGATCCTGTTCGGCGAACTGCCGGGCGCCACGGAGCTGGAGAAGTGGGCGCGGGACGTCACGCTGCATACGATGCTGCACACCAACCTGGCGAAGCTGATGGAAGGCTTCCGCCACGACGCCCACCCGATGGGCATGTTCATCAGCACCGTCGGCGCGCTCTCGACGTTCTACCCTGACGCCAAGCAGATCTATTCCCCCGACTCGCGGCGGCTCCAGACGATCCGGTTGATCGCGAAGGTGCCGTCGATCGCGGCCTACGCGTTCCGCCATTCAATCGGCCGTCCCTTCAACAACCCGGACAACGAGCTCGGCTACGCCGGCAACTTCCTGAACATGCTGTTCCGGATGACCGAGCTGAAATACAAGCCGAACCCGATCCTCGAGCGCGCGCTGGACGTCCTCTTCATCCTGCACGCCGATCACGAGCAGAACTGCAGCACCAGCACGATGCGGAACATCGGCAGCTCGGACGCCGACCCGTACTCGGCGCTTGCAGGCGCGGCGGCCGCGCTGTACGGTCCGCTCCACGGCGGCGCGAACGAGGCGGTGCTCCGGATGCTCACCGAGATCGGATCGATTTCCAACGTGCCCGCCTTCATCAAACGTGTGAAGGGCGGCGACGGACGGCTGATGGGGTTCGGGCATCGCGTGTACAAGTCGTACGACCCACGCGCGAAGATCATCAAGCGGATCGCCGATCTGGTCTTCGAGGTGACGGGCAAGAACCCGCTGCTCGAGATCGCGCTGGAGCTCGAACGCATCGCGCTCGAGGACGACTACTTCGTCACTCGCAGGCTTTACCCGAACGTGGACTTCTACTCCGGCCTGATCTACCAGGCGATGGGCTTCCCCGTGGACATGTTCCCGGTGATGTTCGCCATCCCGCGCGCGGCCGGATGGATTGCGCAGTGGGAGGAGATGCTGACCGACCCCGAGCAGAAGATCGCCCGCCCGCGCCAGATCTACGACGGGCCCGGCAAGCGGGACTACGTCCCGCGCGAAAAACGACGCTAAACTCTTAGGTCCCTGGTCCCTGGCTCCCTCGGTCACAGGTCCCTGGTCCGAGTCCCTGAGTCACTGGTCCCTGGTCCGGGTCCTCGGTCACTGGTCCCCTGGTCCGGGTCCCTCGGTCACTGGTCGCCTGGTCCGGGTCCCTCGGTCACTGGTCTCTGGTTGGTCCGGGGCCCTCGGCCACTGGTCCCTGGTCCGGGTCACTGGTCCTGGTCAAAGGTCCCGGGTAAAGAGCACAGGGTACCGACCTGCGACCGAGCGACCTGCCAGCGAGCGACCGAGCGACTTGCGACCGAGCGACTTGCGACCGAGGGACTCGCGACCGAGGGACTCGCGACCGAGGGACTGCGACCAAGGGACCAAGGACCATAGGGACTAGGGACCAGGGACCGTAGGGACCAGGGACCGATCGATGTCAAAACTCAGTGTGCTATCTGCGTGTCTGTTCGCGGCCTGCCTGTCGGCGGCTCAGCCGGCTGCAAGGTTCGATGGTGACCGCGCCTTCGCGCATGTCCGGAGGATCGTCGAGATCGGCCCGCGCCCGGCCGGCTCGGAGGGGGCGGCGCGCACGCGCGAGTACATCACGACACAGCTGAGGGCGCTCGGGCTCACGGTCGCCGAGCAGTCGTTCGAGGCACAGACGCCGCTGGGCCCGATCCGCACGGTCAACCTGCGCGCGATGGTTCCCGGAACGAACGGCACCGCCGGGCCGCGCCTGGTCATTGCCGGGCACTACGATACGAAGCTCTTCCGCGACTTCGCCTTCGTCGGCGCCAATGACGGCGGCTCCAGCGCCGCCTTCCTCATCGAGCTCGCGCGTGTGCTGAAGGACGGAAAACGCGCCCTGCCCATCGAGCTGGTGTTCTTCGACGGCGAAGAGGCGGTCATCGAGTGGGTGGACAACGATCACACCTACGGCAGCCGGCACTACGTGGACGAGGCGCGCCGCAACGGCACCCTGAAAGACATCCGCGCGATGATTCTGGTGGACATGATCGGCGACAGGGATCTGCGGATCATGCGGGATACGAACTCCACGCCGTGGCTGACCGACATTTTCTGGGACGCCGCGAAGCGGCTCGGCCGCCGCGAGTTCGTGGACGAGGCGCTGGACATCCAGGACGACCACATCCCCTTCCTGCAAGCCGGCGTGCCCGCCGTCGACATCATCGACCTCGACTATCCGGCCTGGCACACCGAGGCCGACACCATCGACAGGGTTTCAGGGCAGTCGCTGCAGGTGGTGGGAGACGTGCTGCTCGCCGCCCTTCCGGACGTGATCGCGCACATCGGACGATGACTCTCTCGGGGCTCGGGACTCGGGGCTCGGGGCTCGGGACTTCGGACTCGGGGCTCGGGGCTCGGGGCTCGTGATCAGGGATGAGGGACCAGGGACCCAAGTATCTCCTGCTCCGTCAGCACGGAGGCGGATGATTTCGCCTTCGCGAAGATGCGGTCCACCACCTCGTCGGAGGCCGGCAGCCCACGCTTCTCGAGCCAGTACACGACGTTCGACTTGCCCGACATCGGACCGACCTCGATTTCCTGCTCGCGTCCGACGAGGCTGGCTGGCACGCCGGAGTACACGGCGTCCACGAGCGCGCGGTCGTTCTTGCGGAAGGCTTTGATCACGGCGGCGGCGTGCACACCCGTCGCCGTCCTGAAGGCGTCGCGGCCGACAACCGGGTAATTCGGCGGAATGGGAACGCCGGTGACCTCCGAGACGTACTGGCAGTAGTCGACCAGCCCCGCCAGGTCGCGCTCGATGTAGCCCATGAGCACCAGGTTCACGAGCAGCATGTCCATCGGCGTGTTGCCCACGCGCTCGCCGATGCCAATCGCGGTCCCATGAATCCGCGTCGCACCGGCCTCGAGCGCGGCGAGCGAGTTCACGACGGCCAGGTTCCGGTCGCGATGGCCGTGCCAGTCGATGCCGATCCCCCCACCGCACTCCTCGATGACCTGGCCGACGAAACGCACGACGGCGGCGGCGCCGAGCGGCGTGGCGTGGCCGACCGTGTCCGCGATGCAGACCCGCTTCGCGCCGGCGCGAATCGCGGTCGCATAGAGCGCCCGCAGCGTGTCCGGGTCGGCCCTGGTCGTGTCCTCGGTCACGTACATCACCGGCAGCCCCTCACTCACGGCGAAGGCGACTGCCTCTTCGGTCAGCTTCTGAAGCTTGTCCAGCGACCATCCCTCGGCATATTGCCGCAGCGGGCTCGACCCGATGAACGCGCAGCATTCGATTTCGAGGCCGGTCCGCTGGGCGACTTCGACGATCGGCTCGATATCGGCGACCATCGTCCGCGCCGCGCAGTTGGCCCGGACCCTCAATCGTTGCTCGACGATTTCGCGCGCCAGCCGGTCCACGTCGCGGACCACGTGCGGACCTGCTCCTGGCAGCCCGATGTCGGCGGTGTCGATTCCGAGCCGATCGATCAAGTGCAGGATACGGAGCTTCTCGTCGATCGTCGGACAGCGCACGGAGGGCGACTGCAGCCCGTCCCTCAGCGTTTCGTCATCGAGCAGCACGGTGGCTGGCCTGGGCGCGTCGGTACGGTTCCAGTCGTGGATCAGTGGATGCATTTCCGTTTCCAATGGCACCTGTGCGCCCGGCACATGCCTTTCGCTGGCGTCGGCGGGCCCCTGCCGCGGCCGTGGCGGTCGCGGTCAGGCCGCTCGTGATTGAATCAGCCGGATCGTGACGAGCCCCGCGAGGAGGAGAACGCTCGCCCAGAGCGTCGAGACCCAGACCGCGTCACGGACGGTGACCTCCATGATCTGGGACATGGGGATCCGGGGCCCGCGACCGGCCTCGTGAAGGGCCCAGCGGAACAAGTACTCCTTCACGCCGCGCGTCAGCAGGAGGTCGTAGATCCCGTTCCACACCACCACCGCCATCGCGAGCCAGATCGCAACGCCGATCCGTTCGGTCAAGGACAGGCGGCGCATCAGTGCTGATAGCGGAGCACCATGGCGGTGATGTCGTCGCTCTGCGGCGCGCCCTTCGAGAACTCGCGCACGTCGGAGAACAGCGCCTCGAGCATGCGCTGCGGCTCGACACCCGTGTTGGCCGTGACGCAGCTCAGGATCCGGGCCTCGCCGTACTCTTCACCGGTGGCCGACAGCGCCTCGGAGATCCCGTCGCTGAAGATGATCAGCCAGTCGCCAGTTGAGAGCTGGACGGTCTCCTCTTCGTAGCTCGCCGATTCGAACAGCCCGACAATCGGCCCGCCGCGCTCGAGCCGGCGGAAGCCCTCGCGGCCCACGATCAGCGGCGGGTTGTGGCCCGCATTACAGTACGTCAGGTGGCCGTCGGCCTGCAGCGCGCCGTACATGAGCGTGACGAACCGCGACTCGATGCCGCGCCGATACAATGCCAGATTCACCCGTCTGATCGTCTGCGACGGCGGATCGTTGCTGGCCGCCTGAGCGGCGAAAATGCCCTGCATCATCGCGCTCAACAGCGCCGCCGGCGGCCCCTTGCCCGCGACGTCCCCCAGCGCAAACCCGAGGGAGCCGTCCGACAGGTCCACGTAATCGAAGAAGTCTCCGCCGATCGATCGGCACGGCAGCGAGGCGGCAGCGGCGCGGAAGTAGGCGCCGCTCCGGCCGGCCTTGGGCAGCAGGGCCTGCTGGATCTCGGCCGCGATCCGCATCTCCTGCTCCATCCTGGCCTTCTCCATCGTCTCGCGATAGAGCCGCGCGTTCTCGATCGCCACGGCCGCTTCCGTGGCGAGCGTCTCCAGCGCCGCACGGGTAGAGTTGGAGAGAAGCGATCCTTTTTCACGACTGTCCAGATAGAGCACGCCGATCCGGCGCTCCTCGCCGGCCGCCTCGGCCTTGTCGAGATAGCGCACGAGACGGAGCGGCACGCAGAGCACGTTGCGGATGCCGAGCGCGACCGTGCCGGAGTGGAAGTTCGCCAGTTCGCTGTCGAGCAGGTCCGCGACAATCCTGGGCTCGCCCGTCCGGAAGACCTCTTCGGGGATCTTCCGGCTGGTGGCGAAGCTGCCGCCGGGCAGCATGACGCGGCCGCGGTTGCGCGCCATCTTGAACTCGAGCTCGCCGGCCTGGTCGAGCATGATGAATCCGCGCTCGGCTCCGCTCACCTCGATCGCCGAATCCAGCACCAGCGACAGCACGTCGTCGAGCACCCGGCCCGAACCAAGCGCCCGCAGGCCCTCGAGCAGCACGGCAATCTGCCGGAGGTCGCCGATGGCGGTCGTCGTGGCGCGCTCCTGGGGGGGTGGACTATCGGCCAGCAGGAAGACCATCTCCGCGCCGCCGGTTCGGCCGAGCCGCACGCGGTCGCCATGGGCCAGTACGCGCTCGGTGACCTGGTCGCCGTTGACGTAGGTACCGTAGCGCGAGTTGCGGTCGCGCAGGGTGAACCGGTTGTCCTGGACGACTATCTCCGCGTGGTCGCGCGAAACCTCGCTGCCAGCGAGGCGGAGGTCGTTCGTCTCGCGTCGGCCGATTTCGAATTGGCCCTTCGAGATCGGCACGATGCGCCGGCCGAGCGCATCCGTCACTTCCAAGCGGGCATCGGGCATGAGGAAGTCTAGCTAAGCTCGAGCAGTGTGAACAAGTCCGACGGTCGGCAACACCCCAGCGTTCACCGCCGCCGCTGGATCGTCAGCACCAACACGACGATCGCACCGCCGGCGCACAGGCCGGCCAGCAACTGGAGCTCGTCGGGATTCGCCGCCGTCCTCGACGATTGCCCCAGATACCCGGCCATCACGACGAGCAGCACGACAGCGACCAGAGGCAGCAGCGGACGCCGACGAGGCCTGATTGCCGCTGGCTTGCGGACCGGATCCGTGGTTGCCGCGCCGCATCTGTAGCAAACAATGGCTTTGTCGGCAATCTCGGTCCCGCAACTCCGACACTGCATCCGATGGATCGTACATTGCGGATCGTCGAAATGGCAACATCGCGACCGGCGCCGGAGTCTCCGACCGCTGCAGCGCCGGAGACTACGGGCTCGCGACCTGGCCAGGGGTGACGGCCGCTCGCCCGACGAGCAGCGGACGCACGGCGGCCATGACGATCAGCACCGCGCCGAACGTGCAGACGATCGTGGCGCCCGTCGGCAGATCCAGGACCAGTGACAGGTAAACGCCGACGGCCGACACCACCGTGCCCATCGTCCAGCCGATCGCCAGCCGGCGGGCGACGGTGTCGGCGTAGAGCATCGCGGCGACCGACGGGACGATCAGGTAGCAGAACACGAGCAGGACGCCCGCGATGGCCACAGACGACGTTACGACGAAGCCGAAGGACGCATAGAAAAGAAAGTCCCAGAGCCGGACGTTCAGCCGCGTCGCCTCCGGATCGTCATGGGCCATCGAGATCGCGAGGAACGGCCCGCGAAACACGTAGTGAAAGGCGCCTATGGCCCCGTAGAGAACCGCCGTCTTGTACACCTCGGGCCAGGACACGGCGATGATGTTGCCGACGAGCATGTCCTTGAGGTGCTCGGCCTGCGACGTGGACTTGCTCATCGCGAGGATGGCCGCCGCGGACGCCACGGCGTAGGTAATCCCGATGATCGCTTCCTGCGGGATTCGGGCGCGCCGGCTGCGAATCAGCGAGAAGATGGCCGCGCCGACGAACGTGAAACCGAGGCTGATCCAGTAGACCACAGGGGCGTGCGGATCGCCGCCCGCAACCGGCAGCAGCAGCGCGATCGTGGCGCCCAGCGCCGCAATCTGGGCGAGCGACAGATCCACGAAGATCACTCCCCGCTCGACGACGTGAACGCCGAGGTACGCGTGGATGCCCGTAAGGATCAGGCTGGCCACGAACGGCGCAGCCAGAAACTGGATGACCTGGCCGATAGGTATGTCGCCCATGGCCCTACCGCGCGCCCGTCTGCTCGATCGCGGAGATCAGGAGCTTCACGTTGTGATCGAAGAGCTGGATATAGTTCTGCACGTCCTGCGTACCGCCGACCGAAGGCGGCATCACCAGCACTTTCGCGCCTGTGTCCCTGGCGATCGCCTGCGGTGTCTTGAGATCGAAATACGGCTCGACCAGGATGATCTTGATGCCCAGCCGCTTCATCTCCTGGATGAGCGTCAGTGTGTGCGCGGGGGAGGGTGGGATCCCGGGCTTCGGCTCGACGTATCCGACGACATCCAGGCCGAATTCCTCGGTGAAGTTCGGCCATGACCGGTGATACGTGACGATCTTCAGCCCCTTGTAGGGGGCCATTGCCGCCGTCCAGCGTTTCTCCCCTTCGGCCAGCCTGCGGTCGAAATCCGCGAAGCGCTGCGCGAAGTACGTGGCGTCGGCCGCGCTCAGCTCGGTGAGCTTGTTCTGCACGGCTTTGGCAATCCGGCGCCCATTGTCAGGGTGCAGCCAGTAATGAGGATTTCCCTGGGGGTGCACATCTCCCATCGCGCGCGTGATCGCGCCGGTCGGGATATCGACGATCCTGGCGGTCAGCGATGCATCGAGATAGCCGGCGCCGCCGGGCTGTATCTTCGCATTCCGGCTCTGTGTAATCAGGGGTGGAAGCCATGCCACTTCCAGCTCTTTGCCGACGACAACGAGCAGGTCGGCGTTGTGCAGGCGGATGATGAAGCTCGGTTTGGGCTCGACGAAGTGCGGGTCCTGATATCCGCGCGCGATCGCTTCGACCGAGACCTTGTCGCCACCGATTTCCCTGACTATCGACGCAAGGTCCTCGGTCGTGGCCACGACGTTGATGGCGGCGGCGGCAGGAGCGCCGATCGAGCCAACGAGGATGAAGACCGTCCACGCAAGCAGTGTCTGGAGTGTCATGTCGACCCCTAGAAAACGTGCGCACCGTGCGCACCAATCGAGAACAGGAACTGGAAGAGGAGCTCGTTGGCAATCGAACCTTCGGCGTACCGGGTCCTGCGGTACTGGCCGCGTATCTGGCTGAACTCGCTCGGCCAGAACGTGACGACCACCGACGGCCCCTTGTCCACGAGCGACGAGTCGAACGCGCGTTCCGACCAGTCGTAGCGGGCGCCGGCGAACCAGCGGCGCGCGAACTGGTAGTCCCCGCTGGCGTACATGCCGAATGCCGAGACGTCGCCCGCCCCCTGCTCCCGGCGGCTCCAGAAGAGCTCCGTGCGTCCCATGAAGCGGCGGTAGATGGCGCGGCGCAGCGGCCGGTAGCGGACGGTGGCGTCTACGCCGATCAGGCGGGTCGTGAAGTCGGGCCCGACGTCGTTATGGCCCCACGCGAAGGACGTGCCGACATCGAGGTTCGTTGCCTCCGTAATGTCGCGGTATGCGCGAAGGCGGCCCAGCCAGCTGACATCGCTGCGTTCGTGCGTCGCGAAGACGCCTGATGACCCCTGGTACACCTCGCCGGTGGCTTCGAGGAAGATCCATGGATTGAGGATTAATCTGGAGACCGAGATGCCGGAATCGTTGAGCCCCTCGCCACCGAGCAGGTTCTCGAGCGCGAGAGGCTGATCGATCCACGGAAGCTGATGCGGATGGAGCGTGTTCGCCTTGCCGAACTGTTGCTTCATCTTCCCTACCTTCGCCAGGAGCCCGCCCGGGAGCGTCGGGAACGTCAGAAACCCCTCTTCAATCTCGACCCCCTCCGGCGAAAACGAGAGGAAGAAATCGGCCCGCGCGTAGGGATCCACCACGGCCTGGAAGGTCGCTTCCGCCTCGTTCATCTCGAAGGCCGGCGCGGGGTTCAGCTCGTTCTCTCCCACGGCGCCGAGGAAGTTGCCGATCACGGCGATATCCGGGTTGAAGATCTTCGAGAGCGCGCTGGCGCCGCCGTATACGGGCAGCGATCCGGTTGGCCCCGCGGCGCCAGTCGCACCCGCCGGAACGGGGGCCTCGGCGGGGGGCGTAACAGGAACTGAGGGAGGTTGCGCGGGCGGCGCCGGTTGCGGCGAAGGGCCCAGAGCAGCGAGCTTCGCTTCGATTGCGGCGAGCCGCGCGCCGTATGAATCGCGGACCGCCTCGAACTCCTGACGGAGCCGCTCGAGCTCATCGCGCAGCGCCTGCGGGCTCACGTCCTGGGCTGTCACGCCCTCACCCGGGGGCGTCGTCTGGGCCCACGAGGGCTGGCAAAGGCCGAGTAAAGCGATGACGGACGACAGGACGGCGAGCTTGCGGTGAAAAGCAGGCGTCGGCACTCCCACACCTCCTGAGTAGCCGAATGGATTCTGGAGACGACCCGCTGAAACGACGAGGCGGCCAGGAAATGGCCGCACGGGCCGCGCGAACGCGTCAGCGCTGTGCCGGTGGCGATCGCCCGGATCGATCCCCGGGCAGGGCACCGTCGCGCCTGGCGTCCTGCCCGGCGAGGATGGACCCGACGAGGACGAGGGGGTTGCCGGATGCGGCCTGCGCCTCGGACGGTCCTTCGGCGGCGGAGCCGATCAGGCAGGTCGTGCAGTGTGTCGGCGACTGGAAATGGCAGATGACGTCGTGGTGCAGGAGGGGCGAGAACGCGGCCGCGCTCACGTAGACAGCCAGCAGCAATCGGCTGAATACCAACCCGAATCTGTGGAGATGCGGCCGGAAAACCACCATCCTCTTGGATTATACGCCGCCGCGCTGGGTCCCGTTGCTAACCGCGGCTCTACTGCGGGCTCGGGCCCACCTCTCCCCACGGCCGGCTGAACCGCGCGCCGGCCAGTCAATGCTCCCAGCGGTGGTGTTTGTGTTCGACGAGCCGCTGCAAGCTCCCGAATGCCCCGCCGGCGGCAAAGCCGACGACGTGCGCCCAGAACGCCACTGCCCCTGCTGCGGTCTCCGCTCCGATCGACCCGACGCCGTTGAAGAGCTGCATCAGCAGCCAGACACCCAGAAAATAGATCGCCGGGATCTCGACGAGATCGAGGAAGAACACAAGGAACACGGCGGTCAGGACACGTGAGTGCGGATAGAAGACGAAGTAGGCGCCCATCACACCGGCGACGGCGCCGCTCGCGCCAATCATGGGCACGGTCGATGCCGGGTGGGTGAGGGTCTGGCCGAGCGCGGCGACCGCTCCGCAGAAGAGATAGAAGAGGAGGTAGCGGGCGTGGCCCAACCGATCCTCGACGTTGTCCCCGAAGATCCAGAGGTACAGCATGTTTCCGATCACGTGAACCCAGCCGGCGTGCAAGAACTGGCTCGTCAGCGCCGCCGTCCACGAAAACGACGCGGGGACGAGGCCGAAGGCCTCCACGAATTGCTGCAGCTCGTGTTCGTCGAGCAGGAGTTCGACGAAAAACGTCAGTGCGTTGAGCGCAATCAGCCCGATAGTGACGAAGGGGGTCGTTCGCGATGGGATGACATCGCTGACCGGAAACATCCGGGAAGTATATCCAGCGAGCTCCGCCTCAGCGACCGAGAGGCGCGCCTCGCCGTCAGCCTTGCTCGATAACGCCGCGCTGACGCGCGGCACCATGACCGAAACCCTGACTCGACATTCAGAAGCGATCGGTCAAGGCCTCTGGCGACTCTCAGGACTTGACGCGGTCGCGGATCTCGCGCGACGTGCGGGAGAGCTCGATGATCAACCGCTCGAACTCCTGTTTGTACTCGTCGGGCGACATGAAGCGGCGCCGGACCTGAAGCTCCTCGATCTCGATCTCCAGGCTCGCGCGCTTCTGCAGCAGCTTCACCTGCACTTCGTCGGTCGGCGCCGCGTTGGGCGCCGGGCGATCGAGGTAGGTCCGGCTTGCGAGGGACCCGTCGTCACCCGTGCCCGCCGCCTCGCGGCCCACGCCGTCGCCGTTGTCGTCGAGCAGCGCCCGCTCGGTGGCGAGCTGCCCGCGCTGCTGATAGTGCCGCCGGACCGCATTGCTCGCGGCAAAGAACGCCTCCCAGATCGACACGCGTCCGTTCTTGTCGATGTCCGTCCGGTCGTCCTGGAACGCCTCGATGAAATAGTTGGGAAAAACGGTGTCGAACCGCTGCGCGAGCGAGTCGGTCGCGGTCACCACGACACGGCGATCGCCCGACAGACGCTCGATGAACGGAAAGCTTCCGGCGGTGGTGTTGACGAGAACGAGTCGCGCGGGAATCGCGTCCAGCAACTCGAGCCAGTGCGACGATTCGAGGTCCGGTCCGACCAGGTTGAACTTCGCGTCCACCCCGTCGAACGTGCCGTGGCCGATGAGAACGACGAACAGGAGATCGTCGGCAGCGAGCTTTTCTCGCAGCGACACCAGCGTCTTCCTCACGTTGGCTGCCGTCGCGACGGCCCCGTCGTCGTCGGCGTCCGCGAGCCTGATGATGCGCTCGCGCTCGAACTTCATTCGATCGACGAGAATCGCTGACAGCGTCTCCGTCCACTCCGCGTACTGGCGCGCGTACTCCTGGCCTCCGGTTGCGCCGGATACGATCAGGGCATAGCGTTCGGCCGCGGCTTCGGCCGGGGCCGACATCAAGATCAGCGCTGCGATCAGGAACCGCACGATCAGACCGTGGCCTCCGCTGCGACGCCCCTGCGCCCTGCATCCGCTCCAACGATGCACCAGGCGAACCGATCCGAGGCGATCCAATCCGGTCACCGCAGGCCCCACCGGCGGCGTAGCACCCACTCGCCAGAAAGCAGCGAGACGAGCGCCAGCAGCGACCATGCGTTGTGCCAGAGATCCCGGCGCACGGCGAGCGTCGCCGACGGGACAGCGGCTTCGAGTGTGTCGGCGAGCGCCTCGATAGCCTCGGCCGTTGTCACACGTCCGCCGGAAGCCGACGCCAGGCGCTGCAGCACCGAATCGTTGCGGCGAGGATCGCTCATCTCCGGGTCTCCGCCGCCGACGAGCAGCGACACGCCTGCCGTCCCGAGCATCGCCGTATCGCGCCGTGCCTCGGCCGTCACGCGATAGACGCCGGGTTGCGCGGGGGCGAAGTGCGCGACGTACTGACCCGATCCAGGCGCCGCGCCATCGACGATCGCGCGCAGTTGCTCGTAACGACCGCTGGGCGAAGTGATCCTGACGTCAACCGACGCGTCGCGCTCGGGCGCGAATGCGGCATTCCGAACGACGATGCGGATCGGGAGGTTCTCGCCTGGAACCGCGGCCGGAGGTGTCGAGACCACGATCGGTTCCGGCGCGGCCAACGCGAGCCAGCGCACGGCCTGGCGCCAGAACGTCTCGTACGAGCGGTTTCCGGCCGGCTGCATCATCCGCCACCGCCAGGCCGCCTCGCCGCTGAAGACCATGGAACGGCCCTCGCCGAACCGCTGGACGGCGACCAGCGCCCGGGGCGCTCCACCGGGACCGGAGGTCATCGCCAGGACCGTTGCACCGGGACGCGGCCCTCCGAGCGGCGCGATGGCCGCCAGCGCGGGAACGCCATCCCACCGCTTGCGGGTTTCCTCAGCGCCGGCCGCGATCTGCATCATCGGGTGCATCTCGCCCTCCGGCGTCAGCCGCAGACGATTGGGGCCGCTGCCGCGGGATGATGCCGGCAGCACGCTGCCACCGCGGTCCGTCAGATCGAGCGGCAGCACGTCCTCGATAGGGGTGTCGAGCAGACCGTGGCGCAGAAACGAGTGCGCGCCGAGCACGAGCAGCCCGCCGCCGCGGTGCGCGACGAACGCACGCGTGGCATCGAGCTGCGCGCGTGTGAGTTGATCGCCGGAGACGTTGGCGAGCACGAGGGCATCGTAGCGGAACAGGTCCTCGGCTCTCAGAGGATAGCCCGCGCGGAGTCCGGCGCTTCTCGACTGCGCGGCCTGGATGTAGAACGTATCCTGGCCCTGCTCGTTCCGGCCTTTACGGACCACGGAATCGATTTCGAGCCCCTTGTCCGCAGCCCAGGCTCGTTTCAGAAAACTGTGCTCGTAGCCGGGAGCGCCTTCGACCAGCAGGATGCGGCGCGCCCGCGCAGGAGGCTGCACGAGCGCGCTGCGCGTGTTGTTCTCTGGCACCAGCTCGTCGGACGCGGATGGAATCTCCACGGTGTAAACGGTTGCCACGCCCGCGACAGGCGAGACCCGGAAGGTTTCGTTCACCGGTGACCCTTCGGCCACCGGGACGACACGCCTGACCTCGATGGGGCGGCCGTTCTCCGACAGGCGCAGGTCGAACGGTTCGACGCCGCGGCCGTGGCTGACCGCCGAAACGGCGAGATCGACGCGCGAGTCGTCGAGCACCGCGTCTGCCGCCGTCACGCCCAGCACCTCGCGATCGTTGGTGGCCTGGGGCGATCCGATCCCGATGGGGAAAACCGCCGGGGAGGGTTTCAGGTCGCGAAGCGCCAGCGCCGCCGTATCACCGCCGTCCGAGAGCAGCACGATGCCTGCAATTGGCCGGCCGCGAAAACGCTCGGCGACCGCCGACAACGCGCCCGACAGGTTGCTCTCGCGCGCGGTGGCCGACAGATCCTGCACGTTCACGGGCTGCAGGACCTCTCCGAAGGACAGCAGCTCGACCTGAAAGCGGGGACCCAGCACCGGCAGCAGCCTGCCGGCGATCAACCGGCGCGCGCTGTCGATGCGGCGCTCGCCGTCGGCGTCTTCGATCCCCATGCTCCGCGATACATCCACGAGCACCGGCACGAGCGCACGGCCGCCATCGGCCGCGGTGCTGCGGGCGACCGGCCGCATCAGACAAACCACCAGCAGGATCAGTGTGACGAAACGCAACGACGCCAGCACGTAGCGCGCTGCGGGTGCTGCCGAAAAGGATCGGTAGGCCTGCCAGGCCACCGCCGCCGCGGCGACGAGCACCAGACCGAGCGCCCACCAGGGAAGAGGATTCGCGAAGGTCACGGCGTCCTGTTGCCTCTACTTCTTTGCACGGGCCAGCGACTCGTAGTAGCGGGCGATGAGCCGCCGATAGGCATCGGGGACCCGATCGCTGCCGCCCGCATTGAGCCGATCCACGGCCGCGCGATGCGCCAGCCTCGCGGCGGCTGCCACCTCGGTCCGTTCCAGCGCAAGGTCGATGTCTTTTCTCAACGCCTGCCAGCCGCTGTAGTCCTGTTTGTAGCTCTGCGTGCCGGGGTCCGCCTGGCTCCACTCGTGCTGCTCGGGTGTCGTCCCCGCGGCGCCGCTGCGGGGAGCACTCTGCTGCAGCCGATTCAGCGTCTCGCGGGCCTGCTGCAGCTCGCGCCCGTACTCCTGGCGAAGTCGGTCCAGCGCCGAGGGCTTGTCCGATTCACCCGGCTTGCGACCCTGCCCTCCCGAGCTCTGGGCCGCCTTCTCCTTCGCCTCCGCCTCGGCAATCTTCCGCTCGAGATGATTCAGACGGTCCCGGATCCCGCGCGTCCGATCGAGCTGGCCGGTCAGTTGTCGCGTCTCGGCGGCGCCCGGCGCAAAACGATCCACGATGCCGTCGAGCGCGCGGGCGATCTGCTCTTCGGCTTCAGCCATCCCGTTCTTCGGCTTCGCGCCCGACTCGGCCTCCTGGCGGCCTGGCGACGAACCGGCACTGCCGGCAGCATCCTCGCGCATCCGATCCGCTGTCTCGCGCATGCGCTGCCCCAACTGCTGTTTCTCGAGCTCGCGGGCGACCTCGGCCATCTGCGGGGTCTGCGCGCCGGGCTTGCCTTCGGCCGACGTGTTCCTGGCCATTGCGTCCGCGGCGCGCTGCAGCGAATCGGTGCGTTCGGCCAACCGATCCTTCTCGCCGGCCAGACGGCGTCGCGCGTCCGCGTCGCCGGGGCCGCCGGCCTTCTCGAGGCGCCTGGCCTCCGACGCAATGCGCCGCTGCTCTTCGGCGATCTGCTGCGCCTCCAGTTGGAGCTCGCCGGCCGCGCGCTGGCGCGCCTCCGGGCTGCCGCCCTGGATCTGCTCCTCGAGACGACGAAGCTGGTCGGCCGCGCGCGCGGCGCGCTCCGCCGCCGACTGCGCGTCCTCCCGTCCCAGGTCCTGAGCTGCGCCGCGCATCTGCTCCGACGCGTCCTTCAACTGGCTGCCACGCCCGCCGGCGTCCTGGTCCTTGCGATCCCCTTGCTCCGTCGTCTGCGACCCGCGTCCGTCCTTTGACGAGGCCTGCTGCTGCGACTGGCCGCGCTCCTGTTTGGCGAGCTCTTCCACCTGCTCGCGGAGCTCATTCTGCTCCCTCGTGAGCCGTTCCAGCTGGCGCTTCCGTTCCTCGGCCGTCAGCCTCTTCACCGCAAGCTCCCGTTGCTGTCTGCTCAACTCCTCCTGGCGCCTGGCGAGATCGCGGATGCGATCGAGCGCGCTGTTCCGATCCGTCTCATCGGGCCGCTCTTCCAGCTGCGACCGGTTTTCATAGTTCGTGCGCTGCTGGCGCTGCAGCTCCTTGTCGAACAGCGCCGAGAGATCCTCGCTCTGCCGGCCGCTGCTTCCCGACGCGCCATTGGCCTGCTGCCGCAGGACCTCGCGGCGGCGGATCTCCGCTTGCGCCTGCAGCAGACCCTGCAGCGCCGCCATCTCGTGCGGCAGGGCCTCCCTGGTCCGCTGTCCATGGAGCTGCTCGACCGCGCGCGACATGGACTGAATGGCGCCTGCCACGGGGTCGCCGGCGCCCCGGCTCGGCGGACGCTGCGCGCGAGGGACGACTTGTTGCGGCATGTCGAAACGGCCGCGGCGCCTCGACGTCATCTGCTCGACCCGCGCCTTCAACTCCGCCTGCGCCTGCGCGATGTCCTCGACGTCGCGGGCCGAACGCCCCACGCCCGCCCGCCGCTCGACATTCCAGGTCGCGTTGATGATCTCTTTCTGGGCCGCAATCAAGCTTTCGATCTGGGCGCTGCCTGCCCCGCCGCCCGCCTGGCTCTGCGCGGCCACGAACTCCTCGCCGAAGGGCCTGACCTCGAGAAAGTACATGTCGCTGCGCGTCTCGGTCGGCCGCTTGCCCCGGCCGACGTCGCGGGCGCGCGCGTAGTAGGTGATCACATCCCCCGGTTTGACTCTCAGCTCCTCGGCGGCCAGGAGGTGCGCGCCGAGCTTCGAGGTTTCCGTTCCCGTTGTCCGGCCGAACGGCACCACCCGCGCCTGGCCGCCCGGGACGGAGTACACGAGCTCGAAGCTCGAGATGCCGTAGTCGTCTTCCGCGCGAGCCTCGATGGTCACCTCCTCGAGCGGAGTGATTCGCTGATCGCCCGCGGGACGCATGATCCGGACGTCGGGCGGGCGGTCCTCCATCAACCTGATGAAGTACGCCGTTCCGTCGCGGGCACGCAGCCCATCAGCATCGGCCAGCTGGACTCGATAGGCATCGTCGCGCCGGAGCACCAGCTCGGTTTGGAGCACTCTGTCTCCTGTCGGCTCCAGGGGCAGGGCTGCCCCGCCTTCGAGCGAGATTTCGCCCGAGACAACTGGCTTGTCGGTGTGGATGCGCACGCGGACGCGCGTCCCCGCCGGCGCGTAGATATCGCCGCCATCGTTCTCTTTGCGCGGCGGCAATCCGGTGAAGGACGGATATTCGTAATGGAGATCGATTCGCTCCACGC
The DNA here is from genome assembly GCA_035711845.1 of Vicinamibacterales bacterium. Taxonomy (GTDB): domain Bacteria; phylum Acidobacteriota; class Vicinamibacteria; order Vicinamibacterales; family 2-12-FULL-66-21; genus DASTBU01. The sequence goes on from DASTBU010000084.1 coordinate 105,907, forward strand.
GGGGTGCGAACAGGGCCGTGACCGTGAACTCCCCGGAGCTGGCCGGTCCGGCGAGGACCTTGTACTTGAACGTCCGGTCCACAGACTCGAACGAAAAGGCGAACCCATCGCCATCTGGCGCCATCGCGACCGTGCGCTCCGCGTTGCCTGCCACCACCCGCAGCGACGGCACCAGCCTCGTCAGCATGCGCCCGCCGGTACGTACGATCGCGCGAATGCGGACCGGCTGCCCTGCGACCACACGCGCGTCCCCGGGCATCACGTCAACCTGAATGACGTCAGGAAAGAACCTCAACCATGCGGCTTCCGCCGCGCCGCGCAGCGGGGACGCAGCCAGCGCAAGCGTGACGCCCAGCAACAGCACACCCGCCCCGGCCTGCACCCCTGCGCGTCGCAGCCCCGCCGCCGGAACGATCCGCCCCGGACCAATGGGCTGCAATCGCTCGATGGCAGCCGCCGATAGGAGCGGCCCGAACGCCGGATCCAATGCAGCCCGCGGATCGACCGCCGTCACGATCGCATCGTCGAGCCTCACGCCCTCCGGCAGGGTCGCGGCGCGCTCTTCCACGAACCTTGCGACATGCCGATCGTCGGGACGACGTTGCATGCGCCAGATGATTGTCGCCGCGGAGCCAACTGCCACGGCGATCGCGATCGCGGCCAGCAGCACCAACGCAGGACCTTCGGGTGCCAGGATCCAGAAGAGGAGCAACGCTCCGAGCCCTGCACCCGCGGCCAGAGCACTCGCACGAGCGGCGACCGTCAGCGCTTCCTGCGCAAACCATCGACGCCTCACCGCCGCCAGAAACGATCGCAGTTGCTCGCTGTGGTCCACTCGAATCACCAGTACTTCAGCCTTCGGCCTTCAGCCTTCCAACGCCCACCTTGCCGATGAACGATTCAGCCACGAGCGCGGCCAGCATCAGCAGCAGACCATAGCGCCAATAGCTCTGCGCTGCCTCGATCTGCTGCCCCTGCAAACCGGTCTCCGGGGCCGGCTCGGCTTCGGTCCCCTTCACCATCCCGCGAAACTCATCAACACCGAGCGCGGTCGGGTCGCTCTCCCGCGCATCGATGTTCAGAGCGATGGACCGCTTGTCCGGCTGCAGCGTGTACACGCCCGGCCGCGCCTCGATGCCGGCCGGCGCGTTTGCCAGGGTGAACTCTCTTGCCGCACGCCGGTCGCCGGCCGCGTGGCGCGCTGTCTCCAGGGCGAACGGAACGAACGCCGGATGCACAGGAAAATCATTCCACCGCCTGTCGAAATCGGAGGCAAAGAGCACCACCCGGCCGTTGCCTTCGATGCGCTCGAGAAGCGCCGGGCTGCCATCGCTGAACCGGGCGAGAACGTTCCAGCCCGCACCCGCCACGCGCCACGCGCGGTCGAAGCGAACGTGACCCAGATTGGCGAGCAACGGCCCAAAGGGGCTGAAGATGGGATGCCTCGGGTCGGTTGCCGCAAAGGTCAGCGACGATCCGTCGAGGTTGGCCACGCTCAGTGTCGGCGTCCATCCAAACAGGGTGGACAGGACGCCGACCTCCAGGTCCGGGGCTGCCGCCAGCAGCAGTCCGCCGCCACCGCGAGTGTAGCCAGCCACCGCGGCGCGGGCGCGCCTGTCGAGGCCACGCGTCGACAACAGCGCGATCACGGCCTGGCCCGACAGATCCTCCGCCGTTGCTCGCGACAGCGCCGCGCCGGTCGTCACCTCGACCCCAAAGCCGATGTCGTCGGGGGCAGTCTCGAGAGCGCGCGCGAGATAGAACCCGGAGCGGCGTCCGCCGCTGTCGGAGCCGACAACGAGGGCGTGTGGCTGAGAGGATGGGCCGGGCACCACGTATCGCGTGTCGTCGGCGGCAAACCCGCCGGGATCATCGACCGTCACGGACAGCGAACCGGACGACGGCACGCGGGTAACGATCGGCACCTGGACCGTAGAGCCCGTGGCGAGGTGGAAGGCGGCCGCTGCGATCTCGCGTCCGTCGTGCATCAGCCGCAGCCGGCCGTCCTTCGTGACCTTCCACGAGTTGCCTAGCGTCGCGATCACGCGGCCCGGCTCGAGGACGACCGCGGCCACGGCCAGATTGCCCTTCGCGGCGCCGATTCCGCGCACGTCCATGTGCCAACCCGCCGGCAGCGTGACCGGCTCGGCGCCGTCCCAGCCAGCTCGCTGGAGGTCCGAGATCAGGACGATGGTCCCACCGCCCTGCGCGGTGGCGGCCGCCCTCTCGACGAGCGGACCGAACCTGGTTGCGCCGAACCCCGGCGCGAGCGTGTCGAGGGCCGCCAGGGCGTCTGAGGCATTTCCCGGCGGCGCCACGAGATCCGCGCGTTCGTCAAAAGCGATGACCGCCACGCGCTCCGTTCCGTTGCGCTCGTGTATCGCCTGCTGCGCCATCGCCAGGGCCCGTTCGAACTGGCCGGGAGCGCCCATGCTGAAAGAGCGATCGATTGCAATAACGCGTGTGCCGGCGGAGCCGTCGCCCGGCGCGTACGGGCGCGCGAAGGCCAGCACGAGGAGCAGGAGGGCCGTGATGCGCGCCGCGAGCAGCAGCAGGTCCCGCAACCGGCGGTGCTTCGAGCGCTCGACAGGGGACCGCCGCAGGAGGCGCACGGCCGAGAACGGCACCTCCGGGGCCACATCCCGGCGCAGGAGATGCAGCACGATCGGAATTGCGACCGCGAGAGCGCCGACGAGGAAAGCCGGGTAGAGAAAGGACATGACCGTCCGACGCTACTTTCTGCGGCTCCGCGTCGCCAGGTACGCCAGCAGCGCGAAATCCAGCGGCTGCGAGGTGTCGAGCTGCACGTAGTCGATGCCCGCGCCCCGCAGCGTGCGGTCGTAGGTCAACGTCAGCCCGGCGAGCTCGCGCAGGTAGGCCGTCCGGGCGCTGGCGGGCTCGGTCGTGACCTCCTCGCTGCTCTCCAGGTCCTTGAAACGCGCCGGCCCCTTGAACGGAAAGGTCAGCTCGTGGGGATCGAGCACCTGGAACACGATGACGTCGGAGCCCCGGAACTTGAGGTGCCGGAGACCTTTGATGATCGGCTCCGGCTCGTCGAGCAGATCTGAAATCAGCACGACAAGGCTGCGCTTGACGAGCGCCTCGGCGAGTTGATGGAGCGGCCGTCCGACATCGGACCTCCGGCCGGCCCTCAGCCGATCGAGGCCGAGCAACAGGGTGTGGAGGTGGCCGGGCCGCGCGCTCGCCGGCAGTCGAAAGCCGATGCGATCGTCGAACGCGATCAGGCCGGTGGCATCGCGCTGCCGGTTCATGAGGAACGCGAGCGAAGCGGCGAGCACCGACCCGTACTCCATCTTCGATATCGGCGCCCCGCCGCGGTACGCCATGGATCCGCTCACGTCGAGCAGCAGATGACACTCGAGGTTGGTGTCCTCTTCGTACTTCTTGACGTAGTGGCGATCGCTGCGCGCGAAGACCTTCCAGTCGAGCGTCGAGAGGTCGTCGCCGGGAAGGTACTGCCGGTACTCGGCGAACTCGACGCTGAATCCCCTGTAGGGACTCCTGTGCAGCCCCGAGAGAAACCCTTCGACCACAGTCCTCGCCTTCAGCTCCATCGTCGACAGCCGTGCGATGACGGCCGGGTCGACAAATCGCAGATCGCGTGAAGCGGGCACTGAGGGCATGGCTACATCCCGCTTCTCGGCGGCGGCACCGCCTCGAGGAGCCGGTCGACCAGGTTGTCGGCGGAAATGCGCTCGGACTCCGCGTAGAAGTTCGGAATGACACGGTGCCGCAACACCGGGTGCGCCAGCGCCTGAATATCGGCGACCGAGACGTGATAGCGATCCTGCAGGAGCGCGCGGGCCTTGCCGGCGAGAATCAGCGCCTGTGACGCGCGAAGCCCGGCACCCCACTTCACCCACTCGCGCACGAAGCCGTGATTGCTCTGACGCCCTGGCCGCGACGCATCGACGAGCCGCACCGCGTAGCGCGCCACGTCCTCGGCCACCAGCACCTGCCGCACGAGCTGCTGGATTTCCAGGATCTCGGGGCCGCCCAGCACGGCCTGCGGCACCTGCACGGTGACGCCCGTGGTCTCGGTCACGACGCGGACCTCCTCGTCCTCCGGGAGGTACGTCATGACGATGTTGAACATGAAGCGATCGAGCTGCGCCTCCGGCAACGGATAGGTGCCCTCGAGCTCGATCGGGTTCTGCGTCGCGAGCACGAAGAACGGGCGGTCCAAGGGGTACGTGCGCCCGGCGGCCGTGACGTGATACTCCTGCATCGCCTCGAGCAGGGCGGCCTGCGTCTTCGGCGGCGTCCGGTTGATCTCGTCGGCGAGGATGATCTGGGCGAAAATCGGCCCTTTCACGAATCGCAGCGATCGATGCCCGCCCTGCTCGTCGAGGACCTCCGTGCCGGTGATGTCGGCCGGCATCAGGTCCGGCGTGAACTGGATGCGCTTGAAGGAGAGATCGAGTATCTGCGCGACGGTCTTGATCAGCAGCGTCTTGGCGAGCCCGGGCACACCGGTGATCAGGCAGTGCCCGCCCGTGAGGAGCGCCATCAACACCTGATCGATGACCTCGTCCTGACCGACGATCACCTTGTGTATCTCTGCCAGAATGCGCTCGCGGCCGGCCGACACGCGGCGGGCAATCGCAGCGATATCGGCCGGCGAGGCCGCCTCCGCTTTTCCAACCACCGGCGACGTAATGTCCATCAGCGCTTCTGCTCCCGTCCGAACGCGACCCTCACCACCGACGAAGACCCGAGCCGCGAACAGCACATTCTGAGCGGACTGACGCGATCCAGCGTCAGTGGGTCAGTGAGTAGATGATTTCGTTGATCTGCATGCGATAAGCCTGCGCCGTGAACTGGATGTAGCCCGGGTAGTCCGCCGCGTTCGACCATTCCCAGCCGTCGCCCATGTCGGTGTTCCAGTTGATGAGCACCATGGCGCGGCCGTTGTCGTCCTCGATGGCGCGAAGCTTCGCCACGAATCCTCCCTTCTCCCAGGTGCGACCCGAGAGAAACGAGCCGAGCCCCGGGGTCTGGGGATACGCTCCGATCTCGTAGAAGCAGCTGAAGACGGGATGGTCCGGTCCCAGCTCGACAATCTTGCGGTCGGGAAAGACCCGTTTCATTTCCCGCTCGAAGTGGGCCCACTCGACGGGTCCGTGGAAATCGTCGAAGGTCAACGTTCCGCCGCGCAGCAGGAATTCCCTCAGGTTCTCGACCTCGGCATCCTTCAGCCGCATCGTCCCCGGCTCCACGATGTAGATCCACGGGTGCATCCACAGAGCGGGATCTTCGAGCGCGACGACGACGGGGTCGTTCGCCTGGATCGACGTGACCGTTCTGACTCGACGCGAGAGGTTGTGTTCCGCCGCGGGGTAATCGATGCTCCAGCACTCGTTGTAGGCGTCGCAGCCGTGTGAAGCGGGCACGTCCCACGCTTGATACCGGACGCGGGCGAACGTCCATTGCAGGCCGGCGAACCGGGCGTCGGGCTGCAGCGGGTTCTGCGCATCGGCGTCGGGCGCGAGCGCGGCGGCAAGCCCCCAGAGGAGCAGCGCGGCGCCGGCCAGCGCGGGAACCGCGCCCGCACGTCTGGGAGTCACCGCGGGATCTCCCGGGCAGGAGCGTCGCTCTTCCCGTCCACGACCTTGAGCAACAAGTCCTGCGCGCGCTCGAAGCTGGGCGCGATCTCGAGGGCGGCCAGCGCCTCTCGCTTGGCCTCCGCCTGACGGCCTGCCAGCAAGTAGCCCTCCCCGAGGTCGCAATGCGCTGCGGCGCGATCGGCCGGTCCGACCGCGAGCGCAACCTTGAACTCGCGCACCGCAGTGGCGGCGTCCTTGCGCTTCATGGCGAGACGGCCCAGCCCCGAATGGCCGTCCGAGTCGAAGGGATCCAGTTCCACGATGCGCTCGGAGGCAAGGAAGAGCGCATCCTCGTTCTGCGTTTTCGCGGCGAGCGCGGCGAGACGGCGTGCGGGCTCGATGGCCGTGTGATCGTGAGCCAGCAGGGCCTGGTACTCCCGAACGGCGCGCGGTCCGTCGCCGAGTTGTTCGGCGAGCCTGGCCATGACGGCATGAGGGCTGTTCTCGCCGATGGCCATCGGAACGAGCGCAGCCGCTTTCTCGAGCGGCTCGAAGGCCGCGCGATCGCCCTGCGCGGCCAGGGCCGCACCGAATGCGAGCTGGTCCTGGAAGCTGCCCGGGTTCGCCGAGGCAGCCAGGCGCAGCGACGTGACGTCACCGCCAGCATCGGGCGGGCCCTTCGCCCGGTCGCGGAGCGCGGCCCGGACCGATCCGAAACGGCGCGCCAGCATCGCGTCGAAGGACGTCTGCAGTTGAGCGAACGACACGCCGAGCGTCTTCCTGATCGCCTCTTCGCCCTCGAGTCCATCCCCGTACGAACGCACCAGCCGGCCAAGCGCCTCCTCGCCATGAGCGTCAACGATGTGATCGACGAGCAGCGACGCCTGGAAGTACGCGAGCGCGATCGTGTCCGGCTTGGTGAACCCCGAGTTCAGATCGTCGAGCTTCAGCACCTGTCCGCGCTCGAGCGCCATCGCGAACGGCACTTCCATGTCGCGGCCCCAGGCTGGCTTCGCGCGCGTCTCTTCGTAGACCGAGATGCCTTCCGTCAGCCACCGCGGAACCCGCTGCTTCGACATCTGGAGCGTGATGACGTGCGCCATCTCGTGCCAGAGCGTCGCCTGCCAGGAGAACGTGCCGGGGCTGCGCGCGCGCGGTGAATCCATGCTCACGACACGGCCGAAGCACGCGCCGAGCGCGCCAACGAGGCCCATCAGGCCCTGATTGCGCACCGCAAAGTCGTCATGCTTCGGGAATATCTCGACGAGGATCGGACCCTTCGGCGTGAACTGGTACTTCTGCGAAAGCACCTTCAGCGCCTGCTGCGCCAGCGGGAGCGCGTACTCGCGCAGCACGGGAACTTCCTCGGGGTGCAGCTTCAGGACGAGATCGCCTTGCTCGATGACCTCGAACTCCTTGAGCGTGTCGAGCAGTGACAGCAGGTTGAACGTGACCGCGTCGAAGGGGTCGGACGTGTAGACGCGTTCGAGCACGGCGCGCGCTTCCGCCTCGTCGCCCGTGCGCATCAGGTGCATGCCCAGATCCGCGGCGGCGCGCGTGTTGGTGGGATCCAGTGCCGTCGCCTGTTTGGTGAGCGCCACGGCCTCCTCGAACCGGTAATTGCGGGCCGCCAACTCGCCGGCGACCCGGTACACCTCACCGAACGCCGGATTGATCGCGAGCACCTGCTCGACGGCATCCTCGAAAGCGGCCCGATCGTCGCGAACGTACGCAATCGCCCCCAGCAGCGCGCGCGCGTCGAGGTCCGACGGGTTCGTAGCGAGCACCCGGTCGATGTGCTCGCGGGCTTCCGGATATCTCGTGTTATCGAGCTCGACCGCTGCCAGCAACAGGTGCGCCCCCGCCAGGTTCTGGTCGATCGCTATCGCCCGCAGGGCCGCTTCGGCCGCCGCTGGCGGGTTCTCGTTCGAAAGCGTCCAGCCAAGCCCCGCAAGCGCCGGAGCCCACTTGTCATCCGCGGCCAGGGCCGCCTTGAAGGACTTGAGGGCCTCGCCGAACTGGTGCTTTTCGAGAAGCAGCTCGCCCCAGCTCGTCTCGATCGCAGGGTTCGGGGCCGCGGCGGCCGCGGTACGGAAAAGGGCGTTGGCGTCGTGAGGTCGGTCGAGCGCTCGCGCAGCCCGGGCCGCCCGAAACAATCCCTCGGGATCGGAGTTGCTGGCGCCCTGGCGAAAAACGCGAACCAGGAAGGGTTCTGCAGCCTCCCGCCGGCCGAACCACTGGTGCAGGATCCCGAGCTCCAGCGCCGCTTCGCCAGCCGGGTCGGCGGTGGCGGCAGGCTCGAGCAGCCGGCGGGCTTCGTCGTACTGGCCGCGACCCAGCGCAAGGCGCGCCAGGACCGCGGCCGCCTCGGCGTCGCCCGCCGGCTGCGTTCTGGCCAGGCTTTCCGCTTCTGCAACTCGTCCGTGCGCGATTGCCGCCCGCGCATTCTGAAGAAACGAGCCTGAGGTCGGTTGGGTGCCTCGAGAAGGGCCGAACGACGAGCTTGCCGTCGTGGCACAAACGCAGAGCAGGATCACGACCAGCGGCCGCATCGAGACCGTAAAGCGGCGGCGCCCGAAGGAGACCTGCATGAAATTAGTTCGATTATAGAACACTGGCATCACTCACTCAGACGCCACGGAGGCGAAAATAGCCTCCAAATCCGTCCCAAAAGCGCTCGATGTTGCGGTCCGCCGGACGCCTCGGCCCGTTCCGGCTGGTCAACTGGTAACTGGTAACTGGTAACTGGTAACTGGTAAGTGAGCTAATACATCTCCCTCCATGTATAGAACAGCGCGGCGATCAAGCCTTGCATGAGCCCGAAGGCAGCCGCGACAGCCCCAATGGCTCGCGGCGGCAGCATTGACGCGAGGGCGAGGAAAAGCGGAAAGAGCGTGGATGTCAGCCTCCCCAACGACAACAGGCCGCCGGCGAAAAGCGGTGGCACGAGGCTCACGAGCACGTAGACGGTCCACGCCGGACCGAGCCGTCGCCACACGGGCGCGAGGAGGGCCATAGCAAACACGAGGCCGAGGGCGTTGAGCGATTTGTACGGGTGATCGCTGACGAGTTGCAGCAGCCCCCCGAGAGCACGGCATCCAAAGCGCCTTCCGGCACGGCGGCTGTGACCGTTCGTCCCCACGCGGCATGCACTTGGGCCCAGGCGAACCAGACACCGGTCTGCTGGTAGAGCCAGAGACTGTGAATCATGAGGCCTGCGCCGGGCATCGCGGCGACGGCCATCGCGGGCAACGAGAGGCCACGGCGCGGCGCGTGGATCGAGGCGGACTCGCGGGAATCCGCGGTCTGCAGCCGACCGACCTTCCCCGCTGTGGACCACGGCGAGATGAGCACTGAGGAAGCGGCGCTGTCGGCGCGTGTGGCATCCCGCAATCCGAGGGCGATGAGTCCCAGCGGCACACCGAGCAGGAATCCATTCGGCCTCGTCAGCCCGACAACCCGTACACCAGGAAGAACACGCCGTAGTACATCGACGAGTAGAGCTGGGCCACCCCGCACAGCGCGGCCACCATCGCGGGGCGCAGCCGTTGCGTATCCGCGAACCGGTGCAACGCGACGAGCCCCAGCGGCATCAGTGCGTCATCTGGAAGATGTTGGCGTCGAACAACGGACGGGGATCGCCGAGGATCTGCCTGTAGATCCATCCCATCCGCCAGATCGAGAACAGCGGATCTCCGAGATCCGGCAGCGAGTACATGCTGCCGAGCTGCGGATGCAGCAGGAACACGCTCGCGGCGCAGAACCCCGCCCCTGCAGGCGCGAGCTGTCGCCACGGGCCAAAGCCGGACGCCGCAGGCACCGGGTCCGCAGCCGCGCGATACAGTCGGTCCTTGAGACGCCGCAGGGTCTCGTGCAACGCTCAGATTCTAAACCGAACGTCAGTTGCGTCGACGTGACGGCGACACGCTACGTCGCCTCACGACGATCGCGAAGTTCACGAAGATCACGACGAAAACGACCAGTAGGGCATCGAGATCGTCGTGATCGTCGTGGTCGTCGTGATGGGCGTACCGTCTTCAAACGCAGCACAATTGCTCTTTGGAATAGTTCGTCGGCGTGGAGCGCGGCACGTGTGGCCTGATGTCGCGCACGCGTTCAAACCCATCGCCTGACGCCCAGCGCGCGCTCCTCTACCCGGATCCGCGCGAGCAACAGCCAGCCGAACCCCACCAGCGCTGCGATGCCTGCGACGGGCGCTCCGGCGAGCAGCGAATACCCGAGCAGCTCGCCGAGTACGCCCACGTAGTTCGGATGCCGAAGAAACCGGTATGGCCCCCCTCTGGTGATGCCGGATTTCGGGGGGACCAGGACGCGGAACGTCCAGCGCGGTCCGAGCGTGGCGATGGCCCAGTATTTCAACGCCTTGGCGGCTACGAAGATCGCAGCGCCAGCAGCCGCCGTCCGCACCGGCCAGCTTCGGCCGCGCAGCCAGGCCTCGAGCATCATCGCGAGGAACGAGGCCGGATACGCAATCTGCATGAGGCCGTAGACATCATCGGGAGGCTCGACGGCGCCGGCTGCGCGCAGCGCGCGCTCGTTGGTGCTTGATTTCCACGTCTCGGCCAGCATCGGCACGAACGCGAGAGCGACCAGCGCGAGCGCAAGGATCATGTCGTCTGCAGATCGCCCGCGTAGCAGATTGCGCGCTGCAACCATCCCGGCGCGCAGGCCGCGCCGCCCGCCGCCGCACGGATCGCCAACGGCGAGGCGACCAGCGCGCGCAGCGTCCGGTTGAACCGCCACTTGCGGGAGAACTCACCCGACCTGGCCGCCGCGAGTTTCCTGAATGCCTCGCGGCCTCCGTCCCGAAGCTCCTCGAGAACCGCCTGGGACGCCAGCTCGGCGCCTCTCATGGCGAACCGCAACCCGTCACCGGTCATCGGGTCGACGAAGCCTGCGGCATCGCCCGCGAGCACGCACCCTGGCATCCCGCATCCCGAGCTCTCGACCGCCAGCGGACCGAGACAGACAGGGGCGGACACCATCCGGGCGCGCAGAAACCGATCGCGCAGCAACTCGTCCTCTCGCACGACCTCGAGGAGCGACGCAATCGAGCGGCGTATCAGGGCGGTGCTCGCGGAGACGACGCAGACGTTGGCCAGGCCGTCGGGCAAGGGTGCCACGCCTATGTAGCGGCCGGCTCGAACGTGCATCTCGCCGAGGGACCATGTGGCATCGACATCCCGGAAATAGGCTCCCACCGCCCAGCGTCGCGGGTGGACGGGATGCCGCGCCAGGCCCAACGCGCGGGCGACCCGTGAGGCGCCGCCGTCAGCCGCGATCACCACGCGCGCCGGCACGGCACGCTCCGAGCCTCCATGCCTCGACACACGCAGGCCCGACACGCGACCCTCCTTGAACATCGGCGACACCACGCTCGTGCGCTCGTCGAGAATGGCGCCTGCGGCCACGGCTCGTTCGACGAGCGCCGCATCGAACGCGGTTCGCGTGATCGCGCGGCCCTGCACGCCCCCGCTGTAACGACCTTCGATGCGCACGGCCGGTTTCGCCGACACGATCATCCCATCGATGGGCAGCGCACCGGCAGTGACGCCTTCGAGGCCGAGCCGGCGCAACAGTCCCATCGCCCCGGGATTGACGGTATCCCCGCACAGCTTGTGCCGCGGGAACTTCGCCCGCTCGATCAGCCGCACGCGAACACCGGCGCGCGCCAGGATCAGCGCCGCGATGGCGCCTGCCGGGCCCGCCCCCGCAATCAGGACATCGTCCATCGGCCGGCTACGGGCGCCTCAGCTGAATTGTCGAGCGCGGGTTGTCGAATGTTCCTGGCACTTCTGGCAATCCTGGCAGTTCTGGCAAGTTCTGACATTTCATTGAGCGTGTCCCAGCACGAGCGCGCTGTTCTTGGAGCCGAACCCCAGGCAGTTGCACAACGCCGCCACGATCGGAGCGTGCCGCCCAACGTTGGGGACCACGTCCAGATCGCAGGCCGGGTCGTGATCGCGGTGGTTGATGGTGGGGGGCAGGAAGCCGTCGCGAAGCGCGAGTGCGGTCGCGACGATCCCGGCGGCGCCGCTGGCACCCTGCGGGTGACCGATCATCGACTTGGTGGACGAGCCCGCGATACGGTCCGCGAGCGGTCCGAAGAACTGGCGCACGCAGCGCGCCTCGACGGCGTCGTTCAGCACCGTGGACGTACCGTGAAAGTTGACGTAGCCGATCTCCTCCATCGCACGGCCCGAGCGTTCGACCGCGAGCCGCATCGCCCGCACGATCTGCTCCCCGTCCGGATCCATCTGCACGCGGTGGTAGGCATCGCAGGTGGAGCCATGGCCGTCCACCGTGGCGTAGATGGGCGCGCCTCTCGCGCGGGCGCGATCCGCACGCTCGAGCACCAGCATCCACGCGCCCTCACCGAGCACGAACCCGTCGCGACCACGATCGAAAGGCCGCGACGCCTCTGCCGGCGCGTCGTTGTACCTGGTCGCCACGACGCGCATCTTCGAGAACCCGAAGATCATGCCGGGCGTCACGCATGCATCCGCGCCGCCCGAGAGAATGATCTCGGCCTCGCCCGCGCGGATGAGCGACGCGCCGTACGAGATCGCATCGGTCGAGCTCGTGCACCCGGTCGATACCACATGGCTGATCCCGTGCAGGCCCAGCGCAATCGAGATCTCGCTGGAGATCATGCCGACGATGGAGACGGGGATGGCGTAGGGGGTGACGCGCTTCCAGCCGTCGTTGAAGAACTCGAAGTACTGCCGCTCGGCGACGTCGATCCCACCGGCGCCGCTGCCGACGAGAACGCCGGCATCCGGCTCGCCCAGGGCCAGCCCGGAATCCTGCCACGCTTCGGTGGCGGCGATCACCGCGATGAGCGATGCCTTGGAGTAGCGGCGCGGGTCCGCACGGCCGGACCGTCCGTTCCCGTTCCCCGCGGCAGCCGTAATCGCGCACGCATCGTCGATCGAAACACCGGGCACAGGCGCCGCAACGGTGCACGGAAACGGAGACGCGTCGAAATCCGTGATGGCGCGCGTCCCGCTGCATCCGCGCCGCACGTTCTGCCAGAAGCGATCGCGCCCGACGCCGAACGGCGAAACCACGCCGATGCCAGTAATCGCGACCTCGATCCCGCGACGGGCGGACATCCTTCTATAATATGCCGCCAGCAGGCGCCATGCCGATTGCACGCTCGCCGCAAGGTTCGCCGACACTCAGCCTGTTTGCGTGGTCTGGCGCGATCGTGTTCGCTGGCTCTCTGCTCTGGTTCCTGTACTGCTATGCAGTACGGTTCGGTGTCGCGGCGCCGGAGGGCCCGATCTTGAGGCCTCTGCTGATCGATATCGGGCTGTTTTCCGCCTTCGCCTTGCACCACAGCGTGCTCGCGCGCTCAGCCGTCAAGGCGGCAATCGGCCGGCGGCTGGGGCCCGGCCTCGAGCGTTCGCTCTATACCTGGATTGCGAGCCTGCTCTTCATCGCCGTCTGCTCGTTCTGGCAGCCGGTGCCCGGCAGGCTGTACGTGCTCGGCGGAGGCTGGGCCCTGCTCGGCTACGCGCTGCAGTGCGCAGGGCTCATCCTGACCCTTCGTGGTGCATCCGCAGTCGATTTGCTCGATCTCGCAGGCGTGCGTCCGGTTCGGCTCGCGGCGGGCGGATCCGCCCCCACGCATGTCCCGCTCGCGACGAGCGGCCTGTACGGGTTCGTGCGGCATCCGCTCTACTTCGCGTGGGTGCTGCTCGTCTTCGGCGCCCCGTCGATGACGGCGACTCGCGCGACCTTTGCAATCGTCAGCACCATCTATCTCGCCGCGGCCATTCCCTGGGAAGAGCGCAGCCTCGTCGACACCTTCGGCCCGGACTACGAAGCGTACCGACGGAAGGTTCGCTGGCGGATGATACCGGGAGTCTATTGACACTTACGCTGCCACGTGCGACGTGCGACGTGCCATGTGCAACGTGCGACTTGTCACGTGCCACGTGCGACGTGCGACTTGTCACGTGCGACGTACGGATGGCGGCTGGCGGACGGCGGATTTGAGCGGTCCTTTTGTTATGATCGCTGAATGGCATCGCACGAGCGGTGGTTTTTGAGCGAGCGTCCTGCATCGGCGCCGGCGGCGTTCTCCTGCGCGAAGTAGCAGAAGATGGCTGAGCCGGCTCCTCTCCCCCCTGAGCTTCCCGTGGTACCGCTGCGCGGCGCCGTGGTGCTTCCGATGACCGTCGCGCCGCTCGGCGTGAGTCGCCCGATGTCGGTCGAGGCGGTGAACCGCGCGTTGGCCGGGGACCGCACGGTTCTGCTGCTGCTCCAGCGCAACGAAATCGACGAGCCAGCGCCAGACGACGTGCACCGCGTGGGAACGGTCGCCGTCATCCGGCAGATGGCCAAGGCGCCGACCGGCATGCGCGTGATCGTCGAAGGCCTGTCGCGGGCGCGCGCGGAGTTTCTGCAGGCGGACCGGGGCATGCTGACGGCCCTCATCAAGCCCCTGCCCGAGCCATCCGAACGCTCCATCGAGATCGACGCGCACGTGCGGCGCCTGCAGGAGCTCGTCGATCGGGCGCTGTCGCTCGCAACGGGGCTGTCTCCCGACGTCAAGGCCCTCGTCACCAGCATGGACGACCCGCTGCGGCTGGCGTACTTGCTCGCGAGCCTGCTCGACATGAAGGCCGAGGACAAGCAGCGGCTGCTCGAAGAGAACAGCCTGTCGATCAAGCTGTCCGCGGTCGCGATGGCGCTGTCGCGGGAGATCGAGGTCCTCGAGCTGAAAGGACGCATCGAGTCCCGCGCCGAGAAGGAGATGACCGACGCACAGCGTCAGTACGTGCTCCGCCAGCAACTCAAGGCCATCCAGTCCGAGCTCGGCGAGGGCGACAGCGAAGCGCAGGAGATCCGCAACCGGGTGCTCGAAGCGAAGCTGCCGGAGCGGATCAACGAAGTTGCGCTCCGCGAAGTCGACCGCCTCGAGCGCATGACGCCGGCCTCCCCCGAATATCAGATGATCCGCACCTACCTCGACTGGGTGCTCGACGTGCCCTGGGACAAACCGACCGAGGATCGGCTCGATCCCGTCGAGGCGCGCAAGGTGCTCGACGAAGATCACTACGATCTCGACAAGGTCAAGGAGCGCATCGTCGAGTACCTGGCGGTCCGCAAGCTCAAAGGAGACATGAAAGGGCCGATCCTTTGCTTCGTCGGTCCGCCAGGCGTCGGCAAGACGTCGCTGGGCCAGTCCATCGCGCGCGCGATGAACCGGAAGTTCGTGCGGATGTCGCTCGGCGGCGTGCGCGACGAGGCGGAGATCCGTGGACACCGGAGGACGTACATCGGTTCGATGCCGGGGCGCATTGTACAGGCGCTGAAGACGGCCGGATCGTCGAACCCGGTCCTGATGCTCGACGAAATCGACAAGATCTCGGTCGGCATCCAGGGCGATCCCGCCGCTGCGCTCCTCGAGGTCCTCGATCCGGCGCAGAATCATGCGTTCCGGGATCACTACCTCGAGATCAACCTCGATTTGTCCCGGGTGCTGTTCATCGCGACAGCGAACCAGCTCGGCACGATCCATCCGGCGCTGCTCGACCGCATGGAGCTGATTCCGCTGAGCGGCTACACGGAGGACGAGAAGGTCCACATCGCGACGATGTACCTCGTTCCTCGTCAGCGCGACGAGCACGGCCTCCAGCCCGAGCAATTCGCGATCACCGACGCGGCGCTGCGACGCGTGATTGCCGAATATACTCGTGAGGCCGGCGTCCGGAGCCTCGAGCGCCAGATCGGCACGCTCGCCCGCAAAGTGGCGGCGAAGGTTGCCACGGACTCCACGCACGTTGCGCGCATCGACGGCGGCGACGTGGAAGGCTATCTCGGGCCTCCGAGGTTCCGATCGGAAGCAGCCTTTCGGACGTCGAGGCCGGGCGTGGCGACCGGTGTGGCATGGACCGAGACCGGTGGCGACGTCCTGTTCATCGAGGTCGCGCTGCTGCCGGGCGGCCAGGGCAACGTGACGCTGACCGGCCAGCTCGGGGCCGTCATGCAGGAATCGGCCCGCGCGGCGCTCTCGCACATCCGTCAGGAGGCGCCATCGCTCGGCGTGTCGTCGGAGTTTCTCAGCCAGCACGATCTCCACGTGCACGTGCCCGCCGGCGCGATACCCAAGGACGGTCCGTCCGCCGGGGTCACCATCGCGACGGCGATCGTGTCGGCAGCGCGGGGCGTGCCAGTCGATCCCGACGTGGCCATGACGGGTGAAATCACGCTTTCGGGTCTGGTCCTGCCTGTCGGTGGCATTCGCGAGAAAGTGCTCGCCGCACGGCGGCAGGGTATCAAGACGTTCATCCTGCCGCAGATGAACCGGCAGGACCTCGACGAGCTCCCCCAGGAGGTCCGCGACGAGATGAAGTTCGTTCCGGCCAAGACGCTCGAGGAAGTCCTCGCCGTGGCGCTGCCCCGGGCAACCTGAACTCAGGCAGGTGCCCTCCGTCTTCTTCTACATATCCGGGCATGGCTTCGGCCATGCCTCGCGCCAGATCGAAATCATCAACCAGCTCGGCTCGCTCCATGCCCATCGTGGGCCTGGCAAAGGTGCGGCGCCGAACATGACGATCGTCGTTCGCACATCCGCGCCTCGGTGGCTGTTCGAACGGACCTGCCGCGTCCCGGTCGCGTTCTGTGCGGGCGAGTGCGACACAGGCGTCGTCCAGGTGGACTCGCTGCGGCTCGACGAGCGCGCGACGATCGCGCGCGCCGCCGCGTACCACGAGGCGCTCGGGCAGCGGGCTGACGACGAGGCGGCGCGGCTACGCGGCAGCGAGGCGCGCCTCGTGGTGGCCGACGCACCGCCGCTGGCGTGCGTGGCCGCAGACCGCGCGGGCACGCCGTCGGTCGTCGTCTCGAACTTCACGTGGGACTGGATCTACGAGGAGTATCGCGAGTGTCTCCCGGCCGCACCCGGCCTCATTCCCGCAATCCGCAGTGCGTATGCGCTCGCGCGCGAGGGCTGGCGACTGCCGATGCACGGCGGGTTCAATGGATTCTCGGCCCTCAGGGACATGCCGTTCGTTGCCCGTCACTCGCACCGGGATCCAGGCGAGGTGCGAAGGGCGCTCGGGCTGCCTCCGCTTGCACCGCTGCTTCTCCCGTCCTTCGGTGGATACGGCGTGCAGGGTCTCGATCTCTCCACGCTCGACTGCCTGGGCGACTGCGCGGTGGTCGTGCTCCATCGCGACGACGACTGGGTGCCAACCGGGCACGGTGTGTATCAGGTCAGCGAATCATCGATGTACGGGCAGGGACTCCGGTACGAGGATATCGTGCGCGCGGTCGATGTCGTGGTCACCAAACCCGGCTACGGCATCATCGCCGACTGCATCGCGAACGGGACGGCCCTGCTGTATACGTCGAGGGGCCGTTTCGCCGAATACCCGGTGCTCGTCTCCGAGATGCCGCGCTTTCTGCAGTGCGGCTTCATCGATCAGGAGGCGCTCCTCGCCGGGCGTTGGCGCGAGGCGCTCGACAAGCTCTCGTCGGCCGCGCGGCCGCCAGAGCGTGCGAACACTGACGGGGCCCTCGAGATCGCGGAGTTGATCCTCGAGCGCATGTGAGCGGGACGTCTGGATCTTTGGGGGGAGCGCCATGCGTCGTGATCCTCGCGATCGCCGCAGTCGTCGACCTCCGTGACATCGATTCATCGAGGCATAGTGACCTTCGTGTTCAGCGTCGTGCGTATCGCGTTCACGGCGTGGCCCACGGTCTCATACGACGACCACGGCGAAGACCACTCAACCACAATAGTCCTGAACTCTCAGCGACGGCGGTCGGGCGGTGCGACGGCGTAGCCGCCGCGCCGCGCGCGGCCGTGGATCTGACGCAACTCGCGCAGCATGCCCAGCGCGTCGCGGGACATGTTCAGCCTGGACTCCTCGCGATAGTGCCACTCGATCGGCACCTCCAGGATCCGCGGACCTGCACGGCCAGGTAGAGCACCTCGATGTCGAAGGCCCAGCCTTCGACCGTGACGTGTGGAAACACCGTCTCGACGGCGCGCGCGGTGAACATCCGGCACCGCCAGCCGCTGGACGAGCCGATTGAAGACCCGACCCGTCACGTGGCGGAACAGCGGCTCGCCCACGCGCCGCGCACCCGCCCCCTCGCGGCTGCCGATCGCAACATCCGCCGTCCCGAGGGCCGGGGGCATGAACCGCTCCAGCTCGTGCACCGGCATGGACAGGTCGGCGTCGCAGATGAATCGATGCGCCGCGTTCGACGCGAGCAGCCCCGCGCGGACCGCTCCGCCCTGGCCGCGGTGCGGTTCGCGCTGGACGCGCACGCGGCCGTCGGTCCGGGCCGCCCCTTCCACCGCGCGCACGGTGCCGTCGGTCGACCCGTCGTCCACCACCACGACGTCCCATCGCCAGGCCCGCGAGGAGAGATACGCTCGAAGCTCCTCGAGTGTCGCGACAATCCGCCCTTCTTCGTTGAAGGCGGGGACGACGATTGTGAGATCCAGGGAGGCAGCGGAGATCGCCAGGAGGCGAGTATTCGCGTGTCATCGCACTCGATACAGTCGCGACTGACTGCCTTCCCATCTGGCCGCGCTCACCAGCTCGAGATCCGTCCGCGCCTCGACGGCAGCCAGCGCGGCCGCCCGCTTCTCTTCGGGATAGAACGCGCCGTGCATCGAGATGTACTGGACCCCACGACGCCGCAGGTAGTTCATTGCCTCGTCGGAGGGAAACGTCTTGGTGTGCTTCACCATTTCCAAGTAAGTGGGCGGGAGCCAGCCGCTCTGCCCGTTCACCAGCTTGCTCCAGTGAAACGTCGAGAAGTACACGTACACGAACTCGAACTCGTACGTGTCCGTTGCGGGCATCGGAAACTCCGCCAGGACCACTGGACGGTCGCCGGCGAGAGAACTGTAGATCGGCGGAGGTTCACGCCACGGCCGAACGAGCCGGATCTTCGGCAGGGCCTCCGCCGCGACGGCGACCAGGATGAGGGCGAGCAGCGCGCCACGCAGGCGGGGCCACCGGCGGAACAGGCGCGCGGCGCCGTAGCCCGACAGCACGGCGAGGCTCAGCCCGGCCAACACGCTGTAACGGGCGGGCACGCGAATGCCCCCGTACGGCGGGACGTACTCGTACAGCCAGGGAAACACGGAACCGTTCAATCCAAACGACATTTCGACCGAGAAGGCGAGTGCCAGCGCGTACGCGATCCGCGACACTGACAGCGGCGGCCAGCATGCGATCAACGTGAGCAGGATGGGCGTGATGCGCGGGAACAGCGATCGTTCGGGCTCCGCGTCCCGGGACATGCTCTCGTACGTGAGGCTTCGATAGTGTGCCTTCGTGTAATCCTCGCCCAACGCGCTGTAGAACCTGACCTCGCTGGGATGCCGACCGCCCATGTAGAGCTGCGTCTTCAAGTACACAGCGGCCACCGGTGAAAGCAGGATGGCCGCGAGCACCGCCCCGGCGGCCAGCGCCCGCAGCGGAGGCCGCGGCCGCCCGCGCGCAAGCCAGAGCACGCCGCCGACGACGACCGAATAGGTCATCAGGAAGGCGCCGTAGTACAACGCCGAATAGAACTGGGCGGCGAAGGCAAGGCCCGTGGCGAGGCCCTCTCGCATCCGGCCGGATGCCATCGTCCGATGCAGCCCCCACAAGAAGATCGGCACCCACATGGTCATCTGCAGTTCGAGGTGAGCGAGGTGCTCGACCCGATACGGATACACGGCGAAGATCGCGCCCGATACCCACGCCGCGTCCGCGCGGCCGGTCAATGCCCGGACGAGCAGAAACGTCGTCACCCCCGAGAGCACGCCACCCGACAGAAAGACGATGTTGTAGGCGACGATCCGATTCAGGCCCAGACCATACAGCGGAGCGAACAACAGCGACGGGGCAAGCACCGGATCCGAGTAGGTGAGCGTCCGGGGCTCCGGGTAGAACTGGTTGGCGTTGAAGAGGTTCAGTGGGTCGCGTGGGACCTCGTGGGCGATCCACATGAGCCGCCAGATGGAGAAGATCGGATCGCCCATGTCGGAGACCGCATACGGTTGAGCGACCTGCGGCCACGTGGCAATCGCCATCAGCACCGAAAAAGCCCCGATGAGAACCAGCAGTTCGCCGGCGCGCGCCCGGAACCCGACGCCCGGTCTCCCGAACAACTGGTATTCCTCGAACGTTAGCGGCAACTCCGCTTTCGCCCTGCGGCTGAGCGCGCCCACGACCCGGGTCACGATCGGTAACGGCTGCCGGACGAACCAGTAGCGGATCCCCGCGATGATGAACCCGATAGCCAGCGGGCGGGACGGCGAATGCGCGGAGATGCGGTAGTCGCCAATCCAGAAGACCCCGCCGCCTGTCGCAAGCAGGAGGATGCCGACCGCGACGAACAGGGCGGCGACTGCATCAGCGGCGAGGGCCCAGCGGGGCAGCGGCGGACAATCAGCGTTAACGGGAGCGACTCGAGACATGAGGTGGCCCGGCGTAGGGGCGCCGCGGCACTCCGGACGTGCTGGCGAGTGTCAGTCCTTCACGCACGTGACCAACGACCAGATGCGCGGCACGTTCACCTTCTCGATTGATACGGGTTGGAGCTCGGCCTGCGCGAGGAACGCTGGCAGATCGAGATCGGCCTTGAAACCGATGTGAATGGTGAAGGGCGAGATCAACCGTTCGATCCTCGACAGCACCCCGTTGGGGCTCAGGAAGTGGTTCAGGAAGATGATGCGGCCACCCGGCCGGCAGACGCGACGCATTTCTTTCGCCACCTTCACCGGATCGGGCACGACGCTGATCAGATAGGGCGCGTAGACGATGTCGAACGAGTCGTCGGCGAACTTCAGGTCGGCCGCGTCCATCTGGAGGAGCCGCATGGTGCGGAGCCCCTTGCGGGCGGCGCGCTCGCGCGCCTTCTCGAGCATCGAGGAGGAAAAATCGATCCCGGTGACCGTCGCCTGCTTCGGGTAGAGCGACAGGTTGATACCGGTGCCGACACCCACCTCGAGCACGCGCTCGCCGGGCTGGATATTCATGCGCTGAATAGCCTGCAGGCGGCCTGGGTGGAGCGTGGGACCGAAGATCAGGTCGTAGACCTTCGCCAGCTTGTCGTAGACGCCCTCGACGAAATCGTTTTCGACTGCCGTCACCGAGAGCGCCCGTGTTGCCGCATCCGAGCCCGCCACCATCTCGTCCTCGGACTCAGCCTTGCGATCGAATAAGGCCATCAAAACGTCTCCATCCGCATGCACATACGAAGCCCTCGCCGCTGGGGCTGGGGTCAGATCTTGTTTCTTGCAAGGCCAAGACGGCACCCCCTGGGCCTTGCAAGAAACAAGATCTGACCCCAGTGTACGCCAGCGGGGGGGACTATATCTGCTCTGGTTGTGCTGGAGCAAGCGCGCGGCTGACCTTACGGCCGCATCATGCTTCGACCGCTTCCATCACGGTCAGCGCCGTCTCCGCCGCGCCGGCCGCCGTGGAGATTTGCACACCCTGCACGAGGGGACGAATGGCGGCGAGCGTTTCCCTGGCGATCGCAATGCCCTCCGCCCGCGCGTGGCCCGCGGTATCGGCGCGGCGCATCCGCTCGACGATCTCGTCCGGCACGCGGACGCCGGGCAGCTCGTTGGCCATGAACTCCGCGTGGCGCAGGCTCTCGAGCGGTGTCAACCCTGCGATGATCGGGATGCGGAAATCCGCGATCCTCCCCAGAAATCGCTGCAGCGCTCCCGCGTCGAACACGGGCTGTGTGACGGCGAACTCCGCGCCCGCCTCCACCTTGTATCGAAATCGGCGGACTTCCTGCTCGAGGTCAATCGCCGCCGGATTCGCGGCGACGCCAGTGTGAAATGCGGTCGGCTGGCCGATGGACTGGCCGCCTATGTCCACGCCACGGTTCAACCGGGAGACGACGTTGGTCAACCCGATGGAATCGACATCGAAGACCGCCGTCGCGTCGGGATAGTCGCCCACGCGCAGCGGATCGCCGGTCACGATGAGCAGGTTCCTGATGCCCATCGAATGCGCGCCGAGCAGGTCCGACTGCATGCCGAGCAGGTTCCGGTCCCGGCAGGCGTAGTGCAGGATCGGCTCCACGCCGGTCTGCTGCTGGAGCATGTAGGCCGCCGCGAGCGCGCTCATGCGGCCCGAGGCGCGCGGGCCGTCGGGAACAGCCACGACGTCCACGCCGTGAATGCGCAACTGACGCGCCTGTTCGACCATGGATTCGGCGCGATAGCCACGCGGCGGCACCAGCTCGACGCTCACAGCGAAGCCGCCCCGGGCCAGAGTGTTCGCCATCCGGGACTTCTCGGCCTGCGGCACGACGGTAACGTTCGCTGCCTCTGCCTTCGCGTCCCGCTCGCCGCCTCGGGAGGCGCCGGCCACCTTCGCCGGGGCCAGCGCCCGCACCGCAAGCTTGATCTGCCTGATGTGATCCGGCGTCGTCCCGCAGCAGCCGCCCACGAGGCGCACGCCCGCATTGATGAAGCGGCGCGCATACGACGCCATGTACTCGGGCGAGCACAGGTAGATGTTTCGCCCTTCGATGTCGCGGGGGAGCCCCGCGTTGGGCTGGGCCGACAGGCGGCGCGTCGCGACGCGCGCCATACGCTCGATCGCTTCCAGCATCGCGGCCGGGCCGACGCTGCAGTTGAGGCCGACCACGTCGGGGCCATGCCGCTCGATCTCCGGCACGAATGTTTCGGGCGCGGTGCCGTCGAGCGTGTTGCCGCCTTCTTCCGTCGTGACCTGGGCGACGATCGGCAGATCGCACAACGCACGGACCGCCCGAATCGCGGCCCCGATCTCGTTCAGGTCCCGGAACGTCTCGAGCACGAAGAGGTCGATGCCGCCTTCGAGGAGCGCGCGCGCCTGCTCGCCGAACCAGGCCTCCGCCTCGTCCACCCCGGTCCGGCCCCATGGCTCGATGCGGATACCCAGCGGTCCGATCGCGCCCGCCACCCACGCCTGCTCTCGCGCGGCGTGCCGGGCGATGCGCGCCCCCTGCACGTTGATCGCATGGAGCCGGTCGGCGAGGCCGAACGCGCCGAGCTTCACCCTGTTGGCGCCAAACGTGTTCGTCTCGATCACGTCTGCGCCCGCGCGTACATACTGCTGATGCACCTCAGCAACGAGATCCGGCTGGGTAAGGTTCAGCTCATCGAAGCAGCGATTGAGGAAGATGCCCTTGGCGTAGAGCATGGTACCGGTCGCACCGTCGCAGACGAGAACGCGACGGTCCAGCTCTTCCAGGAATGAGGGCTTGCGCATGAATTGGGTGCAATCTCTATGGTACAGGGCGCTGATGCAGTCGTAAATGCCTAATCTCCCGACCGTTGCCGGCCAGCAGACGCCCGGCGATTACCCGGGTTCTCGTTTCGTCGGCTCCAGACTCTTCGCGTCGATCAGCAGGTAGGACGTCGAGACCTGATCCAGGCCTACCGACCTGACACCCTCACGCACCTGATCGCTGAACCGATGGTGATGCCCGAAGAGGTGAAGCCGCGGCTGCATCTCAGCCAGAATCTCGTTCACCGGCGTCTTGCCCGCATCGATTCCGCGCGATCCGGCCCGTCCACCGACAATGTAGGGCCGTGGCGCTTCGTGCGTCAGGAACAGATCGACACCACGAAGCGCCTTGCAGGCGTCCACCTCTTCGCGCACGAAATGCCGGCGGCGGTCGGCCAGTTCGGTCGCCTTCGCGGTCCGTTTGACCGGATGCGGCAGGTCGGATGCGGGCGTGTCGTACACCGTCGGCGCGAACGTGCCCCCCAGCCCGGCAATCGTCACACCCGAAAGATGGACCGGCGTGGCGGCGGGAAGGTAGTGCAGGTGGTCGGGGAACGCGCCGGATGCGATCAAATCGAAGTTCTCGTTGTTGCCCTTGATCCAGTAGAGCGGCGCATCGACGGGCTCGTATTGGCCACGCTCGTTGGCGAGATCGCCCACGCAGACCCAGAAGGGAACTTCCGGATGGCGCCGCATGATGCGACGTGCCGCCGCGAAGTCGCCGTGGATGTCACCGAGGGCGCCAAACGTCATCAAGCGATATCATCACCCGATCGCGACATCGCGCGATGATATCGCCGGCACCAGCAGGTCCTTCTTGTCCCAGATGAAGTCCTTGTTGCTGTAGACCGCCAGCTCGTAGTCCTTGCCCATGAAGATGGCGGACACGGGACACGCTTCCTCGCAGTAGCCGCAGAAGATGCAGCGCGTCTTATGGATCTGGTAGATCTTCGCGTAGCGGGGGCCCGCCTGGACCGAGCCGTCGTTCTCGGCCGCCTCGAGGTAGATGGCGTCGGCCGGACAGGCGACGGCGCACAGGCCGCACGCGACGCACTTCTCGAGGCCGTTCTCGTCACGCATCAGCACCTGTTTGCCGCGATATTTCGGGAAGACCGGAATCTTCTGGTCGGGATAGTTGACGGTGATTTTCGGCTTGAAGAAGTGCTTGAGCGTCGTGGCGAACCCGATGATGAACGGACGAATCATGGCCGGATCATATCAGGGCCGCCGGTGGATCCAAACACATGCGGCCGGCCCGCCGCGGCCAAATGGCAGTAGATGCTATACTTACGCGGTATCAGATGTCGCAGGATGCCCGCTTCCTGACGGCGGAGCAGGTGCTGCTCACGACCCTGATGGTGCAGCTTGCCGTCGTGGCGGTGCTCTCCACGATGCTCGTTCGCTTCCCGTGGTTCCGCCGAATCCTCCTCACCGAAAAACGCGACTGGCCCGAGCGGCTCGTGTTCGCCGCGAGTCTGGGGCTGCCGCTGACGGCCGGCGTCATCGCGCGAATGCTCCTGAACTACGAGGCCGCCGACGTCACGCTGGCTGGATCCTTCCTGGCCGGCTTGCTGGCCGGCCCCTATGCCGGCGCGATTGTCGGAACCATGGTCGGGCTGCCGGCCTTCGTGGGCGGCGAGTGGATAGCCCTGCCGTTCGCGATCGGATGCGGCTTCGCCGGGGGCGGCCTCCGGGAGATCTGCCCGAAAGAAGCCATCTGGCACTTCTCGCCGCTCTTCTTCACCGACCTGCATCGGAACGTCTGGCGGCTCGTCCGGCGCTTTCAGATTGACTGGGTCGTGATTCTCCTCGCGGCGCCAATCGGCCTCGAGCTGACCCGGCAGGCGCTGGGGCACCGCTTCGGGCACGCCCGCATCTTCTACTATGCGCCCCCGACCTGGTGGCTGTACGCGCTCGTCGTCCTCGCCACCGTCCTCTGCGTGGCGATCCCCATCAAGATCTGGAACAGCGCCCGCATCGAACATCGCTTGCAGGAGCAGGAGAAGCTGCTGATGGCTGCCCGGGTGGAAGCGCTGGCCAGCCAGATCAACCCGCACTTCCTGTTCAACACGCTCACGTCGATCTCGTCGCTGATCAGATCGCAGCCCGAAACCGCCCGGATGCTCATCGTGAAGCTTTCAGGGCTGCTTCGCCGGCTGTTGCGCAGCCAGGAGCACTTCGTGACCTTGCGCGAGGAACTGGAGGCGATCGACGAGTACCTGGACATCGAGGCGGTGCGGTTCGGGCCGAAACTGATCATCGAGAAATCGATCGACCCTGAGTGTCTCGAGATCGTGGTGCCGAGCATGCTGCTTCAGCCGCTGGTCGAGAATTCCATCAAGCACGGGCTCTCGCAGAAGGTCGGCGAAGGGCGGATAATGATACGGTGCCTGCGGCGGGACGGCCACACCACCATCGACGTCATCGACAACGGCGTGGGCGTCACCGCCGCCAGCCGGACGAGGGATGGAGGCATCGGCCTCCGTAACGTAAACGAGCGGCTCCGCGTAATTTACGGCGCGAATTATGAGCTCCAGCTCGACAGCGTCCCAGGCCAGGGGACCTGCGCCCGCATCGTCATCCCCGAGCTCGTCGTCCCAGCGAAGATCTCCGCCTGAAATGAACAGCCTTCGTACCGTGGTGGTCGACGACGAGCAGTTGGCGCGGGAGGAGCTCTGTTTCCTGTTGAGCCAGCTCAACGGGATCGACCTGGTAGCCCAGGCGGGTGACGGCGTCGAAGCCCTGCGGATCATCGAAGACCAGGCGCCCGACCTCGTGATGCTGGACGTCCAGATGCCGGGGCTCACCGGGTTCGAGGTGGCCCGACGGCTTCTCGAGACCGGCCTGGACTCGCAACTGGTGTTCGTGACCGCCTTCGACCGTCACGCCATCGAGGCCTTCGACGTCAATGCCGTCGACTATCTTCTGAAGCCTGTGGAATCGGCGCGCCTCGAGACCGCCATCGAGCGGGTGCGCCGGCGCATGCAGTCGGAACGGGCCACCCGGCCCCCCGCCGGCGGCGATCTGGATCGCCTCCTGCAGATGCTGGGCGAGCGGACAGGCCGACGTGAGCAGCTTGCGCTCAAGGTCGGCGACCGCTTTCTGCTCATTCATGCGGACGAGGTCGTCCACGCCTCGGTCGACGACGACGTCATAACGGTCGCAACGAACAGCTTGTCAGGAACGTCCAACTATCGGACACTGGATGAATTACAGGCGCGGCTCGATCCCGGGGTATTCTGGAGGGTGCATCGGTCGCACCTTGTGAACATCAACAAGATTCGCGAAATCGTGCCCTGGTTCAGCCGTAACTACATACTGAAGATGAAGGATGCCAAGGGCAGCGAAATCCCAGTGAGCCGTTCGCAGACCAAGCGGCTCCGCGAGTATCTCAGGCTATGAGCGACAACAACCCTCAGGACCCCTACGCGCCACCGCCGATTCCACTGCCGGAGTCATTCGAGTCGTTCCGCAGACCCGAACCCCCGCCCGCCGTCGATCCATTCGTCGGGCCGGAGCCGCTCATGGCCGCCGAGCCGGTCCCAGCCATGACGCGCGCCATGACCGGAGGAGCGGAGGATCCGCGCCGGCCGTTCGAAGGTAGTGCCATCGGCGTCAACCGCGTGGTAGAGGAGGTCGTTGCCTGGCTCAAGACGCTCGCTTCTGCGGCGGTCTACGCGACGCTCATCGTGACCTTCGGCTTCCAGGTGGCCCGCGTGGAGGGTCAGAGCATGGCTCCTACGCTCGCCGATCAGGACCGCCTCATCGTCAACAAGCTGGCGTACCGTCTGGGCGAACCCCAGGTGGGCGATATCGTCATGCTCTATTACCCGCTGAACCCCGACAAGTCGTTCGTCAAGCGGGTCATCGCCGAGCAGGGCCAGCAGGTGCGCATCGTGGATGGGCGCGTCTACCGCAACGACGTGCCGATCAACGACGACTACGTCCCGATGGAGTACCGGAGCCACGACGACTGGGGCCCGGAGGTCGTGCCCGAAGGCTACTACTTCGTGATGGGCGATCATCGCAACAACAGTTCCGACAGCCGCCACTGGAAGTACGTGCCGAAGAAGTACATCATCGGCAAGGTGCAGCTGCGCTGGTGGCCGCTGCCTGCGGCGCGCATCTTCTGACGCTCGCGCCGCGGCTTTCGCTGCGCATGGACGGCTGATGCGTCACCCATCGTTCGGTCTGGCGGCTTTCACTCTTCCCCATAGAGCCCTTCGATGGCGTCCTTCCAGCGCTGTTCGACGACCTTGCGTTTGACCTTCAGCGTGGGCGTCAGCTCGCCGCTTGCGATGGTGAACTCCGCCGGCAGCAGCGCGAATTTCTTGATGCGCTCGAACTGCGACAGCTCGCGGTTCAGGGCGTCCACGACTTCCTGGTAGAGCGCGATCACATCGGGACGGCGGACCAGTTCCTCGCGGCCTCCGGCGGGGCGGCCGAGGTCCTTCAGACGGCGCTCCAGCGCCGTGAAGTCCGGGACGATGAGCGCCGAGGCGTACTTCCGCCGGTCGCCCAGAACGACCGCCTCGAACACGAGGGGGCTCTGCTTGAGTGTGGCCTCGATGGGTTGCGGCGCGATCTTCTTACCGCCCGAGGTGACGAGCAGGTCCTTCTTGCGGTCGGTGATTCTCAGGTAGCCCTGCTCGTCGAGTGTCCCGATGTCGCCTGTGTGGAACCAGCCGTCTCTCAGCGCCGCGGCCGTCGCCTCCGGCTTGTTGTAGTAGCCCGACATGATGTTGGCGCCGCGCGCGAGGATCTCGCCGTCGGAGGCAATTTTCAGCTCCACGCCCGGGAGCGCCGTGCCGACGCTGCCGATCCGCGGCGCGTCGGGCGGGTTGACCGTCAGAACCGGTGCGGTTTCGGTCAGCCCGTAGCCTTCCAGAATCGGAATGCCGATGCCCTGGAAGAATTCGGCGATGCTCGGCGACAACGGCGCGCTGCCGGAGATCAAATAGCGGAGGCGGCCGCCGACCCCTTCCCGGATCTTGGAGAAGACCAAGCGGTCGGCCAGCGGGAACTGGAGCGAGGTCAGCAGGCCGGGCGACTTCCCCCGAAGCGTCGCCGTGCCGGCGGCAATCCCGACGTTGATCGCCCAGTTGAACAGGGCGCCCCTGATCCCGGGCGCTGACCCACCCTTGTGCATGATCCGCGCGTGCATCTTCTCGAAGACGCGTGGCACGCCGGTCACAATCGTCGGCCGCACGAGGTTCAGGTCGGCGGCAATCGTCTCGATGGTCTCGGCGAAGATGATGGCGACACCGCAGTACAGATAGATATACGCCACCAGCCGCTCGAACGCGTGGCTCAGCGGGAGAAACGACAGCGCGACATCTTCCTCGGAAACGTCCAGCACGGTGGCCGACGCGAGCATGTTCGCGACGAGGTTTCCGTGCGTGAGCATCACGCCCTTGGGCTCGCCCGTGGTCCCCGACGTGTAGATGATCGTGGCCAGCGCGTCAGGCGTGATGCGCCGGGTCGCTTCGCGGAACTCGCGCCCCGCGCCCCACTCGGCCGACATCCGTGTGTGGCCGCGCTCCGCAACGGCGCTGAACGGCAGGATCGAAGGGCTTCCCGTTGCCTCCGCCTCGTTCATCACGATGATGGCTTCGAGCGCCGGGAGCTGGTGTCGAACCTCCTGGATTTTGTCGAGCTGAAGGCGGGTCGAGACAACCGCGAGCTTCGCGGCTGCGTCCTGGAGAATGTAGTGCGCCTGCGCCGGCGAAAGCGTCGCGTAGATTGGAACGGTGACTCCACCCGCCGCGAGGATGGCCAGGTCGGCAAGCAACCATTCCGGCCTGCTTTCCGCCATGATTGCCACCCGATCGCCCGGCTCCACGCCGAGCGCCCCGAACCCCAGCGAGAGGTCCCGGATGCGCTCGAACACCTCTTTCGAGGAAAGCGCTTCTATCTTGCCCGACCGACACTGCCCCACGGCCCGCGGCGTCGCGAATCGCCCAAGGACGTGGAACGGAAGGTCGGCAATCGTTGCGACGGAGGTCTCCGGTTCGCTGGGGGCGACGGGCACCGGACGATTATAGACTTGCACACCGCAGATTCCGTGATTGCAGATTGCGATCTGCAATCACCGAACCCGCAATGTGCGTTCTCAGTACCCCGCCTCTTTGTCCACGACGTTCAGGAGCGGCTCCCCGCTTTCGAAGCGTCGCAGGTTGCTCGCGAAGAGGGCGACGGCGGCGTCCCAGTGATCCGGCCGAAAGCCCGAGGTGTGCGGCGTAATCAGGACGTTCGGCATGCTCCACAGCCGGCTCTCGAGCGGAAGGGGTTCGCGTTCGAAGACGTCCAGGGCGGCGCCGCCGATGCGGCCCTTCTCCAATGCTGCGGCGAGTGCGGTCTCGTCCACGAGGCGGCCTCGGCTGACGTTCACGAGCAGGGCGTCCGATCGCATGGCGGCAAGCTCGCGCGCGCCGATCAGGCCGCGTGTCGCCAGCGTGTGCGGGGCAGCGAGGACGACGACGTCGGCGGCCCCCAGAGCGCCGATCAATCCATCCGGACCGAGCACCTTCGACACGCCCTCGACCGGAGACGCGTCGGTGCGCCGGCGAATCCCGGTGACCCACGCGCCGAGCGCGGCCATCCGACGCGCGACGGCCGCGCCGATCGTACCCAGCCCGACAACCAGCACGTGGGAGCTCTGCAGCGTCCGGTTGTGACGATCGCTGATCTCGTCCTGCGCCCACGCACGTTCCAACTGCCGCACCACCGCCAGCGGCAGGTTGCGAAAGAGCGCCAGCGTGACGGCGAGCACGTGCTCGGCCATCGTGTCCGCGGACATGCCACGAGAGTTGGTGATCGTGACGCCGCTCTCGATCATCTCGGGAAACAGCATTCCGCCGACGCCTGCCGCCGGGCTGTGGATCCACTTCAGGCGCCGGGCCGCCTGCAGGTGTTCGCGGCCGATCTGCGACGAAAAGGCCACGTCCGCCTCGGGCATCAGCGCCAGCGCCTGCGCGTCGTCGGTGGCGTGCAGGAACGTGTGCGCGGGAAACTCGCGCCGCAGCCTGGAGACGTGCTCGCCCGGCACGTTCCACACGGCGAACGGACTGTGGATGGCGATGAGGATCAGCATGCCGGCTCGATTGGGTCAACGGGAGGACGACACCGGGGTCTTGTGTTTTTCGATCAGCCTGATCTCGTCGATCACCATGTGCTTGTCCACGGCCTTGACCATGTCGTAGATCGTGAGCGCCGCAACCGCCACGGCAGTCAGCGCTTCCATTTCGACACCCGTCTGCGCCGCCGTGCGGGCCTGCGCTTCGATCCGATATCCGTCAGCCTCTTCCGACAACGTCACCTCGACGTGTGAAAGCGGCAACGGGTGGCACAACGGGATCAGCTCCGACGTACGCTTCGCCGCCATGATCCCGGCCAGGCGTGCGCTCTGGAGCGGGTCGCCCTTCCTGATCGCCCCTGCGCGAATCAGGCGCAGCGCCTCCCGCGATAGCCGGATTCGTCCACGGGCGACTGCGTCTCTGGCCGAAATGGGCTTGTCGCTCACGTCCACCATCCGGATCTGCCCGGCGGGATCGACGTGCGACAGCGCCTTTCCGGTTCGTGCTGTGCGTCGCGGCTGAGCCTCTCGAGCACGGCGTTGTCCTCTGGACGCATCATTCGCCATTGGCATCCCCCTGGGCGAGAAAGAACGAGAGGCTCTCGAGCGAGACGGTCAGATCCACGCTTTTCACCTTCACCTCCGGCGGCGCCTGCAGGGCGCCCGGAGAGAAGTTCAGCACGGCCTTGATGCCGGCGCCGACCACCGTGTCCAGGACCGACTGGGCGGCCTCGGCCGGCACGGCGATGACGGCTATCGTGATCCGTTCGCGCCGCACCGTGCGGCGAAACTCGCGCACGTCGTGGATCGGTACGCCGCCGCGCGAACGCTGGCCGACCTTGTGGCGATCGGCGTCGAACATCGCCACGATCTCAAAGCCTTCGAGCCTGAACCCCGGATAGTCGGCCAGTGCCAGGCCGAGGTTCCCTGCGCCCATGATCGCGACCCGGACGCGCTTGTCCAGCCCGAGGATCTGCCGCAAATGCCGTCGCAGCTCCTTGACGTAGTAGCCCACGCCTCTCACGCCGAACTCGCCGAAGTGCGCGAGATCCTTGCGGATTTGCGCGGCGTTGAGGTGGAACTGCTCGGCCAGGGCATGGGACGAGATAGTCCGGACACCGGCCGCGTCGAGGTGGTTCAGGCATCGCAGGTAGACGGAGAGACGGTTGGTGGTCAACTCCGAGACCGGCTCGCCCACGTCCCGCCAGCCGGCTGGCTCGATCCCGGTCTCGCCGGAGCGCGCGGCCGCACCGGCTCGCTTGTTCGGATTCTTCACAAGCAGTCGATTTTAGCAGGCTATTGGCCCAGGCAGAGCAGCAGACCTTGGCCGGCCCGGTCCGGCCCACGGCCGAAAACGGTCACCGCGCGGCTGTTTTGCTAATATCAGCCCCCATATGGCTCATACGCCCGCCGTCAGGACCACCACCGCCGTTCGCGAAACGTTCCAGCCCTACGTGCCAGCCACGCAATCGCCAGCCGAGTTCACCGTAAAGGCGATCGTGCTCGGCGCGATGTTCGGGCTGCTTTTCGGCGCCTCCACCGTCTACCTGGGGCTGCGCGCCGGGCTGACGGTGAGCGCCTCCATCCCGATCGCCGTCCTCGCCATCTCCGTGCTGAAGCGGTTCGGAGGCTCGACGATTCTGGAAAACAACATCGTGCAGACGATCGGCTCGGCGGGCGAGTCGGTGGCAGCTGGCGTCGTCTTCACGATCCCGGCGCTGATCTTTCTGACGCCGCGCGGCCCTGATTACTTCAACTACTTCCAGATCACGATGCTCGCGTTTGCCGGCGGCATCCTCGGCGTGCTGATGATGGTACCGCTCCGCCGGGCCCTCATCGTCAAGGAGCACGGCGTGCTTCCCTATCCCGAGGGGACGGCCTGCGCCGACGTGCTGATCGCAGGCGAGCGTGGCGGCGCGCTCGCCAAGACGGTGTTCATGGGGCTGGGCGTCGGCGCGCTCTGGAAGAGCCTGTCGTGGATCTTCCAGGTCTTCCCCACTGCAATCGGCCGCTCGCTGGGCCGCACGAGCCTCTTCCCGAATGCGACCCTGAACGTCGACATCTCCCCCGAATACATGGGGGTCGGTTACGTGATCGGACCGCGGATCGCCGGCGTGATGTTCGCGGGAGGCGTGCTCTCCTGGCTCGTGCTGCTGCCGCTGCTCAGCATCATGGGGAACTACATGACGGTCCCCTTCCCGCCTGTTCCGGCGAGCGGGCTGCGCATCGATCAGATGACGCCGAACCAGCTCTGGAGCGCCTACATCCGCTACACCGGCGCCGGGGCGGTGCTGGCCGCCGGACTGATCACGCTGGGGCGCACGATTCCGACGATCGTCTCGTCGTTCAGGGAGAGCGTCAAGGACTTCGGCGCGAAAGGTAGCGGTCCCGCACGGGTGCGCACCGAGCGGGACATTCCGATGGCGATTGTGCTGGTGGGCACGCTGCTGCTCGCGATCTTCCTCGCGCTTGCGCCCGGCCTGCCGACCCAGTACAACCCGCTCGCGGCAATCCTGGTCGTGGTCTTCGGCTTCTTCTTCGTGACCGTCTCGTCGAGGATCGTCGGGCTCATCGGCTCGTCGTCGAACCCAGTCTCCGGCATGACCATCGCGACGCTGATCCTCACGTGCACGATCTTCGTCGGGCTCGGCTGGACCGGTGACTACTACGCGCCGATCGCGCTCTGTGTCGGCGCGCTCGTGTGCATCGCCGCGGCGAACGCGGGAGCCACCTCACAGGATTTGAAGACCGGGTACATCGTGGGCGCGACGCCGAGATATCAGCAGTACGGGTTGATCATCGGCGTGCTCGCCTCGGCGCTGATCATCGGATACACGACGCTGTATCTTCACGAGGTGATGACCATCGGCTCCGACGCGCTGCCGGCGCCCCAGGCCACGCTGATGGCGACCATCATCCGCGGTCTCCTCAGCCAGAACCTCCCGTGGGGCCTCGTGCTGGTCGGCGTCTTCATCGCCATTACGCTGGAGCTCTGCGGCATCCATTCGCTGTCGTTCGCGGTCGGCTCGTATCTGCCAATCGCCACGACCGCGCCGATCTTCGTCGGCGGCCTCGTCCGCGCGTATGTGGAGAAGAAGACCGGCATTGTCGAGGAGTCGGAGGTCGGCTCCGGTACGCTGTTCAGCTCGGGCCTGATTGCGGGCGGATCGCTGGCCGGTATCCTGTATGCGATCCTGTTCGGCCGCGAGCTGATCCCCGAGGCCGACGGCGCGAATCCTCTTGCTCCGATCGGGTTCCTGCACGACGGAACCGGGGGCCTGGTCGCCGGGGGCCTGCTCTTCTTCGTCCTGGGTGTGATTCTGTCCCGTGTCGGACAACGGAAACTTGCGTAAGCTCCTGGCCGCATCCGGCCTCTGCCTTCTCGTGTCGTCTGCGCTGCCGGCGCAGGGCCCGGGCCGGATTGCGACCACTCCCCAGGCACTCCTCGCCTCGCCGGCGTTCTTCCACGGCAAGCGCGTGGCGGTCTACGGCCAGGTCGTGCAGGCCGGCGAGGAGTCGCGGCTGCAGGTCGTGGTGGACGAGGCCGCATTCGGAAAACGCGCCATCCCGCAGGTGTTCGTCTTCTGGAAGGAACAGCCCTCACGCTCCGATGGGGAAATCCGGGGCGAGTTCTGGGACCTGGGCCGGATCAACGCGGACGACAGCCGTTTCTCGACCTACGACTTCAAACGCCTGCTGGAAACGGTCACGAACGGACGATGGCCGGCGCGTGAGGAGCTGTTCGTGATCGTTGGCGCCGTCATGCTGGACTCGCAGCTACCGGCCAACGCCAGCCTGCGCGCGATCGCGATGGCGCCCGATCGCTACGCCGACCGCGAGGTCACGGTCGTCGGACGGTTCCGCGGCCGCAACCTCTACGCCGACCTGCCGGGTCCGCTGAACAAGTCGCGCTGGGACTTCGTGCTGCAGTCGGCCGACGCGGCGATCTGGACGAGCGGCGTGCAACCGCGCGGCAAGGATTTCAACCTCGATCCCGGGGCGCGGGTCGATACGGGCAAATGGCTCAGGGTGAATGGACTGGTCCGCACGGAAGGCAACGCCGTCTGGATCGAGGCGAAGTCCATGGAGCTCACCACCGAGCCGGCCGAAGCGGCCGCGGAGGTGGAGCTGCCGCCGGCCCCGAAAGCGCCGCCGCCGGAAGTCGTGTTCAGCGCGCCCGTTCCGGATGAGGCCGCTGTGGAGCGCACGACCGCCGTGCGCATCCAGTTCTCCTGGGACATGATCGGCCGCTCGTTTCGCGACCGGGTGCGGGTCACGTATGTCGGACCGACCCAAGGCGGCGCCCCCCCCGAGCCGCCGCCGTTCACGGTTGATTACAACGAAGGCAATCGCGCGCTGGCGATCAGGTTCGCCAAGCCGCTGGAGCCGTTCCAGACGATCAAGGTGGAACTGCTCGAGGGAATCACTGCCGTCGACGGACAGCCGCTCGAGCCCTGGGCGCTCACGTTCTCGACTGGGGGGTGATTTTTCGGGCCGCCCTCCGCCGTGCACGAGACGGCGCCGCGGGAATCACGACGAACACGACGACGTGATGGACACGGTGCTATTGGACGTCGTACCTTCGTGTTCACCTCCGGGCCGAACGGCCGTGTCGGCGCAGCGAGGTCACACCGACACGGCCGTTCGGCCGCCCCACCGGCGGCGCACGGCGGCGATGATCCAGGCCGCGAACGCAATCATCAGGATGACGCAGGTGATGACCACGATCGCGGCGGCGACCGGGAATTTCAGCGCCAGGGCAGCGAGCGCGATCACGAAGCCGTCCTCGGCGAAGCTCAGGATCCAGTTCGAAACCGGTTCGGGACTGGTGTTGGCCACGGCCCGCGTCCCAGCCTTCGTGAAATGGGTCCCCGCGGCAAGCGTGCCGCCGAGCAGAGCGACGAGCCCCTCGACCGCCGGGCTCGCCTCACCGAGCGTGGCGACGGCGATCAAGGCCCCACCAACCGGCCGGATCACCGTGTGCACGGCATCCCACAGGGTATCCACCCAGGGAATCTTGTCGGCGATGAACTCGATGACAAAGAGCACGCCAGCGACGGCGATAACGAGGTCGTTGTCGAAGACGGCGAACTGTTCCGGGAGCTGAACCCACCCGAAACGCTTCGCCAGGCCAAGGATGGCCACTGTCGCATACAGGTTGATCCCCGCCGCGAACGAAAAGCCCATCGTCCGGCCGAGCGTCGCCAGGATTTCAAGCATCGCAGCTCCTCAATTGAGATTACACCTCGCGCAGCATCGCCTCAACCTGGCCGCGCACCCTGGCGATGAGGGTATCGCGGTCGTCGATGGTGAGCCCGGCCGTCTCGACCGGTGTGCCGAACGATACCCGGACCGTGACCGGGTTGATGATGGGGCTCCCCTTGCGCATCGCGGAGCGCGCGCCGGAGATGGCGACCGGTACAACCGGCGCCTGCCCGGTGAGCGCCATGATGAAGCCGCCTTTCTTGAACGGCAACAGCTCGCCGCTGTGGCTGCGGGTGCCTTCCGGAAAAATCAGGAACGAGTTGCCCTCCCGCAAGGCCTGCGCGGCGCGCTCGATGGCGGGCAGGCTCTGGTCGCGGTTGCCGCGCTCGAGCGGCACGAAGCCGGCCAGGTCGAACGCGCGGGTGAGGATCGGGAGGCGGCGCAATTCAGCCTTGTAGAGAATCCGCAGCCGGGGGAACAGGTCCTTCAGCGCCTCGAAGATGATCGGCGGCTCGACGTTGCTGGCGTGGTTGACCGCGTAGACCGCCGCGCGGTGCCGCTGGATGTTCCCGGCGCCCCGGACCGTATAGCGGATGCCGCTCAGCGCGAGGCCGAGCTGTACGCCGCGATGGCCGGCGCGATAGAGGATCGCCGGGTTGCCGAGCGTGAGCGCCAGCACGACGCATGGCGGGCCGACGAGCAGAATGTAGAGGCCCACCCCAACGTATGCGGCAAGCGAGCGGATCGCAGCGATGAAAGTACGCACGGGAGCAGCGGAGCGCGATGATATAGAAAAAGGCCGGAAGCCCGTAGAGCTTCCGGCCTGAGGTCGGCAAGCCGCCGCTACCTAGGAGGCTTTGGCGGTCCTGCGGGCGCTCACCCTGGTGGTGGGTGTCGCCTTGGCCGCCTTGGCGCGAGCGATGGAGCGGTTCTTCATCGTAAAACAACGCTCCAGCGCGAGATCGACTTTCTGTTCGACGAGAGTTGTGTTCTCGCGAGAGACTTCGGAAATCTCGGAGATCACGAGGAACTTGGCGCGGTCGAGCATGCGCTTCTCGCGAAACGAGAGGTTCTTCGACCGGGCGAGGAAGGTCAGGCTCTTCAGGACTTCGACAACGTCGTAGATGGATCCGGTACGCATCCGGTCCGAGTTGTCCTTGAACCGCCCCTTCCAGTTCTGGTGATTGTCGATCTTGCCGTCGCCGAGGAGAGAGAAAAGACGATCGATCTCTTGATCGTTGATCGCGCGCCGAAGGCCGACGCCGTCAACATTGTCGACTGGAACGAGCACGGTCGTCTCGTTCGCGACCATCCGGAGATGGTAAAAGCCGCAGGTGGTGCCGAGAATGGTTTTTGTTTCGATGCCCTGAACGACGCCGAGTCCGTGATTTGGGTAAATGACCTTGTCACCAACCTGAAATGTCACATGTCCCCCAACAATAAGGTGAGTAGGTTAGGTGTGCGCCCGACGTGCAGTTCAATCAGTATAGCCCAATCAGAGGAGCCAGGCAACGAAAAACCCTCGTAAAATCGGGTGTTTTCGCTGATCCTGGCTTCCCTGGCCGAGTCGATCCGGCGCTCCGGCACCTCGCGCCCCCTGGGGCTAACCGGCCTGTCGGGAAGGGTTTGCGGCCGAATGCCCGAGCCCACGGAGGGGGTATGATCCGGCCATGATCCGCCCGCTCGCCACCACCCTGGCAGCCGTTCTGGCTCTGTCCATACAGCAGAGCTTGGCTCCCTACGTGCCCACGCCCCACGACATCGTCGATCGCATGTTGAGCCTGGCCGCGGTCACCAGGTCCGACGTGGTGTACGACCTCGGCTGCGGCGATGGCCGGATTCCGATCGCCGCGGCGGCGAAGTACGGCGCGCGCGGGATCGGGATCGATATCGATCCGAGGCGGATCGCAGAAGCCAAGTCGAACGCGAAAGCAGCGGGAGTGGAACACCTCGTCGAGTTCCGACTCGACGATGCGATGACCGCGGACGTGTCCCAGGCGACCGTCGTGACGCTGTATCTGCTCGCGTCGGGAAACGCGAAGCTCAGGCCGATGCTGAAGAGGCAGTTGCGCCCCGGCGCTCGAATCGTCTCTCACGCTTTCAGTATGGGTCCGGGCTGGCCCGCCGATCGGATCGATCAGTTCACGACGGAACGGGGGGACGAGATAACGCTGTACTTGTGGAGGATCGCCGACTAAGCTCCCCCGTACCTCGCCAGCGCCAGGTCCACGATTTCTTCGATCAGCTGCGTGTAGTTGCGGCCGGACCTTCGTGCGGCCATCGGGAACTCGGCCTTGGACGCCAGCCAGGGGTTGGGATTGGCTTCGATGACGGCCACTCGGCCGTCGGGGCGAAGGCGCATGTCGATGCGCGCGTAGTCGCGCAGCTCCAGCGCCTGAAAGACGGCGACGGCCGTCGTCTGAAGCAGCCCGATTGTCTCCTCCGACAGATCCTCGGCGATCGCCGACTTCGTGTCGCGGTACGCGCGCGTGCCTTTCCCCCACTTGACCTCGGCGCCGGCGATGCGTGGCGTGCCCTGCGGCAGCTTCGAGAGATCGAGCTCCACCACCGGGAGTGCCATCGGGTTGTCGTTGCCGAGCACCCCGACGTACATCTCGCGGCCCTCGACGTACTCCTCGATCAGCACGGGAGAATCGAAGTTGGCGTGGAGCCAGTCGATTCGCTCCATGAGCTCGCGGATGGAGGTGACGACCGCGTTGAACTCGATCCCGATCGACCCGTCTTCGCGCGCGGGCTTGACGATCACCGGAAATTCCAGATCGTGCGAGAAGTCCAGGCGCCCGCGAAACGAACGCGCGAACACCGGCGTGTGGATGCCATGGAATTCGAGGATCTTCTTCGCAACGGCCTTGTCCTGGCCGTACAGCATGCCGTGGGAGCCCGATCCGGTGAACCGCTTGTTGATCAACTCGAGGTAGGCGGTGATGCAGTAGTCCGCCGTGTCGTTGCCGGCGAACGACTCCGCGAGGTTGAACACCAGGTCGCAGTCCATGCGCGCCAGCGCATGAAGGCTCCTGATCGAGCCGTCGAGCACGTGCAGCGTCGGGTCGTGTCCAAGCTTCGCGAGCGTGTCGGCGACTTCGTCCTCGACTTCCTTCTTGTCGAGCGATCGTGTCAGCGGCGCCTTGTCGGACGCTCCGCTGCCCGGCTCGTCCGGCTCTTCCCAGCGATCGTAGAGGACGACGATGGTGAGCTTGCCCACAGTTGGGGGGATTATAAACGGTTCAGGGGTTCATCGGGGGATGAATGCATTCAGGATGTCAGTGCGTGCCGGCGCACTGGACGTCAGCGACCGGTGACGCTCGGCGACAGTCTGCTCGTAGGTGGGTCTGGGTTCCGGATCGCGGTAGAAGACTCCCGTGTACAGCTTGCGGCCGTAGTCCTGGGCCAGCGACATGGCAGCAATGCGATCGGCCGGATCGTGCTGGATCGAGGCGAGCTTGATCATCCCCGTCTTGTGCGCCTTGAGCTGCGCCTCCGGCTGTCCGAAGGTCACGCAGGGGGACTGGACGTTGATGAACGCGAAGCCGGGGAACCGTAGGCCTTCCTCGATGATCGTGGAGAGCTGCACCATGTCGGCCGGGGTTCCCTGCGCAACGTATCTCGCGCCGTACCCGAGCAGGTAGAGGATCGGGTTCACGGGTTCCTCGAGGCTTCCAAAGACCGACGATGCGGTGGTCAAGCCTCGCGGGGATGTCGGGGACAGCTGGCCCTTCGTGAGGCCGTAGATCTGGTTGTCCATCACGATGTAGGTGATGTCCAGGTTGCGCCGGACGGCGTGTGCCACATGGCCGCCACCAATCGAGAACCCGTCCCCGTCGCCGCCCGCGGCGAGCACGAGCAGCCCGGGGTTCGCGAGCTTGATGCCCTGCGCGATCGGCAGCGCCCGCCCGTGCACGGTGTTGAAACCGTAGGCGGTCGTGTATCCGGGGATGCGCGAGGAGCACCCGATCCCCGAGACGAACGCGATCTCGTGCGGCGGCCGGCCAAAGGCGGCGAGCGCGCGGTAAATGGCCTGCAGGACGCCGAAGTCGCCGCAGCCCGGGCACCAGATCGGCTTCAGATCGCTCTTGAAATCCTTCGGATCCAGCTTCTGCTCTGCACAAGCCATCGTCGTTTCCTCTTCCTGGACAGGATCGTCAATCGAGCTGCGGCTCGAACTCTTCCACGCCGGCGCGCTCGATGATGGTCGCGAGATGCTGGATGCGGCCCACGAGCTCGACCGGCGTGAACGGGTTGGAACCGCTCCGGCTAAACGACTCCATCCATCTCGGCACGTTCACGAACATCCGGAGCAGCCGATAGAGCTGTCCCTGATGCGACTGTTCGATCACCAGGCCGGCGCGCACCGACGCGAAGAACTCCTCGTAGATCTGGGAGGCCACCGGAAACATCAGCCTGGGTACGATGAGCTTGGCGCTGATGCCGCGCCTGGCGGCCTCACCGAGTGCTTCCCTCACGACGCCCGAGACGCTTCCCCAGCTCACGAGCCCGATGGGGGCGTCGGCCGGCCCGTAGACCGAGAAGAGCTCCCGCCTGGCCTTGATCGGCGCCAGCTTCCGGATCCGCTTCTCGTTCATGCGGGCGTGAATGGCTCCAGCCGCCGTCGGCGCCCCCTCTTCGTTGTGTTCGATGCCCGAGGCGAGATAGTTCCCGCCCGCCATCCCCGGCTGGCTGATCGGGCTCACGCCCGACTCGGTGATCGCGAAGCGCACGTAGCTCTCGAGCTCCGGCGGCGAGGGCTTTCGCCGATCCACGATGCGGAACCTCGACGTGTCGATCGCATCCACCACTTCCTTGCGCTGCGCGATCTCCCCATCGGACAGGACGATCACGGGGGTCTGATACTCCTCGGAGATGTTGAACGCCTCGACGGTCGTGTCGAACGTGTCGGCGACGCTGGTCGGCGCCAGCACGGGCCGGACCGCGTCGCCGTGCGCCGAGAAGACGGCCTGGTAGAGATCCGACTGCTCGCTCTTGGTCGGAATACCGGTGGAGGGCCCGCCTCGCTGCACGTTGATGCACACGAGCGGCAACTCCGCGATCGTGGCCAGTCCGAGCATCTCGGTCTTGAGCGACATGCCGGGCCCTGAAGTCGCCGTCATGGCCTTCTTCCCCGCGAAGGACGCACCGACGACGGCACCGATGCCGGCAATCTCGTCTTCGGCCTGGAACACCACCCCGCCGTGCTTCCAGAGCTCGCGACCGAGATAGTGCATGATCTCCGTCGAGGGCGTGATCGGGTAGCCCCCGAAGAACGTGCAGCCGGAGAAGATCGCGGCAGCCCCGCACATCTCGTTTCCGTCGGTCAGGAGCTTGGGGCTTGCCGCTGCCGGCCGGGAGAGGACCCGCGCGGCGGTCAGCGGATGGTCCCCCGCGTATTGGAGGCCGGCCGCAAACGCGCGTGCGTTCCGCTCGACGACCTCGTCCCCCTTCTTGGCGAACTTGCGGCGGATGCCGGCGACCAGCGCGTCAGGTGTGAAGCCGAACCAGCCGGCCATGAGCCCGAGAACGACGGTGTTCTTGGCCTTGTCCGTGCCCGCGCTGTCGCGCGCCAGCTGGGCGATCGGCGCCGCGACAATCTCGCGCGGCCGCACCGCGGTGAGCGGAATGTCGCCCGTATGCTGCGCGTCGTAGATGACGACCGTTCCGGTCCCGACCGGGAGCTCCGAGCCGAAGCGCATGAAGTCGTCCCAGTTGAGCGCCACGGCGACGTCGAGTTCGCCGTTGACGGTCAGTACGTCGCCGGTCGACACGCGCAGCCTGAACGACGATTCTCCGCCGCGAATCTGCGGACCGAAGCTCTTGGTGAGAATCGCGTGGTATCCCTCGAGCGCCGCCGCGGTGATGAGCGACTCACCCGCCGAAACGATGCCGTCGCCGCCCGCGCCCGCCATGCCAATGAGAAGGTCGTCCGAGGTTGAAGTCATAGGTGATCTCTGGAGAGACAATTCCCAACATCCACATCCCAACGCCCGATTGAAGAAAACTCGCCGAAGAGCGCCGCATTGGGCGGTGGGAGTCGAGAGATTGGGATTTGACGCGACGGTCTTTCACGATCCTGCAGAAGCAGGATGGCAAGGGCAGTACCGGCCGTATTTTATGGGGTCCAGCTGCGCCCGGTGGGGCTTCACTGCCGGATTTCCGGCACGGGCTTGGATCTTGCGCGTCGAGGTCCCACGGGGTCCGGAAACCGTAGGGACGACCCATCGCACACCGGGGTGTCTCTACCGGCAAACCGCTGAGCCGTGGCACGTTTTGGTCCGAGCGAACGTTTGCGAGCCGAGGAGCCGTGGGGATACAGGCGCGCGCGACTGATTACAACTTTGACATTTCGTCGCCAGGTGTGACGGATTCGCAAGCGAGCCAGGCGCGGACGGCCACGCCCACCGCTCCGCGTGGCGGCGCCCGGGCTGTCGACTCCGCCGCGATCCCTGAATGCCTGCAGCTGCTGGCCCGCGCGATCCAGCAGTACCACACTTACCCGCCGACCAGTCCGCTCTGCCGCAATGCCATCGAGGCCTGCCAGCGCGCGCTGCTGCACATCGGACGCGATCAACTGGCGTTCCGGGTCGAGCCGCGCGATCTCATCGCCGACGAGGTTGCCGTGGGCCGCGGAACGCTGATCGAGCAGGAGCTTTCCCGGCGGCTGCACGCGGCGGCCATTGCGCAGGTGGCGATCGAGCAGAGCGTCACGGTTCGCGAACTCGCTCATTTCGCGGTCGACCTGATCTCGTGCAGCCGGCGAAGCCGTACCGAGGCCGGCCTGATCGAAGTGCTGGCCGAGCACGGCGTCGATCGCATCGTCCTCCAAGCCGCGCATCGGCCGGAGGTTCTGCCCGTCCGGGAACCGGCCGCCACAACTACGGCCCTGCTCGACGAGCAGCGCGAACGCCGCGAGCAGTTGTTCGCCGGCGGCGGCGTCGATCACCTCTATCCGCCGGGCAAGGGCTGGGTGCGTGTCGATCCGGCCAACCGGCTTCCCTCCGTCTCCCTCGTGGACCTCGCGCTGCTGGCCGACAGTCCCGCGTCGCTCGCGGGCATGCTGGTCAGGCTCACCGACGACGAGCCGGCCGAGGCCGCGGAGGGCGACGCGCTCTCCCAGAAGTTCAGCGACGTCGCGATGCTGTTCTCGGCGCTCGATCCGCAAGTCGCGAGGGTGATGTTCTCGAAGCTCGCGCGCGCGGTGCTCGACCTGGATACCGAGAAGCGGCAGGCGCTGCTGAGAAAGACCATCCTTCCGAGCCTGCTCGACGGCCGGATCGACGGAACGGTGCTTCAGGATTTCCCGGATGTCGATCTTGCCGAGTCGCTGTGTCTGCTCCTCGATCTGGAGACTGCCGCGCCGGAGGTCGTGACCACAGCGCTGGCCCGGCTGAATCTGTCGCCGGAACGCGAATCGGCGGTCATTCCGCTGATCGAACAACGCGTCCAGAACCGGCCGTCGAGCCGGCCGCAGGATCTCGGACTGGATGCCCACGCGCGCCGTCTCATCCGGGTCGATCAGGACCGCAACCGCAGCTTCGCCGAATTCGCGGCCTTCGATCTGTCGCTCGACGAGGAAGCGTCGCGGCTGCTGGTGGACGTCCGCGAGCGAATCGCGGCGACCGACGTCCTGGTGGATCAACTCACGTGCCTGTGGGGCCTCGCGCGGCTCGAGCCAAACCCGGAGCTCGTGCAGGGCTTCGTCGCCCACGCCGAGCCGCTGCTTGTCGACCTCGAGCGCCAGCAACGCTGGGAGGCGCTCGCCGACTGGCTCGAACGCTATCGCCTGCTCGCAGAGGCACTGCTGGAGACGCGGCCGGACGTCGCCGAGGTAATCGCCGGTCGTCTGGCCGCGTTGTGCACGCCGGAGCAGGCGCGACACCTGGCTGCACTCGCCGGTCGCGACGACCAGGGACGTGAAGTGGCCAACCGGATTATCGCGGCGCTCGGCGCGGATATCGGTCCGGCGCTGCTCAACGCGCTGGATCCACGCGGCATCGAGAGCCGCGACGCCCACGTGCGCGCTGCAGTCCAGATCCTGTCCGACCATGCCAGGCTCGTTGCGCCCGCGCTGGTGTCCAGGCTCGATCAGGCGGACGACGCGCTCTCGCGCGTCATCGCGAGGGTCCTCGGGATCGCCGGCGCCGGCTACGAGTCGGCCATCGGCTCGCAGCTCGAGCGGCGCGACGAACAGACCGTCCGTGAAGCGCTCCGCAGCCTCGCCCGCATCGGTACGCCACAGGCCGCGGCGATCGTCAGCGAACAGGTGCGGAAGCGACGCGACTGGGTCTCCACCGCCGCCGAACAGACCCTGTGGCACTTTCCGCCGTCAGAGGCACAGCGCGAGGTCAGAAGCCTGCTGCTCACGCGCGACTTCATCCTCCAGCAGCCGCAGGTCGCTGCGAGGCTCCTCGACCGCATCGCGCAACAATCCGGCACGTCCGGCCTCGACGACATGCTGCGTTCGACCGCTCCATTGCAGTACCGCTTCTGGAATCCGCCCCAGATGCGCCTGGGCCGCAAAGCCAAAACGCTCCTGAACCAATGACATCGTCACAGCCGCCGAACACCAGCCGAACATCCGTGCCTCACGAGGCCGAGCCGGAACAGTGGACGCTCGATCCGGTGGCGCTCTTCAGGGGATTCGTCAGCCTGCGCCGTCTCACCGGCATGTACCCGGCGGGGCATCCTGCGATCGTGCAGAAGCTGGCCGAGATCGACGACAGCGTGCAGCGCCACCTGCGCCACGCACCGCAACTGCAGCTCGACATCATTCATGGGGACGTCCATCTCGATGGCGTGTC
Source organism: Vicinamibacterales bacterium (assembly GCA_035711845.1). Classification (GTDB taxonomy): domain Bacteria; phylum Acidobacteriota; class Vicinamibacteria; order Vicinamibacterales; family 2-12-FULL-66-21; genus DASTBU01. Next base: position 149,846 of record DASTBU010000084.1, read on the forward strand.
CTTCCGCCAGGAGGGGGAAACCCAGGAACAGATCGTCCGCGAGCTGGCCGACCTCGGCGTGAACAGCATCCACATCCGCCGCGGTGCGACGCGGGAGGAGATCGGCGCGCTGACAGAGTTCCTGTGGCAGCTGAAAGACGCGCCTGCCGGCGAGCCGATGGAAGTGAGCCTCGCGAAGCGCTACATCCATCACATCAGCCTCGGGCGCCTCGTGCCGCTCGACACGCGCTGGAAAGCCCGGGAGTGGCCCGACGCGCCGACCGGCCCACTCGACCCCGCATACGCCGAGTCGCTGGCCTTGACCGAACGAACCTTTGACGATGTGTCGAGCGGCAGGGGCATGAACCTGATGACGGTGCGGGAGATCGTCGAGCTGTTGATCCGCAAGGTCGCCGGCAGCAGCGCCGCACTCGGGCAGATTCTCGCGGTGAAGCTCTACGAGAACCTGACCTACTGCCACTCCGTGAACGTCGCCACGTTGAGCCTGCTCATCGGACGGCAGCTTGGCTTCGACCCGGCCGCCACGTCGGCGCTCGGCGAGGCCGCGCTGCTGCACGACATCGGAAAGACGCGGATCCCGCTCGACGTGCTCCGCAAGCCGGGCGCGCTCGACAAGCGCGAGCGCAAGATGATGGAGATGCACACGACCTACGGCGCCGAGATCCTGGTCGATGTGGCCGGCCTGAAGCCACTCACGCCCACGGTCGCCCTCGAGCATCACCGCGCGTTCACAGGGGCCGGCTACCCCGAGCTCGAGGAGGCGGTTCCGCACCTCATGAGCCAGATCGTGTCCGTGGCGGACATTTACGAAGCGATGACGGGTGCCCGATCCTATCAGGAGCCTGCGACACCCGAACAGGCCTGCCTGGTGCTGGCGCGGCTCGCAGGCACCAAGCTGAACACGGTGCTCGTCAAAGCGTTCGTCAACGCCGTGACCTTCTTTCCGCTCGGTTCCGTCGTCCGCACCGACCGCGACGAGATCGGCGTCGTCGTCCGCACCAATCCGTCGGAGCCGCTCCATCCGGTCATCGCGTTGCTGGGGTCCGAGCACCGGCGTGTGCCCGGCGAAATCGACACGAGCCGGCGCGATCCGTCGGGCGCCTACGAGCGCCACGTCGCTGAGTCACTGCGGCCGTCCGCCCCGCTCGATCTGATCGAGTTCCTGGCTGCCTCGTGAGGGGGCGCAGGGGACGGACCGCCCCCGCGTCTCCGTCTCCCCCCCAGCGTCTCTCCACCCGGGGCTCCACGCAGGCGGTGGTAGGCTGACAACCGCCCATGCCCCTCTACCTCGGCCTCGACTCCAGCACTCAGAGCCTGACGGCGACCGCCATCGAGGTCGAAGGTGCGATGCGCAGCGTGCTGTTCAGCCGGTCGTTCCCCTTCGATAGTCTGCTGCCCCGATACGGCACGCGCCACGGGGTGTTGCCTTCCCTTGCGCCGGGCGTCGTCCACGCCCCTCCGTTGATGTGGGCGGAGGCGCTCGACGACGTGATCGGGATGCTGACGCGCGAAGAGAACGTCGACTGGAGCAGGTTGCGGGCCATCTCGGGCTCCGCCCAGCAACACGGCAGCGTGTACCTGACAAGGTCCGCGCGCGACCGGCTCGCACACCTCGATCCCCATCGCCCGCTCGCCGAGCAGATGCGCGACGTCTTCGCGCGTCCGACATCACCGGTCTGGATGGACACCAGCACGACGGCGGAATGTCGCCAGATCGAGCAGGCACTGGGAGGCTGGCGCGCGGTCGCACGGCTAACGGGTTCGCGCTGCTACGAACGTTTCACGGCCGCGCAGATTCGACGTTTCGCGCGGGAGGAACCGGGCGGGTATGCCCGGACGGACCGCGTCCATCTCGTCAGCTCGTGGCTCGCGTCGTTGCTGGCGGGGCAGGACGCGCCAATCGATCACGGCGACGGATCGGGAATGAACCTGATGGCGATTGCCGAGCTCGAGTGGTCACGGGCGGCGATCCAGTCGACCGCCGAGGGCCTCGGTCCGCGCCTTCCACCGCTCGCACATCCCTGGCACGTCGTCGGCGTGCTCTCGCCGTTCTGGATCAGGCGTTTTCACCTGCCGCCCGCCCGCGTGGTCGTCTGGTCGGGCGACAACCCGTGCAGTCTGGTGGGCACCGGACTGGTCGCCCAGCGCAGCATCACCGTGTCGCTCGGAACCAGCGACACGATCTTCGGGCCGATTGCCGGTCCGCGCCCGAGCGACGACGGGACTGGTCATGTCTTCGCGTCGACGACGGGCGGCTACATGGGCATGACCGTGTTCAAGAACGGGTCGCTTGCACGAGAGCGTATCCGCGACCGGTATGGAATGGATTGGCCGGCGTTCTCGCGCGCGCTGCAATCGACTCCACCCGGCAATCGCGGCGGTATCGTCCTCCCCTGGTTCGAGCCTGAAATCACGCCGGCCGTTCTCACGCCCGGTATCAGAAGACACGGCGTCGATCCTGCGGCTGCACCGTCCAACATCCGCGGGCTCGTCGAAGGCCAGATGATGGCGATGGCGCTGCACAGCCGCTGGATGGGCCCACCACCGGACACCATCCACGCCACCGGCGGCGCATCGGCCAATCGCGACATCCTGCAGATCATGGCGGATGTCTTCGATGCCACCGTGCTGCAACTGCCGAGCAGGAACTCCGCCGCCCTCGGCGCGGCGCTTCGCGCGTACCACGGCGACCTCGTTGCCGAGGGTGTGCCAGTAAGGTGGCCGGAGGTCGTGCGCGGGTTCACGGAGCCGCTCCCGGAACGGATCTCGCCCGTGCCGGCACATGCCGAGATCTACCAGACGCAGATGCGGATTTACGACCAACTCGAAAGGGATGCGTTGGGCCCTGGCGCGGTCGGCAGGGAGAGCCCCGGCAGCGGCTCTCTCGAGAATGGGGCTCAATAGCGCGTCTGCTACACTCTAATCGTCCCATGAACATCGCGGAGATCGCCAAGCGCGCGAACGTGTCGACGGCCACGGTGTCGCGTGCGATCAACCAGAGCGGGCCGGTGAAGGCGGCGACCGCACGGAAGGTCTGGCGCGCGATCGGCGAGCTCAATTACTACCCGAACAGCCACGCGCGCACGCTCGTGTCCGGGCGCAGCCGTCTGATCGGGCTGATCGTCTCGGACATCACCAACCCGTTCTTTCCCGAGCTGATTCGCAGCTTCGAGACCCAGGCCGCGCAACAGCGCTACGACCTGCTGCTGACGAGCACCGACTACCTCACCTCGAGGATGACGACCTGCCTCCGCCGCATGCTCGAGCGCAAGGTGGACGGTGTCGCGATGATGACCTCCGAGATGGACCTTGGGCTGATCAAGGAGCTCGGCCGGCGCGGCGTGCCGCTCGTGTTCATGGACGTGGGACAGGTGGGCCCCAAGATGAGCCATGTGGCGATCGACTACGCGAACGGCATCACGCAGGCAGTCGATCACGTCGTGGCGCTCGGCCACAAGCACATCGGGTTCATCAGCGGCCCGCTCGACCTGCATTCCGCGCGCACGCGGCGGCTGGCGTTCCTCGACGCGATGCGCGCCCATGGCCTCGCCCCCGACAAGCGGCTGATCCGCGAGGGTACGCACACGGCCGAGGGTGGTCAGAAAGCGATGGCCGCCATCCTGCGCCTGGCCAGGCGGCCCACGGCGGTCGTGTGCTCCAACGACTGGACCGCCATCGGCGCCCTCCACGCGATCCACGAGGCGAACCTGAAGGTCCCGGCCGACATGTCGCTCGTGGGGTTCGACGACATCCCGCTGGCCAGCTACACGACGCCCACGTTGACGAGCGTGCGGATGTCGGCAGCCGATGTCGGCGCGACCGCGTTCAACGCGCTGTTCAAGTTGATCGGCGAGGAGCGGCTCGAGGGAGACGTCTATCAGGTCCCGACGCGTCTCGTGATTCGTGAATCCACCGCGAAGCCACCCCCCCGCCGGGGTTAGTGGTTACTTCTCCACGAGCCTGTCGAACGTCTCCGGCGGCAATTTGTCGAGCGAGGTGACGTAGACATCGGCGTCCAGGCGCGTGCCGCGACTCACGCCGACCGAGCGCATGGCGGCGCGCCGCGCGGCCTCGATGCCTGCCGCCGCATCCTCCACGACAACGCAGCGCGACGGCGTGACGTCGAGGCGCGAGGCGGCCGACAGGAACACCTGGGGATCCGGCTTTCCCGCGGTCACATCTTCGGCCGACGTGATCGCGTCGAAGTAGTCCTGCAGCGCCAGCGCGCCGAGCATCACTACCACGTTCTCACGCGGCGCCGACGAGGCGATGGCCTGTCGCCAACCCGCGGCGCGGAGCCGGGACAGCCAGTCGGCGGCTCCCGGCAGCGGTGTGAGCCCGTGGGTCACAGCGAGGCGCCGGTACGCTGCTTCCTTGGCCTCTCCGATCCGCGCGATCGTTCCAGCGTCGCTGCCGGCCAGCCACGCGCTCAGGATGCGGTCGTTCTTCTGTCCGAAGCTTTCGAGGAACCGTTCGTAGGTGATCGACACGCCCTCGGCCGCCAGCGTGTCGCGCCACGACAGCCAATGCAACTCGGCCGAGTCCACCAACGTCCCATCGAGGTCCCAGAGGACGGCTCTAGTCAAGCTCGCAGCTCCCAGCTCCCAGCTCGCAGCTTCCAGCGTCCAGCCTTCAGCTCCCAGTCTCCAATTCCGGGTCGCCAGTCGCCGGTTTGTGGGCACCCTTCACGCTTCAGCCTTCAGCCTTTCTTCTTCTGTCCGTAATACGCCTGCGGCCCGTGCTTGCGCTGGTAGTGCTTGTCGATCAGGAACTGGTCCGGGCGTGCAACCTGCGGCGCGGCGCTCAGGATGCGCCACTCGAGGCGTGCGATGTACTCGAGGACGCGCGCATGCTCGACCGCGTCGAACGCATCGGTGCCCCAGGCGAACGGACCATGATTCGCGACGAGCACGCCCGGCATGTTCATCGGGTCGAGCGCCTTCGTCCGGAACGTCTCCACGATGACGACTCCTGTGTTCCTTTCGTAATCCTGCGCGACCTCGTCGCGGCGCATCGGTCGCGTCACCGGCACATCCTCGCAGAAATAGTCGGCGTGGGTGGTTCCAAGGCACCGGATTGGCAGCCGCGCCTGCGCCAGCGTGGTTGCAAACTCCGAGTGCGTGTGCGCGATCCCGCCGCAGGGGAATGCGCGGTACAACTCCAGGTGCGTCGGGGCATCGGATGAAGGCCGCAGCGTGCTGTCGATTACCTCGCCCGTCTGGAGTGAGATTGGGACCATGTGCTCCGGCCGCAGGTCGCCGTACGGCACGCCGCTCGGCTTGATCGAGAAGACGCCGGCCGCACGATCGACGCCGGATACGTTGCCGAACGTACCCATGACGAGACCGCTCGCGGCCAGGTCCATGTTGGCGCGATACACGCTTTCCCGCAGCTCACCGAAACGCAAACTCATCGGAGCTTTCGGTCTCCAGGGACTCCGGTGACCGACATCAATTGACGGCCAACCTTGGCAATCCTGACGGTTCAGGCGATTCGCCTGATTCCATCACGCGCTGGCGGAGGGCGAGCAGGCGCTTCATGATCGTGCCGAAGTCGGCGCGTGCGCCGGGCACGCCGCCGAATGCATCGTGCAGCTCGCGATACATCCCATAGAGCTCGTTGTACACCCGGTGCGCGGCGCGGTCCGGCGTGAAGCGCTTGTCCTTGAGCGATGTCATGCGCTGCTGCGCCTCGCGCCACGTCGCGTAGCCGGCCGCGCCCGCGCCGGCGGTCACGGCCGCCGACACCGCTGCGCCGAGGGCGGGGGTCTGGGGCGACCCGGCGATCAGCATCGGCTGGCCGATCACGTCCGCGTAGATCTGCATGAACAGATCGTTCTTCTCCGCGATGCCGCCACAGCACACGACACGGTCGATCGCCACGCCGTACTCGCGGATCCTCTCGATGATGGCGCGGGCGCCGAAGGCGGTGGCCTCGATGAGCGCCCGGTACACCTCGGCGCGCGTCGTGTGCAGGGTCTGGCCGAGGATCACGCCGGTCAGGCGCGGGTCGACGAGGATCGTCCGGTTGCCGTTGTTCCAGTCGAGCGCCAGCAGGCCCGACTGCCCCGGGGCGAGCCGGGCAGCGTCAGCTGACAGTTTCGCATGCAGGTCCTCGCCGCCCTGGCAGACGGTCTCGACCCACCACTTGAGGATGTCGCCGACAGCCGACTGCCCTGCCTCGATCCCGTAGTAGCCCGGCATGATCGAACCCTTCACAATCCCGCAGATTCCAGGGATGTCGGCGATGCGGTCCGATTCCGGCGCGATCGCGCAATCGCACGTCGACGTCCCCACGATCTTCACGAAGGTCCCGGTCTGGATGCCGGAGCCGACGGCGCCGTAATGCGCGTCGAACCCGCCCATGGCGATGGCGATGCCCGCCGGCACGCCCAGCGTCTTCGCCCATGCCGCCGACAGCATCCCGGCCGGACGGCCGGGCGGCCACGCCTTGTCATACAGCCGGCCCCGCAGGGCCGCCAGCTTCGGGTGCAGCCGCTCCAGGAACGACGCCGCCGGCAGCCCGCCCCACGCCTCCGAGTACATCGCCTTGTGCCCCGCCGCGCAGACCGAGCGGACGATGTCGCGCGGACGCGTGACACCGGCAAGGACGGCAGGAACGAAATCGGCCAATTCGACCCAGCTCTCGGCGCCGTCGAACACGTCCGGCGCCACGTTGAGGCAGTGCCAGATCTTCGACCACCACCACTCCGAGGAATACGTACCGCCGATCGGCGCGAGGTACTCGGGCGCGTGTTTCGCGGCCATCTCCGTGATCGCGGCCGCCTCATCCGCCGACGAGTGATCCTTCCAGAGCCAGGCATGGGCGGCGAGGTTCCGCGCCCATCGGGGATCGAGAGCGAGGGGCCGCGCGGTCGCGTCGATCGGCAGCGGCGTCGATCCAGTCGTGTCGACGCCGATACCGATGATCCGCTCGCGGCTGAAACCCGGCTGACCATCTGCGACCGCCAGCGCACCCGTCACCGACGCGCGCAACCCCTCGAGATAGTCCGCAGGGTTCTGGCGCGCGAGGTGAGGATCGCCCGCCTGCAGGAGCACGCCGTGGTCGCCGCTCGGATACTCGAACACGTGCGTGCCCGCCACCCGCCCGTCGGCGCAGTTGACGACGACGGCGCGAACCGAGTTCGTGCCATAGTCGATGCCGATGGTGTAGCTGCCGGTCCCTGCTGCCATGACACTCTCCGCTGTACCTGTTTCGCGGGTTGCCCCGGAGCATATCGGCCCACGGCGCGACGGCGGCCAGCGCGCAACGTCAGTTCGAAAAATGCGCCGGAGGCGCGCCGATCCGCCTTCCGTGCCTCAGCCCACCAGAATCGGGGACACGACGTCGAGGACGTCGGGCCCGGTCCCGGCGCACCGTGCCCTGTCCAGTTCCCCCTGCCGCGCCATCACCCGCATCGCCTTGAGCGCGAGGTTCGCGAAGTTGATCATGCTGCGTTCGATCGCCCGGGTCGGGTCCTCGCGGTAGGTGAACTGGTCCTGGCTGTAGTACCCGCGGTAGTTCCTCACGAACGTGGTGTAGAGGTATTCGACCGATTCGGGGATCGACAGCGTGCCGAACATGCAATCCTGATCGTTGCGCCCCTGGCGTGCATCATTGATGTCGAACTTGTGGACCGGCACGCCCGCGTACTCCGCCAGATCGCAGGAAGTCGACGCCGTCGTCGCCTCCATCTTCTGGTGACCATAGTCGATCGTCAGGCCGCAGTTGTTGCCGCCGCACGCCTGGTTGACCGTCTGCGCGACGAGGATCGCGGAGGCCGCCGTCGGGACGATCATGAACAGCTCGCGGGGCTCGTAGGGCTTCGACTCGATGCCCAGCTTGATCCCGTGCTCGAGACACTTCCGGTTGACGGCGATCAACGCCTCCGTGAACCAGTCGAGGGACTGCTTGTAGTCGATCTGGAAGTGGTAATCGGCACCGTCGGATCCCGGCCAGACGCTCAGCACCGGAATTCTCATGAGACGGCAGATCTCCACGCCTTTGAGGAGCTCGTCGAGCGCGGCCCGCCGGAGCGCAGGATTCGGGTTGCAGGGTCCCCCGAGCCGGAACTTCGGATTGGTCCACGTATTGATGTTGCAGGCCGTGACGGTCATCCCCAGCTCGGCGAGGTAGCTGCTCTGCGCGCGCTCGATCGCCCTGGCGTCGAGGTCCCCGTTCAGGCTCTTCTCGAAGACGCTCTGGTGGATCTCGATCGCATCGACCCCTGCAGCCTTCGTGCGGCGGCACTGCGCCTCGAAATCGGTGCCGAAGTGGGGATCGTCCGAGTGATAACCGGGGGGAGCGAATCGATCGCAGAAATCGCCGGCGGACCAGTGGCCGACGCTCATCCTGATGTCCATCGCCTTGAGGAATTCGATGGACTCCTGCCGCCCCATATAGCCCGTGCTCGACGCCGTCTGCTCGAGCTGCTCGGCCGTGAACCGTTTCATGCTGGGACCCTCCAAGGTCGGGCGCATCGTAACATGCGCCCGGTCATCAACGCCGTCGCGCGTTCGAGCTGGCGAACGAGCCCCACGGCCGGCACGATGAACAGGATGTGCCGATGCACACGACGACGACCTGATCGACGAGTGCTTCGTGGCCGTCGGGCCATCGTGCTCATCGTGCCTGGGCGTGGCGCGCCGCCGTCAGGTCGAGGCCCGCCCCGCCGACCTGGCGGTCAGGGCTGAGCCTCGCCCTCAAGATCGTCAACGAATGCGCCGGAAACGTATACGCGAAGCTGTCGTCCTGCACATCCGCCTGCACCGTCCGCGTCACCGGGCGCACCTTCCTGTCGTCCCCGAACGTGTGCGTCGCCTTCAGGTCAGGATGGTTCAGCTCCCACACCGACACCTCCCGGCCCCACCGCCCGGCCTGGCTCTCGAGGCGCGCGGCGATGTCCTTGTCCCGGCTCCGGTTCAGCACGTTGACGAACAGCTCGCTCGTGGCCGCGTTGTACGTGGCGGATACGTCCAGGTACTTCACCTCCCCGGGCCGGTTCCGTATCCGATAAGTCGGCGCCTGCACCCACACGTCCAGCGACACGTTCTTCCGCTGCTTGGTGAACTCCACGAGCGGGAAGTAGATCGTCTGAAGGAACATCCCTTCCTTGTTGGTCATGATCGGCGCGATGACGTTCACGAGCTGCGCCAGATTGGCCATCTTCACGACGTCGGCGTGTCGGAAGAAGGCGTTGAAGAACATGCCCATCGCGAGCGCGTCCTCGAAGTTGTAGATCTCTTCGAGCTTCTCCGCGTTGCCGGTGCGGTACCAGACGTTCCACTCGTCGTACGCGATGTAGATCGGGCGCGGGTTGGGCCCTGTCCGCACTTCCCTGATCTGTGCCGCGGTCGTGTCGATGTAGCGCTCGACGGTCTCGGTCCATCCGCCGAGATACCGCTCCAGGTCGTTGTCGCGGTTGTTGATGTAGGTGTGGATGGCGATGTAATCGACATGGTTGCGCAGTGTCTGCAGCACCGTGCGGTTCCAGCCGATCCAGTCGCCGCCGTAGTTGCTCGAGCCGCTCGCGATCAGCTTGATTGAGGGATCGACGGCCCGCATCGCCTTCGCGGCCTCGAGCGCGAACTTCGCGTACTCCTCGGCGCTCTTGTGGCCGAGCTGCCAGGGCCCGTCGATCTCGTTGCCGAGCGCCCAGTACGTGACGTTCCACGGTTCCGCCCGGCCGTTCTTCCTCCGCTCGTTCGCCCAGAACGTGTTCTGCCTGCCGTTCGCATATTCCACCCAATGCCGCGCGTCGTCGATCGATCCAAGGCCGAGGTTGACGCAGACATAGGGCTCGGCGCGGACGGCCGCCGCGTAGCGCAGGAACTCGTCGGTGCCGAAGCGGTTGGTTTCGATGTCGTTCCACGCCAGCTCGAGACGGGCCGGACGCGTCTCTTTCGGACCGATGCCGTCCTTCCAGTTGTACCCGGAGCAGAAGTTGCCGCCGGGCCATCGCAGGATCGTGACGTTCAGGTCGCGCACCGCCTGCAGCACGTCCGTGCGAAAACCATCGGCATCGGAGAGCCGGGTGTTCTCCTCGTAGATGCCGCCGTAGATCATGCGGCCGAGGTGCTCGGCGAAATTGCCGAACAACAGGGGATCGACCTCGCCGATGGTGCGGTCGATGTCAATCTTGATGCGGGCGGCATCGGCAGCGGGGGTGGACGCCGGCTGAGCGGTGACGAGTGCCGACAGGGCGAGGGTACTTGCCAGGAGTACCGGGGTGAACGGGGTCCGGCCGGGTCGGCACATCTTCACTCTCCTGTTGCGCGGGACCAGTGTAAGCGTTACCATGCGCCCTGTTGAATGTAAGCGTTTACAGCGGCGCACCGCTAACTGGCCATACCGGCGCGTCCGCTGTCAAGACTCTCGCCGCCCATGGGAGGGGCTCTCTAACGTTGCCACTGCAAACGTCTGGAGGCGTTTGCCCACACAACACCTGAGGGAGGACCGATGTCGAGTACGAGACGCTTCCTGATCGGTTGCCTGGCCCTGACAGCTGCCCTGGCCTGCCCGCCAGCGACGAGCGCCCAACAGCAGCTCGGCGCGATCCAGGGCACCATCGTCGACGGCACCCGGGCCGTGATGCCCGGCGTCAGTGTCACCGTCACCAACCTGGACACCGGTGTCTCGCGGAGCACCGTGAGCAACGAAACCGGCGTCTACCGCGTGTTCAGCCTGGATCCGGGCCGGTACAAGATCACCGCCGAGCTCCAGGGGTTCCGAACCGCCGCGCAGAACGAGGTCATCGTGTCGGTCGGCGCCACCATGGGCGTCAACTTCACGCTGGAGGCCGGCGGCATCGAGGAAGCGGTCGAGGTGCGCGCCACGCCCCCCGACATCCAGACCGAGAAGGCCGAGATCTCCGCTGTCGTGGAGCAGAAGAAGATCAACGACCTGCCGCTCGTCGGGCGCAATGTCCTCGCGCTCGCGGCGCTGCAGCCCGGCATCAACGGCATTCCGAGCTCGGCCGACTTCCTGACGCCGGAACAGGGCATGGGCGTCACCGCCAACGGCGTGCGCCAGAGCGGCAACAACGCCAGCATCGACGGGGCGAGCATCGACGGCGGCCCGTGGGGCGGCACCGTGCTGGTCGTCCCCAACGTCGAGGCCGTGCAGGAATACCGCGTGATTGCGAACAACCCGTCAGCCGAGTTCGGCCGCAACTCCGGCGCGACGGTCAGCGTCATCACCAAAGGCGGCACCAACAACCTGAGCGGCAGCCTCTTCGAGTTCCACAGGAACCAGGATCTGCGGGCCCGCGGGTACTTCGAGGACCGCACGCGCCCCAAGGCCGAGTTCGAGCGCAACGACTTCGGCGGCAGCTTCGGCGGCCCGATCAAGCGCGACCAGGCGTTCTTTTTCGTGTCGACAGAGATCGTGCGCGAGCTGACCGGCAACTCCTTCAACGCCACCGTCGAAACGAAGCAGCTCGTCGACTTCGTCAACGCGACGCGCCCCAACTCGCTCGCCGCAACGCTCTACCGTCAGTTTGCTCCGCCGTCGTACCCGACATCGAACCTGCAGGATCTGGGCACGCCGATGCCGGGCCCGAACGTCTGGAGTACGACCCCCGACGGCATTCCCGACATCGGCACGATTGCGGTCACGACCAACGGCCGAAGGGACGGCGAGCAGCTCAACTTCCGCTACGACCATGTGTTCCGCGGCGGCAACGATCGGCTGCGGACGACCTACTACCTATCGAACATCGAGACCTGGAACCTTTACGTCCGATCCCAGTTCGACAAGCCGTTCCCCTTCCGGAACCAGATGTTCGGCATCGCGCACACGACGATGGTCTCTGCCCAGACGTTGAACGAGTTCACGTTCGGCCTGGGCCGGATGCACGGCGAGGCAGGCAACCCCTCTCCCGAGTCACCCGATATCGGCATGGGCCCGGGAAACGATATCGCGCGGTTCGGTACCGAGTTCTGGCACCCGATCGATTTCACCCAGAACAACTTCAACTTCAAGAACACGCTGACGCTGAATCGCGGGCGCCACTCCTTCCGCACCGGCGCGGAGTTCCGTCATGGGCGCGACGGGGCGACGCTGCACCACTGGGAGCGGCCGAACTACAGGTTCGAGCACATCCTCGACTTCATCGACGACGAGCCGTTCAGCGAGGATCGGGCCGTGAACCCACTCACGGGAGAGCCCACCGATGCCTACGGCCTGTACATCACGAACGAATGGGCGCTGTTCTTCCAGGACAACTGGAAAATCCGGCCCAACATGACGCTGAACCTGGGCGTGCGCTACGACAACTTCGGGAACGCCTCGAAGGACGGCAGCCCCTTCAACGGGATCATTCTTGGACCGGGAGCGACGCGGCAGGAGCAGATCGCGAACGCGCGCGTCGGCACGGTCGACCAGCTGTACGGCACCGACTGGGACAACTTCGCGCCGCGCCTCGGGGCCACCTGGGACCCGACCTCCACCGGACGCTTCGTCATTCGCGCGGGATTCGGCAAGTCGTTCAACCGGATCAACAACACCGTGTTCACGGATGAACGGCTCAACCCGCCGCAGTTCGCGCACGCGTTCGGGTCGGTGCAGGACGGCACGCCGATCGTGTACTCGCTGGGGCCGGACTTCACCCCCAACTCGGCGCTCGGTACAGGCCTCGACGACAACGGCGGCATCATCGGCGCGCGCGTCTCGCTCCGCGTCGTGGATCCAGAGATCGAGATGCCGGAGTACTACAACTGGTTCTCGGGCGTCCAGTATCAGCTGCCGTGGAACTTCACGGTCGAAGCCAACTACAACGGCACCGCCGGGCGACATCTGCTCCTCGGCGATGGTCCGACCTCGATCGACTACAACCGTTTCTCGGGGGATCTCCTCGACGGTCGTCGTGACCGCCTCAACCCGAGCTTTGCCTCCGTGGACCTCAACGAGACGCGCGCGTACTCGAACTACCACGGGATCAGCCTGCAGCTGCAGCGCCGCTACTCGGCTCGGCTCGCGTTCCAGGCCGCCTATACCCTTGGCCAGTGGAAGGATGTGCCGGGGAATCCCGAGGAGGTCACGGATCTCGATCGCGACTATGGCTATGCCGGCGAGGACGTCCGGCACAAGCTGGCCATGAACTTCATCTGGGATCTGCCAATCCGCTTCAGCAACCGTGCCCTGGATGCGGCACTGGGCGGGTGGCAGCTGAACGCCATCTCGATCATGCAGACGGGCAGCCCCTTCACGGTCTTCTGCTCGCAGGCGTATCCGCGCTGCGACTTCAACGCGGACGGACAGAACAACGACCGGATGAATGTGACGGGTGGGACCGATCTGGACAACCCATCGAGAGACGAGTGGCTCCGCGGCGTGCTCGATCCCGCCGACTTCACCAACCCGGCGCCGGGCACGGCGCCCAATCAGGAGCGCAACGCGTTCCGCGGTCCCGGGTACAAGAACGTGGACCTGTCGTTCTTCAAGAACTTCTCGCTGCCTGGCTTCAACGGCCGCGACTCCACCGTGCAGGTCCGCATCGAAGCGTTCAACGTGTTCAACCAGGTGAACTTCTTCAACCCGAGCGGCTCCATCACGGCCGGTAACTTCGGTCGCGTGACCAACGCCCGTGCCATGCGCGTGATTCAGCTCGGGGGGAAGTGGATGTTCTAGGCAGCTGCCAGCTAACAGCTTCCAGCTACCAGCTTCCAGCTTCGGCCCGGCGCCGGAGCTGGAAGGCTGAGCCGGATACGAGTCTCAAAACTGGAAGCTGGAAGCTGGAAGCTGGTAGCTTTACACTTATGCAGCTACGCCGCACACCCATCCTTGTCGGTATCCTGCTCCTCTCGGCAGCCCTCGGGAGCGAAGCCCCGAACCAGGCGCAGAAGCCCGATTACCCGTTTCAGCCCGTTGCCTTCACCAGCGTCCACCTGAACGACCTCTTCTGGGCGCCGCGCATCGAGATCAATCGAACGACGACCATCCCCGTCGCCTTCGAGCAGTGCGAGCGCACCGACCGCGTGTATCACTTCGAGCGTGCGGCGAAGGCTCTCCGGGGAGAACCGCTTGAGGACAGGAAGCCGCCAGGCTACCCGTTTGACGACTCCGACCTCTACAAGGTGATCGAAGGAGCGGCCTACACGCTCAACGTGAATCCCGATCCGAAGCTCGATGCCTACGTGGACGGGCTCATCGCGAAGATCGCGGCGGCGCAGGAACCGGATGGCTACTTGTACACGACCCGCACGATCAATCCCAAGAGCCCGCATCGATGGGCGGGGCCGGAACGCTGGGTCCTCGAGAGGGACGACAGCCACGAACTCTACAACCTGGGGCACCTGTTCGAGGCTGCCGTTGCCCATCATCTGGCGACCGGCAAGCGATCGCTGCTCGACGTCGCCATCAAGGCTGCCGACCTGCTCGTGAAGACGTTCGGCCCGGGCAAGCGATCGACCTGGCCGGGACATCAGATCACCGAGATGGCGCTCGTCCGTCTCTACCGCGTGACCGGAAAGCAGGAGTATCTCGACCTCGCCGAGTTCCTGCTCGACGAGCGCGGACCGGGACCGGATCCGGCCCGCCCGACGCAGTTCCCCGGCGGCGAGCGCGCGAACCCGCGCGGCCTCGACTACAACCAGGCGCAGGCGAAGATCGTCGAGCAGAGCGAGCCCGTCGGCCACGCGGTGCGCGCGATGTACATGTATGCCGGGATGGCCGACGTCGCCGCGCTGAAAGGGGACGAGGACATCCGCAAGGCCAGCCTGCGCATCTGGGACCATCTCGTCAAGAGCAAGATGTACATCACCGGCGGCATCGGCGCCGCGGGCGGCCACGAAGGGTTCGGCCCACCCTACGAGCTCCCGAACATGCAGGCCTACAACGAGACCTGCGCGTCGGTGGGTATGGACTACTGGAACCATCGACTGTTCCTGCTCGAAGGCGACGCCAAGTACATCGACGTGATGGAACGGACGCTCTACAACGGCTTGGTTTCCGGTGTGGCGCTCGACGGAAAGACGTTCTTCTATCCCAATCCGCTGGAGTCCAACGGCCAGCACCAGCGCAGCGAGTGGTTCGGCGTCGCGTGCTGCCCGGGGAACATCACGCGCTTCATGGCATCGGTGCCCGGCTACATATACGCGAAGCGCGGCGATGCGCTGTACGTCAACCTCTTCGCGGGCGGCACCGCCGACATCGATCTCGAAGGCGGCAAGCTGAAGATGGTGCAGGAGACACGCTATCCGTGGGACGGCGTGGTGAAGATGACCGTGACACCGGATCGGGCCCGATCCTTCCAGGTCCACATCCGGATTCCTGGCTGGGCGCGCAACGAGCCGATCCCCGGGGATCTCTATCGCTTCCTCGACAAGTCGGACGCGGCGGCCAGCATCGAGGTGAACGGGGAGAGCGTCCCGATGACGCTCGACAAGGGATACGTCGCGATCGACCGCACATGGAAGCCCGGGGACACCATCGAGCTGACGCTCCCGATGCCGGTGCGCCGGGTCGTGTCGCACGAGCAGGTCGCCGCCAATCGCGATCGGGTCGCGCTCCAGCGGGGGCCGATTGTCTACGCCGCCGAGTGGCCCGACAATCCAAACGGCAAGGTGCGCAACATCGTTCTGCCCGACGGCAACGCGCTCCAGGCGGAGTTCCGCGACGACCTGCTGAACGGCGTGCAGACAATCAAGGGCCGCGCGTTCGGCCTGGCCTACGACGAGCAGGGCGCCGTCAAGAAGTCCGAGCAGCCGTTCGTGGCCATCCCGTACGCCACCTGGGCCAACCGCGGACCGGGCCAGATGGCCGTGTGGCTGGCGCGGACCGACGCCGTCGCCCGTCCGACGCCCTTTCCCACCCTCGCCACCACCAGCAAGGTCACCTCGTCGTTCTCGCGCCGGAACATCCGCAACGTGATCGACGGCGAGGAGCCCCCGAGCTCGGCAGACTCATCCGCGTACTTCGACTGGTGGCCCGCGCGAGGGTGCAAGCCCGGCGCGTCCCCGGCGGCGCCCGCGGCGGCCACCCGCGGCCAGCGCCCGTCGTGCAGCCAGGGCGAATGGGTCGAGATGGCCTTCGCGAAGCCGGCCGCCGTGTCAGGGACCGACGTGTACTGGTTCGACGACACCGGCCGCGGCGGCGTGCGCGTGCCGGCAGGCTGGCAGCTGCTTTACAAGGACGGCGCCGAGTGGAAGCCGGTCGAAGGCGCCAGCCCGTACGGTGTCGCGCGCGACGGCTGGAACACGGTCACGTTCAAGCCCGTCACGACCAGCGGACTGCGAATCGAGCTCACGATGCAGCCCGACATGTCGGCTGGGATTCAGGAGTGGCGCGTCAAGTGAATTCAGAGGGTGCCGGCACCCGCTACTGGTGCCGGCCCTCGCCGCACCATTCGGATATCGACACGGTCGCGGTCTCGGTGCCCGCTGTGGCGTGGAAGCGGACCGTGACCTACTGCTTCCCCTCCATTAACGCTTAGTCCGTTATGCGGCTCGAAACAAGAATTTTGTACACGTTGTGGAGCCGCACAACGGACTAGGGCGCGCCACGGGCGCGCCACGCCGGCCGCCTTCGCGCCGGAGGCGCTTCGGCGAGCCTCGGCGAAGCTTTAGCGGAGGCGGGAGCGGAGCAGGGCTTTCGGGGCCCCCGCGAGCGACGGCGATGGGGGGTCCGGCGGGGCGAAGCCCCCCGGTCTAGTTAGAGATACTGGACGTCGAAGAAGCGATCCTCGCTATTTCGTCCCGAACGTGAACACCGTGCGCGAGCGATATTCGGCGCCCGGCTCGAGGATCGTCGAGGGAAACTGCGGCTTGTTCGGGGAGTCGGGGAAATGTTGCGTCTCGAGGCAGAACCCCGTGCGATGGCGGTAGACCGCCTGCTCCTTGCCGGTCAACTTTCCATCGAGGAAGTTGCCGGCATAAAACTGGATGCCCGGCTCCGTCGTGGAGATTTCGAGTGTCCGCCCGGTCTTTGGCTCGTGGACGCGCGCGGCTAGCTGTAGCCCGCTGCCCTGGCGGTTCAGCACCCAGTTGTGATCGTAGCCGAGCCCGTGCTCGAGCTGTGGATGATCCTGGTTGATGCGGGCGCCAACCGCCGTGGATTTGCGGAAATCGAACGGCGTGCCCTCGACGGGCGCGAGCTCCCCCGTCGGAATGAGCGTGTCGTCAACGGGCGTGTAGCGGTCGGCGTTGAGCATCAACTCGTGGCCGAGGATCGTTCCCGACGCCTGACCCGCGAGGTTGAAGTAGCTGTGCTGCGTCAGGTTCACCGGCGTAGCCTTGTCCGTCGTCGCGTGATAGTCCACGATCAGCTCGTTCTTGTCGGTGAGCGTATAGGTGACGCGCACGTTCAGGTTGCCCGGGTATCCTTCCTCCCCGTCCGGGCTGGTACGCGTGAAGGCCACAGCCGGCCCTTCGCCGGTTTTCGCCTGCTCCGCGTTCCAGAGCACTTTGTCGAAGCCGCGCACGCCGCCGTGCAGGTGGTTCGGACCGTTGTTCGCGGCCAGCTTGTAGGTGCGCCCGTCGAGCGTGAAGCGGGCCTTGCCGATGCGGTTCCCATAGCGTCCGATGATGGCGCCGAAGAACGGATGCTCGGCGAGATAACCGGCCAGGCCGTCGAAACCGAGCACGACGTCGCTGAATCGGCCCGCCTTGTCGGGTACCCGCAGCGATTGAATGATGCCGCCGTAGGTGAGGGCTTTGATCTCCACGCCGTGTGCGTTGGTGAGCGTGTAGATATCGACAGAGGCTCCATCGGGCATCTTGCCAAACGAGCCCCGGCTGACGCCGGCCTTCGCCGGCGCCGCGCCCTGATCGCTGCGTGCCGCGATAATGACCTGCAGGCAGAAAACCGCTGCGATCAGGAGCAAGGAGCAGTTCGAGCGCATCATGTCGGTCCCTCGGTCGGTCGGTCCCTCGGTCCCTCGGTCCCTGGTCATCGTTCCCAGGGGTCTCGACTCCTGACGGACCACGAATCCCGTGAAATAACCTATCACAGGCCGCTCTGCCGAAATCGATGAATTCCCGGCATTGTAAACGATTACTTCGCGGGTCTGCACGGCGCGGCGTAGTAAGATGGCGGCCCGAAACGTGACGATGACAGGGCTCGAATTTCGCGACGTGCGGAAGGCGTTCGGTGCCGTGAAGGCGCTCACGGGCGTCACGTTTTCTGTGGCCGAGGGCGAGGCGCATGCGCTGGTCGGCGAGAACGGCGCCGGCAAGTCCACGCTCCTGAAGATCCTGGCGGGCATTCTCCGTCCCGATGGCGGCAGCATCCGCTGGCGCGGCGAGGTGCTGCACCTCGCCAGCCCGCGCGAGGGGCTCGAGCGCGGGATCGGGATGGTGTACCAGGAGATGCTGGCCTTCCCGAATCTGACCGTGAGCGGGAACATCTTCGCCGGTCGCGAGTTGACGCGCCGCGGCCGGTTGCTCGAGCCCGAGATGCGGCGCCGGACCCGCACGCTGCTGGACGAGCTCCACGTCACCATTTCTCCGGATGCTGTCGCCGAATCGCTCTCGACCGCTCATCGGCAGCTGCTCCAGGTGGCGCGGGCGCTCGCGTTCGACTGCAGCATCCTCGTCCTCGACGAGCCGACCACTTCGCTCACCGACGCCGAAACGAACCACCTCTTCACGGTGCTGCAGAAGATCCGGCGCAAGGGCGTCACCCTCCTCTATGTCTCGCACCGCATGCAGGAGGTCTTCCGCGTCTGCGATCGGATCACGGTGCTGCGCGACGGCGGCCACGTCGGCACGTGGACCGCGAGCGAGACCGCGCCGGACCAGATCGTACGCGCGATGGTCGGCCGCGAGCTGCCGCCTCGAGCCGAAGCGGCCGCCTCGGCCCATGGCGCGCCCGTCGTCCTCGAGCTGCGGAACCTCACGCGACGGCCATGCTTCCGGGACATCTCGCTGACGCTACGGGCCGGGGAGATCGTGGGGCTCTTCGGCCTGGTCGGCTCCGGGCGATCGGAGCTCCTCGAAACGCTCTTCGGCATGTCGGCGCCGCACTCGGGCGAGCTGATCGTGGCGGGCCAACCGGTGAGATTCTCCTCGGTCCACGAGGCCGTGCGCCACGGAATCGCGCTCGTGCCGGAGGAACGCCAGCGCCAGGGCCTCTTCTTCAACCTGTCGCTGAGGCACAACCTCGTGCTGCCCTCGCGCGCGGCGCAGGAGGCTAGGCTCGTGCGCGGCGCGGCGGAGCGCGAGGAAGCAGAACGGCTGTTGAAGGAGTGGAGAATCAAGGCCGCGGGCGTTGACGCGCCACCCGACAGCCTGAGCGGCGGGAACCAGCAGAAGGTCGTGCTCGCCAAGTGGCTCGCGATCGAACCTCGCGTGCTGCTGCTCGACGAGCCGACCAAGGGCGTGGACGTCGGCGCCAAGTTCGACATCCACGAGATCATCCGGCGCCAGGCCGCCGGCGGCATGGGCTGCCTCGTCGTGTCGAGCGACCTGCCCGAGGTGCTGACGCTCGCGCACCGGGTGCTCGTGATGCGCGAGGGCCGGCTGCAGGGGGAGCTCGATGGCGCCGACGCCACCGAGGAGAGCGTGATGGACCTGGCGACATCCGAGCTGAAGGACGCGTCGTGAGCCGTCGATCGCCGCGGAGCATCGCGGACAGACTCTGGGAGGTCCGCGAGCTCAGCACCGTTGTCATCCTCCTGGTCGAGATCGTGTTCTTCGGCTGGTACCTGTGGCCCGACGGCAATCGTCCACACCCGTTCCTCAACCTGCCGAACGCGGTGCTGATCCTGAAGTACTCCTCTATATATGGCATCGCGGCCGTCGGCGCGGCGATCGTGATCATCTCTGGAGGCATCGACCTGTCGCCCGGCGCGGTGATCGCGCTCGCCGGCGTCGTCTGCGGCGGCCTGTTCGTCGAGGCCGGCTGGCCGCTGCCGGCGTCGATGCTGGCGGGTCTGCTGATGGGCGTGGCCGCCGGCCTGCTCAGCTCTGTCCTGGTCGTCGCCGTCCGGCTGCCGCCGTTCATCGCCACGCTCGGCGTGATGGGCATCGCCCGCGGCGCCGCGTTCATCATCACGGAAGGACGCTATTTCGACCTGTCCGCGCAGCTCGTTGGCGGGTGGCGACCGCTCGGGATCCCGGCCGACTGGGTCGCGCCGCTCGTCATGATCGTGCTGGCGATCCTCTTTCAGATCCTGATGACGCAGTTCCAGTGGGGACGCGCGGTCTTCTCGGTCGGCGGCAACGAAACCGCCGCGCTCTTCTCGGGCATTGCGATCGGGCGGGTGAAGTCGTCGGTCTATGTGCTCGGCGGCCTGCTCGCCGCGATTGCAGGCGTCGTGCTCGCGGTTGTCCAGGGTCAGGGCAAGGCCGACCTGGCCACCGGCTACGAGCTCGACATCATCGCCTCGGCCGTCGTTGGCGGCGCCAGCCTGTCGGGCGGACGTGGATCGGTCATGGGCGCCGTGCTCGGGACGCTGATATTCGGGGTGCTCAGGAACGCCTTGCCGCAGATACCTGGCGCGACGTTCTACGATCGACTGATCGTCGGGCTCGTGGTCATCGTGATCGTGGTGATGGATCAGCTGCTGTTGAAGAGGGGAAAATAGCCTCGCGAGGCTGCTGATTCAGAGCATGATTCGTAACGGGGAGCTGATGATGAACAGAATTGGCGTTGCGCTGGCTGGTGTGGTCATGGCTGCGACGATGGCCTGCGGCGGAGGCAGCACTGAGCCTCCCGCGTCGGGAAGCGGATCCGGATCGCGGCTGCGGTTTGCGGTCATACCCAAGTCGCTGGACCTGCCCGTTTTCGATTACGCTCGGGTCGGAGCGGAGCGCGCGGCCAGGGAGCTCGGCAACGTGGAGATCCTCTGGAACGCGCCGGCATCGGCGGACCAGCTGAAGCAGAAGGAGATCCTCGAGTCGTTCATCACGCAGCGCGTGGATGGCATCGCGATCTCGGCTTTGAACGGCGACTTCCTGACCGAGACCATCAACCGCGCCGTGGACGCCGGCATCCCCGTCGTGACGTGGGACTCGGACGCGCCGAACTCCAGGCGCATCGCCTTTTACGGCGTGGACGACTTCGCTTCCGGCCAGATCATGGCGGAGCAGGCGATCAGGCTGCTGGAGGGCAAGGGCACGGTGGCGGTGCTCACGAGCCTGGGCGCCACGAACCTGCAGCGGCGGCTCGACGGGGTCCGCGAGGGGCTCGAGGCAGCCCCGGGTATCTCGATTGTCGAGGTGTACGACATCAAGGAAGATCCGGTGCGCGTCCCGGAGATCCTCTCCACCGCCTCGCGCCGCTATCCGGATTTGAATGCATGGCTCTCGGTGGGCGGCTGGCCCGTTTTCACGCGCAATGCCACCGCCGGCATCGACTCGTCCAAGGTCAAGTTCATCTCGTTCGATACGATCGATCCCGCGCTCGACCTGCTTCGCGAGGGCAAGGTGGAGGTGCTGCTCGGTCAGAAGTATTTCGGCTGGGGCAGCGAGCCGGTGAAGCTGCTCTACAACATCAAGCAGGGCAAGATGCCCCCCTCGCCCATCATCGATTCGGGCGTTGACATCGTGACGCGCGAGAACGTGGACGAATACGCGGAGCAGTGGAAGAAGATGGTGGCAGGGGGGAAATGAAAGATTCAGGGTTCAAGGGTTCAGGGTCCGTGAACCTTGAACCCCGCTCACCGCCCAACATACGCCGCCAGCGCCTTCTGCACATCGAAGATCGTCTGCCCGCGCGAGAAGGTTTTCTGGATCGGATCGGGCGTGCTCGAGATCCAGATCTTCAGCTCGGCCTCGAGATCGAACGTGCCCGCGCTCTCGACAGAGAAATGCGTGATCGCCCGATACGGGACCGAGTGATACTCGGTCTTCCTCCCGGTCATCCCCTGCCGATCGATCAGGATCATGCGCCGGTTCGTGAAGATGATGAGGTCCCGCATCAGCTGGAACGCCTTCTCCACGTTCTCGTCGTCGGCCAGCGCATGCTCCAGCGTGTTCTCGACCGATTCGATGTCGGCCTCCGATGCGTGGCCGAGCAGTCGTGACAGAAGTCCCATGCTTTTCCTCGGTGTGTCGGGGCCGCGTTCCTCAGCCGCCCGCCGCTCCCGCGAAGGCGGAGCTACGGCTGATTCCAGCGGTGCAGCGTCTATACGGTCGTCATGGTAGCCCGACTGGCTTCGGCTGCAACAGCCCTCATCGCCCTGGCTGCCGCGGCCCCTGCACAGAACCCGCAGGGGACGCCGGCCGGACCTCTGCGCCAGGACCAGCCGATTCGTGTCGGCGTGGAGCTCGTCACGACGGATGCTGTCGTCCGCGACAGGGATGGCCGGTTCCTCCCGGACCTCGTGAAAGACGACTTCGAGCTGTACGAGGACGGCGTGCGACAAACCATCGTCTCGTTCCTCCTCTCTCACGGGGGACGGATCGTGAACGTAACCGCCCCTTCTACCCCGGCGATGACACGGGAGGGCGTGATGCTCCCGCCCGCGAGGCCGCCGGCCGATGTCTCGGGACGCCTGTTCGTGATCTTCATCGACGATTTCCACCTGGATCCCGCGAGGACCCCACGGATCAGGCAGCTGCTGAAGCAGATCTCGTCGGAGCTGATACATGACGGCGACATGTACGCAGCGGTCTCGACCGGCCATTCTTCGATCGAAATCCAGTTGACCTACGATCGGAAGCAGCTCGATCGGGCGATCGAGCGCGTGATGGGCGGCGGGCTTCAGCCAGACGAGATCATCCAGGCGCCGAGCGGCGCGCAGGGGAACGCGGAACTGCGCCATCGTGCTCACGTAGCGTTCCGCACGGCCTGGGACATCATCCAGAACCTCGCGAAGGTGCCGGACCGGCGGAAGGCTTTCATCTACGTGAGCAGCGGCTATGATTTCGCGCCGTTCGAGAAGGCGCGCGGGCGCCTGGACGCCGAGCGATACGGCGGAGCCGGCGTCAACCCGTTTCGCACGGAGCAGACCCGGTTTTCGGACGCCGACCTGGCGGCGGAGCTCTCGGAGCTGACCCGCGCCGCCAATCGCGCCAACGCCACCATCTACACAATCGATCCCCGCGGCCTTGTCGGAGGCCCCGACATCAGCCAGCAGGTCGATGCGGTCGAGTGGCAGAACTACGTCACGCGCGCCCAGGACAGCCTCAGGGTCCTGGCTGACCTGACGGGCGGATTCGCCGTGGTCAACCGCAACGACTTCACCGCGGCGCTCGAGCGCATCGACGCTGAAACGAGCGACTACTACATGCTCGGCTACTACTCGAGCAATCCGGACTCCATGAAGCGCCGGCGCGAAATCGAGATCAGAGTGAAACGCCCGGGCGTCGAAGTCCACCATCGCACCGAGTACGTGCTGGCGCCGCGAACGCCCTGACGGACTCCAGCGGACCTTTGCGTTTTCCGGCCCCTTCCGCTATAAAGCGTCTGATTCAGGAGGATGGTATGACGCACCGATTCCGCTGGTTCGCGTGCCCGTTGGCGCTGATCCTCGTGCTGACGGCGTTTCCTGCCGGACCTGCTGCACAGTCCGCGAGGCTGCTCGACAAGGACACCTTCCTGGAAATGGAGGGTCTTGGCGCCCCTTCCATTTCCCCCGATGGCCGGCGCATTGTCTTCGCGCGCTCGTGGATCGACAAGATGAAGGATCAATCCCGCAGCAATCTCTGGCTCGTCGAGGCCGACGGAACCAGGGTGCGGGAGCTCACCCGCGGGAACTGGCGGGACAGCGCCCCGGTGTGGGCGCCCGATGCGACGCGCATCGCATTCCTGTCCGATAGAGATGGCACGAGCCAGCTGCACGTCATGTACCTCGATACAGGCGAGGTTGCTCAGCTGACACACGTTCAGCGTGCGCCATCCGGCATCAAGTGGTCCCCCGACGGCAAGCGGATCGCCTTCACCCAGACCATTCCGGACGAGGATCCACTCCTCAAGGTCGAGCTGCCGAAGCGCCCGCGCGGCGCCGAGTGGGCCAAGGGTGCCGTCATCGTCGACCGGCTGTCGTGGGCGCGTGACGGGACCGGCCCGGTCGAAAAGGGCTTCACCCACGTTTTCGTCGTCGATGCCGTGCTCGGCGGCACGCCGCGCCAGATCACCGACGGGAAGTTCAATCACGGCGCTCCTGAATGGTCGGCCGACGGCCAGACGCTGTACGTCTCGGGGATCCGGAAACCGGAAGCCGAATACCTGCGGAACGACAGCGAGATTTACGCGATCGACCTGAAATCGCTCCAGGTGCGCACGCTGACCGAACGCGCCGGGCCCGACAACGGTCCGGTCGTGTCGCCGGACGGAAAGCTCATTGCCTACAGCGGGTACGACGACAAGGACTTCACGAGCCATCTATCTTCCCTGTACCTGATGGACGTCAACGGCGGCGGCAAGAGACTGCTCGCCGGCAACCTGAACAACTCCCCCTCCGAGGTGACCTGGGCGCTGGATGGTACGGGCGTGTACTTCACTGTCGGTGAGAAGGGCTCGGATGCCGTGTACTTCGCGCCGGTCCAGGGCACCGCGCGGAAAATTTCGGGCGACGAGCAGCACACGCTGACCGGGTTCTCGGTTTCCGATACCGGTCAGGTTGCGACAATCAGGTCGACGCCGCGCAGCCCGGGCGTGCTCGCAACGTTCAAGATCGACGGCATCCAGAATGCCGCCGGCTGGAAGACGCTCGTCGACGTCAACGAGGACGTCCTGTCCAGCGTGAAGCTGGGCGACATGGAGGAGCTTTGGTACTCGTCGAAGGACGGCCTGAAAGTCCAGGGCTGGTTGATCAAGCCCGCGAATTTCGAGCCGGGCAAGAAGTACCCCATGGTGCTCTGGATCCACGGCGGCCCATGGTCCATGTACGACGTGAGCTTCAACTGGGCCTTCCAGAACTTCGCGGCGAGCGGCTATGCCGTGCTCTACACGAACCCGCGGGGCAGCACCGGCTACGGGCAGGAGTTCGTGAACGGCATTCAGCA
This sequence comes from Vicinamibacterales bacterium, assembly GCA_035711845.1. Lineage (GTDB taxonomy): Bacteria > Acidobacteriota > Vicinamibacteria > Vicinamibacterales > 2-12-FULL-66-21 > DASTBU01. Next base: position 174,736 of record DASTBU010000084.1, read on the forward strand.
CTCCTACCCCGGCAAGGACTACGACGACCTGATGGCGGGCGTCGATGCGGCGATCGCAAAGGGCTTCATCGACGAGCAGAACCTGTTCGTGTGCGGCGGCAGCGGCGGCGGGGTGCTCACCGCCTGGATCGTCGGACACACGGATCGCTTCGCGGCGGCGGTCTCGATGCGCCCCGTCATCAACTGGCATTCGTTCGTCGGGACGACGGACGGCGCCGCCTGGTACCGGCAGTTCAGGAAGTATCCATGGGAGGATCCGATGGAGTACGCCGTCCGCTCACCCCTGCACTACGTGGCCAGCGTGAAGACGCCCACGATGGTGATGACGGGAGAGGCGGATCTGCGGACGCCGATGGGCCAGAGCGAAGAGTTCTACCGCGCGTTGAAGATGCTCAAGAAGGACACGCTGCTGGTGCGGATGCCCGACGAATTCCACGGTTGGCGCCGTCCCTCGCATCGGCTGCTGCAGCAGCTGTATCTGATGGCGTGGTTCGAGAAGCACAAACGGCCCTCGGCGACGACGACGACGTCGTCGACTACGCGTCGCTGACGCACAACGGTCTCTGGGTCCCTGGTCCCTGGGTCCCTGGGTCAAGGGTCCCTGGTCCGCGTCCCTCTGTCCCTGGGTCAAGGGTTCCTGGTCCCGCGTCCCTCTCTCCGGCGTCACCGGTTTCTGTTGGAATCGAGCGGGGGCAGGTGACAGCGGACCGGTGACACGGGACGGTAACCAGGGACGCGGACTCAGGGACCCCTGACCAGGGACCCAGGGACCAGGGACCAGCGTCCCTCTCCGTTTATACTGAAGTTCTCTCTCTGCGCCGGAGTGGTGAAACTGGCAGACGCGCGGGACTCAAAATCCCGTGGGCTTTACCGCCCGTGTGGGTTCGATTCCCACCTCCGGCACCAAGACTCAGCACGTCAGGACGCGCGTTTCCTTCAGTCGAGTTCGGCCGTCTACGGAACGAGGTTCACGCCGCTGAATTTGACCGTGTCGAGCTCGCGCATGCCGACGTCGTAGTACGGTTGCGGACCGTTCGACACAATCACTCCCAGGCATGAGCACTTCTGGAACTTGTTGCTGGAGACGTTCGCCACGAACGGCCCGGCCCAAAACGCACCATCAACAGCCTCGGCGTAGTAGCTGTTTCCCTCGTCGCCGCGCTCCGGCTTCTTGGCAACTATCGTGCGCCTCGCTGTAAAGCTCCCGCTCTGAAGTCCGGCGAAATCAGCATCCACCGACAGACCGCTTCGCTGCGCCCCCCTCCTCCTTCCCCGACGGCGGCCCCCACGCTACATAAACGTTGGGACCGCACGAACCGAACGCCCACCAGAGCCTCGGCGGCTGACGACCTCATCGCTCGGCTGACCCCTCCTCGAGCTCGATGGGCGAACCCGCATCCGCCGAGCCACAGCTGCGAGCCTGGCATCCGGGACCCGTCCCGCTCGAGGGTCGACTCACCCTCATTCGCCCAGGTCTCGTCCCGACATCCAGTATTTACTGCTCCCCTGTACCAGCATTGACAGGCTGTTGAGGTCGGTCCAAGCTTCCCCGCAATTGGCCGGCCCGAGAACCCCGCCTGGGGATCTGGGCCGGCGGATGTCCGTCTGCAGTAGCCATGGAGGATGCTCAATGAAGTGCAGGCTTGTCACGCTTGTGGTGTGCCTGTTCCTGGGCGCGGCCGGTCCGGCCTACGCTCAGGGAGCCGCCACGACATCGACCCTCTCGGGCGTCGTCGTTGACTCGGCCGGCGGCGTGGTGCCGGGCGCGGATGTCACCATCCGGCACAACGCAACCGGGGTTACGCAGTCAGCGACCAGCAACGCGGAAGGCGCGTATTCGTTCCCCCGCCTTCCGATCGGCACCTACACGGTGACGGTCACCCTGCAGGGCTTCAAGACCTTCGTGGCCACCGACGTGGTGCTCACGGCCGGTTCGCCGGCCAGCGTTCGTGCGTTGCTCGAGGTCGGCGGCCTCGAAGAGCAGATCGTGGTGTCGTCCAGATCTGAAATCATCCAGACACAGTCCACCGTGGTCTCCGCGACCGTCAATGCCCAGCAGATCCTGAAACTGCCGAACGTGAGCCGTGCGGCGCTGGACTTCGTGACGAGCCTCCCGGGTGTGACCACGGCTGGCGGCAATCGGCAGTCGCAGATCAACGGCTTGCCGCGTGGCGTGATCAACATCACGCTGGACGGCGTCAACGTCCAGGACAACACGCTGAGGAGCACGGACGGCTTCTTCGCTATCGTGAACCCCCGGCTCGACGCAGTCGAAGAAGTCACGGTGACGACAGCCACGCAGGAAGCGAGCGCCGGCCAGGGCGCCGTCCAGATCAAGTTCGTGACCCGCTCGGGCGGCAACGACTTCACGGGCAGCGGCTATCACTACTACCGCAGCGACAAGCTCAACGCGAACACCTGGTTCAACAACCGTGGCGGCGTCGCCAAAACCCCGCTCAAGCAGAACCAGATCGGCGGACGCGCGGGTGGTCCGATCGTGATTCCGGGGCTGTTCGACGGCCGGAACAAGGCGTTCTTCTTCTTCAACTACGAGGAATTCCGCCAGCCGGGCGCCGTGTCGCGCGACAGGAACATCCTCAACCCCCTCGCCCAGCAGGGCATCTTCACCTACATCCCGACAGGGGGATCGCCGCAGCAGGTGAACCTGCTCGCGCTCGCGGCGCAGAACGGTCAGACAGCGACACCGGATCCGATCGTCGCCAACCTCCTTCGAGACATTCGGAGCGCTGTGACCGGAGGCTCGATTCAACGATTGGACGACAACCTCGAGCGCTTCAGGTTCAACAACGACTTCGAGTCGGTCATACGCTATCCAACGACGCGCATCGACTACAACATCACCGAGAAGCACCGCTTCAGCAACGCGTTCAACTACCAGCAGTTCAGTACCAACCCCGACACGCTGAACAACCGGGACCCGCGCTTTCCGGGCTTCCCAGCCACGGCCAGTCAGACGTCCAAGCGCTACGGCATCAGCAACTCGCTGCGCTCGACGCTCAACTCCAACGTCGTCAACGAGGCGCTGGTCGCGTGGAGCGGCGCGCCAGTTCAGTTCTTTCAGGAACTGAACACGAGCATGTGGGGCGGGGCCTCCGTAGCCGATCAGGGGGGGTACCGGATTCTATTCCCCACGACGGCGGGGATGAATCCGGCGGATGCATCCAACGCAGCTACCCCGTCGTCCCGAAATGCCTCGACCATGCTGGTTGAAAACACGTTGACGTGGCTCCGGGGCAGCCACAGTCTCAGCATGGGCGGATCGTGGACGCAATACGACCTGTGGTTGAAGAACCAGCAGCTGGTGCCCAACGTATCGCTGGGATCGACCGCAAATACCCTGACCAACCTGGTAACAGGCGATCCCGCACAGGGACTGTTCAACCAGACGAATTTCCCTGGCGCTTCTGCCGCGCAACTGAATCAGGCACAGGCGCTCTACGCGCTTCTCACCGGCCGCGTGACGCAGATAGGTGCCGAGGGGAGACTGAACGAGGACACTAATCAGTACCAATACCTCGGCCAGTCTACTCAGCGCGCTCGCATGCGGGAAGCCGGGTTCTTCATCCAGGACTCCTGGCGTATCCGGCCGGACCTGACGATCAACGCGGGCCTGCGCTACGAGCTGCAGTTCCCGTTCGCGCCGCGGAACGACAGCTACTCGACGGCCACGGTGGAGAGCTTCTGTGGCCGGTCGGGGACGAACCCGAATACTTTCTGCAATCTGTTCCAGGCTGGCCACCAGCCGGGGTCGCCGACAACGTTCATCAACTTCGGCGAGGGCACGGCGGCGTACAACACCGACTACGACAACTGGGCCCCCAGCGTTGGCGCGGCCTGGACGTTCAACGGCTCGTCCGGCCTCTTGGGCGCCATTTTCGGCACGAGTGAAGGTGACTCCGTGCTCCGGGGCGGGTTCACGAGAGCATTCAGCCGCGAAGGCATGGCCAACTTCTCCAATCAGTTCGGGGCCAACCCCGGGGTCTCGATCGACGCCACGCGAAACCAGGCGCTCGGTAACCTCGGCGGGCTACCGTTGCTGTTCCGGGACGGGAACCTGTCGGCCCCGCCCATCGCTTCGACGCCCGAGTACCCACTGACCGATGTCGTGACGCAGGACGTCAACCTGATGGATCCGGACCTCCAGGTCCCGTACGCGGATTCCTGGACCCTCGGGCTCCAGCGGACTGTTGGCCGCAATATGGCCGTGGAGGTCCGCTACGTCGGCACGAGGGCGCGTGAGCTCTGGGAAACGTTGAACTATAACGAGGTCAACATCTTCGAGAACAACTTCATCAACGAATTCCGCACAGCGCAGGACAACCTGCGGGCCAACGTCGCCGCAGGGCTGACGTCTCAGGGATTCGCATACCGGGGACCGGGCACGGGCACGGTACCGCTGCCAATCATGTTCGCCTACTTCCAGGGGGCTGGAGATGCGAACGACCCGGCGGCGTATACGTCATCGAACTTCAGGACGAACAACACCTACCTGACGCCGCTCGCGATGTTCAACCCGAACCCGTTCAGCTTCGCGACCAACTTGTACAGCAACGCCAGCCAGCGCAACAACGCCGCGCGTGCCGGCTATCCAGCGAACTTCTTCCTGGCGAATCCCGATCTGATCGGGGGCGCGGACCTGACCACGAACGTCGCCAAGTCCAACTACCACGCGCTGCAGTTGGAGGTCCGCCGCCGGATGGCGCAGGGTCTCCAGTTCCAGGCCAACTACTCCTTCGGCAACCAGCAAGTGAGCTCGTGGCAGACTCACCGGCGACCGGTGTTCATGATCCGCGACGCGGGGGATCCGGGAGATATCACGCACGTCTTCAAGTTCAGCGGGCTCTACGATCTGCCGTTCGGCCAGGGCCGCCGGTTTGGCGGCAATGTCAACGGGTTCGTGAACCGGCTGATCGGTGATTGGTCCCTCAGCGTGGTGGGCCGGATCCAGAGCGGCCGTCTCGTCGACCTGGGCAACGTCCGGCTGGTGGGCATGACGGCTGACGATGTGCAGGGCTTCTACAAGATCCGGTTCGACGACGCCGGCAAGAAGATCTGGATGTTGCCGCAGGACGTCATCGACAACACGATTCGGGCGTTCAACGTGAGCGCAACCTCCGCCACCGGGTATGGGTCCGGCGGGCCTCCGACCGGCCGCTACTTCGCGCCGGCCAACGGTCCGAATTGCATCGAGATAGACGCGCCGCAAGCCAACCAGAGCAGCGGTGACTACGGTGACTGCGGCGTGCGCTCGCTCGTTGTCACGGGACCGATGTTCCAGAACTACGACATCAGCATTGCCAAGCGGGTTCCGGTCGTCGGTCGCACGAATATCGAGTTCCGCTTCGAGATGTTGAATGCCTTCAACAACGCGAACTTCGTCCCGGTGGGCGGTCTCGGGTCGGTCCTCAATAATTACGAGGTGGACGATCTCACGGGCAATAACCTCGCGCGGGTCGTTCAGATCGTCACGCGGATCAACTGGTAAGGCACAACGTCGGGACCGGTCAGGGTGGGTCCTGGCCGGCCTCTGATAGCCGGTACTCGCCGGTACGCAGGTGTCTCCTCCCACCTGCGGCTGGCGGGACCGGCGTTTCCATTTGACGATTGGCAAATTGCGAATCGTCGATTGGGTGATTGACGATTCGAGCGTGCGATTGGCGACGTCAATCAGCAATCACCAATGTCATCACCTCAATCGTCGATCTGCGATCGCCAATCGCCCATGGCCTCTCATGACGATTTGGAATCGGTGATGGGCGCCGGTCTGCTCCGTCGCATCCAGCGCTCCCGGGGAAAGCGCGCGGAGCGAATGATGCCCCACCGGCTCAGGCGAAATGCGAACGCCGTCGTGAGGCATCCGATGCCGTAGGGGATGCAACGCAGGAAGCCGATCGATGACGCCTCTGCCGTGTATCGCGTGGGACACGACACCTCGCCGATCCGATAGCCGAGCCATGCGGCTTCCGCGAGCACCTCGTTGTCGAAGAGGAAATCATCCGAGTTCAGGTCGAGAGGCAACTGCTCGAGAAGCTCGCGCGAAAAAGCCCGGTATCCAGTGTGGAACTCCGAGACTTTGGTGCCCAGCAGGCAGTTCCCCATCAGCGTGAGCGCGCGGTTGGCCACATAGCGCCAGAGCGGCATGCCTCCCTCGAGCGCCTGTCCGCCGAGAATGCGTGAGCCGAGCACGCACCCGTAGAATCCGCTGGCCACGAGATCCACCATCGCCGGAAGCAGCTTTGGCGGGTACTGGTAATCCGGATGAATCATCACGACGATGTCGGCGCCGTGATCCAGGGCCAGGCGGTAGCATGTTTTCTGATTGGCGCCGTAGCCCCGGTTGCTGGGATGAGACCGCGCCACGACCTTCGGAAGTCGCCGCGCCAGCGACAGAGTCCGATCCTGACTGGCGTCGTCCACGACGATCACCAGGTCGACAACATCGAATTCCACCACTTCACGCCACGTCCGCTCGAGCGTACGCTCCGCGTTGTACGCCGGCATGACGACGACGACCTTGTTGCCGGCGATCATCGTTTTCCAAGGGGCTTTGCCCCTCGGACTCCCCTACACGCGCCCTCGCTCGCCGCTGCGCCGGCTCGCTCCGGTCGCGTGGCTCGCTCCCTGCGCTCGCTCGCGATGTGCAACCGAACCTTAGGCTTCATCTTTCAGCCCCTGGCGACCGGGAACGTGTCTCACGCTTTCTCAAGTCGATCAGCATCCGACGCGCGGCTTCGTGGGCCGGATCCTGGCGAACGACCGCCTCGAGCTGCTGTCGAGCCTCGGCGATCAGCCCCTTCCTCCACAGCACGACCGCCAGATCGTAGCGCGACGCGGAATCGTCCGGTCGAAGCCGGACGGCCTCGTGCAGGTGCACCAGGGCCTCGTCCACCCGTCCGAGACGCGCCAGCGAGTTCCCGAGGTTGGACCGCGCTTCCGCGAGTGAGGGATTCAACCGGGCTGCCTTCTCGTACTCGAGCGCGGCGCCTTCGAGCCTCCCGGCGGATTCCAGGGTTTCGCCGAGACCGATTCTCGACCGGGCGTCAGCCGGATCCAGACCGAGAGCCGTCTCGAACTGCACGATTGCATCGTCGGTGCGGCCCTCGAGCGCGAGCGCCGAGCCGAGGTGCCTGCGGGCTGCGCCATCGGTCGGTTGCATGTCGACAGCCTTGGCGAAGTGTTCGATGGCTTCCGACATCCTGCCCTGTCTGGCCAGAGCAACTCCCAGGTTGCCATGAGCCAGCGCCAGATCGGGAGCGGTCTCGAGGGCCGCGCGGAGATGTGCCTCAGCCTCCGCGAACTTCCGTTGCTCGGCGAGCGCGGCGCCGAGATTGGCGTGAGCTGGCGCGTCATCGGGACTGACCCGCAGGGCGTGGCGATAATGTGCGATCGCCTCGTCCAGCCGGCCGGCCGATCCGAGGGCGGCGCCGATGCCCGTATGTGCTTCTACCGAGTCAGGATTGATTCGGAGCGCCGCCTGGTAATGCGAAAGAGCCTCGTCGGACTTCTCCACCGCGACCAGTGCCTCCGCCAGACCATGGTGCGCTCGGTAGTTATTGAGGGTTACGCGCAGCGTATGCTGCCAAAGCGTGATGCTGTCTTCCCAGATTGCCACCTGCCGGCGCGCCAGAACCACGCTCGCGACAATGGCACCCGTCGCCGCCGCGGCGATCAAGTACGGCCTGACAGGCAGGCGCTGGAGCACGTCCGGAAGCCCCCAGACGAGCACGATGAAAAGGCCCACGAGTGGCAGGTAGGTATACCTGTCGGCCATAGGCTGGCTACCCACCTGCACCAGCCCGATCACGGGTACGAGAGTGCCGACGTACCAGAACCACCCTACTGCCGCGTACTTGTAGCGAGTTCCAGCCCGAGCAGCCAACGCCGTCAGTCCGATCAGCAACACGACTCCGAAAGCGACGCGCCACAAGGGCTCGCCTGCCGAGTAGGGATACAGCGGAGCAAGGTCCACCGGCCAGATCATCTGCCTCATGTAGCTCGCGTATGCGACGACGGCGTTCGCGAGGCGACGTCCCACCGGAATCGTGTCGAAGGCACGGACCGCCCCCGCACTCTGCTGCACGAGGTAAGTCACCATGCTCGACGCCAGTGCACAGACGAACAGCGGGACTTTCTCCAGGATCAGCGCGCGGAATGCCGGCGTTTTCGTCACGTGCCAGAGTCCGTTCCGCTCTTTCTCGTGCGCCGGTGCCACCCGCGCAAGCGGCCAGACGTCGAGTAGCAGCAGCACCAGAGGCAAGGTCACGAGCATGGGCTTGGTCGCAAGCCCGAGCACGAAGAACAGCAGCACCAGGCCATACCGGCTCCGCGACCCTGTTTCGACGTATCGCAAGTAAGCCCACAGCGTCAGCATCGCGAACAGGGTGCTCAGGACGTCCTTGCGCTCGGCCACCCAGGCGACCGACTCCACGTGCAGCGGATGGACGGCGAAGAGCCCAGCCACAATGGCACTTCGGAGAGCCGCGCCTGTCATGCGGCTGAGGAGGACGAACAGCAAGAGCGTATTGAACAGATGAATCAGGACGCTCGTAGCGTGATGTCCTCCCGCACTCAAACCATGCAGCTCCACGTCGATCATGTGGGACAACCACGTCACCGGGTGCCAGTTCCCGGCGTACGTCGCGGTCAGAGCCCAGATGGCTCCGCTCCAGGTCAGCCCCGCGCGGACGTGCCGGTTCTCGAGGACGTAGTTCGGGTCGTCGAAGTTGGTGAAGCCGAGGTTCAGCGCCGGCGCATAGACGACGAGCACGGCGGCGACGAGGCCCATACCCAGAGCCCAGTGCGGCCTTCGCCATGGGAAGGCAGTGTGGCGAGCGGCCGGCGCTCGCCGGGACGAACGAATGGCGTGGGTGCTCACCCGGGTCGCAGGATGCTCTGTCGTTCGATGTGCTCTCTTTGCCATTTCCTCATCGAGACGAGCGCGGCGTTTCCGGGTCTATCGTGACACGGTCCCGTTCGAGGCTGCGGAATGAACGCCGTTGGGCGGAGCCTCCACATTGTCGCTGAACTGCTGAGCAAATGAAATGAATGCCCCCTCTTCCGCGGCCCTCCCGAACCGCTCCCTCCGACCAGGGGCAGTTTCGGCGCCGGACACCCGTGGACGACGATTCGTCCCCACTTACCGCAGTTTCGTCCCCGGTGCCGACCCATTACCCCTCCCCTGTACCAGCATTGACAGCCTGCTGAGCTCGGTCCAAGCTTGCCGCCATCTACCGGTCGAGAACCCCGCTTGGGGATCTGGCCGGCGGATGAACGTCTGTCGCAGCACATGGAGGATGCTCAATGAAGTGCAGGCTTGTCACACTCGTGGTGTGCCTGTTCCTCGGCGCGGCCGGTCCGGCCTTCGCCCAGGGTGGCACCACCTCGACGATCTCAGGGGTCGTTGTCGACACCGCGGGCGGCGTCGTACCCGGCGCGGACGTGCAGATCAAGCACAACGCGACCGGCGTCACGCAATCCAGCGTCAGCAATGCCGAGGGGGCGTTCTCGTTCCCCAGCCTTCCCGTTGGCACCTACACCGTCACGGTCACGCTTCAGGGGTTCAAGACCTTCGTCGCCAACGACGTCGTGCTGACGTCGGGCGCGCCGGCGTCGGTCCGCGCCCTCCTCGAAGTTGGCGGCCTCGAAGAGCAGATCGTCGTGTCGTCGAAATCCGAGATCGTCCAGACGCAGTCCACAGTCGTTTCCTCGACGATCAACACCAACCAGATCGTGAAGCTGCCGATCACCAGCCGCAGCGCGATGGACTTCGTGACGATGCTGCCGGGCGTGACCACGGCGGGCGGCAACCGTCAGTCGCAGATCAACGGCCTGCCGCGCGGCGTGATCAACATCACACTCGACGGCGTCAACATCCAGGACAACACGCTTCGCAGCACGGACGGCTTCTTCGCCATCGTCAGCCCCCGTCTGGACGCGATTGAAGAGGTGACCGTCACCACGGCGACGCAGGAAGCGAGCGCCGGTCAGGGCGCCGTGCAGATCAAGTTCGTGACCCGCTCGGGCGGGAACGACTTCACGGGCAGCGGCTACCACTATTACCGCAGCGACAAGCTCAACGCGAACACCTGGTTCAACAACAGGAACGGCGTCGACAAAGCGGAGCTGAAGCAGAACCAGTACGGCGTGCGCGCGGGCGGGCCCATCGTGATCCCGGGCCTGTTCGACGGCCGCAACAAGGCGTTCTTCTTCGGCAACTACGAGGAATTCCGCCAGCCGAGCGGTGTGACCCGCAACAGGAACATCCTCAACGCCGGCGCGCAGCAAGGCATTTTCACCTACACGCCCACGGGCGGGTCGGCGCAGACCGTGAACCTCCTGGCGCTCGCAGCGGCCAACGGCCAGACGTCTTCGGCGGACCCGGTTGTCGCAAGGGTCCTGGGTGACATTCGCTCCGCTGTGGGCGGCGGGTCGATCGCCAGGATCGACGACAACCTGGAGCGGTTCACGTTCAACGTGGCCACCGACTCCATTCGTCGTTACCCGACGAGCAGAATCGATTACAACTTCAGCGACAAGCACCGGTTCAGCAACGCGTTCAACTACCAGTACTTCACCGACTTCCCCGACACGCTGAACAACATGGACCCGACGTTCCCCGGCTTCCCGATCTCGGCCGGTCAGAAGTCGGAGCGGTACAGCATCAGCAACTCGCTCCGGTCGAACCTCTCGTCCAATCTGGTCAACGAAGGCCTGGTGGCGTGGAGCGGCGCGCCGGTGACGTTCTTCGGGGAGCTGAGCCCGAGCAACTGGAGCGGCTCGTCAACTGCCGACCAGACGGGGTTCCGAATCGTGTTCCCCTCCACGACCGGCTTGAACCCGGTCAGCGCCAACCCGACCGGGGGATTCAATCCACAGTCGCGTAATGCCTCGACGCTGCTCATCGAGGACACGCTCACCTGGCTCAGGGGCCGGCACAGCTTCACGATGGGCGGATCCTGGACGCAGTACGATTTGTGGCTGAAGAACCAGCAGATGGTGCCCAACATCCAGTTGGGGTCCAACTCCGCGACAGGCGCCAATCTCGTCTCGGGCGATCCCGCCCTCGGCATGTTCAACCAGGGGAACTTCCCCGGCGCATCCGCCGCGCAGTTGAATCAGGCCCAGGCGCTGTATGCGTTGGTCACCGGACGCATCGTTTCAATCGGCGCGAACGCGGCCTTGAGCGAGACGTCCAACGAGTACGAGTACCTGGGCAACTCCGTGCAGCGCGCCCGCATGCGCGAGGCCGGGTTCTTCATCCAGGACTCCTGGCGCCTGCGGCCCGATCTGACGATCAATGCAGGGCTGCGCTACGAGCTGCAGTTCCCGTTCTCCCCGCGCAACGACAGCTACTCGACAGCGACGCTCGAGAGCTTCTGCGGCATCTCGGGCACGAACCCGAGCACCGTCTGCAATCTGTTCCAGGCGGGCAACATGCCGGGGGTCCATCCGACGTTCATTGCATTCGGCAAGGGCACCTCGGCGTACGAAACCGACTACGACAACTGGGCGCCGAGCGTGGGCATCGCCTGGACGCTGAAGGGCTCCTCCGGCGTGCTCGGGCACATTCTGGGCCGCAACGAGGGCGACTCGGTCTTGCGCGGCGGCTTCACGCGTGCGTTCAGCCGCGAAGGCATGGCGCGTTTCTCGGATCAGTTCGGTGGAAACCCCGGCGTGACGATCAACGCCACCCGGGACGCCGGTCGCGGCAACCTCGGGACGCTGCCGCTCCTCTTCCGCGAGACCGACAGGCTGGGAGCGCCAGCGTTCCCTGCGAGGCCGGAGTACCCCCTGACCGAGGTGGTCACTGGCGACGTCAACCTGCTCGATCCGAACCTCCAGGTGCCCTATGCCGACTCCTGGACGATTGGCCTGCAGCGCACGGTCGGGCGCGATATGGCCGTCGAGGTGCGCTACGTCGGCACGCGTTCGCGTGATCTCTGGGAAACTCAGAATTTCAACGAGATCAACATCTTCGACAACGGGTTCCTGAGCGAGTTCAGGGCGGCCCAGGCGAACCTGCAGGCGAACGTGGCGGCCGGCCTGGCGTCGTCCCAGGGCTTCCGCTATCGCGGCCCCGGCACCGGCACGGTGCCGCTGCCCGTCATGTTCGGATACTTCCAGGGCGCCGGGGATCCGAACAATCCGGCTGCCTACACGTCCACGAACTTCACGAGCAACACCTTCCTGACGCCGCTGGCGATGTTCAATCCGAACCCCTTCGGCTTCGCGAACAGCCTGAACCAGGATGCCGGCTTCCGGAGGAACGCGGCGAACGCGGGCCTGGCAGCCAACTACTTCGTGGCGAATCCGGAGCTGCTCGGCGGCCTGGACATGACGCGAAACGTCGGCCGATCCGACTACAACGCGCTGCAGCTCGAGCTGCGGCGCCGGCTGTCGCAGGGGCTGCAGTTCAACGCCAGCTACGCGTTCGGCAAGCAGATGGTGTCCTCGTTCCGGACCCATCGCCGCGACATCTTCATGGTGCGAGATACGGGCGACCCGGGTGACATCACGCATGTCTTCAAGCTGAACGCGGTGTACGATCTGCCATTCGGACAGGGCCGCCGCTTCGGTGGCAACGTCAACGGCTTCGTGCATCGCCTCATCGGCGAGTGGTCGCTCAGCCTCGTCTCGCGCGTGCAGAGCGGCCGTCTCGTCGACTTTGGCAACGTCCGGCTGGTGGGCATGTCCGCCGACGAGCTGCAGGACGTCTTCAAGCTGCGGTTCGACGACGCCGGCAAGAAGGTGTGGACGCTGCCGCAGGACATCATCGACAACACCATTCGGGCGTTCAGCGTGAGCGCCACGTCGCCGACGGGGTACGGCGCGGGCGGAGCGCCCAGCGGCCGCTACTTCGCGCCGCCCAACGGTCCGAATTGCATCGAGGTCGACAACGGCTTCGAATATGGTGACTGCGGAGGCCGGTCGCTGGTCATCACCGGCCCGCTGCTCCAGCAACACGACGTCAGCGTGGCCAAGCGCGTGCGGGTGATCGGACGGACGAACTTCGAGTTCCGCCTCGAGATGCTGAACGCGTTCAACCAGGCGAACTTCGTGCCCGTCGGCGGGATCGGCAACTCGGTCGCCAACTACCAGGTGACGGGACTGACCGGTACCAACACGAGTCGAACGATCCAGCTCGTCTCGCGCCTCAACTGGTAGCGTCACCGCTCAACGCGCGCGGCGACAGGTGGGCAGCCTCCTGCCGCCGCGCGTTCCGCCGCCCGCTCTCCGCTTTCCGCTCGGCCCTCCTGTCTTGTCATACCCTCCCTTCACACAACCTCAGCCAGCCCAGCTCTGCCGTCAACGGTCACTCTGTGGTGCAATTGGTCCCTGATTTCCGTATACCCACCCCCAGCACGTCCTTGACAGAGGACACCTCAGCGCTGTAGCTTGCGCAATCCCAAGAGGGCGGTATACGCGCGGTGTACGGTCCCCCCATCCTGCCTGACCGTCTGCGCCGCGTGCATCAAAGGAGGAGGCCTCTCTCATGAAGGACAGGCTCGTTACGATACTCCTGTTGTCGGTGCTCCTGGCCACCGCCGGCACGGCCTACGGCCAGGGCGGGACAACGTCTACGATCTCCGGTGTCGTGGTGGACACCGGCGGCGGCGTCGTGCCGGGCGCCGACGTGACCGCGAAGCACAACGGCACCGGTGTCACGACGGCCACGGTCAGCAACTCCGAAGGCGCGTTCTCTTTTCCGGGACTCGGGATCGGTACCTACACCCTGACGGTCACCCTCCAGGGGTTCAAGACGTTCGTCGTCAACGACGTCGTCCTCACGTCGGGGGCGCCGGCAGCCGTCAAGGCCGTCCTCGAGGTCGGCGGGCTCACCGAGCAGATTGTCGTCTCCTCGACGTCGGAGATCCTCCAGACGCAGTCGACGACGATCTCGTCGAC
>DASTBU010000085.1:0-40296 GCA_035711845.1 Vicinamibacterales bacterium
ATCCACGTGCTGGCGGCGGTCACCCCACACTGCGGCCATCGACGCCAGCATCACCGCCGTGACCAGGCGCCTGCGGTCGATGCGTGCGATCCCCTCGGTCCGGCGTCCTTCAGTCCCGGGTCCTCAGGCCGGGGTCCCTCAGTTTAGAGAATCGCCTCAGCGAAGACTCCAGAGCGTGAGCTGCGTCTCGTCGCGCACCAGCAGACGATCCCGCATGAGGATCGGGTGCGCGTATGTTGCGCTCGAGGCGACGTTGTAGCGCCGCACCTCTTTGTAGGCCGCGCGATCGAGCTGGGCGACGACCAGCTCGGACTCTGTCGTGAGGAAGACGAGATGCCTGCCCGCGGCCAGCACCGAGGCGCTCGTGCCCGAGCGTCCTTCGGTGGACCAGATAATCGAGCCGTCAGCGGGGTTTACCGCGACGAACTGCCCCTTTCTTTTTGCCGAGTGGCCGAACAGTACACTCTCGACGAGCACCGGCGAGCTCATATACATCGCCACGTCCGGTGTGTGCCAGGCCTGGGTCGCCTTCCATGCGCCCCCAGACCGCTCCAGCGTCAGCGCGCGGGTGCCCTGTCGTACGCCAGAAACGATTATCCCGGTGGCCGTCGGGATTGGCGTCACGATGTTCTCGTTCCATTCGTCATCGAACGGGAATTCCCAGAGGACCGAGCCCGATTCCGTCGCGATTCCCACGACGGAACCAGTGGTCATCGTCACGAGCTGGGATGTGCCGTGGATACCCAGCTCCACCGGAGACGCATAGCCGGGCCCTTTGATGTTCCTCGACCAGACTTCCTTTCCGGTCGCCGGCTCGAGCGTGCTCACGGTCCCGCCGCTGTCGTCGCCGACGAAAATCACGATCCCTCGCTTCGTCCGAACGGGAGAGACTGCCGTGCCGCAGAACAGCTTCGAGGTGTTCACGCGGGCGGAGAAATCCTTCCGCCAAATCAGCTTACCGGTCGGGGCCTCCCAGGCCGAGAGGATGCCGCTCGTGCCGAGCGTGTAGAGCCGGCCGTCGCTGAGAAGCGGTGTCGCATACGGCCCCTTGGCCATTTGCCGCGCGTAGGGGTTCTTCTCGACCGGCGCGGCGTACGTCTGTTCCCACAGCGTCTTGCCGGTCGCGAGATCCACGGCTGCGACGACTTCTTCAGGGTCGCGCCGTGAGTGGACGAAGACGCGGCCGTCGCCCGAAACAGGGGAGGAGTAGCCCTCGCCGACGGCAAAGCTCCAGACCTTCTTCAGCGTCGCGGGCCAGTCCGCAGGCGCTGCTGCCGCCGAGATGACTCCCGTCCGATCTGGTCCTCGCCACTGGGGCCAGTTGTCGCCAGCGGCAGCCAGCGGGACGGCGACGACCGCGAAGAGCCCAACGACCAGCAGCCGGGCGTATCGCTTCATGTTCCAGTACCCTTCCTGGTTTTCAGACGTTTCAACTCCTCTTCGCGATCCAGATGGCTCACGCCATTCGTGATCCAGGAGGATGCCGGCTCGCCCTTGAGATAATGGCCAAACCATTGCAGGATTCGTTGTTGATAGTCCAGCTGGTTCGGCTTGCGCCGGAGCCCGTGGTCTTCGCCGCCGTACACCAGCATCACGACGTTCTTCTTTGCCCGTCTGGCGATGTTGTACAGCTCGACGCCTTGGTGCCAGTGCACGGTCCCGTCGTTGTCGCCGAAGGCCACCAGCAGAGGCGTCGTCATCGTGCTCACGCCGAAGACCGCGGAGTTGCGGATGTAAGCCTGCAGGTCCTCCCAGATCGGAACCTCCATTCGCTGCTGGCCCGTCTCGATGTGGTCGGTTTCCGCGATGCCAGCACTCCAATGGTGGTTGCCGTAGTTGCTCACCAGGTTCGTAATCGGGGCGCCGGCGACCCCGGCCGCAAACAGCTTCGTATGCGTCGCGAGGTACACCGTATCGAACCCGCCCCACGAGTGCCCGACGATGCCGACGCGGGCCGGGTCGGCGACGCCCATGGCGATCACCTTCCGGACGGCGGGACCGACACACTCGACAACGGACAGGCCCGGCTCGCGCGGGCGAAACACGATGTCGGGCTGGAAGAACAGGTAGCCCTGGCTGGTGAAGACCGCCGCATTGTATGGTTGTCGCGCCGACGGGCTGGTCCACCTGTGCAGACCGTCTGACAGCCGTTCGTACATGTAGACCACCATCGGGTATTTCTTCGCGGGCTCGTAGCCCGCGGGATAGAAGAGCGCACCCTGGAGCCGCTCCCCGCGTTCGTTCCTGTACTCGACGAGCTCCGAGTGGCCCCAGGCGTAATCGCCGAAGAACGGGTTGAGCGATGCCACGGCCTTCGCGTCCTTCAGGCCGGGGCCACCCACCATCACGTCCGGCGGATCGTCGAAGGCCTGAACGGCAAAGGCATAGACGTCCGTCTCCTCCGCGCGAGCGAGCCGATCCACGCTCTTGTCGAGGAATACCAGGCGCTCGACCTGTCGCGTCGCCGGGTCGAAACGCGCGTACCCGGCCTGCTTCGTCCAGATCCCGAAGAGCGCGATGTGCATCGGCTTGCCGTCGTCGATCCACTCTTCGTCGGGATCGAGCCGGACGTAGCGATGCCGGACCTGCTCCGCTGCGCCGTTGGTCAGGCGTATCGCACCGGAGCCGTCTGCGGCGACGCGCCACAAGTCGAATTTGTCGTACAGGATCACCGCCTCGTCGTCTTTCGTCCAGCCAGCGACCCCGAAGGCCGGTTTCTGTTGCACGGTGGCGTCCGATTCACGATCCACGAACGAGGTCGCCGCGTTCTTCGTGATGTTGACGATGGCCCTGGTGGCCGTATTCACGGCCCAGTACTGATTGCCCTGCAGGTACAGAAGGTAGCGGCCGCCCGGGCTGATTTCCAGATATCGGTCCTCGATGCGGTCCTGGACCTTCGTTCTCTCACCGGTCTTGATATCCACGAGATAGAGATCTGCCGTGGGACGGCCGATCGTCCGTTCCATCGCATATGCAGTCCAGTCCGCCGCGTACGCCAGCGGCTGGTACGGCAGCGGTCCGACACGTTCGGTGGAGCTGGCGCCGAGCTGCACGAGGCTGTTCGAGTCGAGGTGCCAGGCCGCGAGCAGGTTGCGCCGGCGATCGCTCCTCGCGTTGACCTTCTGCCGTGGCATCACGTCGACGTCGCTCGGGTGCCATACGTCCACGGCCGCTGCCTCTTCCACGTCGTCGCTCGTGTCGCCTTTCGTAGCGCTGTCGTCCTCGTTGCCGGCGTTCGTCTTCGCCTTTGCAGCCTGCGGCGGCTTCTCGGCCCAGCGAGCCACGCCGACAAAAATCACCGCACCGTCCTTCGACCAGGACGGCCGTCGATACGCCACGGTGCGCAGTCCTGGCTTCAGATCTTTGCTGGTCTGAGGGTCGTAGGCGTGCTGTCGAGGAGATCCGCTGGACAATCCCTTCCACGCCAGCAACACATGCGTCGGACCCTCGAAGCCGTCGGTGGCGGCCGCGCGCAGGACTGCCAGATCGTCAGCGTCCTTCCTCCACGTCAGGCCCGAATAGAGAGCCTGCGCGGAATCGAGCACGCGAAGCGTGCCGTTCTCGGGGTCGAACAACTGGACCCCGTTGCCGGACTTGTCGGCCGCGCCGATCGTCATCGCGAGCAACCCGCCCTTGTCCTGCCAGGCGAACTCCGTGACGCTGCCGAACGTCAGATCGCGCCCGCTGGCCAGATGACGAACGATTACCGTCGCGCCAACCGGTTCCTCCCCGTCGTCGTGGGTTCCTTGGGCTTCGGAACCATGCTCGCCGGGCGGTGGAGTCCGTTCAGCCGGGTAGCGCTTCATCGCCAGATGCGTACCGCTCGCGTCGAACGCGAACGACTCGACGCCATCCATCGTCGTCTTCTCGCCGCTTTCCAGGTTCAGGATTCCCAGCTTGCGGTGGATTGGCTTCTTTTCCTTGCGGAGCTTGTCCTCCTGCGCTTCGGAGTAGCCGATGGCGTATGCGGCGAACCGAGAGTCGGCCGAGAACGCGGGCTGCGAACCGAAGGGGACGATCGTCGAGGCGCCATCCGCGATCTTCGAGATCCGCAGCTCGTCGTCGCGGCTCGAACGGCCCACGCCGTAGGCAATCCACCGGCCGTCAGGGGAAAGCCCACCGCGCGGCTGCATGGCCAGTGTTTCCCATCTGCCGAAGTCGGAAAGGGGCACTGGCGGTTTGGATGACTGGCCGGCAGGCGTCGCGTTCAGCCCGGCCATCAGACCGATCACGATACATGCGGTCACCTTGCAGGTGGCTCTCTTCATGCTGGAAACTCCGGGGAATGTTGGGGAGATTAACACACGTGCGACGTGCCACGTGCGACGTGCAAACGTGCTACTTGTCACGTGCGACGTGCGACGTGCTGCTTGTCACGTGCGACGTGCGACGTGCGACGTGAGACGTGCGCGGACGACGGACCACGCGCGGGTGCGATAGGGTGGCAGTCTGCGCTACAGTGACGTTATGGGCGCCTGGCCGGTTGTCCGGGCTCTGGGTACGGTTGTGGCTTTCCTGGCCTGCCAGCCAGGGGATCGGCAGGCCACGCAGGCGGTCGCGGATTATGCGGAGGCTCGGGCCCGCATGGTGGCCGAGCAGCTCCGGGGACGCGATATCCGCGACGAGCGTGTGCTCGAAGTGATGTCCCGCGTGCCGCGACACCTCTTCGTGTCGGAGTCGCAGCGCTCCAGTGCCTACGAGGACTACCCACTGCCCATAGGTCACGGGCAGACGATCTCGCAACCCTACATCGTCGGCTTCATGACACAGGCGCTGAAGGTCGAGCCGGGCCACAAAGTTCTGGAGATCGGAACGGGGTCCGGCTATCAGGCGGCGATCCTGGCCGAGCTCGCCCGGGCGGTCTACACGATCGAGATCGTCGAGCCCCTGGGCGAGAGCGCGCAGAAAACGCTCGAGTCGCTTGGCTACCGCAACGTCCACGTTCGTATCGGGGATGGCTATCGCGGGTGGCCCGAGCGGGCGCCCTTCGACCGGATCATGGTGACGGCGGCGCCGGAGACGGTTCCTCCGACGCTCGTCGAACAGCTCGCGATCGGCGGGCTGATAGCGGTGCCGGTCGGCTCGGTGTTCCAGGAGTTGAGGATCCTCCGCAAGACAGGGACGGGGCTCGAGCTGCTCGACAGCATGCCGGTGAGGTTCGTGCCGATGGTGAAAGGCGACATCAAGCTTCCGGCTCCCGAGTGATGGACACGTACAACGGTCCCACCCCAAAGAGGCTCAGCATCGTGTAGGTCCCCCACCCCGCTCGATTCGCGGCGCTGTAGCGCACGTGCTGTCCTGGCGCGGCGTCGAAGCCGACGGTTTTCCACACGAGCGTGTTGTGGATGCGCAGCTCGTGGGGGCCCGGCTCCAGCTCCATCGTAGCGATCTCCCCGAACATCAGCGTGGCCCACGGACGGCCATCGAGCGAGAGCACCAGCTGACGTTGTTTGACGTCCTCCGGCACGCGCCTGCTGACGGTGATCCGTGATGGCTCCATCCTGCACAGACTCTCACAAAAAGGGGACCCGGCGGCAGAGTCCGATACACTTGATGGCAGACATGCATCGGAACGCGGATTTCGAATCGGACCTCGACCTCGAGGTGCAGCGGGAAGTGGAGCGCCGGCGCACCTTCGCCATCATCTCGCACCCCGACGCGGGCAAGACCACGCTGACCGAGAAGCTCCTGCTCTACGGCGGAGCGATCGAGATCGCGGGCGTCGTGCGCGGCCGGAAGAGCCACCGGCACGTGGCGTCGGACTGGATGGAGATCGAGCGAACGCGCGGGATATCGGTGACCTCCTCGGCCCTGCAGTTCGAATACGGAGGCTGCGTCATCAACCTCCTCGATACGCCGGGCCACCAGGACTTCAGCGAGGACACCTATCGAACGCTGATGGCTGTCGATTGCGCGGTCATGGTGCTCGACGCCGCCAAGGGCGTCGAGACCCAGACGCGACGCTTGTTCGAGGTCTGCCGGCTGCGGAAGACCCCCATTCTCACGTTCCTCAACAAGCTCGATCAACCGGGTCGCGATCCGCTGGAGCTGCTGGACGAAATCGAGCGCACGCTCGGCATCCCGGCCGTTCCCGTCAACTGGCCGATCGGAACCGGGGCGGACTTCCAGGGCGTGTTCGATCTTCGCGCGGCGGAGATTCTGGTGTTCGAGCGCGCCGCGCAAGGGCGCCGTGCGCCGATGGTGTCGGCGCCGCTCGACAGTGAGGCGCTCGAGGAACTGGTGGGCTCGTCTGCCGCCTCGGGACTGCGCGAAGACGTCGCCCTGGTCACCGGGACGCTTCCCGCGTTCGATCGGCAGGCGTTCCTGGCCGGCGGCCAGACGCCGGTCTTCTTCGGCAGCGCTCTGCACGACTTCGGCGTCGAGCCCTTCCTGAACGCACTCGCGCAGCTGGCGCCCCCGCCGCAGGGCCGCGAAACGGTCGATGGCCGCATCGTGCCGACAGCCGCGCCGTTCTCGGCGTTCGTCTTCAAGATTCAGGCGAACATGGATCGACTCCACCGCGATCGCATGGCGTTTCTACGCATCTGTTCGGGACGCTTCACCCGCGATATGGTCGTCCACCATGCCCGCCTGCAGCGTACGCTGCGCATGACGCGCCCGCACCGGCTCTTCGGGCGCGACCGCGAAACGCTCGAGACCGGGTTCGCGGGCGACGTCATCGGCGTGGTGAACCCGGGCCTGTTCCTCATCGGCGACACCGTTTCCGAGCGGCCGGGCATCGTCTACGCACCGATGCCCGCCTTTCAGCCGTCCCAGTTCGCCCGGCTCCGCTGTGTCGATGTCGCGCGCCGCAAGCAGTTCGATCGCGGGCTGTCGCAGCTGCAGGAAGAGGGTGTCATTCGAAGCCTCACCTCCGTCGGCGGATCCCGCGACCCGATCCTCGCTGCGGCCGGGGCCCTGCAGTTCAGCATCGTGGAGAGCCGGCTTGCGAGTGAGTACGGGGTGACGGCCGAGGTGTCGCCGCTCCCACACACCGAGGCCAGATGGGTCGCCGGCCAGACACCAGACAGCACTCTTTTGTCGCGGCTTCCGTCAAATACCCTTGTGTGCAGGGATGCGGACGGACGGTACGTCCTGCTGTTCGACGGAGATTGGGAAGTCCGCTATGCCCAGGATCGCGTCCCCGAGTTGAGGCTCGAAACGCTGGCCTGAAACGCGGCTTCCAGTTGCCCGTTGATAGTAGCCAGTTTCCAGTGCCCAGCCGGCCGACGGCGGAAAGCGGACGGGCGGGCGCCGTGATTACCGTTTGAAGGAGGCGACCATCATGCTCGTGAGCACGACGACGGCGATCGAGGGACGACCGGTCTCGCGTTACCTCGGCATCGTGACGGGTGAGGCGATTATCGGCGCCAATCTCTTTCGAGACATGTTTGCCGCCGTGCGCGACGTCGTGGGCGGCCGAAGCGCGACCTACGAGCGCGCGCTCGGCGAGGCCCGCGAAACAGCGATGAACGAAATGCAGCAGCGCGCCCAGGAACTGGGCGCCAACGCGGTCATCGGCATCGACATCGACTACGAAGTGCTCGGGCAGGCAAACGGCATGCTGATGGTGTCGGTGAGCGGGACCGCTGTGGTCTGCTGAACTCGCTAGAGGTCTTGACCCCTCAGAACTTGCACAAATGAGTCACGTTTCTCCGGGGTCAAGACCGTCCGCGCGGTGCGATCTAGCGAGGCGGAGCCGCGACGGTCTGAGGCGGAGCCTCGCTAGAACAAGGAATAGACGGCAGCGACGCTGACGGCCGCGGCGTCCGCCTTCCATCGGTTGCGGAACTGGGTGCCGCTCGGATCCCTGTAGGTCACGTCGGGGCGGTTGAAGCTGTAGCCGCCGAAGCCGACGATGGCAACCCGTGGCGCGACGGTGACCGTCACGTTCACGCCAGGACGCACCACGAAGCTGTTGTCGATGTCGATCTCCGGCGGCGCTCCGGTACCTGCCACGCGCTGGAGGAAGGCGTCCCGAAAATCGATGCTGTTGAAGGACGGGCCCGCCACGACTGAAAAACTCGTCAGGATCTTGTCAGATCCGATCGTGTAGGCAACCCCGGCCGTCAACGGCCGCACGCGCAACCTGGCGAAGTCGCCGCCGCCATTCGGGTCGTCGATGTCGGCCCGAAACCAGCCGAGTCCGCCGGCCGGACCCCATCCCCGCTTCGGGTTCAGTCGGACCAGCGGTCCAAAGGTCCACGTGTCCCTGACGTCGCTTTCGGTCGGGAACACGCGCGACACCGTCGCCCCAACGCTCACCCGGCCTTCGGTCTGTGCGTCGGTCATCGCCGGAAGGCATAGGAGAACAGCGGGCAAGAGGGCAGTGGATCTCATCGAAAGCTCGATTGTCTATGAAGGGAGTGACAGGAGGAAGCCAACGCGGCATGGCTTCTGCGTGCGTCACTCTACTGTGGGAAGCCGCGGCCGCGCAAGACCCGCGGACAAAGGTACGGATCGCCTGCCTGGTCCGCGGAGGCATCGACGGTCGGGAGGCGGAGCCCCTACCGCGTCGTCGGGATGCGATCTCCGATCCGGCGGCGCCATTCCGCCTCGAATTCTTCCGGGCGGATATCGAGCGTGCTCAATGCTTGATCGACCGTATGGCCGCTGCCCAGCATCTGCAGGAACAGCGTGAGATTGGGACCGAGACGCTCGATGAGGAGCCGTCCGGCGACGGCGCTTTCTGCATAAGCGACCAGCACCATGTCGTTGCCCATCTGATCGAATCCACCGGCGAGCTGATTCAGCGTGAAGCGGCGCCTGGTTCCCCCGAGCGTGGTCGACACCCACGCCTGATCCTTCGACTCGAGAACGCTGGCCAACCCTTCGTGCACCCAGACGGGCACGCCGCGAGGTGCGAGCGAAGCGATCGCCGCGTGCACGAACTCGTGCACCATGACGCGGTCGAGTGCCGCAGGCGTGCGAAGCGCGCCGCCGACCGCCACTCGAATCCTGCCGTCGAATTCGCCCCCGGCCCAGGACGGTGCCCGCGTGATGTCCTCGAACTGCCTCTCGGTATAGAGCAACACCGTGATGGCCTCGGTCGGATAGCTGTTCAGGGCTTTCCCGACCTGCCAGTACGCCCGTTCGAGCACGCGCGAGACACGATCCGCGACCGGTTGCTGCGCCGTTCCCTCGAAGAGCACGCGGAAGCGCACGTCGACACGCTCGTCGAGGTCCTCGTGCACGGCTGATTCGCGCTTCCAGCGGGCAAGTTGGTCGGAACGGAGCCGGTCGTGCGGCGCAAGTGAAACGGCCCGCTCCATCGACCGGATGGCCAGGTCCAGATCACCGCGCTCGTAAGCGACCTGTGCGAGCAGGGCGGCTGCCTGCACGAAACGTGGCTCGTACTCCAGCGCCTTCTTCAGTGATGAAATGGCAGAATCGAGCCGCCCGAGGACATACGCCGCATAACCCGCGCCGAAATGCAGCGCCGGGTTGCGCGGGCTGCGGTCGAGCGCCTCACGGAAGATTGCCGCGGCCTTCGACGCGTTGCCTCGCTCCAGTGCCGCCCACGCTTCCGGAGCCGGCAGCTCCTCCTGCGTGCCCTCGGAATGGCCGGCGACAGCCGGAGCGTGCGTCGCTTCGCCCGCTGGGAGAAGCGCCACCGTAGAGGCCGCGGGCGCCAGAGCCGTGGCGGTGAACAGCAGCAGAAACGCCGAGGGGTGGATGGCCATGCAACCGCGGCCGCAAGCCCCATGCCCTGCCCCGATCGCTTGTTTCTTGAGGATTCTGACGGCTCGTCAGTCGGCACATTACAGAACTGCCGTCGGAGCCCCGAAACTTGCTGGATCCACTTTGAGCCGATCGGCGTTTGCAGAGGCGCGGTGACGATCAGCGCGGGACACGGGGACCACGGCGGATCGCTCGCGCGCCGCCCGCATCGAGCTTGCCGAAGGCCGGCCACGCGACCGCCTCCCCGTGGCCTCGGTGTCCCCGTGACGGCCTACTGGCCTTTTCGTCCGTCCCGGTATACTCGATCCCGGAGGTTGTCTGGAAGTTCACCTGATCGACGGAACCTACGAGCTGTTCCGTCATTTCTACGCTCTCCCTTCCGCACGCGATCGCGACGGGCGCGAGATTGCCGCGGTTCGGGGCGTCATCGGCTCGGTCCTCGGCATGATCAACCGCGGCACGACGCACCTCGGGGTTGCGACCGATCACGTCATCGAATCGTTCCGCAACCGTCTCTGGCCGGGATACAAGACAGGAGAGGGCGTCGACAAGGATCTGCTGGCACAGTTCCCCTTGCTGGAGGAGGCGCTCTCGATGCTCGGCGTGGCGGTCTGGCCGATGATCGAGTTCGAGGCCGACGATGCGCTGGCGTCCGCGGCGGAAAAGGCAGCGTCGGACCCGCGTGTAGAGCGGGTGATCATCTGCACGCCGGACAAGGATCTGGCGCAGTGCGTGCGAGGGCAGCACGTGGTGCAGCTGAATCGCCGCACCAATACCATCCTGGACGAGGCCGGAATCCTCAAGAAGTTTGGCGTGCCACCCGAATCGATTCCCGACTACCTGGCGCTCGTGGGCGATGCGGCCGATGGTTATCCCGGGCTTCAAGGCTGGGGAGCGAAATCAACTGCAGCGGTGATCGGGCGGTTCCGTCATCTGGAGCAGATTCCCGCGGACTGGCGGAGCTGGGGCGTCAATGCTGCGAATCCCGCCGCGCTCTCCGCGACGCTCGAACGTCAGCGCGATCTGGCGCTTCTGTTTCGAGACCTCGCGATCTTACGCAGCGGGATTCCTCTTTTCGATTCCGTGGACGACCTGCGCTGGGGCGGACCGAACGATCGCTTCGCGGAGCTGGCGAAGCGATTCGACGCAGCCGAAAGCGCTGGGCCGCGCACCAGACAAACCTGACGGCAGGCCTGCTGGTCCGCGCGCGGCGCGTTCAGGCCGAGCGGCGCTTGAGCTGATCGTTTTCGCTGTTGGCCTCGAGGGTCCGCAGCCGGTTGTCGACCCCGGCCGCGCCCAGCGCGCGGGCGAGGATGTCTGCCCTGCGGCTGTCCAGCGGAGTCCGCACGACCCCGCTCAGGGTCACGAACCCGTCGTCGACCTCGACGACGATCGTCGGCCGGCGCTTACCGGATCCGCTCCAGAAAGCCGGATCCTCGTCGATCTTCTCGGCAATCAGTTGCTGAAGCTCATCATCGTCCAGGATGTCGGGCTTTGCCGCTCGCGATCCTCGTGTGGCCATGCTGTCCTCTGATGCAAGATCCGGCTTTAGCGGGCCGGTGCCGTTCGCGCTTCTATCTAGGTCAGACGCTCGAAATGGCTTGACGGACCCCGGCTCGAACCGAAAGCCCTTTTTGTGGTCTGCCCCTGCGGAGTGCGGCCGAACCGTTTCGACCGTAGCCCATTATTCTGCCACGAAACGGGCTCAGCGGTCTAAATATTTGTTGGGCCGGTGTTTATCGACGTCCAGAGGGCTTTGCCGCGAGCCGCCAGAACTGCGTCTCGTTGAGCAGGATGATTTTGTGGCCCTTCTCGCGCAAACGCCTGATTTCCATCAGCTTCAGGCCGGCATCACGCCCTGCCGCCTGCGTCGGATTGGGCCGGCCCCGCACGACGACCGATGTTCGCACCGAGGGACCGCTGTGGACGAAGGCCCCGGCGCGGCGTGCGGCGCGGGCCGCCTCGTTACGTGTCTTGGTGAGAATGCCCGTAAAGGCGAGGTGGACGCCTTTGAGCGTCCTGAGGACGCCGGCGCTGAACGGCGCGGGGGGATGCGTGAGAGCGTGGATGAGGTCGTCCGCGCTTTCGTAGCGCTTCCGGCGCTCCCCGATACACCGGTAAATGATCTCCTTCAGGTGGTCGCTGCAGGGGAGCGTGCGAACGTGCGGCGTGCGGATTCGCGTGCGCGCGTCTCCTCTGATGAGCATGCCAACCAGCTGGCCCACCTGATACACGTCGTCGCGCGCCTGCCATTTCGGAGCGGCCCCCGCGATGATCTCGCTCGGCGCCGTCAGCGTGTTCATCGTCCGGGCGGTGATCCCGCGCTGATCGCTCTGCTGCCGCACGATGCCGAAGTCGCCCAGCTTGAGCCGCCGGCCGTCGCAGACGAACACGTTCAGCGGCGTGAGATCGCGGTGGAGCATCTGCCCGCGATGGAGTTTTCCGAGGACCTGCAGGATGCCCGCGATCTCGCGGCGTGTGGCGCTTTCCGTCCAGCCGCGCCCGTCGCGCTGGAGGAACGCGCTGAGATCGCCATGGCGCGCATACTCGATCGCCAGGCAGTAGAGCATCCGTGTGCTCCGCCCGTCCACTTGCGGATGCGGAAAGGCGTCGAACACACGAATCGCGCGTGGATGGTCGTCGAGCAGTTGCCCGAAGTACGCCTCGCGCAGCCAGCCGCCGATGTGAGGACTCACCTTGATGCACAGCGTCTCAGGGATCGCCGACGATCGGCCGACGCGCGTGGCGAGGTAGACCTGTCCGAAGCCGCCCTGGCCGACGAGCAGCCCGACCCTGTATCCGATCCGGGTTTCCGGGCTGACGACGAGCTCGTCGTCGGCCACCAGACGGTCTGCCCGTGGCGCAGCGAGATGCCCGTGGGTGGCTGTCCGTGTCGTGGCCTGGAAGTGATGGTTCAACATTCTGCCGGAAGCTGGAGCGCGAGCCGTGGAGGCCGGACGGGTGAACCCTGATCATAGAACCGAACCGATGTGGCTGTCAGCTGTGTGGAGAGCAGAGCCAGGTCGCCGTCCGCCGTCCGCGCCGAGATCTGACAGCTGAGAGTGAGAGCTGATAGCTTATAGCCTTGTATCAACGCGACTACATCCTGCGGCTGATCGAACGCTTCGGCCGCATGCTGATTGCCCTGCGCAATCGCATCCTGAACCGTGAAGCTGAGCCGGCGCCGGCCCAGGCTGAACTCCACGACATCGCGCGCGAGGCGGGGCTGGATCTCGACTTCGCACGCCGTCTGGATCCGGAGATGCTGCTGCAGTGGCTCGCGCCGACGGGCGAGGTGGACGAGGCAAAGTTCTGGCTGCTCGGCGAGCTGCTCTACCTTGCGGGCCTGGAGGCAGAGGGGAGGAGCGAGGCCGACGGCGGAGCCGCCGACTTCTCGCGGTCGCTGGCCGTCTTTTCGCGGGTGCGCGCCGACTGGCGGCCCCACGCCGATCTGGCCTCGGCGGGCGAACGCAGCCTCGAGCTGACGCGACGGCTGGACGGCCTCCGAAAGCGTTGATGGTTCAGGGATAGTTCCGGGGGAGTTGCGGCCAATACAGTGCTGGTGTATGAATGTGCGAGCTTCCATCCGCACTACTCCTCCAGGTGCGGATCGTCGGGGCCCGGCCAGGAAGCCGGGCCCCTTTTTTTTCAAGGCTTGAAGTCCTTGTTGGGCTGCCAGCCCTGCGGTATGCAGGTTTGTTCCCTTCGATGTCACTCAGCGCTTGCAACAGCCGACGCCACCGGTCAGAATCCAGATGGGTTCCACCTCCTTCAGATGGTGATCGTCGTGCCATCCACGTCCAGACAAAGCAGCGTCGAATGGGTGCTGCTGGCGCTCTTCATCGCGCTCGTCGGGTTGATCATCTACAGCGGATTGTCATGAGGCAGCCGACCGCGGAAGGGTGAACGCTGAAGCCGGAAGGGCGTCAGGCGGACTGGGCCGAATGGGGGATGCGGAGAGGCGACTGAGGGGACCCGGAAGGGTGGCGGGCCCCCTCGTCTGACGCTCGCCCGGACGGGCCAAAACGTCCAGAGGGCGCTGCCGCGTTCTATTTCAGACCCCGTGCCAGCCCGGATTCCGCGAATTCAGCCCTATTTCTTCGTATCGCCCCGCCGATTGTCTTGCGCCGCGCTGATTTTGTTCGCCCGCATGGTCGACGGCGGCCCGTCAACGCGGGGTCGCGGGCGTCTCGAAAGCCCCGGGAGAGACGACGGTCACGTCGAGATCCCTGATCGCCACGTTTCCGGCCACGTCCCCGGCGTAAACGCGGACCCGGTACTCGCCGGGAGCAAGTCTCGTCGTGTCCCAGAAGCCTTCCGACGATACCCCTCCGCGCATCGTGTTGGTGACGATGTAGAGGAATCGGGTGGTCCGGCGCCCGTAGAAGGGAATACCGCTGCCGCTCGCGTAGACCCGGCGCGGCGCGGCAGGGTCGGAGCGGAGGCGGTCGAAGCGGATGGTCTCGTGCGGCGTCTCGAATCCCGGCGCAGCCGAGCCGTCCCGGTTCAAAATCTGATATGCCAGCGAATACAGCCCGAGCCGACGGCTCGGCCTGTTGCCATCGGCCTGGTCCCAGGCGTCCACGACGATCTGCACTCTTCCCGACACGATAACGCGCCTGCGGCCGCGGCGGACGACTGGCTGGCCGTTTTCGTCGACGAGCGTGATCCCGCCACGCCTGATCGTTGGCGGCACCGAATCCTCGAAGTGGAGCAGTCTGAACTGGAGCGGGTTGTGCTCCTCGCCGGGCAAACCGATATTCAGGTGGACGTGATTGAACCGGTTCACGGAGCCAATCACTTCGCCCGTCCTGAACCGCGAGCCGCGTTTCGCTCGCACTCGCACCAGCTTGCCTTCCTCGTCAAAGGTCGGCACGAATTGAGGTGTGTCGAGCACTGTGTCGGCGCCCGTCCTGCCGGCGCGGATGTGCACGTACGCCAGAGGCCCGATGCGGAGCCATTCGTTCAGCGTTCCAAACCCGTCCGTGGAGGTGGGATCCGAAACCACTCCGTCGCGAACGGCGAGCACCGGCGTGCCTGCCTCGATGCGGATGTCGAGACCGCTGTGAAACCGTTCCGCGCCATCGCCGCGCGCCTCGCCAAGCGTCCCGGCCACCTCGTGAGGGCCCTCCATCGGGGCCACTGGCCAGAGCAGGGGTTGCCGCCTGAACTCATCGGCGTCGAAGCGCGGCGCGACCAGTGATGAAGCCGGCGGCTGCAGATCCAGCCGCGCCGGGACGGCCAGGACGCGCACCAGCGCATTCCCGGCATCGGCTACGATCAGTCGGCCGGCGGCCGCCAGCGCGACACCGGTCGGGCGCCGGAAGAGAGCAGTATGCCCGGTGTCGTCGCGGAAGCCCGGCTCGGAGCCCGCAACCGTGCGGGCCGCACCGCTCGCCGAGATCTCCACGATACGGCCGCGCTCGTCGGTGACGTACACGTCGCCTTCGGGCCCAGCCGCGATGCCGATTGGCCGCCGCACGCCGTCGGGAAACGGCTCCGGCACTGTGGCCACCACACCGGCCGTGTCGATCCGGCGCACGAGGTCGTTGCCGGTGTCCGCCACGTGAACCGTGCCGCCCTCGTCGATCGCCACGCCGCAGGGTGTGTCGAACCGGGCGAGCGCTCCCACCCCGTCGAGCAGGCCCGGCTCGGCGGATCCCGCAAGCGTGCTGACCGTGCCGTCGGGCTCGATCGCGCGAATCCGGTCGTTGTAGGTGTCGGCGACGATGATGCGCCCTGTGCGGTCCGCCGCCAGGCCAATGGGACCGTTGAAGCGGGCCTGATGGCCCGGGCCGTCCTTGTACCCGGCGATGCCGTCCCCCGCCACGGTCGAGACGTGGCCGTCCGGCGTGATGCGTCTGATGGCGTTGTTCGCGGTGTCGGCCACGTAGAGCGTTCCGTTCGCATCGAGGGTCAGGCCCGACGGCGTGTCGAACCGCGCCGCCGCGCCGAAACCGTCGGTGAAACCACGGACGCCGCCGGCGATGGTCGACACGAACCCGTCGGAGCCGATTCGGCGGATCCTGTTGGAGTCGCCCGCGTCGGCCACGAACACGGTGCCGTCAGGGGCGACTGCCACGCCGAAGGGATCCGCGAAGCGGGCGCGCCATGCCGTGCCGTCCCGATAGCCGGTTGTGCCGTCGCCCGCAATCACCCGTGCGGTGCCAACCCAGCCTGGCTCGATCTCCGGCGCCGGCGATCGGGCGAGCCACCACCAGCCCGCGGCCGTTGCCGCGAGGACGAGGACGGCCATCCCCATGAGGCCAACTCGCCACGAGCGGCGCGGCGGCCCGGGCGCATCTCCTGATGTCACGTCTCCAGCCTACCAGTGCCGATGGACGACAGGGCGGAGCAGTTCGTCGTAGATCTGACGGACGGTGTTCATGACGGTGGCATCCAGCGGCGGCAGGGATATCGCCGCGGCATTCTCCCGAGCCTGCTCGGGGTTCTTCGCTCCAGGGATGGCGGCAGTCACCGCGTCGACCATCAGAATCCACCGCAGCGCGAGTTGCGCCAGCGTGGCGTTCGCGGGCGTCAGTCCGCGCAGCCGTTCGACCGCTTCGAGCCCCAGATCGTAGGGAACGCCGGACAGCGTCTCGCCTTTGTCGAACATCTGTCCCTCGCGGTTGTATCTGCGATGGTCATCGGCCGCAAACGTGGTGTCGGCGCGAAGCTTGCCGGTCAGCAGACCGCTGGCGAGCGGCACGCGCGCGAGTATTCCGACCTGTCGTTTCGCCGCTTCCGGGAACACCCGCTCGAGCGGCTTCAGGCGGAACATGTTGAAGATGATCTGAATGCTTTGCACCTGCGGATAGCGCATGGCGGCGAGCGCCTCCTCTGCGGTTTCCACGCTGACCCCGTAGTAGCGCAGCTTTCCTGCGGCGACGAGGTCGTCGAGGATGCCAAAGACGTCCGGCCTGTCGTAGAGCGCGGTCGGAGGGCAATGGAGCTGAAGGAGATCGAGGGCGTCCACCTCGAGGTTGTGGAGGCTCCGCTCGATCCATTGCGTGAGGTTCTCGCGGGTGTAGCCCTCGCAGACCTGCTTCGGGAGCCGGCGCCCCGCCTTGGTTGCCACGTGGAGCGTATCGCCCGGCCGTTCGCGACGTAGTCGCGCGACCAGGCGCTCGCTGCGGCCGTCGCCGTACACGTCGGCAGTATCGATGAAGTTCACCCCCGCATCGACTGCCGCATGCAACGCGGCCATCGACTGCTCGTCGTCCACCGTCCCCCAGTCGGCGCCGATGGCCCACGCGCCGAACCCGATCCTGGAGATTCGGAGGTCGGTCCGTCCAAGCTGGCGATATTCCATCCGGCTAACGTATCACCCTCGCGCATCTCAGGCGGGGAACCGGGCGTCGGGAGTCACAGGCGGTTCCATCTAGACTTCGTGGTCTCCATTAACGCAGAGCTACGCGGAGGAGCGGAGATCGCCCGAGCTCAGGACACCCGGGCCGGCGACTCCCACTGGCCCGATTGCGCCGAGCGGAAGAGAGCGTCGATACACGCCATGTTGAGAATAGCGTCCTCGATCGGAAGGGGCACCGGGCGTCCGGCGAGCACGGCATCCGAGAAGAGGTCGGCCTGGATGGTGTATTGGTCGCACACGGGAAGCTCGATGGTTTCGATCCCGCTGCCGAACAGATCCTGTCCGCTGTCGACGAACAGGCGGCACGCGCGATCGGGCGGCGCGTTGAACGGGATCTCGATCTCGATCCGTCCCTTGGCGCCGCAGATCTGCACCCGCTGATACGGCGCCATTTGCGTGCTGCACGTCCCGGCCAGATGGCCGCCGCCGAAGTCGAGCACCATCGACGACGTGCGATCGATCTTCAGGATCGGATCGCGATCGACGACGCAGGTGACGCGCTCGGGCTCGCGGTCGAAGATGAAACGCGACGTGTTGACGAGATAGCAGCCGATGTCCATCAGCCCGCCGCCGCCGAACTCGGGGACGTTCCGGATGTTCGCGGGATCCAGGTTGAAGTAGCTGAAATGTCCGATCATCGAGCGCAGCTCCCCGATGCGGCCCGCCTGCACCAGCTCGCGGGCCTTCACCCATTGGGGGTGCGTCCGCACCATGAAGGCTTCCTGGATCTGGACGCCGGTGCGCTCCCGCACGGCGGGTAGCTGGCGCGCCTCGTCTGCGCTGAGCGCGATCGGCTTCTCGCAGAGGACGTGTTTACCGGCTTCCGCCGCCCGGATCGTCCAGGGCACGTGCAGATGATTGGGCAGCGGAATGTAAACGGCGTCCACGTCCGGATCGGCCAGCAACGCCTCGTAGGATCCGTAGGCCTTGGGGACGCCGAACGCGCGTGCCGCCGCCTCGGCTCGGGCAGGGTCGCGCGAAGCGATAACGGTCACGACCGAGGATCGGCCGCGCTGCATGGCGGGGATGATCTTGGCGGTGGCGATCTTCGCCACGCCCAGCACGCCCCATCTGATTTTCGACACGGCCCTCATCCTGGTCTCTGACGGCCGGCTGCCGTAGCGCCGCCCGGATGGTACGGGGCCGATTCTAGCAGTCACAATCGGGGATGCGAGTTGTCCGTCTGACTCGACGGGGAGGTCTTGCGCTGCTCAGTCGGCCGCGAGATCACGCGATCCGAACCGCTAATCACGAGAGTTCTCCACACACGGAGGGTGCAGAAAACAGCTACGGCCCCAGACACGGTGCCTACGACCCATGCGATGGCGCGTTCCGTGGCTGGATCAATAGGACCCAGAACGATGTCGGGTTGGTGTCCCTCGTTTCGGCGAAGGACCACGCAGAGGATAACGCGAGCAGCAGCGCCGGTATGCCGAAGACGGGCGGGGCGGGTGGATCATCGTTCCGGAGCATGGACCTCGGCGCCTGGCTCGGACGGCATGCGCGCTGGCGCCGCGCGTGACGCCGCCGCCTGACGCATGGCGTCGAGCTCGAGCACGCCGCTCGCGATCAGCCACCGGATCCGTTCACTGTTGCGATACTCGGCCAGCAGCGCGCGGCGGGTGCTGGTGTACGCCTGATCCATCGCGTAGGCGAGCACCGTCTCCATCACCCGCCCTTCCTCGGTGTTCGTCTCTCGGAACCGGCGCTTGAAGTCCGCCAGGATCGGTGCGAAGGCGCGATCGTCCCATCGTTCGGCGCCAGGCTCGAGACGCAGAAAATCGTCGAGAACAGCCGCATACGCCGGACTGGCCGGCTGCCTCCAGTACGCGACGTCGGGACCGAAGTCGCTCACGTGGAACGGAAGGTAGAGCGCGGCTCCCGCGGGCACGCGATGGGCGAGCGCCGGATTGAAGCGCCGCACCTCGGCGGCGGGAAGGTCCGTCCGCCTGACGATCTCGGTCAGCGTGAGCGCGCGCGACGTACGCATGGCGTGGATCGACACGGGCGACGTCGATGCGATTAATTGGCTGACGCTGGTCGTATTGCCAAATACCATCTCGGCGTAGCGATACGAGCGGTATCCATAGCTCCCGAACACCTGTTCGTACTGCCGGTCCGGCAGCATTCGCAGCTGGCGCGCGAACCGCGAGCCGAGAAGGTATCGCTCGCGCACGTCGCTCCCGCCCAGGTACTCGCCCGCAATCAGCATTCTGCCGACGTTCGTTCCGCCGGCGTTGTGCTCGGAGAGCGCGGGGATGAACGAACCGTACTTAGTGGCGAGGACCGACAAGTACGCGGCGCAATACGGCGCCTGCGTTGTCTGGTTCCGCTCCTGGATGGTGACCGACGTGAAGGAGCTCAGCCGCCTCCAGTTCGTCCGCTGCCACTGGCAGAAGCCGACGGCGTTGGCGCTCGAGCGCCGCGTGGCGCTCAGACCGGATTCGAGGACTACCTGCGCCAGACCGATCTCGGCCGGCACGCCGAACCGTTCATAGATGGCGCCCCAGTCGGCGAGGAACTCACCATAGCGCGGCAGGTTGGTGAGCAGCGCGTCGCCGCGCGTCGCGTTGTGCAGCACCGGTCCGGCGGCGCCTTCCACCAGCAGCGCCACCTGCTGCCTGCGCGCATCCAGGCTGCGCGCAAGCGCCCGGCCCTCGAGGCTGATGGCGATCGCGGGATCGGTCCAGGCCGCCCGCTGCGACCAGTCCCCTCTCGCCGGAAACGTCGCGAGGAGCCGTCCGTCGACGGCGCTGCCAAACGCGATCGATCCGTCGGGAATGCTGAAGACGTGGCGCCAGAACGGATAGCCAGGCCTGAACGTCCGCATCGCGGCGACGTCCGCGCGCAGGCGCGAGTGGACGACGTCGGACGCTGTCGGCGGTGCCGGGATCGCGGCGGCCGGCGGGCGCGAGCGGCGCATCACGACGCTCGACGCCGCCAGCGGAATCGCCAGGCACACGACGGCGATCACCCGGATCGCGTTCGTCTGCATTGGTGCGGTGGTGAACGAGCCGACGTGTGCAATCGACGCGCCCACCGGGCCGTGTGGAAATCACGCCTGGAACCGGCCTGTCGGGCGAAGTGTCCGGATCCGGGTCAGCGTGCGGATGACGAGTTTGACGCCGGGATCCGGGAATTGCGAACGAAGCCTGGATTGCCAACCGGTCCGCCTGGCCGAGCGCGAAGATGGCTGGGCCGGCGCCGCGATCGATTGTCCAGCCGCCTGATTCTCGACAAGGTGGTCCCGAAGAACCGGACGCGCTGACTGGGCCGACAGCAGCCCGTGCGGGGTCGCCTTACTCCGCCCTCAGCGCCACCAGCGGATCGACTCGCGTCGCGCGGCGGCCGGGCACCAGCACGGCAAAGAGCGACACGAGCGTCACCAGCACGAACACCGTCCCGTACACCAGCGGATCGCGCGCCGTGACGCCGAACAGCGTGCTCGAGACGGCCGCGCCGCCAACAGTCGCCAGTCCCAGCGCCAGCCCGAGCCCGAACACCAGCCCGAGCGCCACCTGCCACGACGCCTGGCGCACGACCATGCCGAGGATCTGTCGGTGCTGCGCGCCGAGCGCCATGCGGACGCCGAACTCCTGCGTGCGCCGGTTGACGGAGAACGACATCACGCCGTAGATCCCCACGCCGGCCAGCACCATCGCAATCGCCCCGAATATGGTGAACATCGTGGCGATGATTCGACTCTGCGCGACGAAGCTGTCGAGGTTCTCCTTCGGCGTCATCACGTAGTACAGCGGCAGGTTGGGATCCAGCTTCTGGACCTCGCGCCGCAGCGCCGCTCCGACGGTCTCGGGACGGGCGCCGGGGTACGGCTTCACCACCACGGTGGCGAACTGGCTTCCCGCCGCCGGCGCCGCGGGCCCGAACGGCACCGCGTAGAGCGGCACGTAGAACCCGGAGTCGTCCACGTTCGGGTTGTTGAAGGGCGGCTGCATGCGCACGGTGCTGACGACCCCGACGATCGTGAGCCACGGGCCGTACGGGGCGCGGCCGTCGCCGGTGCGGAAGCGGCGTCCGATGGGATTGTCGGTGCCGAAGTGCTTCTCGGCAAAGAACGCGTTGACCACCGCGACCGGCCGCGCCTCGTCGAGCTCCTCGGGGGTGAACGTACGGCCCGCGCGCATCCGCTGCCCCAGGAGCTCGAAGAACCCGGGCGACACCTGCTCGAAGTTCGCGTTCGGCCGATCCGTCGACTCGTTGTACGTCCGGCCCTCGATCTCGATCGGCCCGTTCCCCCCGAATACCATCCGGAAGCGGCTCGTGAGCGCGGCGTCCGCGAACTCCGGTGACGCCTCCAGCTCCCGCAGCAGGCGATCGTAGAACTGCTTGCGGACCCCGGGCGTCGGGTAGTCCGCGTCCATGAGTCCCATCCGGGCGCTGAGCAGGGCCTCCGTGTCGTATCCGTAATCGACCGTCTGCTGGTTCTGGAGCGAGCGCAGCTGCAGCAGGGCGCCAATCAGCAGGACGCACGTGACCACGACCTGAAAGACGACGAGCCCGCGCGTCACGAGACCGATGCGTCCGCTCGTGGCGCCCCGGCCGCCCTCACGCAGCACGCTGGCCGCGCTGACTCGTGAGGCCATCCACGACGGGAGCAGCCCCGAGAGCACGGCGGATGCCACCGCTGCCGCCACCGTGAGGGCCAGGACCCGTCCGTCGATCTCGAACATCATCCACGAGGGCGGCGGGTTGTCCATCGTGAAGACGACCGCCCGCAGCCAGTCCACCGAGAAGTACGCCAGGGCGATGCCCAGCGCCGCGCCGACCCCCGCCAGCAGCAGGCTTTCCGTGAGCATCTGCCGGATGAGGCGGGTTCGCGTCGCTCCGAGCGACGATCGAACGGCCAGCTCGCGCATTCGCAGCGTCGCCCTCGCAAACTGCATGTTCATCACGTTCACGCACGCGATGAGCAGCACCCCCGCGCAGAACGCCAGCATCGTCAGCAGCGTGCCGCGCAGCGGGAGAGGCGTGAACGACTTGATGAGCGGCTCGACCAGGCCCGTGTTGAACCGCTTGTTGGTGTCGGGATAGGCCTCCGCGAACCGCGCGGCGAAACGGGTGATTTCGGCCTGGGCCTGCGTCACCGGCACGTCAGGACGGATCAGCCCAAGCACGGCGGGGGAGTTCGCCTGCGGATCGTTGCGCAGCCTGACGGGGAACTCGCTGTACAGCGGAATCCACAGCTCTTCGTTGACGGGGAACGCAAAGCCCGCGGGCATCACGCCGATGATCGTCGCCGGCGCGCCGTTGAGCCGAACGGGCGTGCCGACGATGTCGGATGCGCCGCCGAAATCGCGCTGCCAGAGCCCGTGCGAGACGAGCGCCACCTTCGCGGCGCCGGGCCCGTTGTCGGCCGCGGTGAAGTCGCGGCCGAGCGCCGGTGTGACGCCGAGGATCCGCAGGAAGTCCTCCGTCACGTAGGCGCCCGTGTACCGCCGCGGCGTCCCGTCGACCGTCATGTTCACGGTCGATCCGTTCAGGTACGCCGCCAGCCGCTCGAACGACCGCTGCTCGTGCCGGAACTCCTCGAAGTCCATCGCCAGGATGCGCCCGTTCACGCCGAAGGCGGTCGTGCTCGTCGGATCGATGAAGTTCACGTTCATCATGCGGTCGGCGTTCGGGAACGCGAAGCCGCGCAGCATGACGGCATTGACCACGCTGAACTGCGTGGTGACGGCGGCGATGCCGATCGCCAGCACGAACACGGCCAGCGCGCAGAACGCACGCTCCTTGACGAGGACGCGGAGCCCGATGCGGATGTCCTGTCTGACGACTTCGAGTGCCATACCAGACAATAGACGAACGGACACCGGCAGAGTTCAATCCGGCCCGGAGGTGGGCTCCGCCCGGAGGTCGCCATGGGTTCGGCTGACGCCTCGTGACAACGCGTGCCGCGCGCTCAGCCCACTCTCGGGCGTGACGCCCAGGTTGCGCGCGAGGTCAGGACGGTTGCGACGGCCGGATTGCCTTCTGCTCGGGCTTGGCGTCGCGCCGGGCCCAAGTCGCCGACAACGAGAGGTTCGTGTTTTGGTGGCTGTGTGCGCTCGTCGTTGGCCTTTCGTCCGAGAACTTCAACCGATCCAGAGGGATCCCATCACAGAATCGAGCGAGTGCTGACGGTTTTGTGATGCGGTTCCCAGCGAGACTCCCGCGGGACGCACGCCGGCGTGATGGTGCGCGCGTTGCTACGACTGGTCACGAATGGACGTCCGTGCACAGACGCCAGCCGTGCGCGCACGGCCCGATCGAAGTCGGGCCGTCCGGCTGGGCACGAGTCTTCTCGCGGGCTTCGCCCTCAGCCTGATTGCCACCGCCGTCACCTCGGCACGGACGCAGGTCACCGAGATCGACTTCCACGTCTTCTACGAGAGCGCTCGGGCCTGGAGGTCGGGAACCGATCTCTACGCCACGGCCGCGGCTTACCCAAACCTCAACCCCCCGCACTTCGTCGTCGCCTTTGCCATCTTCACCTGGTTCTCCGAGCACGTGGCCATCGAGGTGTGGATGGCGCTGAACCTCGCGGCCGCGCTGGTCGCGGGGGCGATCGTGTGGACGCAGCTGAAACTGCCTCGATCGTTCGTGCCCCTGACGATCGGAGTTGCTGCCGCCGGCCTCAGCACCGGCGTGCTGTTCGGCCTCGAGGAAGGGCACCCGATCGGGTTGTTCGCGCTGTGCGTGACGGCCGCGTGGGCCGCTCACCGGCAGGGAAGGCAGGCGCCTTCCGGGCTGCTCCTGGGACTGCTGGTCAGCGTGAAACCGTTCTTCGGGTGCATTCTCCTCGTACCCCTGGTTCGGCGGGAGTGGCGCCTCATCGTGTGCGCGCTGGCGACCGCGGCGGCGGCGGCCGCCGCCGGCGTACTGCTCGCCGGGGTGCCGAGCGTGTTGCGTTGGGTCGAAACAGGCCGGCAGGTGTCGTGGTTCCAGCATCCGCTCAACGCGTCGCTCGCCGGTCTGCTGGCGCGATCCGGCCTGGGATGGCTTCCCTGGACGGTGCTGGTCCTCGCGCTCCTCACCGTTACGATCGCGGCGCTCCGGTGGTCGCCGTCCATCGACGCCTCGTGGCTTGCGGCCGGACTGGCGTCGCTGCTCGTCAGCCCGCTCGGCTGGGCCTACTATCTTCCCCTGCTGGCGGGACCGCTGGCCGCGATCACCATCCGCCGTCCGGCGCTGCTCGTGGCGGGACTGGGCTTCGTGTGGCCCGTGCCCTTCATCATGACGCTGACCTCCGTCGAAGGCCTCGCGGCCTCGACCATCTGCTCGATCATGACGTGGTCACTCATTGCCATGTGGGGCGTGGTCGTTCATGCCATGCTCCGGCCGCGGCCAGAAGACCGCGTGCTCGAAGGTCAGCTTTCCTGATTCGCCTCGTCTCCCGAGCCAGCCAGCGAGCCAGGCTACTCCCGACGGCCAACCGTTGGCAGCGGCGACGGATCGGTCGGCGGCCCCATGCACGCGCTGGCACTCGAGGCGATTGCCATCAACAACGCGACCGTCACAATCTTCCAGTTCATTTCAGGACCTCCGCGGCGCGTGTCCACTCGTGCCCGCGCGCGTCACATTAGACGACCGGGAGCGGTGCGCATGCACTACACGTTCGCGCAGTTTCCGCAGCGCGCGCCGCCCCTGCTGAGACCGGCGATCTACGCATTCGAGTAGTGCCTGCCTACACACCGACGTAGTGCGCATCGAAGCCACGTGGCGTCTACTCTCCCGTGCAACGACGACATCCGATCGCAATTCCGCGACTCGGGGCGGTCGTCACAGGATGCAAAGGAAGAGGAAGTCCCGCCATGCACTCGAAAGCCACCGTCATCGTCGCGTCGGTCCTCGCACTCATGATTACGGCCGCCTGCGGCGAAAACCGGCAGCCGTCGGCGCCATCGCCGGTTTCGAATCCTGCGCCGAACGACCCCGCACCGAATCCGCCGTCGCCGAATCCGCCGTCGCCGAATCCGCCGTCGCCGAATCCGCCGTCGCCGACACCGAATCCGCCGACACCCACACCGAATCCACCCGCGCCCACACCGAATCCACCCGCTCCGACTCCTGGTGAACCGCTGGTGTTCACCCCCGATACGGCGTCGCCCACCTCGCGCAGCTACTCGCTCCAGCCGGCCGGAATGGTGGAGGGAGATTTCTACGTGGCGCTGCACGCAACCGACTTCGGCCAGGACGCCGTGAACATGGTGCGAGCGACCATTACGTACGATCCAGCCGTCGTCTCAGTCGTCAGCTACGCCAGCGGCGACAGCTGGATGAGGGGGTTCGGTCATGACGTGACGTTCAAGGTGACCAAGAGCGGTTCGAACATGGTGAAGGTCAGTGCCGACATGGCGAGCGCGTCCGCCGGCGCATCCGGCAGCGGGATGATCGTGAAAATCCGCTTCCGCAAGGTGGGCTCCGGCAGTTCGCGGCTGGAGTTCGCCGACGCGAAGGCGTACGACGCCGGCTTCAACAACAGCCTGCAGGCCACCCACGGCGGCACGCTCATCGTTCAGTAGTAGGCAGTACACGAAGCCCCGGTTCCCCCTGTCAACGGGGCAGCCGGGGCCCTCGTACAGTGGACGCGGCCGTGCGGGGAAGAACGGGGCTGACGTATCATCTTGGCGAGCCATGCGCGCAGTCCCGGCGGCCGCCTGCGTCCCACGCGTGAAGCTCGGCCACTCCCGCCTGCTCGCTTGTTCTCTGCTCGCCTGGCTGTGCGCGTTCGCGACGAACGCTATCGGCCAGGACCTTCCAACCGCAACGTATACGACCGCCGATGGTCTTCCGCACGACATGGTCCTACGGCTCTTCCAGGACCGCTCCGGATTTCTGTGGATCGGCGGCGCAACGGCGCTCGTGCGCTTCGACGGCGAACGATTTACGCGATTCGGTCCTGCCGACGGCCTCGACGTGGGCACGGGGGTGAACGAGGTCGCCGCCGGCCCCGACGGCCATCTCTGGATAGCGACCAATGGGGCGGGGATCTTCAGGTTCGATCTCCAGACGACGAGTCGCGCGCGATTCACGCAGGTGCAGGTCGGAGACGGGCGGGCCACGAACCGGGTGAACACACTGGTCGTGGCCCCGGATGGCGAATTGTGGGCTGGGACCGATGCCGGGCTCTTCGTCGGCAGCCTCCAGCAGGCGATGCGGCGCATTGCCCTGCCTCACATCGCGGCCGAGGACCAGGCGCGGGTCCAGATACGGTCGGTCGTGCTGAAGGGATCGTGGGTGTGGATCGCCGCTCAGACTGGTGTCTTTCGATGCGCGTCCTCGGGCGCGGATTGCTACAGAGAATCCTCCCGCGGCGTCCGCCATTTCATTCCGGGTCTGAATGGCACCCTCGGAATGGTGCGCTTGGACGGTGTCGAGTTGTGGCCTGTCGATTCGGAAGGATTGCTGGCCGGTCCACCCGAGGTCATCGGCAAGGGCTGGAGGCCACGGTGGGTCGCCCCCGCGAGTGACGGCCTTCTCGTAATTGGCGAAGATCGTCGAATCATCTGGAGCAACACCCGCACGGAGCGCGTCCTGTTCGCCGCAGCCGAGTTCTCCCGGGTCAACCATCTCCTGGAGGACGCAGCCGGCAACGTATGGGTGGGGACCAACGGCGGCCTCCTGGCGATCAGGCGGCAGGGTGTCACCCTGTTTTCGTCTCACCCGGGTCTGCGGCAGCCGGTGTTGCGGACTCTGGCGCGTACTGCGACGGGAGATCCCTACGCGCTGAGCGAGGACTACTGGCTGCACAGAATCGACGGCAACCGCGTGACGTCCGCGCGGGTGGCGCCGCCCGCTGGAACATCGCGTTCGTCCTGGCCCGACACGTCGATTCGGCTGGACAGCGCGGGCGACGTCTGGTTGGGCACCGGATCGGGACTCTTCCGGTTCTCCAGCGTGAGGTTCTCATCGGAGCCTCCCGCGACCGCGGTTCCGGCAGCGCGTTACACGCGGGCGGACGGCCTGGCTGGCAATCACATCGCCGAAATCTTCGAGGATTCCAGAGGTGACCTCTGGCTGGCCAACGTGCCGACGGGCGCGGAGACCCTGACGGTATGGAGACGGCGGACGGGGCGGTTCGAGCGGCTTGGCGCGGCTCATGGCCTGCCGGCCGGCAGCCAGCTCGGTGGATTCGTGGAAGATTCGCACGGCGCTGTCTGGGCACGACTGCGCGAGGGTGGCGTGGCGCGCATCCGTGGCAACCGCGTCGCGGTGTTCGGCGTCGAGCGGGGTTTTCCGCTGCTCGTCTTCGGCCTGCTTGCCGATCGTGGCGGCGGCCTCTGGGTCGGTGGTTCCGACATGCTGCTGAGGGTTGCCGATGCGACCGCTGAGGCCGTGAATGCGATGCCCGTCATGCCGAAACTGGGCGCTACCATCGTGTCGCTCGCGCAGAATCAGTCCGGCCTGGTCTTCGCGGGCACTCACGAAGGGTTGCTGGCGATGAACCCTGCCGACCAACGGGTGCGTCGTTTCTCGCCGTTCGATGGAGTGCCCCGCGGCAGCGTGGATGCGCTCGTCGCAGAGCCCGCTGGCACCCTGCTGCTCATAGCCGGCCGGACGCTGGCTCGCCTCGATCCGTCGACGCCTCCTCGACCGCTTCCGCCGCCGCGCTGCCTCCTGAGCGCGATGCGCATCGGCGGCCGCGTCCTTCCATGGCCGGAGTCGGGCCGCGAACAGGTGAATGGACTCGAGCTCTCGCCGTCGGAGAACCAGATCGAGGTGGAGTTCACGGGCTTGTCGCCCCGGCTGGGCGAACCGCTGCAGTACGAACACCGGCTTTCGGGCGCATCCGACGCGTGGACGCGCGCCGCCGACCGGCGTGTCGTGTACGCGGGCCTCGGCCCCGGCCGATACACGCTGGAAGCCCGGGTATCGGGCAGCGACCAGTCGAGATCTGCACCGGCGATCGTCTCGTTCAGGGTGCTTCCCCCGTGGTACGAGCGATGGTGGTTTCTCACGCTCGTCGTGTCCGCGCTTCTGCTCGGCGCGTACAGCGCGCATCGGGTCCAGCTTGCACACGCCCTGCGCACGGAGCGCCTGCGATCGCGGATTGCGACCGACCTGCACGACGACATTGGCGCGAGCCTCTCTCAGATCTCCATCCTTGCAGAGGTCGCGCGCCGGCGCGCCGGTGAGACGGCAGCGGTCGCCCCGCTCGCCTCCATTGCGGACACGTCCCGCGACCTCGTCGACTCCATGAGCGACATCGTCTGGGCCGTCAATCCGCGGACGGATTCCCTGAGCGACCTGACGCACCGCATGCATCGGTTCGCCGAGGAGACACTCGGGGCCGCCGATATCGCGCTGACGTTCTCCGCCCCGCCTGATGACATCCACCTGAAGCTCGGAGCGGACCTGCGGCGCGAGCTCTACCTGATCCTGAAAGAGAGCGTGAACAACATCGCGCGGCACTCCGGAGCGTCGGCAGCGGTCGTGCGGCTCTCGCTCGCTCGGCACCAGCTGCGCCTGGAAATAGCAGACAACGGGAGGGGCTTCGATCCGGGCGTTCCCGCCGACGGCAACGGGCTGGCAAGCATGCGGAAGCGTGCCGCCGCGTTTGGCGGGGCGTTCGACATAGATTCCACCCCGGGCCATGGCACGCGGGTGAGCCTGACGGCGAGCCTTCGGGAGCGCCCCCGCTGATCCTACGCACACGCGTAGCGGAAGCGGACGCCCGGGGATGGCATATTCGGAGCAAGGGACTCGTTCTGTGGACCAGATACAGATCACGACCGTTGCGACCATCGAGGATCGGCGCGAAATCCGAGAGGGCCTGGCCGCTCTCATCGACGACGCGCCCGGCTTCAGCTGCGTCGGCCGCTATCGATCGATGGAGGAAGCGCTGGACGGCTTTCGCATACGCCCTGCAGATCTCGCACTCGTG
Organism: Vicinamibacterales bacterium; assembly: GCA_035711845.1. GTDB lineage: Bacteria > Acidobacteriota > Vicinamibacteria > Vicinamibacterales > 2-12-FULL-66-21 > DASTBU01. The sequence continues at coordinate 28,935 of DASTBU010000085.1, forward strand.
GACATCGAGCTGCCGGGGATGTCGGGCCTCCAGGGGATGCGCCTGCTCCGCGAGCAGTACCCGAAGATGCTGCTGTTGATGCTGACGGTGTACGACGACGACGAGCGGATCTTCGAGGCGTTGTGTGCAGGGGCCTGCGGGTACCTGCTGAAGAAGACGCCGCCTGCACGGCTGCTCGAGAGCCTTGGCGAAGCGGTGAACGGTGGAGCCCCGATGTCCCCCGACGTCGCCCGCCGTGTGATCACGCTCTTCCGGGACGTGCGGCCGCCCGACAAGGCGGACTACGAACTGACGCCCCACGAAGTCCGGCTGCTCAAGCTGATGGTGGAAGGCCACAGCTATAAGTCCGCTGCGACCATCCTGCACGTCACACCGCACACGGTCTCCTTCCATTTGCGCCGCATCTACGAGAAGCTCGAAGTGCACAGCAAGTCGGAAGCGGTGGCCAAGGCGCTGCGCAACCGTCTGGTGTAAACCAGACGGTTCCTAACGGCGGAGAGGCTCGCGGGATCTATTGCGGGCTGACTGCTCTTGTCTTTTCCAGGGCGAGCAGCGACGCGTGCTCGCTCTGGTCGGCTTTGCGGAGGGCCGGCATGTTCGCTTTGTGCAGCGCCTCGGACCGGATTCGCCAGCTCTCGTTCCGCAGACGGAGGTACTCGCGGGCGTTTTCCAGGAGTTCCCGCTGCTCTCCGGGGACCCCCTCGAACGCATCCATTCGCGCCGTAGCGGTCTTCAGCTCGGGCCGGATGTCGCGGTCGATCACTTCGGCGAGCCGGTTGGCGCTGATGGCTCCCAGCCTGAACTGGCTGACCGCCTTGTCGTAGGTGCTGGCGATCCGCGCTTCGATCTCAAACAGCCGGTCCAGGTCCGGCCTGAGGTTGGCGATACCGCGCAGCGGAACCGCAGAAACGACCGTGAGCGCGAATGCTGTCGCCGCCGCGACCGCCACGGGCCGCAGGTCAGGCTTGCTCTCCGCGACGCCGCGCGTCAGCACGAGTCCCGCTGCCAGGCCGATGCCGAATCCCACCCATTCGGCCGGGCTCGGCAGGCTGCCTGCAACCGCGTTGTACAAGACGAAGATCGCGGCCATCGGTGCGAACACCTTCAACGATTTCACCGGCATCGTGAGGGCGGATCGCTGAACGAAGCTCCAGATGAGCGCGGCAACGAGCAGCCCGTAGATGCCCGCCGTGGCGCCCGAGGCGCCGACGCTCACCGTCACCGGGTGCGCGTAGAGACTCACCACGCTCGCGAATATCCCCGCGATGAAATAGACGACGGTGAACAGGATCGGGCCGACGAGCCGCTCCAGGATGAGCCCGACCTGCACGAGCGCGACGACGTTGACCAACAGGTGGAGCGGTCCCGAGTGGACGAACATCGAGATCACGAGCCGACCCCACTCGCCGTTGCTGGTGTTGGGGCCGAAGTTGCCACCCCATGCAATGAGCGTCACCGGGTCGTCGAGGGACCCGGGCGCCGACACCATCTGGACGAACGTCGCGATGTGTGCCAGCGCGAGCACCGGCATCGCGACAACCCAGCGCGTGCGGGCGCGTAATGCTTCGTCGAACGGATCGGGCTCGCTTCGTCGCTCGGTGGCCAGACGTTTCGCGGATCCGAAAACCCCGAGCACCAGGCGCAGGATCTTCGCGCGCTCCCCGGGTTCCATCACGTACCAGCCGAAGCCGCCAAGAACAGCGAGAAGCAGAATTGTCATGGTTTTCCCCGGCTGCAGTGCTCAAGAGGTGTGCCAGAAGATCGAGGTAATTCAGGGTAGATTTTCGATCCAGGTTTTCCCGGGGATCTCAGGACTGGGGTATGCCGGGCGAGGATTGTAATGACCGCCGAAAGCCTCAGCGCAAGGGGGAGCCTTTATGTGGGTTCTTCCGCCACGCCGGCCGGATTCGGGAAGCGAGTGTCCATTTCCGAACCAACTCACAAAAGAGGAGCTCCGGCCCGACCGCGTAAACAGAACAGCTTGAAGGTGTTGCGGGCGGCCTATACGGTGGCACCATCGTTGAACATTTCCAGTCTCATGGTCCAGGACGTTCGCTACGCTCTCCGCGTTCTTCGCCGCAAGCCACTCATCGCGGCCGTCGCGGTCATCACCCTCGCCCTTGGCATCGCCGGCGCGACCGCCGTCTTCAGCGTCGTCGAGACCGTCGTCCTGCGGCCACTGCCTTTTTTCGAACCGGATCGACTCGTGCGGCTCTGGGAGCTGACGCGTGACGGCGATCGCTTCTCGGTCTCCGCACCGAACTACCTCGACCTTCGAGCGGAGTCCAGAGCGTTCCAGGCTCTCGCCGCCTACAGCGATCTCGGCGGCAGCGCGGTGCTCGCCGGCGGCGGCGAGCCGCAGCGCATCGTGGCGCTGCCAGTGTCTGCCTCGCTCGCCGAGGTGCTTGGCGTGCGCCCGCAGGTGGGGCGCATGTTCACGGCTGACGAGGACCGACCCGGGATGGCCGAGCGATCTGTCGTGCTGTCCGACGGTCTCTGGCGCCGGCGCTTCGGGTCGGATGCCGGTGTCGTCGGGCGACCGATCTCGTTGGATGGCGCCCCCTATGTCGTGACCGGTGTCATGCCGCCGCGCTTCGATTTCCCGGGTGGAGCCGATGCCTGGGTTCCCCTGGCTGCCGATCCTCGCAGCGATCGTGGGAACAAGGAGCTGGCGGTGGTCGGGAGGCTTGCGCCGGGCGCGACAATCGCGCAGGCGCGTAGCGAGCTGCGCGAGATCGCGCGGCGGCTGTCCGAGGCGCATCCGGAAGCAAACGCCGGGTGGAGCGCCGCGGCGGTCCCGTTCAGCGAATGGATTGTCGCGCCGCGCTTCAGGGACGCCGTCTGGGTGTTGTTCGGCGCGGTCGGACTGCTCTTGCTGCTGGCGTGCGCCAACGTCGCCAACCTGCTCGTGGCACAGGCGGCCTCACGCCGCGGAGAACTTCAGATCAGGGCCGCGCTCGGCGCGGCGCGTGGACGCATCATGCGTCAGCTCCTCACCGAGTCGGCACTGCTGGCGACGTTCGGGACCGCCGCAGGCGTGTTGATCGCGTTCTGGTCCGTCGATCTGGTCCGCGTGCTCGGAGCGGGACGCGTGCCGCGGCTCGACGGGCTGCAGATCGACGCGTCGGTGCTCGCCTTCGCGTGCTGTGCGGGCATTGCGAGTTGCGTGTTCTTCGGTCTCGCGCCGGCGATTCACGCGGCGCGCGTCGATTTGCGCTCGTCAATCGGCGAGGGATACCGATATACGGCCGGCGGCCGACGGCTGCGTCACGGGCTGGTGGTGCTGGAGGTCGCGCTCGCGCTGCTCCTGCTCGTCAGCGCCGGGTTGATGGCGAACAGCTTCGTGCGGCTCATGAACGTCAACCCGGGATTCGACGTCTCCGCCACGGTCGCGATGCCTGTGGAACTTCCGTCCTCACGCTACGACGGAGACCGCGTTGCGCGCTTCTACGAAGAGCTGCTGGAGCGCGTTCGGGCTATGCCGGGCGTGACGGCGGCCGCGGCGACGTCGACGAATCCGTTTCGCGAATTTGGATTCAGCAACAACGTCACGCCGGAGGAGCGGGCCGCTGAGGCGCCGCCCAGTGGTCTCGTGCAGGCCGGATGGCGCAGCGTGACGCCCGGTTTCTTCGAGACGATGCGGATTCCTGTTTCGCTCGGGCGAGCGTTCACGTCGTCCGATCGAGCGGGCGCGGAACGCGTCGTGGTCGTCAGCGAATCGCTGGCACGCAGGCTCTGGCCGGGCGAATCGGCCGTTGGAAAGCGCATCTACTGGGGCGGCACGACGGGGCGGACCCGAACGGTCGTCGGTGTGGCCGGCGACATCCGTGACGTGCAGCTCGAGGCCGAGCCGTTGCCGATGCTGTTCCTGCCGCACGCGCAGCTCGATCTTCCGTCGATGACGGTCGTCGTGCGAGCGGCTGAAGACATGACGAGCGTCGCTCCGGCGCTGCGCGGTGTCGTCCGGGAACTGGATCCGGCGCTGCCTTCACCGCCCATCGACGTCCTTGCCTCGAGCCAGGCGGAGAGCGCGGCAGGCTCGCGGTTCAATGTGTCGATGCTGGGGGCGTTTGCCGCCATCGCCCTCGTGCTGGCCGTGACGGGGGTCTATGCCATGCTCGCGTTCACGGTGGCCGAACGCCGTCGCGAGATCGCCGTGCGACTGGCGCTCGGGGCCAACGGTTCGCGTATCGCGCGGCTCGTGCTGCGCAGCGGCCTGACGCTGACCCTGGTCGGGGTGGCGGCAGGGGCCGCTGCAGCGCTCGGAGCGACCCGCGTTCTGTCGAGCATGCTCTACGGCGTCGCACCGACGGACCCGTTGACGTTCGCGGCCGCCTCGTCGCTGCTGATCCTCTCCGCGCTGCTCGCGTGCCTGTTGCCGGCGCGGCAGGCGATGCGGCTCGATGCGATCACGGTGCTCCGGGAGTGAGAACGTCAGGCGACGGTGGTCCCGAATAGGGCGCCCACGGCCGCAGTGACTATCATGGCGATGGCCCCCCAGAATGCGACGCGCCCGGCACCCACAGCCGCGGATGCGCCGCCAGCCCGAGCCGCCAGTGCACCGAGCGCTGCGAGACACACGAGCGAGGTTCCCGCCACCAGTGGAGTTAGAGTTCCTTCCGGCGCCAGAAAGGCCGCGAGGATGGGGAGGGCCGCACCGACGGCAAACGTTCCGGCCGACGCGAACGCTGCCTGAAGCGGCCGCGCGGCCTGGTGCGCGGACATCCCGAGCTCGTCGCGCGCATGCGCCGCCAGCGCATCGGATGCCATCAATTGCTCGGCCACCGCTCGGGCGAGTTGGGAATCGAGCCCGCGCCGCTCGTAAATCTCCGCCAGCTCGTTCTTTTCGCCGGCTCTGTCGGTGGCGAGCGCGCGCCGCTCCAGTTCGAGGTCCGCGCGTTCGGTATCGGCCTGCGAGCTGACCGAGACGTACTCGCCGGCCGCCATCGACAGCGCACCCGCCACCATGCCTGCCACGCCCGCCAGCAGTACCGCGCCGCGGTCCACACTGGCAGACGCCACACCGACAACCAGGCTTGCGGTCGAGACGATCCCGTCGTTGGCGCCCAGCACGGCCGCTCTCAGCCACCCGACCCGCTCCATTCGATGAAGCGCAGCACGGGGCACCCGATCAGTGTACCGCAGCGGTCGTAAGGTTTCGGCGAGTGTGCGGACTATCTATCGGCAAGAGGCATTTGTTGTATGCATTCATCTTTCGTCCTTCAGTGGTGCCTGTCCGGCATGAAGTGGCTGGTTGGCGTGGGTACGGCCCTCCTGGCGTTGGTGAATGCCTGGATGCCTCAGCACGCCGCCGTACCGGAAAAGCTCGAGCCGGCCGTGCGTGCTTCGCTCGATCTGACGCCGTGCCATCTCGAGGATCTGGCGGAGGAGGTCCTCTGTGGCGTGCACGAGGTCTACGAGGACCGCGATGCCGCGTCGGGCCGGCGCATCCCGGTGCACATCGCCGTGTTGCCGCCGCTGCGACGTGCGGCGGCGCCCGATCCGCTGTACATCCTCGCGGGCGGACCCGGACAGGGCGCGCGGTCGTATGCCGCGATCGTGGCACGGCACTTCAAGCAGGTTCGACGCGTGCGGGCGATCGTGCTCGTGGACCTTCGCGGCACCGGCGCCTCACGCCCGCTGGAATGTCCTCGGCAGGACGACGAGATCGCGGGGCTCGATTCGAGTTCCGGCCCGTACCTCGGGGAGGCGAGGGCATGCCTCGCACAGATCGATGCCGATCCGCGTCTGTACACCCATGCCGCCGCGTTGGCGGACCTGGACGAGATACGGCAGCGTCTCGGTCATGGACAGGTCAATCTCTGGGGAGGCTCCTGGGGCACGCGCGCCGCGCTCCTGTATACCCTCGGTTACCCGCACGCCGTCAGAAGCGTCGTGCTCGATGGAGCCGTGTCACTCTGGGAAGCGTTTCCCCGCGCCGTTGCCGGCAACGCCGAGCGCGCCCTGAACCTGCTATTCGGTCGCTGCGCCGGGGATCGAGTCTGCGCTTCGACGTTTCCGAATCCGTGGGTGGACTTGCGGGCCGTGTTGATGCGGCTGGAACGGGCACCCGTAACCACCACGATCGAGCAGCCGCGCACGGCGCAGCCGGTTCCGGTCACGCTGACGCGCGATGCAGTCGTCGAAATCGTTCGGGTGGCGCTCTACACCCCGCGCGATGCCGCCCGGCTGCTGCAGGCGATTCATCATGCTGCGCGAGGCGACTTCGGGCCCCTGGCCGCGCAGTATGTGCACTCCGCCTGGAGGACGACCGATGACATGGCGCTCGGGTCCACGATGTCGATCCTGTGCTCCGAGGATCTGTCGCTTGCCGACAATGAACCCGGTCGGACCTCGAGCTCGGCGATTTTCGGCCACGGGTACGCCGATGCCTGGAAGTCGCGCTGTCGAGTGTGGCCGAAGGGCCCGCCGATCGGCCTGAGCCGTCACGCCGTCTCGGAGGCGCCGGCCTTGGTCCTCTCGGGTCTGCACGATCCGGTGACGCCGCCCGCATCTGGCGAAGCGATGGGACGGCACTTCCCCAAGCATCTTCACGTCGTCGTGCCTGGCGCGGCGCACAACGCATCGTTCACCGGGTGCGTACCCGAGCTGATCGCGACGTTTCTCGAGGGCGGCGCAGGGGGGCTCGACACCGGGTGCGTTGCCGCGGCACCGCTGCCGCCGATTGTCGTGAGCGATGCAGGAGGCCGGCCGTGATCGCCCTGGAGAAGCTGCGCAAGACCTACGGAAAGGCCCTGGCCGTGGATGGCGTCTCGTTCGCCGCGCCGAACGGCGTTGTCACGGGCCTGCTGGGACCCAACGGCGCGGGCAAGACGACGGCGCTGCGCGCGATCACGGGGATCGTCAAACCGGACGGCGGGACCGCATCCGTGGACGGATGCGACGTGCAGCAGGATCCGCTGGCCGCGCGTGCGCGGCTCGGCGTGCTGCCCGAGGCCATGGGACTCTACGATCACTTGACGGTGCGGGAGCACCTCACCTACAGCGGCGGGCTTCACGGTCTGTCAGGTCGCGATTTCGAGGCCCGTGTCGAACGCCTGCTGGAAGAGCTGTGCCTGCTGCCGCTCGCGGGCCGCCTTGCCGGGCACCTGTCGATGGGGCAGCGCCGCCGGGTCGCCCTGGCGCGCGCGCTCGTTCACGATCCTCGCAACGTCGTCCTCGACGAGCCCACCAACGGTCTCGATGTGCTGAGCGCACGAGAGGTCAGGCGAGAAGTGCGGCGCCTGGCCGATGCCGGGTGCGCCGTGCTGCTGTCGAGCCACGTCATGCCCGAGGTGTCGGCCGTGTGCGACCGCATCGTCATCCTCTCGCGCGGGCGCGTCGTGGCCTCCGGCACGCCGGCCGAGATCCTGAAGCGAACCGGCGCCAGCGTGCTCGAAGAGGCTTTCGTTGCGCTCATCGGTTCCGAGGAGGGCTTGAATTGACAGGCATGTCTTCGGCAGGGCGGGCGGTGCTGACGGTCGTGCGCAAGGAGCTGCGCGAGGCCGTGCGAGATCGGCGCTCGCTCATGTCCGCGCTCTTCTACGCCGCCTGGGGCCCGGCAGTGATGGCCATCGCTCTGATGGCGCTTGCACGGGACCGGGGGCCCGAGCCGCCGCTGACGCTCGCCATGGAGGGTCACGCACGAACGCCTGGTCTGGCCGCATTTCTTGCCGAACGATCGGTCACGCTCGTACCGGGTCCCGGCGATCCCGCGCAGGCGATCCGGACGCGCGTGGCGCCGGTCGTGCTCGTTGTGGGTGGCGACTATCCTGCAGACTTCAACGCGGCACGTCCTGCCCGGCTCACGCTGTTGTACGACGCATCCTGGTCGGACTCGAACAGGCAGGCCACACGCGTACGCGGACTGCTCTCCGAGTATGGACGCCACGTCTCCGATGACCGGCTCGTTCTCCGAGGCATCAGTCCCTCGGCGATTGCGCCGCTCAGGATCGCCGAGCGTGACCTCTCAACGGCCGCGGGCCGCTCGGCGACCGTGCTCGGAACCTTGCCGATCTTCGTGCTGTTGGCTGCGTTCATCGGGGGCATGGGTGCCGCGGCGGATCTCACGGCCGGTGAACGCGAGCGGGGGTCGCTCGAATCGCTGCTGATCCATCCGGTCCGGGCGTGGGCGCTCGTCGCAGGAAAGTGGGCCGCGGCGTCCACTATCTGTCTCGCGACCGTGACGCTCACGCTGGTGGTGTCGAAGATCGTCCTCAGGCATCCGCGAATCCAGGCGATCGACGTGCCCGTGGGACTGTCATCCGCGGATGCGGTCGCGATGTGGCTGGTGCTCGTGCCGCTCGCCCTGCTCGCGACTGCCGCGCAGCTCCACGTCGCCCTGTTCGCGAAGACCTACAAGGAAGCGCAAACGCTCCTGTCGATGTTCGTCTTCCTGCCGATGCTCCCGGGATTCATGTTCGCGTTCGGATCGATCGAAACGCGCCCCTGGATGTCCGCTTTTCCCATGGTGGGCCAGCATGTGATGATTAGCGGCCTGCTCCGCGGCCAGCCGCCATCCCCGATTGCGGCGATCGGGCTGAGCGCGATCACGGTGGCCGCCACAGCACTGGCGATCGCGGCCTCCGCGGTCCTCTTGCGGAGGGAGTCGGTCATCCGAAGGGCCGGCTGATGGAAGGGGTCATCGATCGGGCAATGGCTGACGAGCGAGAGACCCGGTACCTGCGCCTCGTCGCCGAGCACGAGCCGGCTATCCGACGTCTGGCGTCGAGCTACGAACGGGAGCCGGCACGCCGCCAGGATCTCGTGCAGGACATCTGGCTCGCCCTCTGGCAGGCCCTTCCCATGTTTCGCGGCGACTCTACCGAGAGGACGTTCGTGTTCCGGATCGCACACAACCGCGGTGTCAGCCACGTCCAGCGCTGGCGCCGGCGGCGCACCGAGACGCTCGACGAGGCCGCGCCACTTCCGCATGCGGCGCCCGATCCCGAGCACAGCGCGACCGAGCGCCAGCGCCGGGAGCAGTTGCAGGCCGCGGTGCTCCGTCTGCCGCTCGGGCTGCGCCAGGTCATCGTGCTCACGCTCGAAGGTCTCAGCCATCGGGAAGCGGGCGAGGTGCTTGGCATCACGGAAAACAACGTCGCGGTGCGCCTGGCCCGCGCGCGCGCCGCGCTCGCGCGGGAACTCGGGTCCCCTGGAGATCGATCATGACCTCAACCGACCGTGAGCTGGAGCAGTGGACAGAGATGTGGCTTGCGCCGTCGAGCGCCGAGGCGCCCGCGACGCCCGAGGCAATCCACAGGCACGTCGAGCGCAGGAGCCGGTCGCTGGCGGTCTGGCTCGCAGGCGAGATGGCGGTGACGGCGTGTGCCGTTGTGTTCCTGCTCCATCGCGCCGTGACCCACCCGGATCTCTTCGAGAAGGTCTCGATGGGCCTGCTCGCCTTCATCGTGGTGAGTGCCATGGGGCTGTCGCTCTGGAACTGGCGCGGCGTGGTTCGTACCTCCATGAGCAGCACGAGCGGATTCCTGGCGCTGTCATGCGATCGCTTGCGGCGGTTTCGACGCGCGATCAGAATAGGCTGGGGTCTTCTGCTCGGCGAGGTCGCGGTCTTCGTCCCGTGGGTGTGGCATCAGTTGTACGGCGGCGCGCGGGTTCCGTCCGACGCCGCGGAGCGCTTTGGGTGGGGTTGGCTCGCTGGCGTCACCACGATCGGGGTCGTGCTGCTGGTCGGCCTCGAGGTGTGGGCGCGGCGGGAGGACCGTACATTAAAGGACCTCACAAAGGAACTCGAGGGAGAGGACGTGCGATGACGGCCTACATGATATGCTCTCCGCACTTCACACCACGGCTGCTTTCAGCGGAGAACTTCGCCGAGGCTCGGTGACTCCTGCCGTTCCGACTCGGGAGGATGATGCAACAGTCGCGATCCGCCAACGGTGCCCGACACAGTGCGAATCGCGCCGCCAGGCGGCAGGCTGCTCTGCTCCGGCTGTCGGAGCAGATTGCCACGGGGCACGACGAGGGAGCCATCTACCGCAGCGTCGTGGACGGTCTGTGCGACCCTGCGCTCGGCTACGACTTTGTCGGTGTGTTCCTGTTGGATCCAGCAACCGGCGAACGCGTCATGAAGGCGCAGGTCGGCTGGTCGAATCTGCCGGAAGATTTCCGAATCCCGCCGGGCCAGGGTCTGAGCGCACGCCCGCTCGAGGATGGCCAGCTCCACTACACCCCCCACGTGGCCGATGACCCTCGATACGTGACGGGGCTGGCCACAGGCTCCGAGGTGGACGTTCCGCTCAAGATAGACGGCGTGCCGGTCGGGGTGCTCGTTGTCGAAAGCTGCGAGCCGGACGCTTTCGGCCCCCAGGATTTCGAGATCCTCACCGCCGCTGCCAATCTGGCTGCCATTGCGGCCGGCCGCCTGCGCCTCGTCGAAACCCAGCGCGCGCTAATCGCGACGATGGCCGACCTTTCGGCCGAGCTCGAGCTGGAACGGCTGCTCGACGCGGTCCTCGAGCGGGCCGTGGCGCTCATCCGGGCGGCCGGAGCCGAGCTGGCTATTCTGGAGGAGGCGACCAAAGAGCTGGTTGTCGTCGCCACCACCGCGCACGGGCGGGCCGGGGTCGGTACTCGGCTCGCGACGGGCGAAGGCGCCATGGGCCAAGCGGTCGAGACCCGCGAGTCGTTCGTGATCCCCAACTACCAGGAGTGGGAAGGCCGTTCGGTGAAGTACGCCGGGCTCGACGCACACGCCGTCGCCGTGGTGCCGCTGCTGATGGGCCAGCGGGTTGTCGGCGCCGTCAGCGTGTGGCACACCGATCCGGCGCGGCAGTTCGGCCCGGCCGATCTGCGCCTGCTGAACATGTTTGCGCCACAGGCCGCGGTGGCGATCGAAAACGCGCGACTCTACTCCGCGGCGCAGCGCCAGAAGCAGTACTTCGAAGACCTGGTCTTGAACAACCCCGTCGCGGTCGTCACGCTCGATCCCGAGCACACCGTCGTCACGTGCAACCCGGCGTTCGAATCGCTCTACGGTTACACGCAGGCCGAGGTCGTAGGCCGAAAGCTGGATGAACTGATCACGACAGAGGAAACGCGGGCGCAGGCGACGGCTTATACGACCGGAGCGGTGTCCGGTCCCGTTCGCGGCATGGCGCAGCGGCGGCGGAAGGACGGAACACTGGTGGACGTCCAGCTTTTGGCGGTGCCTGTGTTCGTGCAGGGACAACGCGTCGGCATGATGGGGATGTATCACGATGTGACGGAGTTGCTGCACGCGCGGCGGGAGGCGGAGGCGGCCAACAGCGCGAAGAGCCGGTTTCTGGCGAACATGAGCCACGAGCTGCGGACGCCGCTCAACGCCATCATCGGCTACAGCGAGATTCTGCAGGAGGAAGTG
>DASTBU010000086.1:0-15975 GCA_035711845.1 Vicinamibacterales bacterium
ACGAACAGGCTGCCGGTCGGGCCGCCATTGGTCCCAAGGAACCGCCTCCGACGTCCGCCGGCGCAATGCACTGCTGTTATTGGGCGGCAGGCGAATCCTCACGGAGCGTAGCTGATCGTCCAGACGTCGCTCACCACCGAATCCCCTCTGTCACTCTGGGTCGCAACGTGAGCATGCCTCACACCGAAACCGCCTCACGCCGTACCTCGCGCAGGTACAGGAATAGTGGCAATCCTAGAGAGACGCCGACGGTAAGACTCGCCAGAATCGGAGCCCACCGATGCCGGACGCGCTCGCGACGGCCCTCGAAGTAGACGAGCGCCCACAACACCAGCGACGAAACGATGACGTCCATTCCAAAGAAGCCGCCGACCGGCGTCGAGAACAGCTGGTCGACGAAGGCCCCGAACGAGAGGCCGTGATCGCGCAGAAACGGCGTGAACTGCCAGAGCGGCAGCACCGTGCCGGTGATCGCAAGACCGAGATACAGATGCTTTGGCTTCATTCGCACTCCTCGACCCTTCCGAAGATCTCAGAGCCCGCGTTCGCTCGAGGCGTCGCCGGTTCTGACCGCGAGTGACGTTCTCGAGTACATCCCGACGGGATCCGTCGTGTGTATCTGTGGCATGCGCATGCGAACGTGAAGATCGCGTGCGATCATTGCCTATCGCTGCCAGTATTCGCCGCAAGCGCTGACAGGAGCGAGATCATCGCTCGTCCCTCGACACTTATCGTGCCCTCCGGCCGCGGTTCCTGGCTCTGGAAATAAGAGCCGACAGCACGCAGGCGATGACAAACCATTGGGCGAATTGCAGGACCGTGAATAACACGACAGGACCACCGCCACGATTGCCGCTGATGACGGCGGCGGCGATAAACGGAAAGGCGTTCAATATGCCCCAGACGTTGGGCAGGCCAACATGAAACGAGAAATAGTCCGAGAGTGGCGACGATTCACCGTCAAGCACCCAGGTGAGCAGAACTGCGCTCAGTGCGACCACGCAGGAGAAAACCCAAGGCCCTTTCATCGTTCTCATCTCGGATGCGATCGGACCGCCACGAACTCATGGGCACCCTCCCTGATCGCTAGCCGCGCCACGCGCCCGGACTCGTCGCGCTCGAATCGTCCTTCGCCGTAATGATGCCGGGTGAAGAACTCGCGGTCGGACACGGCCAGCAGCACGTCACGCATGTCCCGCGATTTGCTGACCAGGGAATTGCCGAAACGCTCGACGACAACAGGCTCCATCCCCGGCGCTTCGGCCACGTATCGCCCGACGTACTCGTCGAGCCGCTCGGGCGCGATCCGCACGGACTTGCGCAGCAGCCGCTCGACGAGCAGCGCGTCGGTGACATGGACGAATCCACAGCGCGCCAGCCACCCCATGAGATCTGGCCGGCCCGGTGCCGTCAACCGGGCGGACACGACGCCGCGGCGTACCAGCAGCCGGTGCAACAGCGCCGTCGCGATGCCCTGCCTGCGGGAATGCCGCGCCACGGTCAGCAGGGCGATGCGACAGCCGTTCGACACGGTGTCGTCGGCCGAGCCGCCGATCAGCCCGCGAACGATCCCGCCGCTGAGCGCGATCACCCCGCACGCCTGCGCGCGAAGGGCGCGCCGGAACGTGTCCGGGTGAATGGGCAGGAAGGCGCGGGCTGCCGGATCGTCCTCGACCGCACTCGCGACGAGGCGGAGGGCCTGGTCGAACAGCGCGGAATCCTCGCCGAGCATCTCGAAGCTCCGGAATTCCCAGTCCGGATTCACCGCCGGCAACGCCGCGCACGTGGCGTTGCCCAGTCGCCAGTCCTGGGCCCGCCGCACGATCTCGAAGCCACGAGACAACAGAAAGGCCACGAGGGTCGCTTGCCGCGCTGATGTGTGGTACCTCACGGCTATCGCCTTTTTCGCCTGCAGGTCTTCGAGCACCTGCATCAGCAGCGCATCCCCCGCATGCCGCCTGATCGCATCGTCGCCGATGGCCAGTTGCAGTTCGTACATCGGCTCGAAGATCGTCTGCGCCGCCGCCGCGTACGCGATGGGTGCGTGCGTCCCTGGATCCTCGACGACGTACGCGCACACAGGCGTGGAGACGCACACTCTATGGGCGCGCTCGATCTCCAGGCGTGCGGCGAGGCTCGTGATGTCGATCGCGTCGCTGCGATCGGCGCGCCGCAGGCGAGCTGACAGCTCGATGACGAATGTGTCGCCGGCGAGTTTCCGCTCCGCTCGAAGCGTACCGGAGAGAAGCTCGAAGGCGGCCTTCTGCAGCCGCCGCTTCGCGTGCGCGAGCCGGCGGGCGACGGTCGTCACGGGCACGCCGAGCCAGTCGGCAATCTCTCTCTGGCTCCGCTCGGATCCATAGAACAGCGAGAGCACGAGCCGATTCGATGGCGTGAGACCAGACAGCGCGCGTTGAAGGATGCGCCGATCAAGTGTCGCCTCGACCTCGGCCGACCGCTGCTCGCCCGCGAAGGGCCGGGCGTCTTCCTCCGGCACGATCGGCAGGCGGGCGCAGCGAAGCCGGCGGTGACACTGCGTGAAGACCAGCCGCAGGATCCAGCCAGGAAACGCATCCGGCTGGCGGAGTTGATCGAGTCGCTCCCATGCGGTGAGAAACGCGTCCTGCGCGGCATCCTCCGCCAGCGCGCGATCGCGCAGCCGCGCGTAAGCCGATGCGATCGCCGCGTCCTGGAAGCGGCGCACCAGCTCGCCGAACGCCTCGTGGCGATCGGCCACGGAGGCCGTCTGGTCGCGCGCGCGCGCAATCAGCGAGGCGAGATCGGGACCCGTCGCCGCCATCGTCCTGCGAGCAGTATAGATGAGAACGTGAGCTGTCCCAGCTCGCTGGTGACGCGCGCGGGCCGGTGTTCGATGACGATGTGGGTCCCCATTCCTCCCAGCATGACGACGATGATGAGAATGGCGCCGTAGGCGGCCGTGCGCGGCCAGAGGATCAGCACTGCGGCGGATAACTCGATCGCCCCGATCAGCATGCGAAACCAGACGGGATAGCCCCAGACCGCGAACGCGCGGGCCCATCCGCTGCCCTCATCGAACTTGGCCAGGCCGGCGCGGGTGAACACGAAGATCAGCATGAGCGCGAGCGCCCAGAGGACCACCTCGAGTGCCACCCGCGCAGCCCGGCGCCCAGGTCTCGACGAGCCATTCGGCGTTTGGCTCACAAAGAGAAGAGCCAGGCGGACGCCGCGATTGACCACGCTGGCGCGCGGCGTAACTCCCCCTGGTCCCTGAGGTTGAGCCTCCCCTTCTCCCGCCGTGCCTCCGTCCGCGCCGAGCATCTGACCTTTGGCCTCGAGGAGAGGCGCGCCGAGCAATAGCAGGAGATGGGGTGCGCGTTTGAGGACAAGATCCTGGAAGATGTCGGTCGCGATGCTCTCCGTTGAGTGTCGAACACCGCTCGTTCGGGCTCTGCCCCAGGGCGGCGACCGCCAATCTCGTACTGCTGGCGATCATGGTCGTTCCCAGATCGGCTCCGGCCCCCGCGTTTCCGGCGCCAGCTCCTTGCCGTTCATGAAGGCCGTGATCTGCGTGATGTGGCCGGCGTGCAGCCTGAAAATCGCAGCGCGATGGACGGTCAGCGCCGTTCCGGTCGCCGGCAGCGGGCCGATCGCACCGATCAGCCGGCCGCGCGCGACCGTCTCGACGAGCACGATGTCACCAATCTCGACAATCGACGTGATCGCGGTCGACCGGTCGGCGAACGCTCCCGTCCACACGCGGAACCACGCCAGCGCGCCGGATCTGCCGTTGAAGGCCTCGGCGAGTATCAGCTCGTCGATGACAACATCGTCGGTCAGGGTGGCGAGGAAGCCGGTCGTGTCGCCTGCATCGAGTGCCGCGAAGCTCGCGGCGACGATGGCACTGTTGGCTCCGCCCGGCGCCGGCGGAACCACCGCGATTGCCGGGTCGCGCGCGAGCGCCGGAAGTGAACGGGCTGGCCGTATCCCTAGCACGCCGGCCTGCGCCATCGGCGTGAGGGCGTCCAGATAGCGCCGTTCGTCGGCGATCTCCCCCGCGTCATTGATGCGATAGAACAGGAGCCCTTCGTGCCCTGTTGCCGGACCAGAGGCCGCCGGCGTATTGACCGCGTAGCGTACGACTGCTGTGGAACCACTCAGCCAGATCGCGGACAAGGCGAAGCGTGTCCCCGGATAGGCGCGCAGGAGGGCGATCTCGTAGCGCTCGATGGCGTCACGTCCCTCGAGCCGATCGCCTCCGTAGATGGTGATCGTGGCTTCCGCCGCGTACACCGAGGCGTAGGCCCGGGCATCGGCGGCGTTGACGGCCTGCGCCATCCGAAACAACGATGCCACGGCCGGCACGTTCCGCTCTGGCGAGCGTGCGGCTGCGGTGGTTTTGGTGCTGTCGGTGGCACTCGCAGGCGGTGGTTCTCGTACCACCCGGAAATCGCCATCTCGAGGGCCGGGTCGAACGACCCAACCCGGCGCCAGCTCGAGCCTCCAGCCGGTACCGGTGAGCACCCGATCGACGCTCTCGCGCGGCGCGGGCACTGCGTATGTGCTCAGGTCGTGCGCCCGGAGCACCGCATCGGCCTCGAACGTCCCCCACGGCGCGGACGTCCGGAAGCCGCGTACGATCGTCCCGTGTCCACCGAGCGGCGTCAGCCCGGAAGTCATCGACGACGAGCGGTTGGTTGGCGGCAGGATGAGCACGGGGCCCTCGACGAACCGTCGCATGTAGTCGGCCGCGCGGGCGACTCGCTCGCGCTCACGGGCGGCTTCCGTGGATCGCAGCCCGGCGGCGTCGTACCGCGCCGCGGCGGCGTCCGGATCGTCAGCCGGACGGATCTGCGCCGCGGCCAGAAGCAGGTCGCCGAGGGCATCCGTGCCGCGGATCCGACGCGTCCATCCCGGCGCGAAGGCGTCGAGAAGCACGCCGTACGCCGCGCCGGTTGGATACGCATACGTGCGCACGAACGTCTCGTAGCGAGGCGCCTGCTCCAACTGCACGATAGCGTCGGTAGCGGTGGCCGCCGGTGAGTCGGCCGCCGCGACCGTCCCCGTGTACTGCGCCAGGCCTTCGTTGATTTCCTGCCACTGCTCACTCTCCCGCGCGCTGGGAAACAGGCCGTGCCGCCTGGCGCGAAACGCGAGCGCGTCGCGGAGCGCCGCCGTCCGGTCCCTCCCCGATGCCGCGAGCGCCCGCGCCAGCGCGCGCCACTCGAGCTGTAGCCAGTAACGCCCGTCCACCGTATCGAGGTGGCTCGTATCCCCGTCGCGGATCGGAAGGCCCAGTTGCGGCTGAATGCGATGAAACAGCTCGTGCATCATCAGCCGGCCGCGCTCCCGGGGATCGGCCGGCATCACCTGCCAGACAAAGGCGCTCCAGCGCACGCCGCCCCACTCGAACGCCGCATTGGCGTAGCCGATCTCAGCGGGGCGCGGTGTGTCAGGCGCCCGCTGGTTCGTAGCAATCGTCCGCGACACGGGGTCGGCGATGACCA
The DNA here is from genome assembly GCA_035711845.1 of Vicinamibacterales bacterium. GTDB lineage: Bacteria > Acidobacteriota > Vicinamibacteria > Vicinamibacterales > 2-12-FULL-66-21 > DASTBU01. The sequence continues at coordinate 5,487 of DASTBU010000086.1, forward strand.
TCGGGCCGCAGAGCGAGATGCCCCATAACCGTCCGCCGTCCTTCTCGCAGAGCGCTGCGGCCTCCCGGAACCAGGCGGCCGCGCGATCCTGGTCGACCTGTGCGGCAGGGGGCGCGGCGAAGAGCGTCGCGAACAGGCCAACAACCAGCGTCGATCGTCCGATCACCGGCGTCTCCTCGGAGTCGATTGCCGGCGTCCCGGCGTGCGAGCCGCGCCGTACAGCTCGATCGTATTGCCGTCAGGATCGCGGATCGCGGCCTGCAGGCGCCCGTCGCGGCGCACGGGCGGGTCATGCGCGGAGCCGCCATGGCGGTGGGCGCTGGCGATAGCCGCCCGGATATCGGACACTTCGAAGCCGGGCTGATGAACCGGGTAGCCCTGGAAGTCGGCGGCCTCGCGGATAGGCACGAACTTCACCGTCAGGCGGCCGATGCGCCCGAACCGCGACGTCAGACCTCCAATCTCGACGATCTGGAAACGCGCGCCAAACGCCTCGCTGTAGAACGCCACCATGGCGTCCATGTTGTGGACGCGAAGCGCGAGGCTGCGCAGCGGAGCCGTGTGCCGTCTCGACCTCATCGTCCACCCACCTGCGCCCCGGTCCGGCGCTCCTCAACGTATCGACGGATTCCGTCGAACGTTGCCGCCCATCCCCGCTCGCAGGCCTCGAAAAACGCATCGGCCGACGCGTCGGCCGGGAAACCCTCCTGGCGCACGGTGAGCACGCACCCCCCTGCCGCGCGGCCCACGGTGAATTCGGTCTCGATGCCGTCGTCGAACGGCAGGCCGCCCTCGCGGGCGAAGTATTCGAAGTGTCCGAGCCGCAGCCGGTGTGGCGGATCCCAGACCAGAATGCGCGAGACCGTGACGTACTCGGGAGCCTCCTCCGGCCCCCAGGCCGCGATCCAGACGCCGTCCGGGCGCGCGGCCACCACCGCGGAAGTGGCCGACCACCACTTCCGGATCGCGGCTGGCGAATGCAGCAGGGCGAACGCTGCGCCGGGCTCGATCGGCAATGGCAGCTCGCGACTGATCCCGCGCATGTTCGGCACACTCCCGTCCGGTCCGCGGCGACACTCCCGCGTTACGCAGCGCAAGCGTACGCGCTCTGGCACACCCGCGGCAAGAAGTCATCGGCCATCGGCTGCTGAAGCCGGCCAACGGCCGTGTCCCGGCCGTTGTCATCTGGCATACTCGCGGCGTGGCTGAGCGCCGGGGTTTCGCACGTGCGGTCGTGGCCCGGCTGGCTGGCATACGTGGCGGTCGATTTTCTGCTCCATGCGATTCTGATGGCGCCATGGGCGCGCAACCGAGTCGTACTGGCTCGCCCCGCGCGATCAGTTCGCCAGAATTCCCGTCGCGTATGCAGGCTTTGCGCTTTACGTGACCGTCCTGACCTGGCTGATGCCGCCGCGATCGTTCCTCCCGAGCTCAGCGGGCCCGGCGGATTTGTGGCAGAAGGATGTCGCGCACATAGTGCCAGTGCGGCACGATGGAGAGCGCGCGATTGGCGTACGCCTCGGCGGCGCGCGGATCCGGCGTCGCGCGGTTCAGACTGCTCCACGCAAGGCTCATCAGCAGCTCCGCCTCGCCCCAGGACGGATCGAGTGGATCGTCGGGATGGCCCCGCTGGCGGCGCGCCAACTCGAGGCCACGTTCATAGGTCGCGATGGCGGTCGCCTGCCGACGAGCGACCTCGTCTGCTGGCGTGCCGGGGGGCGCGTACCATTGGCTCGGTCCGTAGACCCACAGGAAGCGCGGGTTATCGGGAGCGACCGCTTTCACCTGCGCCAGCAGTGACACGAACCGCGAGACGATCGCGCTTCGCGTCTCGTCATGCTGATGCAGGAAGGCGAGGCTCTGCAGGCAGGAGATCGTTCCGATCGTGGCCTCCACCAGCGCTCGATCCTCGGACAGCGCCTTGTCGAACTCCCGAATCGCCCCAAGAAGATCCTGTTCGATCTCGGCGCGATCGACCCCGTCGTTGAACCCGTTGAACGCACGGCGCCAGCGCAAATCCCCGCCAGTAGGCGACGCGCGCCCCGACCGGCTCCTTGGCCGCTACAACCATCTGCTGATGGAGCCGGTGGAGCGCTGCGCGGTCGCCCTCGTAGTCGGCGCGCTGGATCGCAGCCACCTGTCCTTCGAGGCCCGCGCGGCCGGCTGGCGGGACGACCGTACGCTGGGCGGCATGAAGCGCGGACATGCCGGCGACGGACACGGCAGCGAGGGCTACGAGGCGGGCCGTTCGAATGAGGTCTGTGCGCATGCCGCAAAGGAAGGTACGCGCGCGCGCCGGCGACGTCGATAGCGTTTCGGCCGGCGGTTGGTAACGCCGGCGAGCGGCCCTTCGACACGGGCGAAAGCGACGCCGCTGGACCCCTGCAGCGGAATGAGGTGGATCGCTGGAGGGTTCTTATCGCGCCAGCGCGCGCACGAGACGCGAGCGCAGCCGACTGGCCGTTACGGTCGCTCCCGATCGGAGCGTGACCTCGAATCGCGAGTCCTCGCGAGGCGTGCACGCGACGACGTGATCGAGGTTGACCAGGTGCGATCGATGGACGCGCAGGAACGTATTCGGATCGAGGCGCGCTTCGAGATCCGCCAGCGGTACACCGAGCATGAACTGGCGCGTACCCACATACACGATCACATAGTCATCGGCCGCCTGGATCCGCTCGATCGCGGAGACACGCACCGGCACGATCCGGCCCGCCTCCCGTACGAACAGCCGGGGAATGGCATACCCGGCGAGCACGTCGCGCGCTCGATCGACGACGCCGGGTCGAGTGATCCGGCGATCGAGAACCGCGCGGGCGCGATCGATGGCTCTGTTGAAGCGCTCGCGCCCGAACGGCTTGAGCAGGTAGTCGATGGCGCCGAGCTCGAACGCCGTCACCGCAAACTTGTCGTACGCGGTTGTGAAGATCACTGCCGGCCGGTGGCTGATGCGGGCGATCACGTCCAGCCCCGAAGACCGCGGCAGCCGGATGTCGAGGAACACGAGGTCGGGGCGAAGACGGTCGATCGCGCTCACCGCGTCGGGTCCGTTCGACGCCTCGCCCAGGAAGTCCAGCCACGGCACACTCCGCAGGAGGTCGCGGAGCCGCTGGCGGGCCAGCGGTTCGTCTTCGACGATGAACGCCGTCACGACGGCGCCAGTCATGCGGCAGGTCCCATCCCGTCGCCGCTGATCAGGGGCAGCGTCATCGTCACGGCGAATCCGGCGCCGACGAGCGCCATCTCCAGCCGGCCGCGGTCCCCGTATGTCGCGGCCAGGCGCCGCCGGACCGACGCGAGGCCCACTCCACCGGCCGGGGTATCGACTGGACCGGGGCCGTCATCGACGACGCGGAGCCGCAGCCAGCCGTCTGTCGCGTGCGCGCTCATGGTGATGTGGCCGCCTGCGGGCCTGTCTGCGATGCCGTGTCGAACGGCGTTCTCGACCAGTGGCTGGAGGATGAGCGGCGGCACGATCGCCGCGAGCGCCGCCGCGTCGGCGTCGGCGTCGACCCCGAGACGGTCGCCGAGGCGCAGCCGCTCGAACGCGAGGTAGTCCTGCGTGAACTTCCATTCCTCCGCGAGGAGGACTGCGTGCTCCGATCGGAGCGAGTACCGCAACAGATCGCCCAGACGCTCAATCGCCTCCTCGGCGCGCGCCGCGTCCATCGCCACGAGCGCTCCCACCGAATGCAGCGCGTTGAAGAGAAAGTGCGGGTTCACCTGCGCCCGTAAGGCGCTCAGTTGCGCCTGCTCGGCCAGCAGCTTCGCATCCGCCGCCGCCGTCTCCTCGGCGTGCACGCGACGGTGCGCGCGAATGGCGTACGACACACCGGTGACGAGCACGTACAGCCACGAACCCATCATCAGGTTCCAGCCCAAGGTCGGCGAGGATCGCAGCCGGGCGATCACGTCGTTCGTGCGGCCAGCCAGGATGTCTATCCACACCCACGACGTGGCGTAGATCGTCGAGTACAGCACGAGCGCGGCCGCGTGCACGACGTAGGTGGCCGGCGCGCGCCAGTCCCACGCGACGTAGCGGGTCAAGTGCCAGCATCCGAGGCCGAGAATGCCGGCGGTGCCCATCGTCAGCAGGCCCCAGGGCAGCATCTCGATCGGTGACGAGCCCGCGGTACCGGCACTGGAAATCGACCAGAAGACGGCCGCTGCCAGCCAAGCGAGGGTGTACAGGAGCCATGCCATGTCCAGCCGCGCTGCAGGATCACACACCTGCTGCGCGCCGTCCAGATCGGACCGTTCACCGCCCTCACTGACCGTTCGCCGATATCGGGATACCACCGCGTGGCACCGACGCGTATGGTTCCCCATCCGACTGCCATGAAGCTGTTCCGAGTCATCATACCGGTCGGCGACATCGATCGCGCCATGACGTTCTACCAACAGGTGCTGGAGCAGCCCGGGCGCCGGGTCTCGCCCGGCCGGCACTACTTCAACTGCGAAGGCGTGATTCTGGCGTGCTACGACCCCCGCTCGGACGGCGATGGAGGCGACGCGACGCCGCTTCCCGAGCCTGTGTATGTCGCGGTGGACGATCTCGCGGCCACGTTCGGGCGGTGCCGGGCCGCGGGCGCGCAGTTCTCGCAGGACGTGATCCCTGACGTCGGAGCGCTTGGAGAAATAGCGGTCCGGCCCTGGGGCGAACGCTCGTTTTATGTGAGGGATCCTTTCGGGAATCCACTGTGTTTCGTGAGCCGGGAATCCGCCTTTCTGTGAGCTGCCGCACGGGGCCTGGCGGGACAGACCGCCAGTGAGTGGGGGCCGGATGAAGTCTTCTCAAATGCGTCTGAACTATGCCATCGTCTTCGTCAGCGACATGTCACGGGCAGTCTCGTTCTACCGCGACATACTCGGCCTGACCCTGCGCTTCGAGACACCGGACTGGACAGAGCTCGAGACCGGCGCGGCGACGCTGGCGCTCCACCTCTCGACCGCGCCGGCCGACGCTCGCGACCCGAGAGAGGCGCCGGCTGGCCGGGCAAGGCCCGGCCTCAGCGTCTCGGACCTGGAGGAGTTTCACGCGAGGATGATCGCGAACAACGTGCCCTGCGTTCAGGAGCCCCGAGAGCTGTATGGCGCTCGCATCGCGACCTACGTCGATCCCGACGGCATGGTCATCGCGGTCAGCGAGCGGCGTCCGAGCTGATGCCATCGCGCGGGCCGCTCTTCGAGACGCTCCGATCGGCCACGTTATCCTTCTCGCCGAAGTGCATCAGCGATATCAGGTCGGCTCTGTGCCACAGCGAGGTCGAAGGCGGTCTTATCGGCGAACCGGCGCCCCGCTGCCTCGAATTGCCACGTCCGCGCCGGCGTTCGCCAGAATTTTCACAACGCCGACGTGACCGCGAATCACGGCCAGTCTATAGCGGCCGCTGCATGGCGAGACCCACGCCAAATCGAGTCTCGACCGTCCCGGTCACGCGAAAGCCGCAGGAGACGTAGAACCCTTCGGCGTGGGGATTGCCGATAACATGCAGAAAGCTGGCCGCCATCACACGAGCGACGTCGGCAGCGTGGTCCACGAGTCGCCGTCCGATGCCGCGCTTCCAGAGATGCGGCTCGACGAACAGGGCGTCCAACTCCGCGCCGCCGTCCGGGCGCGGCACCACAGCAGCAAAGCCAGCCACGACGCCGTCGCGTTCGGCGACGAACACGCAGCCCGCCGCAAGCTGCTCGATCGGCAGCGCGATCGCGTCGGGATTCGCGAGAAGCGCGTCGCGATCCCCGGGATTTCCGAGCGACGCACGCCGCTGCAGCGACTCGAGCATCGATTGCTCGTCGGGACGTGCCGTGCGGATGGAAACGTCTCGCACCATTGGACAGCTGCGTAAGCGGCGATAGAGACGCGGTCTCCCTGTAGATGCTCCTTACGAGTGCGATCCCAGACGCTTGCGCATCAGCAAGTTCCGGTATCCACGCGGATGATCGTCGATCGTCGCGACCACCTCGAAGCCGTGCCTCTCGTAGAACGCCGGCGCTGGAAGGAGAACGTCGTCAGCACGATCTGCGTGCAGCCGCGCCGCTGCGCCTCCCGCTCGGCGGCCTGGAACAATCTCGTACCGAGGCCGCAGTGACGGCGCGACTCCTCCACCCAGAACTGGCGCAACTCACAGGTGCCGCCCCACGTGTTTCCGCAGATCCCCGCGACGATGCGATCGCGCTCGCGCACGAAGAACGCGAGCAACTCGCCGTCAGCGATGCCAGTGGCGCTCGAGTTGAACTCGTAGATCCGATCTTCCAGGTACTGCACGTCGTCTGGCACCGGGTCGACCGGAATCAGCGTGACGTCACTCATGGGGCTCCTTGCGCCGATGATCGAAATACATCGGACGAACAATTCCTCGGTCTCCTGAACTCGAGTTCACGAAACATGACCAGTTCACGAAACCGATCCGGCACATTGCGCACGTCGGTTCGGTCAAGGTGACGTCGTCGGTGTGGAGCAGCAACGTTTCAGGATCGGTCAAGGATTCGCGAGATCGTCGAATGAGACCTTGGGCGGCGAATCGAGAACGCCATACAGCCGGAGCGCATCGAGGTGAGCGGATTCGTCTCGATCAACGCCATCGAGCTTCGGGATCGTCGCGTACATCGAGCTTCCCGCTTCGGTCCCGATCATCTCAATCGTTCAGCGTATCAAAACCCGTCACGTGCCGACAATGCCGCGCACGTGGAATATTCGACAGCGCAGAGGGTTTTATGAGCTGAGTGGGCCTCGCGTCGGCCGGGCATCACGGTCACATGGAGTGTGCCAGCGGTGCCGCACTCGCTTCGTGTCGGGAGGATTAGGTGTTTACATCGCTCGACGTGGCGAGGGGGGGCTCGGTTCGACTGGAGTCATCTGGTCGGGTGGCCCGCGAATGGTGGGCTGTTGCGATCCGCGCGATCGTGGGCTACGGCTTCATCGCGCACGGGCTTGCCAAGCTGTCCAAGGGGCCGGACGCATTCGCGGCAATTCTGCAGGCGCTCGGTGTGCCCGCGCCCCATCTGATGGGCTGGGCAACCATCCTCATCGAGTTGCTCGGCGGTCTCGCGGTACTGCTGGGTGCGTTCGTGTGGATGGCGAGCATCCCGATGGCGGCGGTCCTCGCCGTGGCGATGGTCACGGTCCATCTGCCGTACGGCTTCAGCTCGATCAAGCTCGTAGCCGTCACCAAGGGCGGTGCCCAGTTCGGACCGCCCGGCTACGAAATCGACCTCCTGTACATGGCCTGCCTTGCGGCTTTGGTACTGGGCGGTTCTGGCCCTCTCTCGATCGACCGCGTCATCGCGCGGCGGGCTCAGGCGTCGCAGCGGGTCGAACGATGACGGCGAATCGACTCGCGAATCTGAGCGCGGCTCGTATGGGCATCGCCGCCTTTTTGGCACACCGACGTGCAGCCGCTCGTGCCGGATCTGCACCGGGCCTCGTCGCCGTGGAATATTCCTGACGGCCACCGGTTATACAGGTATGGAGGTCGCAACCTCTTTTCAAGGAGCAACTGAAAATGAACAGAGTAATCGTCGGGGCTTGCGTGGCTCTTGCCTTGACGGCCGGAGTCGGCGCGCAGGAGCAAAAGATGGCGATGGAGAAGACGGATCACATGGCCATGGAGAAGGCGTACACCGGCTGCGTGGAGAGCAGTCAGACGGGTTCGTATACCCTCACGCATTCGATGATCGCCGACGCGAAGAAGTCGATGAAGAAGGCCGACGCGATGAAGAAAGACGACCCCATGAAGACCGACTCCATGAAGAAGCACGACGCGATGGCGCCTGCCTCGCTCGCTCTGTCCGCTGACGGCCCGGGTATCGACTTGAGCAAGCACGTAGGCCACAAGGTCACGGTCACCGGCACCGACGGCGACAGCATGAATGGTCTGGCGACCTTCAAGGTGAAGTCACTCAAGGTGATCGGCGCGTCCTGCTCCTAGACTCGGCACACATCACAGAGGGTGACGGTTATGGTGACAGTGGCGTTGTTCGTGCGATTGAAAGCGAAAGCCGGAAAGGAAGCGGCCGTAGAGGCGTTTCTCCGCAATGGACGTTCATTGGCGCAAGCTGAGCCCGCGACGACAGCCTGGTTCGCTCTGCGCCTGGGACCGTTGACGTTCGGCATCTTTGACGCGTTCCCAGACGAGTCGGGCCGGCAGGCGCACCTCGCTGGACCGATTGCCGCGGCGTTGATGGCGCAGGCGTCCGATTTATTGGCGGAGGCGCCGGCGATCGAGCGGTTAGACGTCATCGCCGCGAAGCTCCCTCAATAGTCGGCAGATGCCCGCACCGATCGGGAACAGAGCCGGGCAATCCCGCCGGGGCGGTCGCCGCATTGCAGTCGGTGCGGACGGTTGCACCAGCGTGGATCGCTTGGCAGCAGCGTGGATCTCGACGAGGAGACGCACGGTTCCTCGCGGACGGCGCTCGGAAGGCCTCGTGAGGTCGCCTTCATGATCCCCGTTGAGGATCTCTTCGAAGTGCACCTGACGGTGAGCGATCTCGACAGGGCGATCGCGTTCTATCGCGAGGTCGTCGGTCTTCAACTCGCCCATGTCATCGCCGCGCGCCAGGCGGCGTTCTTCTGGATTGGCGCCGCTCGCGACGCCATGCTGGGACTGTGGACGACTGGGCCGGGACCGCAGCACGTCACCTTGCACACAGCATTCCGTGTGTGCCTCGAGGACGTAATCGCTGCGCCACACGCATTGCGCACCGCAGGCGTCACGCCGCTCGACTTCGACGGTCGCCCTACCGAGCAGCCAGTCGTTATCGCCTGGATGCCGGCCGCGTCGGTGTTCTTTCGTGATCCCGACGGCCACCTGCTGGAGTACATCGCCCTGATTCCGCACGAGCCACGGCCTGAATACGGGATCGTGCCGTGGCGGACGTGGGAACTCAGGTGTTCGGAATATCCATGAGCTGCGATCGGTATACGCATGCAGGGGATTTGATCACGTGAAGTACGGCAACCTTCTCTATTGGATTGTCACGGGCCTGATGGCGGCGTTCATGCTCTTCGCCTCTATTCCGGACATTCTGCAGATCTCTCAGGCGGTGTCGATCTTCGGGCACCTGGGGTATCCGCGCTACCTGTTGCCGTTCCTGGGTACCGCGAAGGCTCTCGGCGTTGTCGCGGTTCTTCTTCCGGGCGTCCCGAGGCTCAAGGAATGGGCCTTCGCCGGATTGGTCTTCGACCTCGCGGGCGCACTGTATTCGCACCTCTCCGTCGGCGATGGCCCGAGTGTGTGGATGCCGGCCGTGATCGGTCTGCTCCTGGTGACTGGCGCGTATGTCATGTTTCGGGTGCGCCACAGCGCTCACCGGGCGGCGGCGCTGAGCGGTCTCACGGTCCCGGATAATGCCGTGCGACCGCGCGTAGCGTAAGGCGCGGGATCATGACCGGCTACAGACCAATCGCGCTGCGGCTCGAGCCCGGACGGGCGAGGACGCAGTAAGACTGACCGAGACTCGCTTTACGTGCTTCGAGAACTGTCACCGCCAGTCGGCGATTGTCTGGCGGCCTCGATCAGGGATCGCAGGAGCGCCGCGACCTGCTGCTCGAACGCCGGGCCGATCGGAATCGGCTCGCCGCCCACGATTGTCGCGCGGACAGCCGACAGCGTGTCGCGGAGGGCCTGCAGTCCACGACGTCCACGCTCAGGCCCGGGCACGGCTGCGGTAATCGCCACGACTTTCCCTTCGAGCTCGCCAGAGCCAATCACCCAGTCGATCGCGTTCTTCACCACCCCCGGGAGGCTGAAGCCGTACTCGGGGGAAGCGATGAGGACCGCGTCGCTGTCCGCCAGCGCCTGCCTCCAGCGGAGCACGCTGGTGGGTACGGATTCAGCGGCGAGGTCAGGATTGAAATGCGGCAAGTCTCGCAGCCCGTCGAATAGGACGAGCTCCACGCCCGCAGGTTCCGACGTTGACGCGGCGGACAGCAGCGCGAGGTTCTTGGACTTCGCCTGGAGGCTGCCACAGATAGCGAGGATCTTCATGAGTTTGGACCGACCGTCCCTCCAGTCGGCCCGACGTACTCCGACTGAGGGCGAATCAAGTGGTCGTCGGCATGCTGCTCGATCACGTGCGCACACCAGCCTGCGGCCTCCGCGTGCTCGAGGAGGTGAAGAGGGGTTCGTGGGCAGACTTGATTTTCGCGACCGCGGCGCGCAGAGTCGCCGTGACGTCGGTGTTCCCCGGTTTATCGAAGCCGATGTGGCTGTCACTGATCTGGACGAAGCCGAGTGCATGGTCCCAGTGCGACCTCAGTGCGGCGCGGGGCGACGGGGCCAGGGGCGCTCCTTTCAGGATGCCGCTCGACAAGGTCCACACCGCGTCAGTCTCCACCCATGCCATGCATTTCAGAAAGTTCCGTCGATCGAGGTCGTTCTCGTCTTCTGTTCGTGCCACAGCGCCCTCCGCGTCGGCGCGGGAAATCGCGCCTCTGGTCATACAGACCCCTGCGACGCGGGAGTTATTCCCGGAATAAAACCGG
>DASTBU010000087.1:0-27395 GCA_035711845.1 Vicinamibacterales bacterium
GCACGACGTTCATGATCAAGCCGCAGGAGAACCAGACCGTGCGCGTCTCGTACAACCGCGCCTACCGCTCGCCGTCGGTCATCAACAACCACCTGAACGTGCTGATCGGGCAGCCGGTGGATCTCCGGCAGCTGGGCGGACCGGCCGCCTATCAGCTGCCGGTGAACGCCGTCGGAAATCCCGATCTCGAAGAGCAGCTGCTCGACGCCTTCGAGGTCGGCTACACGGGCGTCGTCGGGCGGACCGTGATCTCGGCCGCGGTGTACAAGAACTGGCTGCAGAACGAAATCAATTTTCTCCTCACGACGCCCTACACGGCCGCGAACCCGCCGGGCAACTGGCCGTTTCCCCCTTTCGTCCTGACCCTTCTCGCAGAACAGGGCATCGTGTTTCCCTCGCGCGCCACGTACCAGAACTTCGGCAAGTACAGCAACCATGGCTTCGAGCTCGGCGTGCAGAGTCCGGTGAACCAGTACGTGGACCTCTTCGCCAACTATTCGTGGCAGAGCGATCCCGACATCGATGAATCCGAGCCGAATGCCGTCCCGCCCGGCGAGCTGAACCTGCCCCCGACGCACCGCTTCAGTGCCGGCGGCGCCTTCACCTACGGCCGCTTCCTCGGCAATCTGTCGGTGACCTTCACCGACGACGCGTTCTGGCAGGACGTGCTGGGCCCTGGATTCCAGGGCACGACGGACGCCTATACGCTCGTCAACGCCGGCTTCGGCGTGAAGTGGGCGGGGGACCGCGTCACGACGTCGCTCAAGATCGTCAACCTGGGTAATGACGACGTGCAGCAGCACGTCTTCGGCGACATCACCAAGCGGCAGTTCGTGGGCGAGATCCGCGTCCAGTTCTGATCGCGCGAATCCCGGTCAGGCCCCATGGTTCTCTGGGCCTGAGCCGTTCGAGACAGGCGGAAGGGCACGGCCGGAGTACAATGATCGGTCGGGTCCCTTCCGCTGTCTGTTTTTCATGATTCGCCTGATCGCGCTCGATATCGACGGCACTCTGCTCGACAGCCACGGCAACATCCCGCAGGCCAATCGCGAGGCGATAGGCCGCGCCCAGGAGATGGGCATCGACATCGTGCTCGCCACGGGACGACGCTACGATTTCGCCAGAGCGATCTTCGAGACGCTGCCCGGTCCCCTGACCCTGATTCTCAGCAACGGCGCGATCGTCAAGACCAGAGAGGGCGAGACGCGGATGCGCAGCCTGCTGCCGCGCGAGGTGGCCCGCCGTGTCCTCGAGAGCGCGCTCGATCATCGCGAGGCGGCTGCCGTCATCTTCGATCGGCCGCTCGAGGGCCAGGTCGTGTTCGAGAAGGTCGACTGGGAGCATCCGCGCCACGCCCGCTTCTTTCACGCCAACCGCCCCTTCATCAGCGAGGTCCGTCCGCTGGAAGACGCGCTCACCGAAGATCCCGTGCAGGTGATGTTCACCGGCCGCTGCGCCGAGATGCGTGCGCTGTTCGCGCAGCTCAACGGCGGGGCGCTCTACTCGACCGCTCTCACCGAGTACGTGCCCCGCGATTTCTCGCTCCTCGACGTCGTGAAGGCCGGATGCTCCAAGGGCGCAACCCTCCGGGCATGGAGCGCACGCTGCGGCGTGGGGCGCGAGGAGGTGATGGCCATTGGCGATAACCTCAACGATCTCGAAATGCTCGAGTACGCCGGCGTCCCGGTGCTCATGGACAATGCGCTTCAGGAGCTGAAGGACCGCGGCTGGGCGCTCACCGCGAGCAACGACGAGGCGGGTGTCGCCCGGGCGATCGAGGCACATGTGCTGGAAAGGGCGTCCTAGTACAGATGGCCATGGGATTCAGTGCGCTGAAGGTGCCGCGCTCCGAGGGCGCCCGCGGGCGTCGCTCGGACGCCCTCCGTCCGCCGACGGCTGATGCGCCGAAGAAGAAAATCACGGCATCGGCAGCGTGGCGCGAGGCCAAGGCGCTCGTCGTGGCCAGGCGCCGCCGGCTGGCAATCGGCCTGGCGTTGATGATCGTCAACCGGCTCGTCGGCCTGGTGCTTCCCGCCACATCGAAGTTCCTGATCGACGACGTGATCGGAAAGGGCCGAGCGGACCTGCTGATGCCGCTCGCGCTGGTGGCGGGTGCGGCGACGCTGATCCAGGCCGTCACGTCGTTCTCGCTGTCGCAGGTGCTCGGCGTCGCAGCGCAGCGCGCCATCACCGACATGCGCCGCCGGGTCGAGGCGCACGTCGCGCGGCTCCCGGTCCGTTACTTCGATTCCACCCAGTCCGGCGTGCTCATCTCCAGGATCATGAGCGATGCCGAGGGGATCCGGAACATCGTCGGCACGGGCCTCGTCCAGCTGACGGGCAGCCTGGTGACCGCTCTCGCCGCACTCGGCATCCTGTTCTACCTCAACTGGTGGCTCACGCTCGCCACGCTGATGGCGCTCGGGAGCTTCGGCGCCGCGATGGCGATTGCATTCAAGCGGCTGCGGCCGCTTTTCAGGGAGCGCGGGCGCATCAACGCCGAGGTCACCGGCCGGCTCAACGAGACGCTCGGCGGCATACGGATCGTGAAGACCTATACGGCGGAGAAGCACGAGGAGCTCGTGTTCACCCGCGGCGTCCATCGGCTCTATCGCAACATCGCGCAGTCGATCACCGGCGTCTCGGCCATTACGGCGTTCTCGACCGTGGTGGTGGGCATCATCGGTGTGCTGATGATCGTGATCGGCGGGCGCGCGATCCTGTCGGGAGCGATGACGCTCGGCGACTTCATCTTCTATCTCGTGCTCACCGGGCTCATGGCCGCACCCGTCGTCCAGATTGCCTCCATCGGCACGCAGATCAGCGAAGCGTTTGCCGGGCTGGACCGGATTCGGGAACTCCTCGCCATGGCGACCGAGGACGAGGAGGACAGCAGGAAAGCGCCGCTCGGGGAGATCGACGGAGAGATCGTCTTCGAGGACGTGACGTTCGAGTACAACCCGGGCGTGCCGGTGCTCGAGAGCGTCAGCTTCCATGCCCCAGCCGGCACGACGACCGCGCTGGTTGGCTCGAGCGGGTCCGGCAAGAGCACGCTCATCAGCCTGGTGATGGCGTTCAACCGGCCGAAGTCCGGCCGCATCCTCGTGGATGGGCGCGACCTGACGACGATACCGCTTCGCGATTACAGATCCCAGATCGGCGTGGTGCTGCAGGACAACTTCCTGTTCGACGGCAGCGTCGGCGACAACATCCGTTACGGCCGGAAGGATGCGACGCTCGAGGAAATCCAGGAGGTCAGCCGGATCGCGCACGCCGATGAGTTCATCGAGGCTTTCGAGCGGAAATACGACACCATCGTGGGCGAGCGCGGCGTGAGGCTCTCGGGTGGGCAGCGCCAGCGCGTGGCCATCGCCCGCGCCATCCTCGCGGATCCGCGCATTCTCGTGCTCGACGAAGCGACCTCCTCGCTCGACAGCGAGAGCGAGGCGCTCATCCAGGACGGCCTCCGCTCACTCAGGCAGGGGAGGACGACGTTCGTCATCGCGCACCGGTTGTCGACGATTCGGAGCGCCGATCAGATCCTCGTGCTGGAGCAGGGGGAGATCGTCGAGCGCGGCACGCACGCCGAGCTGCTCGCGCTCGGCGGCCGCTATCGCACGCTGTACGACAAGCAGTACAACTGGGAAGCGGACCGCTTCATCAACCCGGGCGAGGATTTCACGCCCGTTCCGGAGAAGGCGACTGTGTCCCTGCCAGTCCGGTCCGACCGGTCATTGTAGAATTCAGCACTCAGCACTCAGCATTCAGCATTCCGTATGCAATTCATCTACACCATGAAGGGATTGGGCAAGGTCCATCAGCCCGACCACGTCGTACTCAAGGACATCTGGCTCTCGTTCCTGCCGGGCGCGAAGATCGGCGTGCTGGGGTTGAACGGCGCCGGGAAGAGCACCCTGCTCAGAATCATGGCGGGCCAGGATCACGACTTCATCGGCGAGGCGTTCCCGGCCGATGGCATCAGCATCGGGTTCCTCGAGCAGGAACCCCGGCTGGACGAATCGAAGACGGTACTGGGGAACGTGGAAGAAGGTGTCGCGGCTGTCCGGGCGCTCCTCAACCGCTACGACGCGATCAACGCGAAGTTCGGCGAGCAGATGTCGCCAGAGGAGATGGACCAGGTCCTCGAGGAACAGGGCCGCGTCCAGGATCGGATTGAGGCAGCTGACGGCTGGGACCTCGACTCGCGCCTCGATCTGGCGATGGACGCGCTCCGGCTGCCGCCCGCCGACACGCACGTCGCCACGCTTTCGGGTGGCGAGCGGCGTCGCGTTGCCCTGTGCCGGCTGCTCCTCCGGTCGCCGGATCTACTGCTGCTCGACGAGCCCACGAACCACCTGGATGCGGAGTCGGTGGCGTGGCTCGAGCGGTTCCTCAAGGACTATCCAGGCACGGTGGTCGCCGTCACGCACGATCGATACTTCCTCGACAACGTGGCCGGATGGATCCTCGAGCTGGATCGAGGCTCGGGCATCCCGTGGGAGGGCAATTACTCTTCCTGGCTCGAGCAGAAGCAGCGCCGCCTGGAGCTGGAGGAAAAGCAGGAAACGAAGCGGCAGCGGACGCTCCAGCGCGAGCTGGACTGGATCCGCATGTCGCCTCGCGCGCGCCAGGCCAAGGGCAAGGCGAGACTGAACGCGTACGAGGACCTGCTGCGCGAGGAGACCGCCCAGAAGATCGACCAGGTCGAAATCTACATCCCGCCCGGTCCACGCCTCGGCGACATCGTCGTGGAAGCTCGTGGCGTGCGCAAGTCCTACGGCGATCTGGTGCTGATGGACGATGTGAACTTCACGCTGCCGCGCGGCGGAATCGTCGGCGTCATTGGCCCGAACGGCGCGGGGAAGACGACGCTGTTCAGGATGATCACGGGGCAGGAACAGCCAGACGCCGGCACGCTGCGGCTCGGCGAGACGGTGGCGATCGGCTACGTCGACCAATCGCGCGACGCGCTCGGCGCCGACCGAACCGTGTGGGAAGAGATCACCGGCGGGCGCGACGAGGTCGAGCTCGGCAAACGATCGGTCGCCTCCCGCGCCTACGTCTCGTGGTTCAACTTCAAGGGGCGGGACCAGCAGCGGAAGGTCGGGTCGCTTTCGGGCGGCGAGCGCAACCGGGTCCATCTCGCGAAGCTCCTCAAGGGCGGCGCAAACCTGCTGCTCCTCGATGAGCCGACCAACGACCTCGACGTCGATACGCTTCGGGCGCTCGAAGAGGCGCTGCTGGCGTTTGCCGGCTGCGCCGTGGTCATCAGCCACGACCGCTGGTTCCTCGACCGCATCGCGACCCACATGCTCGCCTTCGAGGGCGACAGCAAGGCGGTGTGGTTCGAGGGGAACTACCAGGATTACGAAGTGGATCGCAAGCGCCGTCTCGGCGCGGAGGCCGATCAGCCGCATCGGATCAAGTTTCGGAAGCTGACAAGGTAGGGGGGAGTTTCCAGTTACCAGCTTCCAGCTTCCAGCTTCCAGCTTCCAGCTTCCAGCTTCCAGCTTAGAGCTTCCAGCGAGCGAGAGACCGGCGAGCGGATAGCTGTACAATTCCTCCGTGTTCGCGTCCTCAGCCCGGGCTTTTCTGGTCACGACCGTCTGTGCCGCGATCGCGGGCTCTTCGCTCGGGGCGTGCTCTTCGAATACAGGCGCCCCGGGGGCGCGGTACCTGTCGATTGCCACCGGCGGAACGGGCGGCGTCTACTATCCATACGGCGGCGGCCTCGCCAAGGTCCTGAACGACAACCTTCCGGGCGTCCGCGCGAGCGCCGAGGTGACCGCGGCATCCGTCGACAACCTGAAGCTCATCCGCGACGGGCGAGCCGATATCGCGTTCACGCTCGCCGATACATTGGCGGACGCCGTCGCGGGACGCGGCGCCTTCGACGGGCGTCCGGTCGCGGCTGCCAGCCTTGCGGTCCTCTACTCCAACTACACGCACGTCGTCACGCTTGCCTCGTCCGGTCTCCGTGCCATTCCGGACCTGCGCGGCAGGACGATAGCGACAGGCTCGGCGGGGAGCGGGACGGAGGTGATTGCGTTTCGTGTGCTGGAAGCGGCCGGCCTCGATCCCGACCGCGACGTGCGCCGTCAGGCGCTGGGGGTATCCGAGTCGGCCGGCGCCTTGAAGGACGGCAAGATCGACGGGTTCTTCTGGAGCGGCGGTCTGCCAACGGCAGCAATCCAGGATCTGTCACACACGCCGAACATCAGCATCCGGCTGATCCCGACGCTGGCGCTGATCTCGACGCTGAACGAGCGGCATGGCAATCTGTACTTCCCGCTCGAGATCCCGTCCGGCAGCTATCCTGGTATCGATGCCGCGGTGCCGGTCGTCGGCGTGGCGAACGTCCTCGTCGTCAACCGATCGATGCCTGACGGCCTCGCGTACGACATCACCCGGACGCTCTTCGAGAAGCAGTCGGCGCTGGCCGCCATTCACCCCGAGGCACGCCACCTGTCGGTGCAATCGGCGACGAAGGGTTCGCCGGCCGAGTTCCATCCCGGGGCACTCCGCTACTTCCGCGAAAAAGGGGCGTGGTGAGCGTCGAGGAGTCCGCATCCCGCAGGCTCACCGGACTCTTTGGCACGCTCGCTACGGTTCTTGCGATCGGGCTCTCGCTCTACTCCCTGTACTGGGTACTCTTCATCGTCCAGCCACAGATCTACCGCATCAGCTTCCTGTTGATCGCGCTCGTCCTGATCTTCCTGCTGTTTCCGCCGCACCGCGGTCAGGACGAACCCGTGGGTGCACTCGACTGGCTGCTGATTGCCGCGAGCGTCGCGGCGCTGTCGTGGCCGATCCTGGACTTCGATCGCTTCATCTACCGGGCTGCGGATCCGCTTGTCGCGGACATCGTCCTGGGAGCGCTCGCGATCGGCCTGGTTCTCGAGGCAGCCAGGCGAACGGTCGGATGGGTGCTTCCGGCCACGGCGCTCGGGTTCATTCTGTACGCCTGGGCGGGCCCGTTGCTCGACACCGTTGGCCTGTCGCTCTTCGCCCACCGGGGCTACGCGCCCGATCGCCTCGTCGGCACGCTCTACATGACGCTCGAAGGCATCTTCGGCTTGCCGCTCGACGTCGCGGCGACCTACATCATTCTCTTCACGATTTACGGGGCAGTCCTGGAGCATTCCGGCGCGGGCACGTTCTTCATCGACTGGTCGATGGCCGCAATGGGGCGTTCGCGGTCCGCCGCCGCTCCCGGCCGGACGGTGACCGTGGCGGGTTTCCTGCTCGGCACCGTCTCCGGCAGTGGGGTCGCGACGACGGTGATGCTGGGCTCGGTTGCGTGGCCGTTGCTGCGCAAGGCCGGGTACAGACCTGAAGTTGGCGGCGCGCTGCTGTCCGCTGCAGGTATTGGAGCGCTGTTGTCGCCGCCGACGCTCGGCGCCGCGGCGTTTCTCATCGCGGAGTATCTCAGGATCTCGTACCTGCAGGTCCTGATCATGGCGACGGTTCCGACGCTCCTGTACTACCTCTCGATCCTGTTGATGGTCGAAGCCGACTCACGTCGGCTCGGCACACACGCCACCGAATTCGAATTGCCGTCGCTCGGCGCACTCACGCGTCGCTACGGCTACCATTTCACATCGCTCGTGGCCATCGCCGCGTTGATGGTCGCCGGCCTGTCGGCGTTTCGTGCCGTCTTCTGGGCCACGCTGCTCGCAGTGGGGCTGAGCTATCTGCGCCGCGAGACGGCACTCACCCCGTCGCGATTGATGAACGCGCTCCGCAGTGGCGCCACCGGGGTGCTCGGCGTCTGCGCCACGACGGCGGTGGCCGGCGTCATCGTTGGCACCGTCACACTGACCGGTCTCGGGTTGAAGATCTCGGGAATCATCGTCGCGGCGTCGGGCGGGACGCTTCCACTGACGGTGATCTACGCCGCCATCGCGGTCTGGCTGCTGGGGCTCGCGGTGCCGGTGACCGCGTCGTACATCATCGCCGCCGTCATGGTGGCGCCGGCGCTCGTGCAATCAGGCGTGCCGCTTCCCTCCGCGCACATGTTCATCTTCTACTACGCGGTGCTCTCCGAGGTCAGCCCGCCAACCGCGCTCTCGCCGTTCGCGGCCGCCGCCCTCACCGGCGCCAACCCGTTCCGCACGATGATGCTGACGTGGAAGTACACGCTGCCCGCGTTCCTCGTGCCGCTCGTGTTCACCTTGTCGCGCGACGGTGCCGGCGTGCTGCTGATCGGATCGCCGGCGACCGTTCTCCAGGCGACGGTGACGGCCGCCGTGGGCATCGCCGCGCTGGCCGCGGGCGTCAGCGGGTGGATCCTCCGGCCGGCGAATGCGCTGGAGCGCACGGGGCTCGTAACCGGCGGCCTCCTCTTGTGTTACGGGGCGGGCTGGTCGGATTTGCTCGGTCTTGCACTGACGGCTGTGGTGTCCTTCTTGCACTTTCTGAGGCACACGCGGGCAACGCACGCGCCGTAAAGCCTCCAAAGCATTGCGGCAGACAGACTTCGCCCGGGTGCTCACGGCGCGTGCGGGCCCGGTCATCGGAGCCAGACATTTTTTGGAGGTCGAATGTTGACACCCTGCCAAAAAGTGTCCAAGCGAGTTGGGGCCTGGTCGGCCCCGAGGGGTGACATCATGCGTATCGGGAACGCGAGGAACGCCGCCACTGCCGAAGGGGGCTACACGCTCATCGATCTGTTGTTCATCGTCGCGTTGATAGGCCTGCTGTCGACCCTCGCCATGCCGGGCCTCATGCGGGCACGCGTGGCGGCGCAGGCCGGTTCAGCCGTTGGAACGATGCGATTGATAAACGGCGCGCAGCTCAGTTATGCCATAACGTGCGGCCTTGGCTTCTACGCTCCGGATCTTCCGACGCTCGGAGTGAAGCCGGCTGGCGCGCCCGAAGCGTTTCTTCCGTCCGATCTGTCGGCGGACCTCACCGTGTACAAGGGCGGCTACAACTTCAGCATGGCGCTGACGCCTCTGGCCGGCGCACCCGCCACGTGTAATGGCGTGGCCGCCGGACAAACCGGGCCCGGCTATGCGCTCGTTGCGGATCCGCTGGACAAGACCCCGACGGCGCGCTACTTCGGCACCAACGCCGACGGCGTGCTGTACCAGCACAGCGCCTCACTCGCCGCCACCATGCCCGAAGCCGGGTCTCCGCCGGCCGGAGAGCCGATTAAATAGTGCATGGTTCAACGGGTTCAAGGTTCAAGAGTTCAAGAGTTGAACCCCTGAACCCCCTGAACCTCGGAACCCTTGAACCCACTGAACCCTCGTCTGAACCCTGAACCCCTCAACCCCGTGTGTTATCGTTACCGCTTCGAGGAGGAGGGTGACGATGCTCACGCGTACCACGCGGAGTGCGGCTGTACTGGGGGCGGTGCTGCTGGCGACCGCGGCATCGGCGGCGGCGCAGACGGCCACGCAGGCTGTAACTTCGCCGAAGCAGCAGTTCGGCTTCAACATCGGCGACGACTATCACCTCGCCAACTACGAGCAGTTCGTTCAGTACTGGCAGAAGCTCGACAAAGAGTCCGATCGGATGAAAGTGGTGGAGATCGGCAAGACGGCCGAAGGGCGGCCGCAGCTGATGGCCATCATCACGTCTCCCGAGAATCACAGGAAGCTGGATCGCTACAAGCAGATCTCGCGGCAGCTCGCGCTCGCCGAGGGCCTGACCGACGAACAGGCGCACGCCCTGGCCAGGGAGGGCAAGGGCGTTGTCTGGTTCGATGGCGGCCTCCACGCGACCGAGGTGCTCGGCGCGCACCAGCTGATCGAAACGGTCTACCAGCTCGTCAGCCGCACCGACGCGGAAACGACGCGGTTCCTCAACGATCTGGTGATCCTCGCGGTGCACGCGAACCCGGACGGCATGGAGCTGGTCTCCAACTGGTACATGCGGACCCCCGATCCGAAGCAGCGCAGCACCGGTGGGATTCCGCGGCTCTATCAGAAGTACATCGGGCACGACAACAACCGAGACTTCTACATGTCCACTCAGCCGGAGACCACGAACATGAATCGTGTGCTCTACCACGAGTGGTTCCCGCAGATCATGTACAACCATCATCAAACCGGCCCGGCCGGCACGGTGATGTTCGCGCCGCCCTTCCGCGATCCCTTCAACTACAACTTCGATCCGCTCGTCCCGGCGCAGCTCGATCTGGTCGGCGCCGCCATGCACAGCCGATTTGCCGCGGAAGGCAAGCCTGGCGTGACGACCCGGCGGGGCTCGGGTTACTCGACGTGGTGGAACGGCGGTCTGCGCACGACCGTGTACTTCCACAATATGATCGGCCTGCTGACCGAGACGATTGGCAACCCCACGCCGATGCGGATTCCGTTCCTGCCGAACCGCCAGCTGCCCGACTCGAACCTGTTCTTTCCGATCGAGCCGCAGGAATGGCATTTCCGGCAGTCGATCGATTATTCGGTGACGGCCAACTATGCGGTCTTCGACATCGCGTCGCGCAACAAGGAGAACTTCCTCTTCAACATCTACCAGATGGGGAAGAACTCGATTCAGCGCGGCAGCGAGGACAGCTGGACGCCAACGCCCCGCCGGGTGATCGCCGCCCAGGCGGCACTGGCGCCTGCGGCCGGGGGCGGCGGACGAGGCGGCGGAGCAGCAGGGGACGAGGGCGCGGGCGGTGGCCGCGGGGGCGGCGCCACGGCCGAGGACTTCAAGAAGCTTCTTCGTGATCCCAAGCTCAGGGACCCTCGCGGCTTCATCCTGCCGGCCGATCAGCCCGACTTTCCAACCGCGACCAAGTTCGTCAACGCGCTGATCAAGACGGGCGTGACGGTGCACCGCGCCACGCAGCCCTTCACCGTTGCCGGCAAGAGCTACCCGGCCGGCTCGTACGTGGTGAAATCGGCGCAGGCATTTCGCCCGCACGTGCTCGACATGTTCGAGCCCCAGGATCATCCCGACGACATTCCCTATCCGGGCGGGCCGCCGACCCGCCCGTACGACAACGCTGGATGGACGCTCGCGTACCAGATGGGCGTGAAGTTCGACGGTGTGATCGAGGGCTTCGAGGGACCGTTCGAGAAGCTCGACGGACTCCAGAAGCCGGCACCCGGGAAGGTCACCGGGACGGCCGGTGCGGGGTACCTGATGACCCACGCCGCCAACGACTCCTTCATTGCGGTCAATCGGCTCCTCAAGGCCGGCGAACAAGTGTCATGGATCACGAGCGGGGCTCATCAGGGCGCCTTCTTCGTGGCCATGGGGGGATCGACCGCCGGATGGGTGGCAAAGCTGGCAGCCGACCTCGGTCTCGACTTCGAAGGGATCGCCAGCCGGCCGACCGGCGATGCCATCGCGTTGAAACAGCCGCGTATCGCGCTCGCCGATCAGTACGGCGGCTCGATGCCCTCAGGCTGGACGCGGTGGCTGCTCGAACAGTTCGAGTTCCCGTTCGAGGTCGTGTTCCCCAAGGCCGTCGATCTCGGTGACCTCTCGGCCAAATACGACGTGATCATCTTCCCTTCGGGCGTGGGACCGTCGAGTGGAGAGGGAGGCGGTCGCGGCAGCGGCCGCGGCGGCGGGGGCACGCAGCAGGTCCCTGCCGAGTACGAGCACATGCAGGGCGCCTACACAGCCGCCCAGAGTTTTCCGCAGCTCAAGAAGTTCGTCGAAGGCGGCGGGACCGTCGTGGCGGTTGGCCGTTCGGCGATGAACATGGCGGAGCTGTTCGATCTGCCTGTGGGAGACCATCTCGAGGAGAAATCACCTGATGGCGAGGCACGTCCGCTGCCCCCGGAGAAGTACTACGTGCCCGGCTCGGTGCTTCGCGTGGCGGTCGACAACACCTCCCCGATCGCCCACGGTGTGACGAACCCGGTGGACGTCTTCTTCAACAACAGCCCGGTTTTCAGGTTGGAGCCCGCGGCGGCGATGAAGGGCGTTCGCCCGGTGGCCTGGTTCGACACGCCTACGCCGCTTCGCAGCGGCTGGGCCTACGGACAGGGGTACCTCGAGGGAGGCGTGGAGGCGATCGACGCGTCGGTCGGGAAAGGCAAGTTGTATCTCTTCGGTCCGGAGATCACTTTCCGTGGGCAGCCGCACGGCACGTTCAAGTTCCTGTTCAACGCTCTGCACCTGGCCTCAGGAGCATCGAGCTCCGGCGCCACGACGAACAACGCCTCGCGATAGGCCCCGCGGCATGAAAAAGGCCGGCAGCGCACGCTGCCGGCCTTCGGTCAACCCGATCCTGTCGATTCGGCGTGCGAGCGACTGGCTCAGCGCCGCCCGGTCTTCTTCTTCGCCTGACCTTTCGCGGCTGAGCGCTTGCGCGCCACCGGTTTTGCTGTTCGGCCGGCCTTTCCGGCTCTTTTAGTGGCGGGTCGACGCGCAGCCTTTCGTGCGGCCCGTTTGGCGGCGGCCGTAGCCTTCCGCACGCGGCGAGCGGCCACCTTGACCCCGCTTTTCACACGCCTGGCGGCACGCCGGACCGTCCGCCGGACCGCCCGAGGAGGTCTTGCGGCTTTGGCGGCCAGGTTCGAGACAGTCGCAGCCGCGCTCGATGCGCCGCCGGATGCCGCTGTGGCCGCAGATTCGGCAACCTCCGAGGCGGTGCTTGTGGCGGTGTTCGCCGCGCCGGTCACGACCCGCACGGAAGTACCGAGGGTGCTTCCTACCGCTTCCGCCGCGCGCGTCAGCGCATCCTTACCCGGCGGCACGGCCTGATCATCATCCATGAGGTCTCCTTTTCAAATCAGCTGGCAGCACTCAGGCTGACAGCTTTCACTCGCGCCCCCGTTTACTGACTTGTTCCAGTCCGCGCGGCTGGCGGCTTCGGCATCTTGTCCTTGCTGAAGCGCGGCAGCATATCGTCCCGCATCGCCAGGTGATACACCGCGGCGGCTACCGTTATCGCCGATTTCTTCACGTCGTCCTCGATGATGCGCTCGTATGTGTCGAGGTTCGTGTGCCAGGTGTAGGAGCCGTACTCGATAGGATCCTGGCTCAGGCCGATGCCCGGCAGCCCTGCCTCGTTGAAGGAGGTGCTGTCGGTGCCGCCGCTGCGGCGGCTTTCTGTGGCGAGCGCGCCAACCATGCCGAGATCCTCGAACGGGGCAAGTGTCTGCCGCAGGATTGAAGCCGCTTCGGGCGGGCCGAACACGCTGGCGCCGCGGATGCGACCCGTCCCGGAGTCCACGTTGAAATACCCGGCAAACTTGTCGAACTCGGGCTTCGGATTCTCGAAGGTGCCGAAGTGCTCCTTCACGTACGCTTTCGAGCCGAGAAGGCCCTGTTCCTCGCCGCCCCAGAGCGCCACCCGGATCGTGCGGCGAGGCTGGATGCCGAGCGCCTTGATGATCCGCGCGGCCTCCATCATGACCGCGCAGCCAATGCCATTGTCGGTCGCCCCGGTTGCCGAGTGCCACGAGTCCAGGTGCCCGCCGAGCATCACGATTTCGTCCTTCTTGTCGGTGCCGGGAATTTCGGCAATCGCGTTGTACGACGTCGTTCCCTCGGGATAGATGGCATTGACAATCGTGAACTCCAGCGTGACCGGCATGTTGCCCGCGAGCAGCCGTGAAATGCGTCCGTAGTCTTCATTGCGGAGGACGACGGTCGGCACGACCTTGCTGACGTCGAAGGTGCGGTTGTGGAAGGCACGAATCTGGCCGTGGTCCCGCCCGGCGTCGTTGATCCGGACGAGCGCCCCGGCCTGGACCAGCATGGCGTCCACACGCTCGTTGACCACGTTGGCGGCGAGAGCGCCGGGCCGCGCCTCCTGCGGCGGCCCGCCGCCGCGGCGGCCGCGTCCTTCCTGCGCCGGCGCGTTCGGGTCGTACTGACGCCGGAGCTCGTCGTAATCGCGCCGAAGCGGCGCCTTGGCGAGGTTGACCGGCACGATCGTATGGCGTCCAACGAGGACGATGCGGCCTTTCACCTTCGGCGCGGTCTCCGCGATCCAGGCCGCGAGCTCGGCTTCGACCGGGCGGTCCGGCACGACGACCTGAAGGGCCTCAGCGGTCACGGTTCCCTTGGTGGAAGGCGTCCAGGCCAGCACCTCCCCGACAAGGCTGTCCTTGACCGGTGAGACGATGAACCCAGAGAACCGCTCGTTCAGCCAGCCGGGATGGCCGAACTCCCAGGGTTCGAGATGCCCGTTGGCGAAGCCCCATTCGCTCATCTGCTTGACGGCCCATTCGGCCGCCGCCTTGTGGTTCGGCGAGCCGGTCAGGCGGGGGCCATACACATCGGTCAGGTAGTGCATGGTCCGCATGATCTGCGAGTTGTCCCGCCCTTCCTGACGGACTCGGGCGTTCACTTCATGGTTGATTGTTTCGGGCGGCGGGCCCAGGGCCGCCGCGGCGATCGCGATGAGGGCCGCTGTGACAGTCTTGTGCATGAGTGCTCCGTGGAACGCGTGTCGACGGCATAGTAACGTAATACGAGCTGCGGGCGAGTGACATATCAATATCACGTCAGGGTGCTCGAGGAGCTCGCGCGCCACGGATTGAAACCGGCGGCAGACACATCGCCGGACAAGCTGCGGGACGTGGTCCGCGATCTGTACAAGTACGAGATTCGCCGGCTCCGCAGCGAGCTGCTGGCCGGGCGGATCGTCAGGAAGAACTACGCCAGCCACGTCGTCGCGTTACGCAAGCGCTACTGGCTCCTGTCGGTGCCAGTGCAGCTCTGGCTGGTCGAGTGAGCGGGGGCCCGGCCGGGGTCAGACCCCGAGACGAGGAACGAGACACGTTATGGACTTCGAAAAACTCGGTCTGTTCTATCTCGGGAAGCGGTACGACCCGGACACGAAGGCGGTCGTGGACGAGCCGATCCTGTACGACTCGCGCGACCTTGTGACCCACGCCGTGTGCGTCGGCATGACGGGCAGCGGCAAGACGGGACTCTGCCTCGATCTCGTCGAAGAGGCGGCCATCGACGGTGTCCCCGTGATTGCCATAGACCCGAAGGGCGACCTGGGGAACCTCCTGCTGACGTTTCCGGGACTGTCGGCCGAGGAATTTGCGCCCTGGATCGACGAAGACGAGGCGCGCCGGGCTGGACGGACGCGGGAAGCCCACGCGGCCGAGGAGGCGCGCCGATGGAAGGAGGGACTCGCCGCATGGGGACAGGACGGAGCGCGCATCGAACGGCTCAGGAAGTCCGCGGATTTCACCATCTACACCCCCGGCAGCAGCGCCGGGCGGCCCGTGTCCATCCTCACTTCCTTCGCGGCTCCGCCGGACGCCCGCCCCGACAACGAGTTGCTCGTGGAACGCGCCGCGGGAACGGCGACCAGCCTGCTCACCCTCGCCGGGGTGGAGGCGGAGCCGCGCAGCCGCGAGCACACCTTGCTCGCCACGCTGTTCACGAACGCATGGCGAGACGGCCGCGATCTCGACCTCGCGGGCCTGATCCACGACGTCCAGTCGCCCTCGATTGAGAAGGTTGGTGTCGTCGATCTGGAATCCTTCTACCCTGCGAAGGAACGCTTCGATCTGTCGATGCGCCTCAACGGGCTCCTTGCCGCGCCCGGCTTCCAGCAGTGGCTCGACGGTGCGCCACTCGATCCCTCCAGCCTGCTCTACACGGCAGAGGGCCGGCCACGCGTGGCGATTTTCTCCATCGCGCATCTGGGGGACGCGGAGCGGATGTTTTTCGTCTCGCTGCTGCTCCACCAGGTGGTTGCCTGGATGCGCCGGCAGACCGGCACCACCAGCCTCCGTGCCATCGTCTACATGGACGAAATCATGGGGTACTTCCCGCCGGTCGCAAACCCGCCCGCAAAGGGGCCCCTTCTGACGATCCTGAAGCAGGGCAGGGCGTTCGGCGTCGGCGCGCTCCTCGCCACGCAGAACCCTGTCGATCTCGACTACAAGGGTCTCGGCAACGCCGGCACCTGGTTCCTGGGTAGGCTGCAAACGGACCGGGACAAGCTGCGTGTACTCGACGGCCTGGAGAGCGCCGCCACCGGCGGACTCAACCGCGCGGATGCCGAGCGGATGCTGTCCAGCCTCGACAAGCGGGTCTTCCTGCTGCACAACGTCCACGAGCCGCAGCCAGTGCTGTTCCAGACCCGCTGGACGATGTCGTACTTGCGGG
The DNA here is from genome assembly GCA_035711845.1 of Vicinamibacterales bacterium. Taxonomy (GTDB): domain Bacteria; phylum Acidobacteriota; class Vicinamibacteria; order Vicinamibacterales; family 2-12-FULL-66-21; genus DASTBU01. Next base: position 16,057 of record DASTBU010000087.1, read on the forward strand.
GGCCGCTGTCGCGGGAGGAGGTTCGTCTCCTTCAAGGTTCAGGGGTTCAGGGTTCAGGGGTTCAAGGTTCAGGGGGTCAAGGTTCAGCGGTGGCAGCTTCGAGCCGGCGGCCTGTGGTTCCTCCCGAGATCCCGCAGTTCTTCGTTCCTTCGACCGGCGCGAACCCGCAGTACAGGCCTGTGGTTCTCGGGGCAGCGCAGGTGGTCTTCAGCGACGCAAAGCACGGCATATCGGAGCAGCGGGATGTCCTTTATGCAGCGCCGATCTCGGGCGGTGCAGTCGCGGTCGACTGGGATAGCGCGACGCGTCTCGATGTGGATCCTTCGGACCTCGCGAAAGAGCCTGCCGGCGGGGCGTCGTTCCAGGGTGTTCCACCGCCGGCTCTGCTGCCGAGGAACTACACGGAGTGGGAAAAGGCGTTCAAACGGTTCGTCGGCCAGGCGGAGCAGGTCGAAGTGTTCTCCGATCCCGAGCTGAAGCTCACTTCGAGGGTGGGGGAGAGCGAGCGGGATTTCCGGATCCGCCTGCAGGACGCGCAGCGCGAGGCCCGCGACCGGGCGGTCGAGGCGCTGCGGAAGAAATACGCCTCGAAGCAGGGGCGGATTGCGGATCAGATTCGGCGCGCCGAAGCCGCAGTCGAGCGAGAGACGCAGCAGGCCTCGCAGGCAAAGCTCCAGACCACGGTTTCCATGGGCGCCACCCTTCTTGGCGCGCTGTTCGGCCGCAAGATGGTCAGTACCGGCACCATCGGCCGGGCGACAACCGCCGCGCGCGGGATGGGCCGCAGCATGAAAGAGTCCGGGGATATCGAGCGCGCGGCCGAGAACCTCGAAGCCGTGCGTGAACGCGAACGGGCGCTGGAGGAAGAGATCCAGCGCGAGATCCAGGCGATCACCGACCGCCTCACAGGCGAGCGGCAGTACGAGCGCTTTGCGCTCGCGCCCAAGCGCGGCCAGGTCGGGGTACAGTTCGTGGCGTTGGGCTGGCTGTGATGCATCCGATGTTTCGCCCCCTCGGGCTGGTGTTCGCGTGCGCCTACGCGGCGTTGATCGTGTGGACCTACGCCGCGCAGCCGCAGACGGTCGCCGAAATGACCGGCGGGCTCGCCGCGGAGGTGGGCGCTTACCGGATTCATCAGCAGTCCTTCGACGATGGCCTCGGATTCTTCCGGCGGGATCTATTCGAGGAGGCGCGTGCGGCATTCGCTCGGGCCGATCCCGCGCAGCGTGATGCGCGGACGCAGTTCTACATCGCCTACAGCTACTACCGTCAGGGTTGGGGACGCGTCTACAACGACGACGCGCTGTTCAAGCAGGGAGTGGAAGCCGTGGACCGGGCGATTGCGCTCGCGCCCGGAGGGCGCCTGGTCGTCGAAGACGAGACGCTGGGCATGAGCACGGCCGACGAGCTGCGTGGCGAGCTACAGCGCGGGCTGACGCGTGACGCGTCGGACCTGAACCCGCTGCGCGTGTTTGGGACGAGAAAATGACCGTCGCGCGCGAGGCCGTCCTTCTCCCGGCGATTTTCTTGACCGTCGGCTGGCTCGGCGGCTTTCGCATGGCCGAGAGCGTGCGCCTCGTGCCGCCGCCGCTCGTCACGCTCGCGCTGGCGATGCTGCTGGTCGGATGCCTGGCGCGTGCCGGCGTGCTCCAGCCCGAGCGCCTGATGAACAGCCGCAGAACAGCCCTCGAGAACCTGTCGGGTCTGGTCGTGCTGCTGTCGCTGTTCGCCGCGTGTGCCCAGGTGTTCAACCTGGTGACCCCCGAGACGGGCCTGCTGCATGTGCTCTTCAGCCTGTTCTTTCTGGTCCAGCTCCTGACGACCCTTGCCGCGGTTCGAAGCCGCGTGCTGATGCTGCGCGGCCTCGCGGTGCTCCTGGGCTCGGCTTTCCTGATCCGTTTCGTCGCGCTCGAAGCGCTATATTCGACAGACGGAGGAACCCTGCAGCGCGTTCTCACGGTCCTCATGGAAGGGTTTACGCTTGGCGCGCTCGAGTACGCTCCGAACGCGCCCGTCACGGGGTACGTGGCGTTCCTCGTCCTGTCGCTCTTCATGGCAGGCCTGATCCTCTTGACCGACGTCGGAGAGCCCAGCGACTTGCCGCACCTGCCAGCTTCACCAGACGTGCCGGAACTTCCGCGCTCCTCCAGCGCGCCGGGACTGCCGGAATCACCCACGCTGCCACAGCTTCGATGAAGCGCGAATCACTCGGACCCGCTGCCATCAGTCTGGTCTTACTCGTTCTCACCAGCTGCTCGCTGGCCAGTTGCTCCGCCGCCGCTCCGGCGGGCTCGGGCCGCAGTTCGACAGCCGACGCGGAAGCGGCGCGTGACCTGGCGTTGGCCTCGGCCCGCGTGTGGCGCCCGCCGGGAATCCCGATCGGTCAGGCGTCCCTCGACCAGAACCCGCCGGGCGGCTGGCTGCCGACAGACGAGGTGGAGTGCCGGTTCGTCCAGGACACAGCCACGGGGACGACAGCCAAGTTCGATTGCCAACTGCCCGATGGAGAAATCGTCAAGGTCAAATACGGAAAGGCGAACGAGGAACTGCACTCCGAGGTCGCCGCGGCGCGCCTGCTCTCCGCGCTCGGGTTTGGCGCCGATCGCATGTTCGTGGTGCGGCGGGTGCGCTGCTCGGGATGCCCGCGATATCCGTTCCTCGCGATGCGATGCTTCGACAGGACCGGCGCGCGCTGGCCGTGTTTCGCCGGCGGCCTCGATTATGACTCCGTTCGCGAGTTCGACCATGTGACGATCGAGCGCAGGATGCCGGGGCGCACCATCGAGGCCTTCGACGGTCAGGGCTGGGCGTGGTTCGAGCTCGATCGTATCGACCCAAGGAGGGGCGGATCCCCGCGCGCGGAACTCGACGCCCTGAGGCTGATGGCGGTGCTGATCGCGCACTGGGACAACAAGCCGGCCAACCAACGGCTGGTCTGCCTGCCTGGCGGAGACCGGCCTGATGGCACCTGCGCCGAACCGCTTGCCATCATTCACGATCTGGGCGGCACATTCGGTCCGCGCAAACTCGAGCTGAGCAACTGGCGGCGGCTTCCGATCTGGGCTGATGCCAGGGAATGCCGCGTGAGCATGAAGCGAATGCCCTTTGGGGGGAGTACTTTTGGCGATCACCTGATATCAGAAGAAGGTCGCCAGTTCCTCCTCGGGCTGCTCGAGCAACTGTCAGCGGTACAGCTGGAGTCGCTCTTCGCCGCTTCACGCATGACCGAGTTCGACGCACCTGCAGCGGGCAGTGGCAGTCCGTCGAACTGGGCTGCCGCGTTCGCCGAAAAGACTCGGCAGATTCGTGAGGCAGGACCTTGTCGGTCCCTGGTCCCTTCGTCCCTGGTCCCGGGTCCCTGAGTCCGGGTCCCTGGGTCCCTGAGTCCGGGTCCCTGAGTCCGGGTCCCTGGGTCCCTCGGTGCCGGGCCCCTCGGGTCCTGCGTCCCTGAGTCCCGAGTCCCGAGTCCCGAGCCCCGAGCCCCGAGCCCCGATCCCCGAGTCCCGAGCCCCAAGTCCCGAGCCCCAAGTCCCGAGCCCCAAGTCCCGAGTCCCGAGTCCCGAGCCCCAAGTCCCGAGCCCCGAGTCCCGAGTCCCGAGCCCCCTCGCTGAGTGGACTACCGGCCGACGGCAGCGGATGCCATGGTCCGCCTTGCGGACATGCTGACCTGGCGGCCGTTGATCGACTCGTATTCGTAGTGCACCGTCATCCGCGCCCGGCCGGCGAACTTCAGCCTTGCGATGGATTCCGTCGTCAGCGGCACCCGCACGCCGTCGAGACGCGCGAACTCGCGGATGATGTTCACCGTGTTGGTCCAGAACGATGGGTTCTTCGCGAGCCGGCCCTCGACGCGCAGCAGGTCCGTCCCGTCCTGTGTGAGCACCATCCGTCCATCGACGAGGAGGATGTCCTTCCGCTTCGGTTTGATGAGGATGTAGCGCACGCCCGTGCCCTGCCGTGCCGGCTCATCGAATTGGTAATTGGCGGGGGTGAGCTCCGCGCGGCCGGCTTCCCCGTTGTCGATGAGCTCCTGTTCGCGCGCGAGCACGGCCTTCAGCACCTTGTTGAGCACATATTCCGAGCCGCGCTCGCTCACGATCTCATAACGGAAAGTGTCCCCGTCGAGCTCGGTCCAGGCCTCGAGCCACGCTTCCTTGTCGAACTTCTCGTTCTGCGCGTACATTCGGCGGTAAGCGCGATATTTCGTGACCGGCGCTTCATCGAGAACCGCCAGCTGCTCCCGGGCGGGATCCTGGCCCTCCGCCGAAACGCTCAGAGGTGCTCCGGCGAGGATGAGTGTGAGCAGTGTAAGGGCTGCACCCCACATCGGTACGATTGGCGACCTTCTGGCGCTTCTGACGTAACGATGTGCTGCGATCTGGCCCATGATGTCGCTCCGGCCCTCACCTTGAGCAAGAAGCGTGCTCGCGCCAGCTCGACAGGGCCACCCGGCTCCGGAATGTCGCGTTGCGACGCTCAACTAACGCGGGCGGCGGTGTCGGAGCACCTGCACGACGCATGCGGCGAGGAACAGCCCGTACTCGAAAACCACAACCGGGATGGGAACGATCCAGCGCCCGCCCTCGCGGGCGAACCGCCAGACGAGATACACCGGCAAAATGCTGAAGGTCCAGGCTGCAAGGGGAAGCGTCGATCGCGAGAAGAGGAACGGCGTCAGCGGCAGGAGGTACCACGGGTAAACGACCGGCGCAGCCGCGAGCGCCAGCGCCATGGGCCATGCCCAGGCGGCTGGATCGTGCTCGGGTAGTCTCAAGCGCGCCCAGAGCGCCGCACCGAGACCGAGCGCCACCGCCAGCGCCGCGGCAGCCTGCGGAGAGACGGCCCACGCGGTCGCCGCGAAGAGAGGGCCGTTGAATCGAATGTTCGCGACCACGTTCGGGACCGCGCCGAACGGGAGCGCCGATCCCGATACGAACGGCAGGTAGAGAAATGCGAGCAGCGCCGCGCCCAGCAGGCCGTCCCGCAGCCTGATCCGGCCGATGAACACGGGGGCGAGGACGATCGGCAGCAGCTTGGTCGCGATCGCGAAGACGTAGGCGATGGACGCCAGCGCCGTGCGGCGCCGCGCGAGCCAGTACGCGGCAGCCGCGATCCACAGCGCGCCGATCGCGTCGATGTGGCCGCTGTGGGCGACCTCCAGAATCACGAGCGGATGCCATCCGTATGCGAGCGCCAGCCATTCGTTCCGGCCCGTGACGAGCAGCCACCGCCAGATCACGATGACCGTGAGCAGATCGCAGCAGACAAGCGCGACCTTCATCGCCCGCGTCGAATCCGAGATGCCCACGACCAGCCGGAAGAACAGCTGCGCGGCCGGAGGATACGGCGTCTTGTGCCGCCGGCTTGGCATCGCGGCGGACTCCTCGGTGTGGGTGTGTGCCAGCGCAGGATCGGCCGGGATCACCGAGTATGGGTTGTAGCCGAGCCACTGGACCCGCCCATCCCAGAGGTACCTGACCATGTCGCTGTCCGGGCCTACCGGCCCGAAGGCGAGGGGGAGTCGGAACAAGACGGCGAGCCCGAACGCTGCGAGCAGCAGGCGCCGGGATGCGCGCGGTCTGCTCCAGACGCGCGCCACCATCGCCGCGTACGCGGCGGTCGCAACGGCCGCCACAACGAGGAACAGGGTAGAGCCGAGCGGCGCTCGGGTGAAAAAGAGGAGGCCAACCGCCGCCAGGTAGGCAGACCCGGTGAGGGCGAGCAGGGAGGAAACTGGAATCGTGGCAAGGCTCAAGGCATCGCCAAGATTGCCAGAATCGCCGCCAAAGCCAAACTGCCGCCCGCTATCCTCGGAGGATCCGGCGGACGGCCTCGACCGTGGCGCCGAAAACGAGGTGGGTGCCGAGCGCGGCCGCGTGCCGCGACGGCGGATAGCTCGTCGGGGGCGCCGCAAGGCCCGCAAGCGGCAGCCCGATCTCGTCGGCGGTCAGCCAGACAGTCGCACCAAACGGCAGGCCGAAGCCGCTCGTCACCTGCCGGTTCCGTTCCGCAGCGAACCCATACAGCGCTCCCGCAATCGCGCCGAACGCATAGTGAAAGGCCTGACCGCCCAGGCGCTTCTCCTCGAGACTGAGCGGCCGTCCCGAGAGCTTCTCGCCCACGATCGCAGCCGACTGGATGCTGGCCGGTTCGTCGGAGATCGTCCCATCCGTGTCGTTTGGAGACGCGGCGAGACGAAAGTGCTCCTTCGGCGCCTCGCTCTGGCTGGCCTCCACGCCGCCCACCAGGTGGTTGAACCGCACCATCATCCAGGAACCGAGAAGCCCACCTGCCATCCCAGCCGCTGCCCCGAGCACCGCTTTCGCGTTCATCGATGACCTCCGCGCGCGTCCTCAGCAGAGTCCGTGCCGGAGTCCGGGTCACGTCCTGACCGACAGGGACTCAGCCGTGCGGTCGGCGCGAATCGCCTCCAGGCCCTCCAGCAGGTCGGCTACCAGGTCGCGGTGGTGCTCGCACCCGGGCGAGAGGCGCACGAGCGTCTCGGACAACCCGAGCGCGGCCCGCGCGTCAGCGGGGATCGAGGCGTGCGTCATTCGTGCGGGATGACACACGAGCGATTTCACGCTTCCGAGACTCTCGCCGAGGGTGAAGAGGCGGCGGGACGACACGAATCGCACGACCTCCTCCACGGTGCCCTCGAGCTCGAACGAGACCATGCCGCCAAAGCCCGACATCTGGCGCTTCGCGACGTCGTGTCCTGGATGGGTCGCCAGGCCGGGATAATACACGCGCCTCACCAGCGGATGGCCGTCGAGGGCCGCGGCGATCGCTTCCGCGTTCTTCGCGTGCCGCTCGGCTCGCAGCTCGAGGGTCTGCAAACCGCGGAGCGTCAGCCAACAGTCGAACGCGGATGGCACCGCCCCGGTCGCGTTCTGCAGGAACTTGATCGGCTCGAACACCGAGGCCTCCCTGGCAAGCACCGCGCCCTGGATCAGATCCGAGTGACCAGCGAGATACTTCGTCACACTGTGAACGACGATGTCGGCGCCGAGCTGGAAGGGCTGCTGGAAGAGCGGGGTCGCGAACGTGTTGTCCACGACGAGCCGTGCCCCGGCGGCGTGTGCCGCGCGAGCGAGCGCGGCGATGTCGTAGACGAGCAGGCGCGGGTTGGTCGGTGACTCGACCCAGACCAGCCGGGTTTGCTGGCCGATCGCGCCGTCGAGCGCTTTCGAATCACCGAAGTCGACCTGCCGCACGACGCAGCCGAGCGGCTGGAACACGCGGGTCAGGATCCGGTAGGTTCCGCCGTAGACGTCGAGCGGAATCACGATCTCCTCGCCCGGCTTCAGCCAGGCCTGCAGGACGGCGTTCTCTGCGGCGAGCCCTGAGGCGAAGACCGCCGCATACGGCACGCCCTCGAGATCCGCGAGCACGGCTTCGAGCCGCGCGCGGGTGGGGTTGTTCGTGCGCGAGTAGTCGAATCCCTGGTGTACCCCCGGCGCCTGTTGCTCGTAAGTAGAGGTCTGGAAGATCGGCGCCACCAGCGCGCCTGTTGCGGGCTCCGACGGTTGCGCGGCGTGAATCGTTCGGGTTGAAAACTCCATAGGGCGCTCCAAAGAAAGGTTGAAGTCTGAAGGCTGAAGGTTGAAGGCTGAAGTGTCGTCAGGTCACCACCGTCCCGGCTTCGCCTTCGAGACCGCGTACGACGAGCCGGACGTTCAGGTCACGCGCGGCTTCGAGGGCGCCGAGCTGGACGAGTCCGCATCCGCGTTCGGCCATGGCGATCGCGGCGTCATAGGGAAGAGTCTCGATTGACATGGCGTCGGGTGTGGTGAGCGGATCGGCCGTGAGGTACCCGGGCACGTCTTTGAGCAGCTCGCATGAGACGGCTTGCAGTCCCGCGGCGAGGAGCACCGCCGTGAGGTCCGACCCACCCCTGCCGAGCGACCTGATGCCGTCGCCGGCCGCCCGCGCCAGGAAACCGGGCACCACCACGACATCGGCGGCAGCCAGCAGCGACCGCAGCCGCAAGGGACGGAGCCGACTGTCGCGCCATCTGCTCGACTGACCGCCGTAGGTGCCGCACGGCCACGCCAGGAGTCCCGTCTGATGGACGTTTGCCGCACGCGCGGACACGCCGAACGCCTGCAGCGCCAGGACGAGCAGCGCCACAGACCGGTGCTCGCCGGTTGACCACAACAGATCCAGCGTGTCGGGATCGGGGTCGCAGGTAATGTCGCGGGCCGACGCGAGCAGCGCATCGCTGAGTCCCTTTTCGGCGGACACTATCGCCAGGATCCGCTCGGCCGGACGCTCTGCGAGCCGATTGCCGATAATCTCGGCGACCCGCCGGTAGGCGGTTGCGCCGGTCAGGACCGATCCGCCGATCTTGACGACCGCGTACGGTATCGGAGCGGCTGGCCTATCAGTCATGGTTCACCTCCACGAACGGCCAGGACCGCGCGACGCACCCGCAGGCTGAGCCGACCGCTTCGAGCGCGGTCCGCAACTCGTCTGCCGAGCACGGAAGGGTGAGTAGTGCCCGGGCGTGGCTTCCCGAGCCGGTGCGGGTCGCGCCCCAGCGACGTGCCCACACGCCATGCGCCGAAAGGAGATCGGCGATATCCACGACGTCAGGCAAGCGCGTCGCGCGCAGGTTCACGAACCATCCCTGTGTGGCCGGCGGAACCACGCGAGCACGGGGGAGTGGGCTCGAGAGTGGCAACTCGTGGCCGGCCAGCGCCTCGAGCACGTCATCCAGAATCGTGCGCGCCGTGACGTCAGGGCCGGCGCCCGGTCCGATCAGCTGCAGCGCAGCGCCGCCGTGTCGCTCCAGGCGGATACCATTGAGCACCCCGGCGAGCGCGGCCAGCGGATCGTCCTCGGTCAGAAATGCGGGGCCAGCATGACAAACCACCTCGTCGTTCGTCCACGCCGCAAACGCCACAGGCTTCAGTCGGCCGCCCAGTTCCCGGGCGGCACTCATCTCTGCCGGCCCGATGCCCTCGATGGACGACACGTGGATTTCGGACGGCTGAATGCTGACGCGTGCGAAATGGCGGAGCAGGATGGCGAGCTTCTCAGCGGCGTCGGAACCATCCAGATCCTTTGAGGGGTCCGGCTCGGCGAATCCCTGGCGCTGCGCGTCGGCCAGCGCGTCAGCGAGCGCGACGCCTTCGTCCACGCGCGAGAGGACGAAGTTGCTCGTGCCGTTGAGTATGGCCGTCACGCCGTCGACCGCTGCCGCCAGCGGGCGGCTGGCGAAGGTGCCCAGGAAGGGCACGCCGGCCACGACAGCGGCCTCGCAGCGAAGGGGGGTCCCGAAGCGCGCCGCCGCGGCGAAGAGCTCGTCGCCATGGATGGCCACGAGCGTCTTATTGGCGGTCACCACCGGAATACCGCGGCTGAGCGCCTCGAGCACGATTGTCCGGGCGGGCTCGACGCCACCGAGCACCTCGACGACGACGTCGGGCTCTGCATCGAGGATTGCCAGAGGCTCGGTGAACAGCGGCACCGGCGTTCGGGCATGCCGGCCCGCAACGCTCGTCACCAGGGCGCCCACAATCCGCAACCGCCGGCACGCTGCGCACGCTCGGCTCCCAAGAAGATCCGCGACGGCCGATCCAATGCAGCCGAGCCCGAGGATGGCCACGCCCGCCTCGACCGCGCCCGTGCCTCGCTGGTGCTGTGGCGGAGCGGCTGGATGCGCCAGGACAGTCATATCGTCTCCTTCCCTCGGTCGCCGCGCGGCACGCGAGGCACACGACGGGCGTGACATGGAGGGGAGCGCGCACGGAACTCCACCTCAACAGGCGTGAGCGGCCTGTCTCGGAGCTTGCGCGACCCGATCCGCGTTATGGGCGAGTGAGGAACGTCAGAGACCTGAAATGGTCTGCCGAGGCTCTTATCTCTCCCGGTTATCGGGCAGGAAGTAGCACCACGGCTCTCGGGCCTGGTTGCTGTGGCATCGTCGGGCCTGTTCCCTCAGCCACTCTGGATAAGCGTCTGCCGCACCGCGTGCAGACAAGGGAAGCCTAACGCAGACGCCGGACCCGTGTCAAGATGCGTGTATGTAGATGAATAGATATCAGTCGCCGTCCGCCGTCCGCCCACCGCCATCCGACGTGCGCGCGCCGCCGTCAGCTTTCGCGGCCGTGATCAGGGCCGCCCTTTCTTCCAGCGGTCGTAGCGCGTACGCAGCGTCTTCACGGGATTCGCGTCCTCGTCCGGTTTGATGTCGGTGTCGGTGACGGCCAGGTAGAGCGCATACGGTCCGTCGTTGTAGGATTCGCCGCTGCGGTCGTCCTTATCGGCGCGGAGGATGTAGGCCACATGGGCGGTCTTCGATGTGCAGGGGGCGTCGATCTTCGGGCCGGTCTCGCACGAGCAGCGCCGGTCGCCCCCCTGCGCGTCGGCCGCTTCCATGGCGGCCATCACGCGATCGGTGAGTTCGCCGGACGCGGCGATCAGTGCCTTGACGGCTTCGGTCACCACGGCGTCGCTCGCCAGGATGTTGCCCTGGATCGAGTAGTAGATCTCGGTGCCTGGGACCTGTCCCTGCTGATCGAGCGCGACGGGCTGATTCGAGGACCCTGAGAATCCGGCCGATCGTCCCTGCATGTCGATGATGCCGAACTGGCGGCCCTGGAGCGCCGGGTCGGCTTTCAGCAGCCCCAGGATTTGTGCGGGCGGGGTGCCTTTCTGCAACTCGTCGAAGACCAGCCGTTGATTGGCCCGTGTATTGTCGACGCGCGCCTGCGCCGCCGCGATGCCCTTGCCTGGGACGACGATTGCCTGCACGTCACGGAGATCTTTGGCGGGGAAGCGCGCGAAGGCCGCCTGCGTGACGCACGTCGCTGAGGCAATGACGACGGTGCCGTCCTTGCGATCCAGCGCGATCACCGACCATGTCGCCCAGGCGGCGGAGTGACAGGTGAACACGAACAACGCCGTCAGGGCGCCCGTACGAATCACGTGCGTCTTCCTCCTTCGGTGGAGGATTATACGCGCCGGATGCACGCATGGCGCCGCCTCCACCGACTCGGGTGTTTTACTTCTTCTTGAGTGACGCCATGTAGCTGACCAGGGACTTCAGGTCTTCTTCCGACAGCTTGGTGTATGCAGGCATGACGGGCTTTCGGGTCGCCTTGACCTTCTGCTCCATCGCCCGCGGCGGGGAGTCGGGACTCGAAACTCGGAACTCGGGAGTCGGGACTCGGGACTCGGGACTCGGGACTCGGGACTCGGGACTCGGGACCGGACGGCCGGGGACATGGGTAACAAATTAGTCCAGCGACATGGGTAACAGTTGATCGAAGAATTTCGGCACTGTTTTTTCCGTTCTTCAGGGCAGGCGCGGAGCCAGCGCAGCTGGCGGA
>DASTBU010000088.1:0-102808 GCA_035711845.1 Vicinamibacterales bacterium
AGCTTCTCGAGCGCGGTCAGATGATCCAGAAGAGAGGCCGTGTCCGACGGGGATAGCGCTCCCTGAGCGAGCCAGCGACCGGCGAGCAGGTCCACCGCTTCGTGATGTTGTTCGGCGAACCGGTGATCCGCCTGGAGGTGCTGGAGTGTCTCGAACGCTGCCCGGGCCGACGGGTCCGGGGAGGTCCGCAGCCGTGGAAACAGGCTTTCCTCCTCGTCAGCCGAATGTCGCGGCGCGGCCGTCGAGAAGTATGTCAGCGCGCTCTCGAGGACACTGCGGTCACGGCGTTCCAGCGCCGATCCTCGCCGGCCCTGCGCAACGGTCACGAGCGCGGAAAGGAACCGCTCAATCCGGCGATGACAATCGCTCAGGAGCCCGAGCGGCTCGTTGAAGCCGTGATCGGCTGGCTGTCCAATCTTCACGAGCATTGAGGTCTGCATCTTTCTGTTCTCGTTCTGAGGTGTCAACCCGACGGGAGATGATCTTCGAACTCTTCCCATTCCCATTCGTTCCACCATTCGGACTCCAGGCCCCCGCACGTGTCGCCCATGGCCGGACAAAGGACGCATCCGTCGCCCCTGATGGCGGCAGCGTCCGATGAAGGCGGGTAGCGCAACAAAAGGTCTTCGGCCGCCTGTTGCGCCGCTGTCTGTTCGAGCCCCGGTTCCTGCCCTTGCAGCTCCCGCACGCCCTGCTTGCGTAGTCGTGCTTCGCTCTCGGGGAAGAGTACGGAGTTTTCCGCATTGATGTGGTGCTGGAGCGCACGCGTGTAGTCGTTGGCGGTTCGGGAGAGTCCGGCCCGGTTTACGTCGAGCGCCAGATTGCATTCCAACAGCCGTTCCATCTCGCCGAGTTGCCCGCTCATCCGCCGGTGATCGTCGGTGAGGACTGCCAGCGGGCCCCGGTCGCCTGGCAGGTGCGCCTGTTCGACGAGGGCTGGGAAGAGGACGTGCTCCTCCCGTGCATGGTGGAAGTCTCCGGCGTACAGCCGGAAGAACCGGAGGAAGCGCCCGAGATCCTCGACATCGACAGCCCCCGGACGATCGGCAAAGGTACGAAACGACCCCGCGACTCGGTCGATGAGGTCGTGTTCCGCGCGGAGTTCGTCGATGAAGCGCATCGAAATGCTGAGCTGGATGCCGAGTCCTGGGCGCCGGTGTCCGATGGTTGCTCGAACGAGCATCGACGGTTTACCTGAATGCTCATATGACGGCCATCATGTCGGCGCCCGTTTTTGACGGCTTTCCGTCACTACGCTCCTCGCCGGCGGTCGCCTCCTCGGCGATCTGCCTCGTAAACATCTCAAAGTTCCGGGTTTCCCCCTGTCAACCTGGCAGTTCGCTTGCTGGATCGTCTACCAGCCATCCGTTGGACGTCCCGGCTGGGGAGGTTCTCATGTCGCGAATCCACTGCCTCGTACTTGTGGCGGCGCTCGCCGCCACCGGCGCCGTGGCAGGGTCGCGGGCTCGGCAAGAGCCCTTGTACCCGATCGCCCAGGCGCCGGAGGAATTCCGGCCGGCGATTCAGCAGGCCGACCTGCTCATCATCGCCCTTCAGAACGCCAACCTGGCGGAACTGAAACGGGAATTGGCCCGCGGTGGGCCGGCCGGGGCGATCAAGTCGTGCCACCTCGACGTGACGGGCGCCGCGTATCAGGAAGCGAGGCAGCGGGGAGTTGCTGTCGGGCGCACGTCGGATCGGGTCCGCAATCCCCTGAACGCACCGAAGCCCTGGGCAGCGCCTGTCGTCGAGAAGTATGCGGGTCAGCCGGCGGCGGGCGTGGATGGCTTCGTTGTGGATCTCGGAAACCGCATCGGCGTGCTGCGTCCGATTGTGCATCGGTCGATGTGCTCGGCCTGCCACGGGCCCGAGGAGAAATTCACTCCTGGCGTGCGGGCGGAGCTAGAGGAGCGGTATCCCGTGGACCGGGCCAGGAATTTCAAGGAGGGCGAGCTGCGCGGATGGTTCTGGGTCGAGGTGCCCAGGAAGCCGGACGCGTCGGCGTCGCAGAATGGACTGACCATGGACCGAGACAACGACGGCCAGGACGCTGAGCTGCTGGCGGACTTCGATCGTCGGGTCCGCGCCTATGTCGATCTGCATCGGAGGCTCGAAGCCCCGCTGCCGCCGCTGCGTGTTTCGTCGAACCCGATGGAGATCCAGCGCGCCCGCGACTTGCTGGGCGAGGCGATCCGGCAAGCCCGCAAGGACGCAGGACAGGGGGACGTCTTCACGCCCCCAATCGCCTCTGTATTCCGGCGGCTCGTGAAAGAAGGGTGTCAGGCGCGGTTCGTCGAGCTGCTCGCGACGGTGAACGAGGAGCTGGAGCACCCGATCGTCCCGCCCTGCGTCAACGAGCCCTGGGGCGCAACGGCGATGTTCTCCATGATGCCGCCCGCCGTCCTGAACGCTCTGCCACCGTTGCCCGAGGAGCTGGAGTACCGCTTCATCAATCGCGATCTGGTCCTCTACGACGGGCACGCGAACCTGATTGTCGATTTCGTCAGGGACGCGATTCCGCCGACGACCTAGACGGGACACCAGGAGCGATTGACGACGCCCGACTTCGTTCGACAAGGGGTAAGGGACGGCAGAGGGGCAGGGCTGGCGCGCACAGCCTCGAATGCTGGTACGCGCACAGGCCCGGGCCCGCGGATCGGCGATCCCTCGAGCCGCGCGTGCGCAGCCCGGCCGTACTCCCAGGCGGGCCCATGGGTTGCACCCCCGAAGATCAGGTGCGAGGGACCGCAGAAGAAGCTGACGGATCCCTCGCGCTCCTGCTCAGCGTGACGCAGGACCGTCAATTCGATCTTGAGGAGCCAACGGGAATCCGTCAGTACCGGGCTCAGGAGAAGGACCATGGCCACCGCAACGCTCTCCCAGAAGGTGCAAGACGCCGTTGAGAACATCCGGGAGACGCTGGACGAGTTCGACCCCGAGGAGCTGCTCAGCGTCGCCGAGGAAACCGCACGAGAATTCCGCAGCAAGGTGCCCGTCGAGAATCTGACCGGCAGGGCGATCGACTGCATCAAGGCATACCCCCTCCAGGCAGTCGGCGTCGCGTTTGTCGGGGGCCTCCTGATGACCGCGATCCTCGGCCGGCTGACTGCCCCTGCTGCGCGAACAGGCGATTCGCTCGTCTCGTGACCGGTGGTCCTCAAAGGCCATGATGGGCTCCGAGGCTGGTTCGGTCATCAAGGCCGGCACGCTCGCCAGGTATCCGCCGATTGACTGACGTAGGGTCACCTGGCAGCCGGTCCAGAACCTGACAGCGGTGATTATTCCGCGCCGCCCGGTGTTGAGGGGCTCATCCCGGCTGTCGTTGAGGAACCCGGGCCTGCTGGTCGTGCGAGAGAAGACGAACCGGAATGCCGCCGTAGACGGAGTTGGAGGCGAGCTTCGCGTACTTGGGCACGAAGCTCAGCGCCCCGATCTGGCAGCCGTCACCAGCTTCGACGCCGATCTCGATGATGCTGTCGATGCCGACGACCACGCCGCGCCCGAGCCGCACGCCGCCTGTTTTGACGACGCCTCGCTCGACGGTGTGGCCGGCAACGTGCGCATCGGCGCCAATCACCACGTCGTCACCGAGCTCCAGCAGGTTGTAGTCGCTGAGCGAGAGCGAGTTGACGTACACGCGCCGGCCGATCCGCGCGCCAGCCAGCCGCAGGTAGGCCGTCCACACCGGCGACCCGCGCAGGAGTCCGCCAGCGAAGAATCTGACGACGTGGAGTGCGGCGATGTACTCGACCCACCGGAGCAGCGGCCCACCGAGCTCGTCGATGCGCATGTCGAGGTCGCGGGGCGTTCTCAGCCGAAGAAGTCGGCAGGCAACCCCGGACACGGCCATCAGCAGGATCGCGAAAGCGACGTAGGCAGGGGCGGCCAGCACGGCCATCGCGAATGCTCGAAAGAACGGAGTGGGAGGGACCAGCCGCATCGTGATTGTCGCGGCGAGCAGCGGCGGCAGGGCGGCGGCCGCGCAGATTGCGGATTGGAGGACGAGTACGCGCACGACCAGCCACGCGATGCGCAATCCCGTTCGCCGTGCGGGACTTCAGGTTTCGCGGCGGCTCGTGCATGCGGTCGCCCTCGTGCTCGTCCAGTATACAGACGGCTGGCCTGACGGGGAGGGACGATCGATTGGAGGACCGGCTTGACGCGAGGCGACTACGATCCGCGCATCGCGGTCGAGGGCCGCGGCGAACCCGTGGTGCTCGTCCCCGGCATGGACGGCACCGGTGAGCTGTTCTATCGCCAGGTGCCGCTGCTCGCGAAATCCTATCGGGTCGCGACCTACGCGCTGCGCGATGCCGCCGACAGGATGGACGTGCTCGTGGAGGACCTCTCCGGCGTCGTCGAGCGCGTGTCGGGCGACGAGCGCTCGGCGATCGTCATTGGGGAATCGTTCGGCGGCACGCTGGCGTTGAGCCTCGCGATTGCGAGGCCCGAACGCGTTCGGGCGCTCGTCGTGTTGAACTCGTTTCCCTACTTCGCGCCGCGCGCCCGGCTATACCTGGCTCGGGCCGGCCTGAGCGTGATGCCCTGGGGGATGATGGCCATGGTGCGCCGGACCACCGCGGCCGCGCTTCACTCCGGACATACGCACCATCACGAGATGCGGCGGTTTCTCGAGCTGACACGACGCGCGACGCGTCACGGGTACCTGAATCGGCTGCGCATCCTCATGCACTACGACGTCAGGTCGTCGCTCCCCCGACTCCACATGCCGGTGCTCTTCCTGGCGTCCGAGCACGACCATCTCGTCCCATCGGTCAAGCAGGCGTTGTTGATGGCCGCCCATGTGCCCGGCGCAGCCGTGCAGATCCTCGACGGGCACGGACACATCTGTTTGATTGCCCCCGACCTGAATCTCGAGGAGATCCTCCGCGGCTGGAGGCCGCACCTCATCGAGGGCGACGCGGCCCGCTCCCCCGCTCCACGGGCCGCACCTGCTTGATCCTGATCCGTACAATCCGCCGGTTTACCGCTTCCGGATCGACGGCGTGACCGGCGAGATTACGTCACCCCCAGGTTGCGGGCGCCCGATTTCGCGGTCCGGCGTCCGTCTCGGGCCTGTCCGCGTGGCAGGGGCCTTGTATGGTCAGAGGTGCGGAACGTGCGGTCCGCCCGTCACGCGGACTGGCCGCCAGGGGGCATTATGACCGTCCAGGACATCATGACGACGAACGTGCAAACGTGCACGCCGACCACGACGCTGCCGCAGGTCGTGAGGCTGATGCGAGAAGCCGGTTGCGGGATCATCCCGGTAATTGATACCAGAGGACAGGTGAGTGGTGTCGTCACCGATCGCGACATCAGCATGGCCCTGGTCGCGACCTCGCGCAAGCCGGCGAACGTGGCGGTGCACGAGATCATGTCGGGTCCCGTGCACGCGTGCGGACCAGGCGACGACCTGCGTAGTGCGCTGGCGGCGATGAGGCAATTCAGGGTGAGGCGCCTGCCGGTCATCTCGGCTGACGGCCGTCTGGAGGGCATCGTTTCGATGGACGACTTCATCCTGCGCGCGGTGGCCTCGGACGGTCCGACGTCGATCGAGATCATCGCGGCCATGCGGGAGATCCTGAAGCCTGCCGGCGAGCCGCTTCTCGTGGCCGACGTGCCGCGCTAGGCTCGCGGGACTGGGACTGCTGGCGGACGGCGGTGAAGCGCATTTGACGGTCGCCCGTCGTGACGCTGCCTTCGATCCTGTCGCCCTGGACGCGGCCGGTGTAGGTGGCGCCCGCGATCGTGAAGGTAATCTCGTCGAGGCGCAGCGTGCCATTCTCGATCGGCGTGGTCCGATCGCCGTCGGTCAACGTGCCGGTGATCGCCTGGTGCTCCTGCCGGAATTCGAGGGTTCCGTTGTCGGCACGCCAGACCCCCTGGACGTGCGCCGGCACGATGTACAACATCGCCTCGCACCAGCTGCGGCATCCATCTTCCATGCGGACGGTTGACTCCGGCGTCCAACCCGGAAGCCCGAACGTGTTTGCGACGATCCGTGTGCCCGGCTCGAGCTCGACGAACTTCGGCATGAGCTTTCGAAGGTTCTCCGGCAGCAGGAACAGCGCGAGCACCGTTGCATCGGAGAAGTCGGCCTCGTACATGTCCCCCTGAACGAACGTCGCCTTGTCCGCCACGCCCGCGAGCTGTGCCTGATGCTTCGAATACTCGACGAGGTCCGGGTTGAACTCGACGCCGCGCCCGCGTGCGCCGCGCCTGGCCGCGGCAATCACGTTGCGGCCGTCGCCCGAACCGAGATCGACCACCAGATCCTTCGGGGTCACGCGTGCGAGATCGAGCATCTTCTCGACCATCTCCGGCGGGTTCGGCACCCACACCACGTCTTTGCCGGGCTGCCCGATCTTCGGCTCGTACTGCCGGGGAGCCGTCTGCGCGCCGAGCGCGGCCACGCTCGCCGAGACGACGAGGGCCGTGACTGGAAGGACGCAAACGGATGCGCGAATCATCAGGTGCCTCCACCGGACATGCCGAACGGCCAAAACTCCGGACCCAAGCTTACCCAACTCCCGACGCCCGGTGTCCAAAGTTGTTACGGTCGAGGTAGCAGTCTCTTGCCGTCGTCCGCCGTCCGCCGCTGAGCGCGTCGCACGTGGGCACGCGCACGTAGCACGTCGCACGCGACGCTGAGCACGCCGCACGTGGCACGCGCACGTAGCACCTCGCACACGCGCTGAGCACGCCGCACGTGGCACGCGCACGTAGCACGTCGCACGCGACGTTGAGCACGTCGCACGTGGCACGCGCACTAGCACGTCGCACGTGACGTTGAGCACGTCGCACATCGCACATCGCACATCGCACGTGGCGGAGCGCCCACATCGCACCTGGCGGAGCCGCGCCGGTAGCGCCCCCGCGCATTTTGACGCTATCATCGACTCAGTGCGCCTGCAGCGGTTTGCCTGGCTCGTCCTTCTCTATAACGTCGCCGTCGTCGTCTGGGGCGCGTACGTGCGGGCGACGGGCTCGGGAGCCGGTTGCGGCAGTCACTGGCCGTTGTGCAATGGGGAAGTCATCCCGCAAAGCCCCAGCCTGACCACCGTCATCGAGTACTCTCACCGGCTCACGAGCGGTTTGGCGTTGATGTCCGTCGTCGTATTGGTGATCTGGATCTGGCGGGTGTGCGGGCCAGGACATCCTGCACGAACCGGCGGGGTATTGTCGCTGTTCTTCATGCTGAGCGAGGCCGCCGTCGGCGCCGGCCTGGTGTTGTTCCGGCTCGTTGCGGACAACGCCAGCATGGCCCGTGCGCTGTTCATGGCGGTGCACCTGCTGAACACGTTCATCCTTCTCGCGTGCATCGCGTTGACGGCCTGGTGGCTCTCGGGCGGGAGGAGGTTGTCGATGCGAGCGGCCGGCCCGGCGGCAGCCGGGGTCCTGGCCGGATGCGTGGCATTGCTGATTGTCGGCACCAGCGGCTCGATCGCGGCGCTCGGCGACACGCTGTTCCCGTCCCTGACGCTCGAGGACGCTCTACACGCCGACCTGTCGGCGACGTCGCACCTGCTCATCAGGCTGCGTGTACTGCATCCGGTGCTCGCGGTGGCGGCGGCGCTGCTGCTGGCGATCCTCGCCCCGCGTCTCGCACGCGATCGAGGGCTGTGTGCGGAGCGGATGGCGCAGGCGGTCATCTGGTTGACGGCATCCCAGCTGGCGCTGGGTTTCTTGAACGTCGTTCTGCTGGCGCCAGTCTGGCTGCAGCTCGTTCACCTGCTCGTGGCAGATAGCATCTGGATCGCGTTCGTTCTGCTTGGGGCGAATGCTCTCGCAAGAGAGTCGCGGCCGGTGCTGAGCCGGGAGCTTTCAGCACGGAGCAGCGGGGACACGGAGGCCACGGGGCCAAGAGGAGAGTGGCCCGTCGCGGCGCGCTCTGCGCGCCACGAAATGCGCCAGAATCCGTGAAGCACGCGCCGCAGCGAACCATCGGCGTTTGCTTCACGAAATCTGAGGCATTTCGTTCGGCTGGCCGAGGGCCAGCCGACCACGGGCCACACGTGGCCCCCGTGGCTCCGTGTCGCCGTGCTGAAGTTCCTCGTGCCTGTTAGAGCACCGCCAGCAGCGTGAGAGAGGTCACGAAGCTGCAGGCTGCATACGAGGCTGCGAGCAGGCAGCGTCCCAAGGGAGGCAGAACGCGCCATGCGGCAGCAGGGTGCGCGCAGAAGGCGAGCCATCTGCCGAGAGCGATTTCGGGCGGCATCGCGGGAACACTCCGCAAGGGGCGCGCCACACGTCAGGGCCTGACTCTCGCCCAAAAACATCGGCACGCCGCGGCCCAGTCAGACCTCGTTCCGCCTAATGTCATCCCTCTGGCAGACAATGCCGGAGCGCCATGGCGGCCCGTCTACAAGGAAACCAACGATCCAGGCGCCCTCGTCGAGACCGCCAGGCGCTTCGGCGTGCGCTACTCCGATACCGTGTGGGCGAAGAAATCATCCGTCTGGAGTCGCTGAGCGAGGGGTTCAGCTTCGTCGCGGTGGTGGGGTAGACTTCCCCGAATCGGAGGGCTGATGTCATTTGATCGTTACGCGCTCGTCACTGCTGGCCTGGTTGCGGGATCGGCGGCGTTCCTCTCCGCGCAACAGCCGCCAGCGCCGCCGCAGGTCTCCGCCGTGCAGACCGAGGATCCGGTCCGGACGCTCGTCGACCGTCTCGATCTCGAAAAGTACAAGGCCACGATCAAGGGCTTGACCCAGTTCGGCGATCGCCGGCAGGGAACGGATCGCAACCGCGCGGCGATCGACTGGATCGAAGCGCAGCTGAAGAGTTACGGCTGCACGAACACGGAACGCATCAAGTACGAGTACGCCCCAGCACCCCGCACCGGCGCTGGCGCAGGCGGCGGTCGCGGGGCCGGACGCGGCGGTCAGCGTGGCGGTGGCGGACGAGGCGCTGGGCCCCAGAAGGGGTTTCGCGGGCCGACTGGCGTCAACAACGATCCCACCCGCCAGCCCGATCAACAGCTCCGCGAGCTCAACATGCAGCCTTCCACGCCGGGCTCGCGCGAAGAAGTCTACTGCACCAAGATCGGAACGACACGGCCCGGCGAGATGTACGTCGTCGGAGGTCACATGGATGGAATCGGATATGGCCAGGCGGCCAACGACGACGGGTCGGGTACCGCGATCGTGATGGAGTTGGCGAGGGTATTCAACTCGCCGGACGTCCGGACGGAACGATCCATTCGATTCATCTTCTGGAACAACGAGGAGACCGGGTTGAACGGCAGCCGGGCCTACGTGGAGCAGCGGAGGGAGCTGCAGGGGAAGGAAGACCCGCCCGGCTCGGGAAAGTATCCAGAGCCGAAGTGGCTGGGAGTGATCCAGCACGACATGATGATGTTCGACCATGGCATGCCGCGCGCGGATGGCACTGTCCCCCCGGAGCAGCGGCCCGAGGCCGACGTGAACATCGAGTTCGCCGGCAGCTCGAAGATGTCGGCTGACTCGCAGGCACTCGCATGGCTGTTCCGCGAGGCGAACGAGCGCTATGCGACCGATTACCCGGCGACCGTCGGCAATCGCATGCAGAGCACCGACTCGGTGCCGTTCCAGGATCACGTGGCGGCGATCAGCCTGCGCGAGAACGAGCGGCGGGCGCAGATTGGCACTGGCTGGGACCCGCACTGGCATCAACCGACCGACGTATTCACCACGTTCAGCGACAACGATTTCCGCCTCGGGCTCAATGCGGCACAGACGACCCTCGCGGCAATCGCGCAGCTGGCGGGCGCGAGGATGACATCCACGAGCAGGTGACGCAGACTGAGGCGCGAGCGGTCAGCTCATGAGCACACTCCTGCAGGATCTCCGGTTCGGGCTCCGCGGGTTTGCCAGGACCCCAGGCTTCACACTGGCGGCCGTTCTGTCGGTGGCGATTGGGGTTGGCGCCAACACCGCAATTTTCAGCGTCGCGAGCGCCCTCCTGCTGCGGCCGCTGCCGTACGAGGACGCCGGACGCCTGGTGATCGTCTGGAATCGCTCGCCCGGTCTCGGAATTGCCGAAGACTGGTTCTCGACCGCGCAGTACTTCGACATCAGGAACGGGCACGGCGGGTTCGAGCAGGTGGCGATAGCCATCGGCGGCAACTACAACCTCACGGGCGGCGGCGAGCCGGAGAGAATCGGCACCATTCGTGTGTCGTCGAACCTCCTGGCGATGCTCGGCGCACGTCCCCTGCTCGGACGCCTGTTTCAGCCCGAGGACGATCTGCCGGGACGCACTGGGAGCGCGGTGCTGGGCCACGGGACCTGGATGCGGCGATACGGCGGGGATGCGTCGGCTGTCGGAAAAACCCTGACGCTCAACGGACAGCCGTTCGAAATCGTGGGCGTGCTGCCCGCTTCGTTCGACATGCCGCGCGAGGTCATGCCGACGCTTGGCGGGGCGGAGCATGCCGAGATCGTGCTCCCGTTACCGCTGCCAGCCGACGCGGCACAGATCAGAAACCGTGAGGACTACAACATTCTCGGAAAGCTGAAGCCGGGAGTCCCGCTGGAGGCCGCGCAACGCGAGATGGATGCGATCACCGCGCGGTTGCGCAGCGAACACCCCGATTTCTACCCGCCCAACGGCGGCCTCACCTTCTCCATCCTGCCTCTTCAGGAATATGTCGTTGGAGGTGTGCGGCGGTCGCTCGTCATTCTCTCGGGCGCGGTCGGCTTCGTGCTGCTGATTGCGTGTGCCAACGTCGCCAACCTGCTGTTGTCGCGCGCGCTCGCACGGCAGCGCGAGCTCGCCGTGCGCGCGGCCATCGGCGCGAGCCGGGCGCGGATCGTCCGGCAGCTGCTCACGGAAAGCCTGCTGCTCGCCACGCTTGGCGGGATTGTCGGGCTGGCCCTTGCCTCGTGGATGCTGGAGGGGATACGGACCCTCGGCTCGAAGAGCGTTCCCCGGCTGTCCGAGATTGGCATCAATACGGACGTCCTGCTGTTTACGCTGGCGGTGACGGCGCTGTCGGGCGTGCTCTTTGGTCTCGCGCCGGCCGTCCGGCTGAGGCGGCTGGACCCTCATGCCGCCTTGAAAGACGCCTCACGCGGCTCGTCGGGCGCGAGCGCCATCTGGGGCCGGGGCCGCAATCTCAGGCAGCTGCTCGTCGTCGCTGAGCTCTCGCTCTCGGTTATGCTGCTGATCGGCGCGGGGCTTCTCATCCGCAGCTTCGCGCACCTGCAGGACGTGCCGCCGGGGTTCAACGCGTCCCGTGTGCTGACGCTGGAGCTGACCATGGCGGGACGTAAGTACGCCGACTCGGCCACGGTGCTCGAGACCTATCGACTCCTGTGGCAACGCCTGAAGGGCTTGCCAGGTGTTTCTGGCGTCGGCGGCGTCTCCGCGCTGCCACTGAGCCAGATGATGGCGTGGGGCCCGATTACGGTCGAGGGCCGCGCCGCCCCCTCTGGCGAGAAATTCATCAACGTCGATCAGAGGGTGATCGGCGGCGACTATCTCGCGGCGATGGAGATCCCACTGCTCGGCGGCCGCCTCTTCAATGAGCACGACACGCTGGCATCCCGGCGCGTCGTGCTGGTCGACGATCACATGGCCCGTCAGCTGTGGCCGAACGAGGAGCCGGTCGGCAGGCGCATCAGGCGCGGGGGGTTCGACCTTTCCGCCAGCAGCCCCTGGATGACCGTAGTCGGCGTGGTCGGCCGCGTCAAGCAGGACGCGCTCGATTCGGAGTCGCGGATGGCCATCTACCTCCCGCACACTCAGGCGCCCGCCAGGGCCATGACCGTTGTGCTGCGGACCGGCTCTGATCCGGGCGGCCTCACGGCCGCGGTGACCCGGCAGATCCGTGAGCTGGACCCCGACCTGCCGTCGTACAACGTGACGACGATGGAACAGCGCGTGGACGAGTCGCTCGCGCGGCGGCGGTTCTCGATGCTGATGCTGACCCTGTTCGCGGTTCTGGCGCTCGGGCTCGCCGCTATCGGTATCTACGGCGTGATGGCGTTCCTGGTCAGTCAAGGCACGCGTGAGATCGGCATTCGAATGGCGCTTGGTGCCACCCCCGGCGGGATTCTGGTGCTGATCGTCCGGCAGGGGATGGTGATCGCGACGATTGGCCTGGCGCTGGGTCTCTCCGGGGCCTTCATCCTCACGCGCTTCATGGCATCGCTCCTGTTCGGTGTCCGTCCGGGCGACCCGCTCACATTCGGCGCCATCGCGCTCACCCTGGGAATGGTCGCTTTCCTGGCCAGCTACATCCCGGCTCGTCGGGCTTCGGGCATCGATCCCATGGTTGCGCTGCGGAGCGAGTAACCTTGGAGCAAGCAGGCTGGTCGTCGAGCTGATGGTCTCGGCTCCAGACCCTGCCCGGTACTTGCATGAGTCGCAAGTAGGCATCGCATCGGCCGGACAACGGCCGAAATCGCGCGAAAAAAGGTGCTGCTCAGCCGGGAAACCGTCGGGTTGACGGGTTTCCGAAAGGGGGCGCCAGGTGAGTACGCGGTGAAAGGCCATCCATGCGTCGTGTGCGCCCGGGTTTTCTGACAGTCGCGCTCCTGCTGGGGTGGTCGCTGACGACCGCCGGGATCACCACCCTTCCGAACGTTCCCGACTCGGTGAAATTTGCCGTCATCGGTGACAACGGGACCGGGGACCGCGAGCAGTACGACGTAGCCGACCAGATGCGGCGCGTGCAGGCCACGTTTCGCTTCGACCTGGTCATCATGATGGGAGACAACTTCTACGGCAGTCAGAAGCCGGACGATCTCATCAAGAAGTTCGACAAGCCTTACAAACCGCTGCTGGAGGCGGACGTCGTGTTCCGCGCAGCGCTCGGCAACCACGACGAGCCGCACACGATGAACTATCCTCCGCTCAACATGAACGGCCAGCGCTACTACACGTTCGCGAAGAAGAACGTCCGGTTCTTCGTGCTCGACACGAATCGCCTCGACAGGGTTCAGCTTCAATGGGTCGAGGAGGCCCTCGCCAGCGCGCGCGAAGAATGGAAGATCTGCTACTTCCATCATCCGCTCTACTCGAATGCCGGACGGCACGGTTCTGCCGTGGACATCCGAGTCCTGCTCGAGCCCCTGCTCGTGAAGTACGGCGTGCGAGCCGTGTTCTCGGGTCACGATCACAACTACGAGCGCATCGTCCCGCAGAACGGGATCCAGTACTTCGTCTCGGGCGCTGGCGGAAAGCTGCGTGAAGGAGACGTGAACCGCTCGAGCACGACGGCGGCCTACTTCGACAGCGATCGGAGCTTCATGGTCGTCGAGATCGCGGGCGCCCAGATGTTCTTCGAGGCGATCTCGCGCACGGGCGCAACTGTCGACTCAGGCGTGATCCCGCTGGTGCCGGCCCGGGCCGGAACGGTAGGCGCTGAAGGGGGTGCTCGATGACACAGCACACCCTCCGCAAGTCCAGGCCGGTTTCGCAGGGCGGATCTGATTCGTCATCGCACCGGGCGGGCCGCGGGTGGCGCACCGCCGTTCCGCGACTCCCGGAGTTCGTCATCGAGCATATCCTCCTGCTGCCGGTCGGCGCGGCGGTCGCGCTGGTCTGGGCGAACACTTCCCCGGAAAGCTACTTCCGGTTCACGTATGCGATCCACTTCGCGGTGAACGACGTGGCCATGGCGTTCTTTTTCGGCCTGATCGCCAAGGAAGTCGTCGAAGCCACCGCGCCGGGCGGAGTCCTTCATCCCTGGCGGCGTGCCGCGCTTCCATTTGTCGCGTCGCTCCCTGCGGTCCTGGTTCCGGCAGCGCTCCTCCCCACCGTGGCGCGCGCGTTCGACGAACCGGTGCTCGGCGTTGCCTGGCTCGTGCCTGCCGCCGTGGACCTCGCGCTCGGGTACGTGATCGCACGCCTGATCTTCGGTGCGAGACATCCGGCCGTGCCGTTCCTGCTGCTGCTCGGCATCGCCGCCAACGCGTTCGGCATCGCGGCGCTGGCCGTGCTCTATCCGACTCGCGACGCCCGGCTGCTCGAGGCTGCCGTGCTGATGATGGCCGCGATCGCGACGGTGCTGACGCTGCGGCGCGCACGGGTCAGGTCGTTCTGGCCGTATGTGCTCGGAGCCGGCGCCCTTTCCTGGGCCGCGTTCTTCTTCGCCGGGAGCCATCCGGCGCTTGCGCTCCTGCCGATCGTGGCGCTGATGCCGCACGCCAGGCGCGACCCGGGGTTCTTTGCGGAGGCGAAGCCCACCGCGCACGATCCGCTCAATAACTTCGAGCGCTGGTGGACGGTGCCCGTGCAGTTCGTGCTGTTCTTCTTCGCTCTGGTCAACACGGGCATCCAGCTGCGGGCGCTGGAGTTGGGCACGCTCGCCCTGCCGATTGCGTCGATCCTGGGCCGGCCCATCGGCCTGATCGCCGGCGTTGCAATCGCGCTCGGGATAGGGTTGCATCTGCCGTCGCGGCTTGGCTGGCGCGAGATCGTCGTGCTCGGCCTCGTGTCGTCGCTCGGGTTCACGTTCGCGCTGTTCTTCGCGACCGCTGTTCTCGGCGCGGGTCAAGTGCTGGCCGAGATCAGGATGGGCGTGCTGCTTTCGCTTGTGGCAGGGGCGATCGCCGTCGCGGTCGCGCGCCTGCTTCGCACGGGACGGTTTCAGGAGAGCTGAGACTTCTTCTTGACGCCACGCGGCCGACAGGTTCAACTTAGCGGCGTGGGAGCCGACAACACCTCGCAGCCCTTCAACGAACAGGCCGCGCTTCAGGCCCTCGAGCAACTGCGCGGGCAGATTCAGGATGCGCGCGCGCGACGGGAGCAGAAGCTCGCAGAGTTCGACGCCTTCGTCCGCTCGAACCGGGCGGCGTCGCATGCCGAGCGTCTCGCGGCGCTCGGTGAGCCCGCGGCTTCCGAACGAGCGCATCCAACGCTCCCGGACGCACCGCGCAAGGCAGAGCGCGCCAGGGAACCTGCGCAGCCAGCACTGGAGGCGACATCACGAACGCCGGTGCTTTCGGCGCCAGCCGCACAGGTCGAGCCCGTGTCTCGTTCCCACTTCCCGCTGCTCGAGCGCGATCCGTTCGGAGAGGCAGCCCGATCATGGCGACGCATTCCACCGCGTCTCCGAGCCGTCGCGAGCATCGTGATGGTACTCGTGGCATTCGCACTCAGCTGGGCGTGGCGGGGCGACGAGGGGCAGCAATCGGGCGTCGACGGTCCACAGACGCAGGCTTCCTCATCGAGCGGACCCGTTTCAACGCCTGCGGCAGGCCCGGAGGGTGCGGTAGCGCCCGCTGCCGCTCCAACAACCGAATCGGTCGTCACGCCGCCACCGCCATCCGGGGCCCTGCAAGTCGAGTTGACGACGCTGAAGCCTGTGTGGATGAGGGTGAGTGTCGACGGCGAGCGACGCATGGAGCGCGAGGTCCCCGGCGAGCAGAAGCTGGCCTTCGGCGCCGATCGCGCCATCGTCGTCCGTGTCGGCGACGGGGGAGCGGTGCGCCTCTCGGTGAACGGTGCCGACAAGGGCGCGCTCGGCCCGGCCGGCCTCGCCGTCACACGAACCCTGACGCCGGACCAGTAGAGTCGTTTTCCGGACTGGTCCGGCTATTCCGACGATCCGCAACCGGGCAGGGCCACCTTTTCGAGATCCATCTCGGCCTGATGGGCCTCGCGCGCGGCGGCACCGTTCATCGAACGGTGTGCGCGGCGCCAACCATTTACTGCCAGGTATGTTCCCGCAGCCACTGCGCCGAGCGCCGCCCAGCCGATGTACGGCTGCGGGTGGATTCGTGCCTTCATCCGCTGGAACTGTTGCCGCGGAGAAAGCCGCTGCTCGAGCTCTTCCAGTTTGCGGTCGAGGTCGGCACGCTTTTCCTCGATTCGCGACTCGATTTCCCTGGGGGTCCGTTCGGTGATCTCGGGCGTCATTTGAAGCTCTCCTTCACTCACTTGAAGTTCTCCTTCACCGACTGAACGGTCCGTGGCAAGGGACGCACCTCCCGAATGGCGCTTCTGCCCAGGATCAGCAGTACGGCGCCGACGGTGCCAAGCAGGAGCGCGAGGACACCAAAGCCGGCCCACGCCGGCCATTCGAAGAGTGCGGTTGCTCCGAGCGCGAGCGTCACGAGAAGGAACATCGCTGCGAACCACAACGCCACACCGGCAATGCCGAAGCGGATGGCGGAAGCCGCGACTTTCCCCATTTCCGTCCGGAGCTCCGCCCGCGCGAGCGCCAGTTCCTCCCTGAACAACTCTCTCGCATCGTCGAGCGCACCCCTGATGAGCCTCGTGACCGAGGCCTCAGTCGTTTCAGCCATTTCAATACCTCGGCACGTTGCCGTGCTTTCCGCAGGTTTCGGCCGTCACCCGCAAAAATGCAAACAACGATCCCGCTGACTTCCACAAGAACGGTGGCATTCGGCCGCCGATGCATCCCGCTTCACCACCCCAACGCAGGCGGGGCGTTGGGGAACCCGGCTCGCGGCGTTGCTCGTCGGTCACGTACGCCCGGTAACCTCCCTCCTCGCGGCTTGCGAGGCGAGCGCCTGGGCGCCCTCGGTGCGTCACCGTATTCAAGGAAGGCAGCACGAGCAGCGCCAGACGGCGCGCCCGTTGGCCCCAAGCTGAGCAGTCAGGACGCTTCTGAGTCATAATCCGGCGTGAGTCGTGGGCCGAGAGGAGGGCACCTCCATGAATCCGATTCTGAGCGCCGGGCTGCTCATCGGCGTGTTGTGCGGGATCTGGACTTTCGTCATGGGAGCGACCGGCTGGTACAAGGACCCTGTGATGTACAGGATGTTCTTTGCCGTGATCGCCATCGAGATTGGCGGACTGATTTGGGGCCTCAGGCGCACGGCGGCGGAGGGAAGGGGCTACGGGAGCCAGGTGATTGCCGGCACGATGATGGCCACGGTGGCAGGCGTCGTGATCATCTGCGCGTCGCTACTCTTCACGACCGTGGTGTACCGGGACTACTTCGCCGAGCTGGAGGCGATGCAGGTCAGCCTGCTGCAGAATCAGGGCGTGTCGGAGGCGGAGATTGCGCGGCAGGTGAGTGAAAGCCGGGCGGCGAATACGCCGATGGGCCAGGCGGTGTCGGGGTTCATGGGCACGCTGATCACGGGCATCGTGGCCTCTGCGATCATCGCCATCCGGGTTCGTTCGCGACATCCGATCGCGCGGCCGGCGTCGGGTCACTGACAGCGAAGAGATGCCACTGTCGTGACTGCCAGGCGCGTGGCGCCGTGTACAATCGGGTATGCAGCGTGCCGTTGCGGCGGCTCTCTTGCTTCTGATCGCCACAAGCGGCAGCTTTGCACAGGAGCCGTTGCCGGTTGCGCCCGTCGCGACACCCCCTCCTTTCGAGGCCTGGCTCGCGGAGCTTCGGATGGAGGCATTGTCGCGCGGGATCCGCACGGAGACCGTCGATCAGGCCTTCAACGGTCTGGCTCCGGTGCAGCAGATTCTCGAGCGCGACCGCACGCAGGCGGAGTTCGCGCTGGATCTCCAGACCTACCTCGCCCGCCGGCTGACTCGAACGACGGTGCGGACCGCTGGACGCATGTATGCCAGACACCGCGTGCTGGTGACCGATATCGCCAGGAAATATGATGTCGCGCCGCGGATCATCATCGCGATCTGGGGTCTGGAGTCCAACTTCGGCCGCTTCGCCGGCGTGCGGCCCACGATTCCGACGCTTGCGACGCTTGCCTACGATCCTCGCCGGTCGACGTTGTTCAGGAACGAGCTGTTCAGCGCGCTGGAGATACTCGATCGCGGCGACATCGAGATCGGTCGGCTGAAGGGGTCATGGGCGGGAGCGCTGGGGCAGCCGCAGTTCATGCCGTCGAGCTACCTGAAGTTCGCGCAGGATTTCGACGGGGATGGGCGTCGCGACATCTGGGACTCGCAGGCGGATGTGTTCGCGTCCATCGCGTACTATCTCCAGCAGCACGGATGGGCCGCCGGAGAACGCTGGGGGCGCGAGGTTCGAGTGCCTGAGGGCGCGCGCAAGAAGATCGACGCGCTGCCCCGGCGCGCCGAGGGGTGCCGGGCGGTACGGCTGATGACGGCCGCGATGAGCCTGAAAGAGTGGAGTGCGCTGGGGCTCCGAACCGCTTCGGGGCGTCCGCTGCCGCGCGCCGACATGCACGCGTCGCTCGTCCCCGCCGGTTCGCAGTTCTATCTGGTCTACCGGAACTACGAGGCCTTGCTCGGGTACAACTGCTCGCACAGCTACGCGCTGAGCATCGCCTCGCTTGCCGAACGCATTCCGTAAAAAGGGGACAGGCTCCTTAAGGTGACTGTCCCCTTAGAGTGCCAGTCCCCTTAGAGTGCCAGTCCCCCTAAAGGACTGTCACTATGCCCAGCTCAGCCGTTTGGCATCGTCCGGCCCGCCAGAGCGGCGACGACGGCTGCGAGCTCGGAGGCTTCGACGGGTTTGGGGATGTGCGCCTGATAGCCGGCAAGCAGGGCGCGGCCGCGGTCGCTCGCCGTCGCAAAGGCGGTCAGCGCGGCGGCCGGGATCGGCGGTCCGCCGTTCTCGAGCTTCCGGAGCTTGCGAATCAACTCGTACCCATCTTCGCCCGGCATGGAGATGTCACTGAGAATCACGTCGGGACGGTCGCGCGCGATGCCCTGGAGCGCTTCGGCCACCGAGCCGGCGGTGCTGACGCACGCGCCGCGCGCCGAGAGAATGGCGGCAATCAGGTCCCGCGCATCCGGCTCGTTGTCCACTACGAGGACCGTCAATCCGGCAATGGAGGGCAGATCGCTGAGACTGTCCCGGGCGTCGTCGGTGACCGCCACCACCTGATCGGCCCGGATCGGCGCGAGCGGCACGCTGACGGTAAACAGGGCGCCGCGGCCCGTCCCCTCGCTCGCAGCGTCGACCGTCCCGCCGTGTAACTCCACCAGGTGCCGCACGATGGACAGGCCGAGTCCCAGTCCACCGTGGGATCGCGTGGTCGCGGGGTCCTGCTGCCGGAACCTGTCGAACACGTGCGGCAGGAAGTCGGGATCGATCCCCATCCCCGTATCCCTGACCGTGATGACGACGTTGCCGTTCGAACGGGTCGTCGTGAGCGTGACGCTTCCATCTGGCGGCGTGAACTTGATGGCGTTGCTGAGCAGGTTCCAGATCACCTGCTGCATCCGGCCCGGATCGCACAGGATGGCGTCGCCATCTCCGACCTTGCATTCGAGCGCAACGCGCCGGGCCTCGGCGGCAGGCCTCACGGCGTCGAGTGCGCCTTCGATGACGCTCCGCAGCTCCACCGCGCGGAATTCCAGCCGAAGCTTGCCCGTGATGATGCGCGAGATGTCGAGCAGATCCTCGATCAGCCGCGCCTGGAGCCGGCTGTTACGGTCGATGATCTCGATCGCGCGCTTCGAGGTGGCCGCATCGAGCTGCCCCGTCGAGAGCAGGCGGGCCCAGCCGAGGATGGCGTTCAGCGGGGTCCGCAGTTCGTGCGAGAGGGTCGCCAGGAACTCGTCCTTTGCGCGGTTCGCGGCCTGCGCCTGAAGGCGCGCCTGGTGCTCGCGCTCGAGGAGCAGCCGGCGGTCTTCCTCCGCCCGGTGCAGGGCGATGGCGTAGCGGAGGCTGCGTTCGAGCCGCTCGGGCGTCAACGTGTTCTTGTTCAGGTAATCGGCAGCGCCGGCCTTCATCAATTCGACGGCCACCTCTTCGTCCCCGAGCCCCGTGAGCGCGACCACGGGCACGGTGACGCTGCTGTTCCGCAGCGTGCGAAGCAGCTCCAGCCCGTCGGTCCCAGGCAGGTGGTAGTCGAGGATGGCGCAGTCGAACTCGTGCTGCTGGGCCGCTTCGAGCACGCACTTCCAGTCGGCGCACTCTTCGAAGGACGCCACGACTCCCGCCTGGCGCAGCAGACGCTTGACGGTCAGCCGATCGACCTCGTCATCGTCGACGAGCAGGAGTCGTAGGGGGTCCATCGGGTTACGGGAACTCCACGAGCGTCCAGTACTTGTTCAGGGCCGCCATGACCTCGACGAAGTTGATGAAGGTCACCGGCTTGACGAGGTATCCGGCGACGTTGAGGTTGAAGGCGTCGATCTTGTCCCGCTCGTCGTTCGACGTGGTCAGCACGACGACCGGCGTGAGGCCCAGCGCCGGATCGTTGCGCAACTCGCGCAGGAACTCGATGCCGTTCATCCTGGGCATGTTCAGATCGAGCAGGATGATCCGGCGCGCGGGTGGCACCTTCGCCGACCGCAGCATGCTGAGCGCTTCGATGCCGTCCCCCGCCACGTAGAGCGGGTTGGTGATCCGGTTCTTGTCGAACGCGCGCCTGACATTCATCACGTCGACCTGGTCGTCTTCCACCAGCAGGATGTTCAGCGTCTTTTCGTTCACCATGTCCTCATCGGATGATCGGGCTATTTCGGCCAGAGGAACCTGAATGTCGCCCCCTGGCCAACCGTCGACTCGACCCAGGCGCGGCCGCCCCGGGCCTCGACGAGCTTCTTCACCAGCGCCAGCCCGATGCCCGTCGCTTCCACCTTGTCGCGCGGCTCCAGCGTCTGGAAGATGCCCCAGATGCGATTGTGGAACTCGGGTGGAATACCCGGACCGTTGTCGCTGACCGAGAATTCGTAGAACCTGTCCCGGTCCTGCATGTCCAGCCTCACCTGCACATCATCACGCGCCGCATGCTTCAGCGCGTTGTTGATCAGGTTGAGGAAGATCTGCTCGAGCGGCAGCCGTTCCGTCGAGATCGTGGGGAGAACCGGACCCAGAGTGACGGTGGCACCCTCGCGAGGGGCGAGGAGGTCGATGACATCCCGGACCAGCTGTGCCACGTTCACGATTTCGGGATCGTGGTGAACGCGGCCGGCGCGAGAGTATTCCAGCAGCCCTTCGATCAGCGCCTCCATGCGATGCATGCGGCTGCGCATCAGCTGCAGCATCTCGGCCGTCTCCGGCTTCAGCCGCGACGCCGCGGCAAGATCTTCCTCGATCCACTGGGCCAGGTTCGCTATCCCGCGCAGGGGCGCGCGAAGATCGTGCGATGCCGCGTACGCGAAGGCATCCAGCTCCCGGTTGCTGCGTTCGAGTGCGGCTGCGATTCGCGACAGCTCCTCGGCGCGTCCGCGAAGATGCAGCTCGCTGAGCCTCAGCGCCTCCTTGTGGCGTTTCTTCTGGATGCCGACGGCGACGCTATGCGCGAGCGCACCAAGCGCCTGCATGTCCAACGGCGTCAGCGGATGCCGTGAAAACGTAGCCAGCACGCCGAGGAGCTCGTTGCCAGCCATCAGAGGGTAACCGGCAAAGGCCAATACCTTTTCGCGGCGCACCCATTCCGGGTCGGCAACGGTATCATCGTCGAGCACCTGGTTGGTCAGATGCGGTCTGCGCTCCTGCGCGATGCGTCCGATCCTCTGCTGGCCCACAGGTATGCGGCTGGGCGGTTCGTCGAGGCGCGTCTCCTGTCCGCCGGTGGCGCCGAGCTCGAGGACATCGCCGGAAGCGTTGAGCATCCAGATTTGCGCGAAGGCGGCCACGGCGTGCCGCACGAGCGATTCGGCGCAGGCCTGCAGCACCGCGGGAAGCTCGTCGCCGCGCGCGAGAATCATTCCGACGTCTGCCATGAGCTCGGCCAGACGGTGCTGGTTGGCGAGCGTCGTCTCGGTTTCCTTCCGGTCGGTGATGTCCATGCACACGCCGACCAGCCGATGCGGCTCGCCTCGAGCGTTCGAGAACAGGCGGCCTCGTGCTTCGACCCACCGCAGCGTGCCGTCCGGCAGCACGATGCGGTAGTCGAGTACGTGCGGGCGGCGCTGGTGAACGGAGTCGGTGATCGAATTGAGCACGCGCTCGCGGTCCTCGGGATGAATATCGGCCTGGTAGGCCTCGAACGTTCCGGCGAAGCTTCCGGGCGCGAGCCCGTGGATGCGTTCCAGCTCGGGCGACCAGATGACCCGGCCGGTCGCGATTTCCCATTCCCAGGCGCCCAGATGGCCGGCCTCCGCTGCGAGCCGGAGCCTCTCGGTCGTCTGCTGCAGCTCGATCGTCCGTTGTTCGAGCTCGCGTCGGGCGTGCACCTGTTCGGTCACGTCCACGGCATGCGTCATGAGCCCGTAGACCGTGCCTGTTTCATCGCGAAGCGGCTGCACGACGAAAGTGAAGGCGCGATCGCCTGCCGCCGACCCGACGAGTTGCGTGCCCGGAACTTCGTTGCCTGTCCAGGATCGGCCTGTTTCGTACGCCGTATCGAGAGCGACGAGTTGTTCCGCGGGCAGATCGGGAAAGGCTTCGTGGATCGTGAGTCCTGCAACCGTGCGATGGTCGATGGTGCGGAGGAACTGTTCGTTGACGGTGTCGATGATGTGGCGTGGGCCTCGCGTCACGCAGATGAGCGCCGGCGCCTGAACGAGGATGTCGCGAAGCTGCGCGTGCTGGAACTCGGCCTTCGCGCGCGCGAACTGTTCCTGGACGAGCTGTCGTGTTCGTTCCTCGCTTTGTCGGCGATCGGAGAGGTCGCGGAACGACACCAGGACGCCGACCAGCGCGCCTCCGCGCATGATTGGACGGCTGTCGAACTCCACAGGGAGACTAATGCCGTCCTTCCGCCAGAAGACGTCGGTTTCCGCCTGGTGAATCTCGCCGGTGACGAGCGTCCTCTGAATGGGGCACTCGTCTACCGGATAGTCGGAGCCGTCGGGCCTTCGATGATGAACGAGATCGTGAAGCGACTGCCCGATCAGTTCAGCCGGCGCCCATCCCAGAAGGCGTGAGGCCGCGTCGTTGACGAGCGTCGTCCGCCCCTGGGGATCGAGGCTGATGACACCGCCTGGAATGGCATTCAGGATGAGCTCGGACTCGTACGACAGCGAAAGGCTTCCGGGCAGCAGCCCGGTCGCAGATGCCGTTGTCACACCCTCGTCGGGACGTTCGTCCATGAAACTCCGGAAACTTGTCGCCGAATTGTCCAGCCAGCCCGGAATTTCTGTTCATTAATGATACAGGTCCCGCGGGAACGGCGGCGAATGAGTAGGAGAAGCAATGTCGATACCAACGACTGGGCAACCTGTGAAGTGCTAGTGGGCGAGTCCTGCGCCCCGATTTGTCGCCGGCTCGATCACGGCCAGCGACGCCCCGATCAGGATGGCGAGGCCGATGAGAAGGGCAGCCCACGCTTCGTGCCTGTCGCTGATCAGCGCGGCAGACCAGAGCAGCAGAAGGGCCAGCGCTCCTTCGGTCCACGGAAGCCACGTCGACAGGCGCGCATGGTGCTCGGCGAGCATCTGGGGCTGCACGCGTGAGGTGAACAGCATGTTCAGGCGAAGGATGACCGCCGCGGTGGCAACCGAGAGAATGGCAAAGAAGATCCACGCGCCTCGCGGGCGGCTGATCCATTCCCGCGCAATCCAGCTCCAGACGGGAGTCGATGCTACGACGGCCGCCGTCGTGGCCTGGTGGAACTGCCACCACCACAGTCGTGGCTCACGCGAGGGTACGGGTATCGACGACATCGGTTCCGAGGTGCGTTGCAGCGAGCGCAGATCGTTGACCAGAGCCTCGGCCGATTGATAGCGATCGTCCGGAGCTCGAGCCAGACACCGGCGAAGCACTCGTTCCAGGCCTGCGACGGGGAGCGGCCCGGGCACGACCGGCTCCGTGCCCGCCGCCATGTCCAGCAGCCGCGCCATCTGCGTGTTGGCGCTCGCGCCGAGCGGATGGCGCCCGGTGGCGAGCTCCCACGCGACGAGGCCGAAGACGAAGATATCCGAGCGGGCGTCGGCAGGACGCTTGTCGAGCACCTCGGGGGCCATGTACCCCGGAGTTCCGGCGATTGTGCCGAGTTCCGTGAGATGGGAAGAAGGAGCGAGATCCGAGGACGACACCGTGCGCGCGAGCCCGAAGTCGAGGACCTTGATCTGGCCGTCCTCGCGGCGCATGATGTTTTCCGGCTTCAGGTCGCGGTGAATGATGTTGAGCGAGTGCGCTGCGGCGAGCGCCCCCGCGATCTCGAGCAGCGTGCCGAGCAGGTGGCCGGACGGCAGCGGCCCATCCGCGAGCTCACGGCGGAGCGTGATGCCCTGCACGAACTCCGACGCCATGAACAGTTGCTCATCGTTCTCGACCAGCTCGTACACCGTCGCGATTGCCCTGTGATTGAGCTGCGCGCTCAGCTTCGCCTCCCGGACCAGGCGCTCGCGGCGCACCTTGTCGTGGGCGTATTCAGCGGGCAGCGCCTTGAGCGCCACCGATCGTCCGAGCACCTCGTCGGTCGCGCGATAGACGATGCCCATGCCGCCGCGCGCGACTTCTCGAACTACCCGGTACTTGCCGATCGTGTGGCCCAGCGGTTCGGGATCGTGCTGGAGCTCCGTCGCGGCCTCCCAGGCCGGCCGTTCCAGGTAGCCTTCGTTCTTGTCGTGGCTGCCCAACAGGGAGAGCACTTCGCGCTCCAGCTCCAGGTCGATCCCTGCGGCCTGGCGAACGAAGCCTTCGCGCGCGTCAGGCGCGTGCTGGAGCGCCGCATGAAAGAGATCGGTGACCTGCCGCCAACGCTCCGGTGTCACGCCTTGGGTGCGCTTTCCAGCTCCCGTGCGAGCCACGCCCGCGCAATGGTCCAATGCCGCTTGACGGTCGCGGGGGAGACCGACAGCGCGTCGGCGGTTTCGTCAACGGTCAGCCCGCCGAAGAATCGAAGCTCCACGATGCGGGCCTGCTCGGGATCGAGGCCGGCGAGACGTTCGAGGGCCTCATCGAGCGCGAGGAGGTTGACGGACTGCTCTCCGCTCCCCATCAGCGACTCGTCCAGAGTGATGCGCGCCTTTTCACCCCAGCGCTTCTGCGCGTTGCGGGCGCGCGCGCGCTCGATCAGAATCTGCCGCATGGAATGGGCGGCAATGGCGCAGAAATGCGCACGGTTCTGCCAGCGGTCGGGACGATCCTTCAGGAGGCGGAGATACGCCTCGTGCACGAGCGCGGTCGGCTGCAGCGTTTGTCCGGGCTTCTCGTGCCTGATGTAGCCGGCTGCCAGGCGGCGGAGCTCCTGGTAGACGACCGGCAGCAGCGAGTCGAGCGACTGCCGATCGTCCGCGCTCATGCGATGCGCTCGATGCGGACGGCGTTCATCACCACGGGCTTGACGGGCCGATCGCCTCGCGCTGTGGGCACCGAGCCGATGCGCTTGACCACGTCCAGCCCTTCGACGACTTCCCCGAAGATCGAGTGCCGGTTGTCGAGATGGGGGGTGGGGCCCAGCGTAATGAAGAACTGGCTCCCATTGGTGTTCGGGCCGGCATTCGCCATCGACAGGATCCCGGCGCGATCGTGCCGCAGCGACGGGTGGAACTCGTCGGCAAACTTGTAGCCCGGCCCGCCGGTGCCCTGGCCGAGCCGGTCACCGCCCTGAATCATGAATCCGTTGATCACCCGGTGGAAGATGACACCATCGTAGAAGGGCGCGGTCTTTCGCTCTCCGGTCACAGGATCCTTCCATTCCTTGGAACCCTCGGCGAGGCCGACGAAATTCGCGACCGTCTGGGGAGCGTCCTGGTCGAACAACCGGACGGTGAACGGACCCTCGGAGGTATCGAAACGCGCGTAAGTGCCTGGCTGCAGCGCCATGAATTCCTTTCGTGAGTGAACCGTGGGCCGGCTCATCCGCGGCCCTTCCCAACGGAAAATTATAGCCAACAAAATCCGGCCCGGTTGCGTCTAACTCTTCAAAATCGCAGCCGGCAGGGATCCCCCGGGCTCCCCGCCCGGCAGCCCCGGGCGCGGCATCTAGTACGAAGGTTTTCGTTGACATTACGAAGCACTTCGTAGATAACGTCCCCTATGCCCCTTCCGCGACCGACCGACGCCGAGCTGGCAATTCTGCGGGTGCTGTGGGCCCGTGGTCCGAGCACGGTCCGGCAGGTACACGAGGTGCTCTCACGAGAGCGCCCCGCCGCGTACACCACCGCCCTCAAGCTGCTGCAGATCATGACGGACAAAGGGTTGGTGAGCCGTGACGAGCGCGACCGCAGCCACGTGTACCAGGCGCGGCTCACGGAGGCGCAGACGCAGCGGCAGCTGGTTCGCGATCTGCTCGATCGCGCCTTCGGCGGCTCCGCGGCGAAGCTGGTGATGCAGGCGCTGGCCGCCAAACGCGCTTCACCGGAGGAATTACTCGAAATCCGCCGCCTCATTGATGGCCGCGGGGAGTCCAACGCGGCCGCGCGCGGGGAGGTTCGTGATGAGCGCGATTGATGCATGGCTGACGCAGCCTGCCACGCAGGCGATCGGCCGGTCACTGCTGCAGTTTGTCTGGCAGGGCGCGATCCTCGGCGCGATTACCGCGCTGGCGCTGGCCATGCTGCGCCGCAGTGCTGCCGATGTCCGCTACGTGGTGGCGACCATCGGGCTGTCGCTGATGCTGACGATTCCCGTGGTTGGCGCGGTGCAATCGTGGCGCGCCCTCGAGCGCGCGCAGACTGCCCGGGGTGCCGAACCGGCCGCGGCCGCCGTATCCACAGGCTCTGCCGTCCCAACCGTCGCGTCGCAGGCACGAGCGGATCGGCTCGTTCTCCCGACGGCGAACGCGCCAGTTGCCACGTCACCGCGCGCGGAATCATGGATGCCCGCGTTGCTGCTATCCTGGTTCTGCGGCGTGGTGCTCCTGACACTGCGCCTCGTGAGCGGCTGGTTCTGGGTTCAGCGGATACGGTCTCGCGGGACGATGCCTGTGCCCGAGCCGCTGCAGTGGCTTTCCGATCGGGTCCGGCGGCGCCTCCATATCAGCCGTGCCGTTCGCCTCCTTCAATCCACTCTCGTGGACGTGCCGACCGTCATTGGCTGGTTGAAGCCGGTCGTCCTGTTGCCGGCGTCCGTGCTGAGCGCCCTTGGCCCTCAGCAACTGGAAGCCATCATCGCCCACGAGCTCGCCCACATTCGCCGCCACGACTACTTCGTGAACCTGCTCCAGACGCTCGTCGAAACGCTCCTCTTCTACCATCCCGCGGTCTGGTGGCTGTCGAGACAGATTCGAATCGAACGGGAGAACTGCTGCGACGACCTGGCCGTCAGCCTCTGCGGCGACCCGGTGACCTACGCGCGAGCGCTCGCAGATCTAGAGGAGCTGCGCGGCGGCGCCGGTCTCGCCCTCGCTGCGAGCGGCGGCTCGCTGCTCGAGCGCGTACGGCGGCTGGTCGGAGCGCCGTCGCACGCAGGTCGCGGGCCGGGCTGGCTCGCAGGGACGACCGCCGTACTGCTCATCGCCGGGATCGCCGCGGGAGCGGTTGGCGAGCAGTCCTCGGTCGAACGACCCGAGATCCGGACCCTCGACATGTCGACGGCTGTGCAGGCCGGCGTCTCTGCGCAGTCGCCGGCTCCACCGCCGCCGGCGGCTGGAATCGACCCTGCGGCGCCGCTTCTCGCCTCGGCCGGCCAGGCTCGTGCACGTGCCGCAAGTCTCGCGCGGCAGGCGGAGACGACTCGCGAAGCGCTAACTGAGAACGGGCGCGCCCTGGCCCTTGACGATGCGGCGCAGGCAACAGCCATGGCAGCCGCGGACCAGGCGCATTCGGCCGCCGCATCCGTGCAGGCGGAGAGCAGTGCGGCGATAGTGGCTGCAGGACAGGTGGTTGCGTCCGCTATAGCCGCAGCCGGCCGCGTGGCGCCCGGCAACTCCGTGTTCGCGATCGGCCAGTCGGGCAACTTCACGTGGTCGGACGGCACGAGCAAGCTGGAGGTGAACTACCGGGGCGAGCTCGAGCTCACTGACGACGACAGGGATGTGAAGAGCCTGTCGGCCGGCGGGTATCTGAAGATTCGCGACGGTGGGCTGTTGGGCAGCCGGACCGTCGAGATTCGCGCCGATGCGTCGGGCAGGCTGGAGCGCCGATTCTGGGTGGGGTCCTCCGAGACGCCGTTCGAACCCGAAGGCCGCGAGTGGCTCGCCGCGCACCTGCCTCGATTCATCCGGCAAACAGGGATTGGGGCGCCGGGCCGCGTCGCGCGAATCCTCGGGACGGGCGGTGTGGACGGCGTGCTCGCCGAGATTTCCCTGATCGAAGGCAGCTGGGCGCGGCGTATCTACTATGCCGAGCTGCTGAAGAGCGACACGCTCGACGAGGGGGCGATCGAGCGGATCCTCGGGCGTGTCGGCAGCGATTTGGAATCGGACTTCGAGCTGGCGACGCTGCTGATTGGCTCGGCGGATCGGTTGCTCGTCAGCGAGGCGGCGCGGAAGGCCTACTTCGACGCCGCGCGGACGATTGGATCCGACTTCGAGATGCGACGCGTCTACTCGGCCGCGCTCGAGAAAGGACCCGTCGGCTCCGACGTCCTCGCAGGCATCCTCGACGCCAGCCTCGGTATCGACAGCGACTTCGAAGCGGCCTCGCTGCTGATCCAGATCGCGAGGCTCCAGCCGCTCGACGCGCGTACCTCTCCGCTGTTCTTCCGCGTGCTCGCGGGCGTGGGCAGCGACTTCGAGCACCGTCGCGTGCTGAACGCGCTCGTGTCGAGCGACGCGGTGAGCGAGGAGACCCTCGGCGGTCTGCTCGACTCGGCGCTCGAGATCGGGTCGGATTTCGAACAGGCGTCGATGCTGCTGTCGGTTCTCAGGAACAACTCGATCGAAGCCGTTCGCGAGCGGTTTTTCCGCGCGCTCGATACCATTGATTCACCCTTCGAGCGCGGTCGCGTGCTGCAAGCCGTCGCCCGGCGCTCCGACGCCTCCCCGGAAACGGTGGTCAGCCTCCTCCGCGCGGCGCAGGCCATGCGCGCCGGCTTCGAATGCTCACAGGTCTTGCAGGTGCTGGCGGCCAACCATCCGCTCAAGGGCGAGGCGCGCGATCTCTACATCGATGCCGCCGAACGGCTCGGCGATTTCGAGCAGGGGAGGGCGCTGTCCGCGCTGGTCAAGAACGAGCGGACCATCCGGTAATGCAGTGCGATGGCGGTGATGACGCCGCGGGCGCGCGTAGCGCGGCGACACGGGTCACCCTCCCCGTGGTGAAGACCGCGCCACTGTCCCTACACGAGCGTCGGATGCATCGTGTGCCACTTCGTCGCCCGCTCGAAGGCGAGCGCGACGCGCAGCATCGTCCCCTCGTCGTACAAGCGACCGGTAATCATCAACACGACGGGCGCGTCGTTCGCGAAACCCGCCTTGACCGCGATGGCGGGATGTCCGGTCAGGTTGGTCAGACCCAGGCTCGCGCTGTTGTTCGGCGACAGGAACACGTCGTACTGCGTCATCAGCGCGTCCATCTCGCGCATCAGCAGCGTGCGGGCGCGCTGCGCGCGGATGTACTCGACGGCGGGTACGTAGCGATGGGTCCGGAAGGTGTTCGGCCAGGTGTTGAGGGAAGGGTCCTGGATCCCCGGGCTGCGCGTCAGATCGTCGAATGCCGCGGCCGCCTCTGTGCTGAGGATGAACCCGATCGTGTTCGAGATGCTGACGCCGGGCAAATCGATCGGATGCAGGGTTGCGCCGGCATCCCGGTAGACGTCCAGCGCGTCGTTGAGCACTTTCAGCTGCTGCTCCCGCAGCCGCCGCAGCTCTTCGGGAGACAGGCCTCCGCGCCCGCGTCCCCCTTCGGTTCCACGCCCTCCTGCACCGCGCCGCC
Organism: Vicinamibacterales bacterium; assembly: GCA_035711845.1. Lineage (GTDB taxonomy): Bacteria > Acidobacteriota > Vicinamibacteria > Vicinamibacterales > 2-12-FULL-66-21 > DASTBU01. The sequence goes on from DASTBU010000088.1 coordinate 29,515, forward strand.
CCGGACCTGTTTCCTCGCGTGCCTCGAACTCCGACTTGATGTAGCCAATGCGAAGCCTGGGCAGGGGCACATCAGGGTTCCAGACGAACGGCGCATCGACCACGGTGTCGTCGCGGCCGTCCGGCCCGTAGATCGCGTTGAACACCAGCGCGCAGTCTTCGACCGTGCGGCACATCGGCCCGATCTTGTCCATCGTCCAGCTGAGCGCCATGGCGCCGTAGCGGCTCACGCGGCCATACGTGGGCCTGAGGCCGGCGACGCCGTTCACCGCCGATGGCGAGATGATCGATCCGCGCGTCTCGGTCCCGATCGCAAAGCCCACGAGCCCGGCCGCCGTCGCCGCTCCCGGCCCGGCCGATGAGCCGCTCGATCCGCCACGCCGCGGGTCGTCCGGCGTCCACGGGTTCTTCGTCTGCCCGCGGAACCAGCGATCGCCCTGCGCCAGCGCACCCATCGACAGCTTGGCCACCAGCACCGCCCCCGCATTGCGGAGCCGTTCGACGACGGTCGCGTCGTAGTCGAAGACCTGGTTCTGGTACGGGCCGGCGCCCCACGTGGTCGGGATCCCCTTGGTTGCCAGCAGATCCTTGGCGCCCCACGGGATACCGTGCAGGGGTCCCTTGTATCGTCCGGCCCGGATCTCGCGGTCGGCCTGCGCGGCCTGCTCGAGCGCCAGTTCCTCCGTGAGCGTGACGACGCAGTTCAGTCGCGAGCCGTGCGTCTTCAAACGCTCCAGGTACATCTTCGTGAGGTCGCTCGAGGACAGATCACGACGCTGGATGAGAGGAGCCAGCGACGTGACGGGCAGGAACGCGAGCTCATCGACCCTCGAGTACCGCGCGGCTGGCGGACGAAGGTCGACCTTGATCGCCGCGCCGGGCGTCGCGCCGGGTTTGGGTGCTTTGCCGGGAAGATACGGGCGGAAGGTCACCGCCGGCTCGGTATCGAGCGGGATGTCGATCCGCCTGAGGGCCTCGAAGCGCTCGAGATTCTGGTTCGCTCCTCGAAGCGCCTGCTCCTGTTCGGCATCGGAGAAGTCGATGCCGACGAGCGTTTCTGCGCAGTCCAGCGTCTGTTTCGTGATGCGCTGGTTCTCGTGCGCCTGCCTCGCGATCGCCGGTGCCGCGAGCCCGCCAACGACGGCGGCGGGCATTGCCTTCAGAAAGCGGCGGCGCCCGCGATCGGCCGTTCGCAGGACGCGCCTTCTCTGCTTCTTCATCGAGCCTCCGAAGCTTGGAGCGGTCTTACTTCTTTTCCCTGAAGCCCTCGGGAATCTGCACGTCGCCCGGAGAAAGGGCGGTCGCGACTTCGAGTGTCTCGCTGTCGATGGTGAGGATGGTCGCTCGTGGCTTGTCGTCACGCTTGACCATGCGCCGCGCGAGCATCCCGCCAAGCCCGCCGCCGCTCCCGCTGTCGGCCTGCTGGGCCATCTGCTCCTTGCTCTTGACGGCTTCGAAGGTCATCGTCGTGGCGAGCGGCGTGCCTTCGAGCTTGACGTTTTCCTTCGCCATGCGGTCCATCGCCTGCTTGACCATGGGATACATCGCCATCATCGCGGCCATCTGCTCTGCAGAGACGCCCGCGGCTTCGGGTGCGACGGCTTTCCAGTACCGCACCTCGAAGTCCGTCAGCTCCTTGAGCGCCGGGATCTGCGGTCCGAGCCACGAGTCGGTGGTCATCACCAGGCCACCGCTCTCATCGAGCGTGCGGCCTTTCTCGCGGACGGTGACCGTCATGATGATCTCGCGGGCGTCGTAGCCGGCAATGGACTTCTTCTGCCCGGTCTCTCTGAGATCGAAGTCGATGTCGAGCTCCTTGCCGGACGGCTGCTCCGGCTTCTCGGCTCCCTCTTGCTTCTTCGCGTCGCGCTCGGCCTTTTCCTGCGCCTCGCGCATCTGGCGGCGCAGCTCCTCGAAGGTCGTGACCGTGTACGTCTTCTTCTTCATGTCGAGGTCGTAGATCTTTTCCTCCGCCAGATCCACGATGCGTCCGGTCGAGTCGGTGGACGTTGCCTTGCGATCGCCGGAAACGGCGCTGGTCGAAACCAGGCCTTCCTTGGTGGCCTTGCCGCCGAACATGTTGACCATCCGGCCGAGCATGCCTTCGAACTTCACCCTGGTTTTTTCGCGCGTCTTGACCTCGGCGTCGAGTGAGGGACCGGTCAGCGCGAGAACGCAAACAGACAGTACAGAAGCGGTTAGTGCGCGTTTCATTCTTCCTCCGTGGGGTTCCTTGGGGGCGGGTCATTGTACACTGGCTCGGCCGCCTGCCGAAGCCTCGACCTGGCGGGCGGACAGCGGAACTGGGCAGAAACGCGAAACGGACCCAGCCACTTCGACTACTCGGAGTGGTCGCGTTACCCGCCACACGAAGCCGCGCGGCTGTTGAAACAAACCTGCGAGCTGGTCAGGCAGCAGTCCATGCCGCTGCGCTCCTATACCTTGATGCATCGCGATGCGCCCCTCTCGGACTCCGAGGTCGAGGCGCTGTGCGCGTGGGCGCAACCCGCTTTCCCATTCTAAACAGCGGGGGGCGGGGAGAGCAGACGGGATCCGCCAGCGACTTGTCACGACGATCAGTCCGGGGCACGGAGACCACGGACAGACAGAGAGTTCGCCCCTTGTCAGCTGGCCGGCAGGCAGCCCAAAGAAAGAGTATTTGACCCTCTTCATGGCGCGCTGAGCGCGCCACCACGGACAGCGCGCGGGTAGAATATGCCATGCTCTACACAGCAACGACGTTCGTGTGTGCGCTCATCGTGGTGGCCATGCAGATGCCCGCAAAACAAATCGTGAACACCGGCCCCGCTCCGGTGGGGCCTTACAGTCCCGCCGTGAAGGCGGGCAGCCTGATCTATCTGTCAGGAACGCTGGCGCAGGACGCGGCCGGAGCGATCGTCGGCAAGGGCGACATCGCGGCGCAGACGCGGCGCGTCATCGAGCGCATGCACGAAATCCTCACGTTGTCTGGCTCCTCGCTGGAGCAAGTGGTCGCCGTGACCGTGTATCTGAGGAACGCTGGTGACTTTGCGGCGATGAACGACGCGTACAAGGCCCATTGGCCGCTGAATCCGCCGACGAGGACGACGGTCATCGCGAATCTCGTGCTCCCGGATGCGCTGGTCGAGATGTCGATGATCGCGGTGCCACTGGGAGCGGAGCGCACGGTGATTCACCCGGCGGGCTGGATGAGGTCGCCGAATCCTTACAGCTACGCGATCCGGAGCGGTGAGACGCTGTTCCTGTCGGGCCTCGTGTCGAGGAACGGTCGCGACAACAGCGTCGTGACGGGAGACATCACGAAGCAGACCCGGGTGGTGATGGACAACGCCGGCGAGCTGCTCGAGGCGGCAGGCATGACGCACGCGAACGTGGTCAGCGCGCGGGTGTTCCTCCCCGATGCGGCCGTCTTCCAGCAGATGAACGAAGCGTATCGCAGCTACTTTTCGTCCGTTCCGCCCCCGGCGCGCGCGACGGTCAAGGTGGGCCTGGCGGGCAGCCAGTACGCCGTCGAGATCACGATGGTGGCCTCGTCTGCACCCAGGGAGGCGATTGGGGCCGGGCGTTCCGCCAACCCGAACCTCAGCCCTGCGATCCGCGCGGGCCGCATGGTGTACGTGTCGGGCATGCTCGGCAACACGCCGGAAACGAAGAGCGATACGGCGGCCCAGACCAGGGAGACGCTCGCACGGATCGCCACGACGCTCGCAGCCGCCGGCTGCAGCCCGTCCGATGTCGTCGATGGCCTCGTCTACCTGACCGACATCAGGAACTTCGCGGCGATGAACGAACAGTACCGAGGATTCTTCGGCAGGGACTTTCCGGCCCGGACGACCGTTCAGGCGGGCCTCGTGGCGCCGGACGGCCTCGTCGAGATCATGCTCACGGCGGTGACGCCGTGAACCTTCCCCTGACCAGGGAGGATTTCGAGAAGGCCTACGCTGTCGTTGAGCCGCACATCCACCACACGCCGCTCCTGACCTCGCGGATCCTGAGCGAGCGCACGGGTTTCGACCTCCGCCTGAAGGCGGAGATCTTTCAGCGGACGGGCTCGTACAAGATCCGGGGCCCGCTGAACAAATTCACATATCTCACAGACGAGGAACGCCACCGTGGGGTGATCTGCTCCTCGGCCGGGAATCATGCACAGGGTGTGGCGCTCGCCGCACGTATCCACGGCATCAAGGCGGTGGTCGTGATGGCGGAGAACGCCACACCGTCGAAGATCGCGGCGACGAAAGGGTACGGCGCCGAAGTGGTCCTGCATGGGATGATCTGGGACGAGGCGAACGAGAAAGCCAAGGAGCTGGTGCACGAGCGCGGGCTGACCTACATCCACCCGTTCGACGATCTCCAGCTGATTGCCGGCCAGGGGACGCTCGGGCTCGAGGTCATCCGTGATTGGCCAGAACTGGACGTGATCGTCGTGCCGATCGGCGGCGGTGGCCTGATTTCGGGCATCGCCATGGCGGTCAAGGCTTTCAAGCCGTCGGTCCGGATCATCGGCGTCGAGTCGTCGGGTGCGCCTGGCATGCGCGACAGCGTGAAGGCCGGGCACGTCGTCACGCTCGACCGGGTCGACTGCATCATCGATGGTCTGCGTGTGAAACGGGTGGGGGAGACGACTTTCGAGGTGGTGCGGCGCTACGTCGACGAGATCGTGACCCTGCCGGACGAGCGTATTTTCGAAGCGGTCGTGTGGATCATGGCACATGCGAAGCTCGTCGTGGAGGGCGCGGCGGCCTCCACCGTCGGGGCGCTGCTGGAGGGGCTCATAGCCGCCCCGCCGGGCTCGAAGATCGCGTGCGTCCTGAGCGGTGGCAACGTCAACCTGGATCAGCTTCGCGGGCTGCGTTGGAACTGAGGCCGGGCCGGCGTCGGTGCTCGATTTTTCCGCGGAGTCCGTCTTCCACCACTCGTTCCTGATCGAGAATCAAGATCTGACCCCATCGCGCATGCGCATCGGCATCTCGGCGTGTCTCCTCGGCGAGGAGGTCCGCTTCGACGGTGGACACAAGCGGGACGAGTTCCTGACGACGGTCCTGGGTCCGCACGTCGAGTGGGTACCGGTGTGCCCTGAGGTCGAGGTCGGGATGGGCACGCCGCGCGAGGCGCTGCGGCTGGTGCGCTCCGGCCACGTGCTCAGGATGATCACGATCCGCACCAGCGTGGACCACACCGATGCGATGACCCGCTGGTCGGCCAGACGCCTCGATGAGCTCGCTCGTGAAGACTTGTGCGGGTACGTGCTCAAGAAGGACTCGCCGAGCTGCGGAATGGAGCGCGTGAGGGTCTACGCTCCGGGGGGCGGTGCGGTCGGCGAGCGCACCGGCCGGGGCCTGTTCGCGGCGGCGCTGCTCGCGCGATTTCCTTCGCTGCCGGTGGAAGAGGAAGGTCGGCTGTCGGACCCGAGGCTGCGCGAGAACTTCATCGAGCGCGTGTTCGCGTACAGGAGGCTGAAAGATCTGTTCGAGTCGCGGTGGACGGCGGCCGCGGTCGTCCGATTCCACACGGCCCACAAAATGGCGCTCCTGGCGCACTCGACCACCGCGTATCAGGCTCTGGGCAGGCTGGTCGCCGACATGAAGAGCATCCCGCGCGGCGAGTTTCGCGAGCGCTACGAGCGGCAGTTCATGCACACACTCGCCCTGACTGCTACGGCCCGGCGCCACACGAATGTGCTGACGCACATGGCCGGTCACCTGAAGCGCCGCATCGATCCCGCATCAAGGGCCGAGCTCCAGGAATCGATCGACGACTATCGCCGCGGCCTGATTCCGCGTGTGGTGCCGCTCACGCTCATCCGCCACCACGTGCGCGCGCACAACGTGGCGTATCTCAGGGGTCAGACTTATCTCGAGCCAGATCGACGGGAGCTCGTGTTGCGGAATCACGTGTGACCAGCTACCAGCTACCAGCTTCCAGCTACCAGCTTCCAGCTTCCAGCTTCCAGCTACCAGCTACCAGGTTCCAGCTACCAGTTCCCAGAGTCCCGTTCTTCCACCATGCACGGGGCACCAGGCACCCGGGCACCAGGCGCTCAGGCACCTCGTTGACAGCGCGGGCACCAGTAAGTAAGCCTCGCGTCCGCTCCCTGTTTCAGCACCTGGATCGTCGTCCCGCACCTGCGGCAGGGGAGCCGTCCGCGCCCGTATACCCACAGTCGCTCGCGTGGATCGTCCCGCCCCGTTGTCCGCCGGATACCCGAGAACGTCGTCATCGGCGCAAGACCGGGCGAGACGTTCGCCCGCAGAAACCTGCGAGCCGTGCTCACGAGACAGGCGAGCTGCGGCTCGCTGAGCTCGCCGACCTTACTGAGCGGATTCACGCCGCACGCGAAGAGGACCTCGCATTTGTAGACATTGCCGATCCCGGCGAGCGCCCGTTGATCGAGCAACGCATGGGCAATCGCCATATCGGTCCGCGCGCGAAGCCGGCGAATGGCTTCCGCTTCGTCGAAGGCCTCACCCAGCAGGTCAGGGCCGAGCCGGCTCAGCTCCCGGTGCCTGCGAAGAGCATCCCCCTCGACGAACTCCGCGACCGGGATGTTGAACCCGACGGCTTCGAACTCGCTGGTCGCAACGATGATGCGCATGTCGTGGTGCGGACGCTTCCATCGCTCGCCGGGCCTGTAGATGTGCCAGCTGCCGTTCATGCGCATATGGGTGCGCAGGGTGTGCCCTCCGGAGAACCGCATGAGCAGATGTTTGCCGGCCGACGTCACCTGTTCGATGGTCCGCCCAGTGAGGGGCGCGTCGTACTGGACTTTCATCAACGCGGGGAAGACCGATTCGAACCTGACGACGACGCGTCCGCCGAGGGCGCGGTGGAGTGTCTGCGCCGCGCGGTAGATCGTGTCGCCTTCAGGCATGCCGGCGCATCTGGAAGCCCATCGCCGATGGCGTGAAGCCGGCCTCGACCAGATGATCGGCGAGCGGATGCTCGGATGGCAGCACGCCGTTGATCTCGCCGATCAGCAGCGGCACGCGCCCCTCCTGATCGCTCGCGAGCCGGGCGAGGCGCTCCGCAAGGGCGCGGGCCGTGCGCGACCGCACCGGTTCATCCTCCGGGAGCCACACCAGAAGCTGCCGCGCGCCCCGGCTGATATAGCCGGCCAGCGCGCCGTCGACGAGGACCGCGAGTGCACCGACCGTGCGAGTCGGTCCGCGCGAGGAGCCGTCGGCGCCGAGCGTCGAGGGCCATGGCAGGATCGTCCCGTAGGGGTTGGCGGGATCGGTCGCTGCGAGCACCAGGGCTTCCGGTTCTTCGGCGGGCTCGCGGAGCGAGCGCAACAGATCCAGCGCGGGCGGAAGCGCGAACTGTGTGGCCCCGACTCCTCCTGCGAAGTATCCGCGGCGGATGCGGCCGGCCTCTTCCATGGCCTTGAGCACATCGTAGACCGCGCTGAACCCGCCGAAGATCCCCTCGGCAGCAGCGACTTCGCGCGTCAGCACGCCGTACCTCGACAGGAGTTGCTGGGCGAGCGCCGCGGAGGCTTCCGTTGGCGACGGATGGCTTGCCACCCTGTCGTTCACCTGGGACCAGCGGCCTTCCGCGGAGGGCGGAGCCATCCTCCGGCTGCGGAATGTCCGCCCGGCCGCGGGGCGACGCGGACGGCGCTCCGGCGGACGGATGAATGCCCGCAGTGCATGGAACGTGTCGTTCGTGAGCGCGCCGCGCCACACCAGGTTCCACAGCGCGCCGACGGTCTCGGCGGGGTAACCGCCGCCAGCAGCCTCGTGAATCGCTGCGAAGAAGGATGCCCCTTCCGTTTCGAGGTAGTCCAGGATGACCTGTTCCCGCGGCGCGAGATCTTCCAGCGACGGCGGCCTCCGCAGCCGCGCGAGATGGTCGGTGAGATAGATTGCCAGGCGCCCGTCGCGCTCGCCGAGCGGCTCGATCCCGCACCACACGACCTCGCCGGCGGCCGTCAGCGCATCGAAGTCGGCCGGGCTATACGCTTCCACCCGCGCCGGGAGGATCTCCGTTTCGAGGATGGAGGCGGGAAGCGGCGCGCCCTGGAGGCTCTCGATCGTATCGAGCAGCGCGTCGAGCCCCGACCGCCGCCGTACCACCCCCTGCCACGTTGTGATCAGCCGCCCGAGGACCGCCGGCTCGACCGGCTCCACCTGCTTCCTGATTTTCGCCAGCGATCGCCGCCTGATGGATTGCAGGACGTCGGCGTCGCACCACTCCCGGCCCGTGCCGCCCGGGCGGAACTCTCCCTCCAGCAGACGTCCGGTGGAGGCGAGGTCCTTGAGCATCGTTTCCGCGGTCGAGCGCCCGAGCGCGTACCTGGACGCGAAGTCGCCGGCGACAAACGGCGCGTGGGTGCGTGCATACCGTCGTGTCAGATCGGCCGCGGCGTTCGGCGAGGGCTCGAGCAGCGCCTGGGGCAATCCCGGCGGCAGCGGAATCCCCAGCGCATCGCGGTACCTGCTCGCGTACTCAACGGGGACGACCCGCGGCTCGCCGCCAATTGTCAGCTGGACCGTGCGGCGCGCCCGCGACAGCTGAGCGATCGCCTCGCGCGCATCGATCTTCGACCGCGCGGCGACCTCGGCTTCCGACAGATCGCCGAGCCGCAGCAGGAGATCGTGGACGCCGTCGATCGTGCGCGCGTGCAGCGACTCCTCGAGATGCTGCAGCTGCGCCTCCAGCTCCGCGATCGCATCGGCATCGAGCAGCTCTCGCAGCTCCGCCTCGCCGAGCAGTTCGCGCAGCTGTGCCTGATCGATGGCGAGCGCCTGCGCCCGGCGCTCGGCCAGCGGCGCATCGCCATCGTACAGGTAGTTGGCGACGTAGGTGAACAGCAGCGACGAAGCAAACGGCGACGGGATGCTGGAATCGACGGTCACCGCCTTGATCTCGCGGCGCTCTATTCTCCGGAGCGTGTCCACCAGCGCCGGAATGTCGAACACGTCCCGCAGGCACTCGCGATACGCCTCGAGCAGCATCGGAAACGACCCATATCGTGACGCGACCGCCAGCAAATCCGCCGCGCGCTTGCGCTGCTGCCACAGCGGGCTTCGGCCTCCCGGCCGCCGCTTCGGCAGCAACAGAGCGCGTCCTGCCGCCTCGCGGAACTTGGCGGCGAAGAGCGCGGTTCCGCCGAGCTGGCGAAGCACCAGCGCCTCGACTTCGTCCGACGACGGGATCAGCAGCTGGGGATCCGGGGGCTGCTCCGTCTCCGGGAACCTCACGACGAACCCGTCGTCGGCCCACATCGTCTCCACGTCGAGGCCTGTTTCGAGGCGCGCCCGCTCGACGGCCGCCATGGCCCATGGCGCGTGGATGCGGCCGCCCAGGGGCGTCAGCACGCAGACGCGCCAGTCGCCCAGTTCGTCGCGGCACCGTTCGACGACCAATGTGCGATCGTCCGGTACCGCGCCGGCGGCGGCGGCCTGATCCGCCAAATACCGCAGCAGGTTCTCGGCCGCCTGCTGATCCAGATCGTGATGGCGGACCAGCCGCTGGATCGCGGCGGCAGGAGGCAGAGCGCGCAGGCTTCGCACCAGCTCCCCGATGTGACGGCCCATCTCGAGCGGCCGTCCCGCAGCGTCCGCTTTCCAGAAGGGCATCTTGCCCGGCTCGCCTGGCGCGGGCGAGACGAGGACGCGGTCGTGCGTGATTTGCTCGATCCGCCAGGTCGAGGCGCCAAGGAGAAAGGTTTCGCCGACCCGGCTCTCGAACACCATCTCTTCGTCCAGCTCGCCCACCCGGGCGCCTGGGCCGCGCTCGCCGAGCAGGAACACACCGTAGAGCCCGCGGTCCGGGATGGTCCCGCCGTTGATCACCGCAACACGCCTGGCGCCTTCGCGCGCCGTCAGCACATCGTTCAGGCGATCCCACGTCAGGCGGGGCCTGAGATCGGCGAAGTCGTCCGACGGATAGCGTCCCGACAGCATGTCGAGGACGCCATCGAAGACCGCGCGGCTCAGATCCGCGAACGGAGCGGCCTGCCGGACCGAAGTGAAGAGCGCGTCGACGTTCCAGGCATCCATCGACACCGCGGCGACGATCTGCTGGGCCAGCACGTCGAGAGGGTTGCGGGGATAGCGAATCGATTCGATCCTGCCCTCGTGCATCGCGCGGGTGACGGCAGCACAGGCGACGAGGTCTCCCCGGAACTTGGGCACGATCACGCCGCGGCTGGCGGCGCCGATCGTGTGGCCCGCTCGTCCGATTCGCTGCATTCCGCTCGCGACCGATGGCGGCGCCTCGATCTGCACCACCAGATCGATGGCGCCCATGTCGATTCCCAGCTCCAGCGAGGATGTGGCCACGAGCCCCCGAAGCTGTCCCGCCTTCAGACGGTCCTCGACCTCGATGCGCTGCGGGCGGGCCAGGGATCCATGGTGCGATCGGACCAGCGTTTCACCCGCCAGCTCGTTGAGCGCCGCGGCCAGCCGCTCGGCGATACGGCGACTGTTGACGAAAATCAACGTGGACGTGTGCGCGCGGACCAGCTCGAGGAGCCGCGGATGAATGGCGTTCCAGATGGAGGGGCGGACGGGCCCCTGCGAGGCCGGACCGCTGGGGATCTCCTGCGGCTGCGCGATGGCCGCCATGTCCTCGACCGGCACCTCGATTCGCAGCTCGAGCCGCTTCTTCTCGGACGTGTCCACGATCGTGACCGCCCGAAACTCGCTCGCGTCCCCGTCCGATACGCCGAACTCGTCGTGGATGATCGCGTCCGGGCTCTTTCCCTTGGTCCTGGCTTTGTCCCTCCTGCCGGGGTTGGCTCGCCTGCGTGTCGGCGCAATGGCTCCTCCAAGGAAGCGGGCAACTTCCTCGAGCGGGCGCTGGGTGGCGGACAGTCCGATACGCTGAAGAGAAGGAGCTTCCGGGTGTCTGATGGCCTCGAGCCGCTCGAGCGACAGGGCCAGGTGCGCGCCTCGCTTGGTCGGCACCAGCGCGTGAATCTCGTCGACGATGACCGTGTCGACCGAGCGCAACGCGTCGCGCGCGTTCGACGTCAGCAGCAGGTAGAGCGATTCCGGCGTCGTGATCAGGATGTCGGCGGGCTCCCGCTGGAAGTGGGCGCGCTCCCGGGCCGGGGTGTCTCCGCTTCGGATCGCAATGACCGGCAGAGTGATCTCGTCGCCGCGGGCCGAAGCTCGATGGGCGATGCCTGTCAGCGGCGATCGCAGGTTCCGCTCGATGTCCACGGCAAGGGCCTTGAGCGGCGAGACGTAGATCACGCGGCAGCGGCGCGCCTTCGCCGGCACCGGCTCGAACATCAGGCGGTTGATGCACCAGAGGAATGCGCTGAGCGTCTTTCCGCTGCCGGTTGGCGCCGTGATGAGGGTCGATTCGCCCGCCGCGATTGGCGGCCAGCCCTGTCGCTGGGGTGGGGTCGGGGCCTCAAACGAGGCGCGGAACCACTCGGCGACGGCGGGATGAAACGTCGAGAGGATGTCTGACCGGGCGGCCACACTTCAATTGTAGAGGGTGTGCCACTTGACGAGCGACCATCTCGAGCGTTGCGCGGGAGCGAAGTATCAGGCACAATATCTTGATCCACCGATAACCAAACTCAAGACGGGGGAAATCAACGCAAAATGGGTGATTCCGGAGAAGGCCTCGTCGACGCCGACGCACGAATCCAGGAACAGATAGAAGAGCGTGAAGCGGAGCGGCGGCGCCGCACGTCAGCGCTGCCCGCGATCGATCCCGATCGCCTGCGTCAGGCGGAATCACTGAGGCTGGCCCGCGCCGAGCTCGAGCGGCAATCCACCGCAACAACGCATCCGGTGCGCAAGCAGCAGATCCAGGCGGCGATCGCCGAGATCGACAAGCGCCTGGCCGCCAACTAGGCCACAGCGGCAGACGGCTTCTCGTCGCAGACCCGAGGCCACGTCTCGTCGAGGTGGCCGCGCGAGGGGTGCGCACACGTCCGACCGGGGATGCTCGCGATTCGTACCCGTCAGCGCATCCCGAGCGACGAGGCCAGCAGGTGCGCGAACGCGATGGCCGACGCCGGCCGGCGGTCCGGATCCATGCTCAGCGCCGTCCGGATGGCGGTCTCCGTTGCGGCCGACAGGTCTCCCCGGCGCATCGGGGGCACGCCCCGAGAGTGCGCAAGCACGACCTCACCGAGCGACCCTCGCCCGAAAGGCAGTTCACCCGACAGCATCTCGTAGGCAATCACGCCCAGGCTGAACACATCGACCCGGCCGTCGAGCCGCGTGCCCCTGAACTGCTCCGGCGCCATGTAGGCGGGTGTGCCGATGATCACTCCGGCCGCCGTCATCAGTGTCGGAGCCTCGGAGGCGTCCACCCCTTCGCGCGGGGCTTCTTCGACGACCTTGGCGACGCCGAAGTCGAGGACTTTGGCCTCGCCGCTGCCTCCCGTCAGCAGGATGTTCTCCGGCTTCAAGTCCCGGTGCAGCACGCCTTCGCGGTGTGCGGCATCTATCGCGTCGCACACGGACGAGAGGATCCGGAGCGCCGCTTCCGGCTCCATCCGTCCTTCGCGCTGCAGCACGCGGCGGAGGTCTTCGCCGCGCACGAGCTCCATCACCAGATACGCGCCGCCATCCGGAAACGTGCCGTAGTCGTAGACCGCTACGATTGATCGGTGCTGCAGCCGCGCGACGATTTGTGCTTCCCGGCGGAATCGCCGGCGCGCTGCGACATCTCCCAGGAGCTCGGCGCGCACGACCTTGACCGCCACCAGACGGTCGAGCCGCACGTCGCGCGCCCGGTACACCGCGCCCATCCCTCCACGCCCCAGCATCTGCTCCAGCCGGTACTTGTTGTCCACGGTTCGCGGCACGGATGGCACCGCCCTCATCGTGGATCCATCGGACGGGCATACCGCGACCGACGACTCCTCGCATCGGCCGCAGCGCGGACACTCCATCATGGGAAGCACACCGGTGTGCGTGCTCGCGCTGGTGGTGAGGCTGACGCCGCTGCCTTCACCGCGACGGCGGAGCCGGGCAACGTCCAGGCCGAGACCCATCTGGGTTGCGATGCTCGCGAGCAGCTGCCGATCGTCGAGGGTATAGGCTTCTTCCGATCGCCGCTCGCCAAGGGCGATCACTGCGACGAGCGCGCGGTCCTCTCCCAGCACGGGCACCAGCAGGACCGCCCCGGTGGACGCGAGCCAGGACCGCTCGACCGTCGGAAGCCTGCGCGCAGGGGAGCGAGGGTCCTCCAGATACAGCTCGAGCGGCTCGTCGGACCAGCGCAGCATGGCCACGAGCCCCCCGTCGAGTGGCAGCGGCTGCACGTCACCGTAGAGCGAGGCGACCGGCGAGAGCACGTTGTCTTCGACCCCGGTGACGAGGATCGCCGCGAGCTGCGGGTGCAGGGCCTCGTCGAGCTCGGTCACCACCAGGCCGGCGAGGTCGGTCGGGTCCGTTTCGAAGCGGACGCGGCTCGCGAGCGAGAGCAGAATCTTGCGCGCGTCGTACTCTTCGCGAAAGAACCGCTGATCGAGCCACTGCCGCGCCCTCTCCCGGTACCGCCACGCGAGGATGGCGGCACCTATCAGCACGAGGAACAGCCCTGAACTGCTGCGGGCGATCTCGGCAATCGTCCGATCGCGGTTGAGGACGAGCGAGACGATCAGCGCGGCGCCCGGCAGGATGGTCAGGATCGTAAGGGTCCGATTCGCCAGCGCATATTGAAGGCTCCGCCGGAGCACAACCCGCGGGCCAAGCACCCGGGCCACGCCGACCGCATAGACCAGGCCGAAAGCCGGCAACAGCACCAGCGCCTGGAGCAGGACATACAAGAGAGGATGGTACGGCGGTAGCGCGACACCCGTGAGCCTCGCGACGACAGGAACGCCGTCCTTGAGCGCATAGGCGAGCACACCCGGCACGGCGGTGTACAGGGCCATCCGAGTCCGACGACGCTCGTTCACGTCGTGAATCACCTTGTACCGGTACGTGCCCTCCACGACCGCGAGCACGTTGATTCCCAGCGCGACGGCAAACGAGCCGTAGAACACGCCAGGGTGTGTGGCGTCCCACAGCGCTGCGTCCCGGACGCCCTCCACGCCGGCGAGATACAACGCGGTCGTGAGCCCCGGCAGGATCATCGGCGCCGCAGCCAGCAGCGGCACGGCGTGAAGCCAGGGCCGCCGCGCGAGGAGCGGGGAGCGCGACGGAAAGTAGAAAATAGCCAGGGCGATCACCGGAAAAGCAAAAGGGCTGGCCATCCAGGCGAAGACGGTCAGGACCTGTCCTGCGGGGAGGCCTCGCTCGGCGCCCATCAGCGGTCCCCCGCCTGCGACGCCGCTCAACGCGAGCGCGAGGACGCACATGCCGGCGGTGGTGTCGTGGCTGCGCAGCAGGAACAGGACGATCGCGCCCCCGATGAAGACGATCATCTGGACGACGATGCCCAGGTGCCGCCCCGCCCAGTCCGACGACCCGCCGCTCCAGACGGGCTGGCGATCGACCGTCGCGGTGCGGGTCCCGCCTGAAGGCGACCGAATATCCCACTGCACGGGTCCAGCCACGCCCATTGCGTAAAGGTTGCGCCACGCGATCAGCCGTTCCTCCGCCGTCCTGGTGGCGGAGCCGAAATCTATGGCAATCGATGAATCGGTGGTCCGCACCACCGTGACGGCGTCGCCGGGCTGAACGCCACGAGCCGCTGCCGGCGCGCCTGCACCGACCTGGAGCACTTTCAGCGGACCGTTCAGCTCGTAACGGACGTCGGGAGGGCGTGCGAGCAGGGGGACACGTGCGGATGGGTCGTCGCCGAGGAGCGCGCCCGACCCCGCCGGCCAGAGGAACGGCCGGACGAAACCGATGTGAAGGATTGCGTAGAGGACGGACAGGAGGAGAACGCCGATGATGCCCCAGGCCGCACGCGGCAGGCGCTCGAGCTTGACGGGGTCGATCGGCGAATGGGCGTCCATCGCCGACCGATTGTAGTCCAACGATCTGCCCGGCGGTCAGTTCGTGGAGGCGCTGGCCATTTCCAGGATCCGCTTGATGTCCTCGGCCTCGAGCGACTCCTCCTGGAGGAGCTCCTCGGCCAGGAGACGTACGGATTCACGGTTCGCCTCGATGAGCGACCGCGCCCGCTCGTATCCGCGCAGGATCACCTTGCGGATTTCTTCGTCCACCCGCCGCGCGGTATCTTCGCTGAGGATGTGCGTGCGATCGGCTTCGAACGCGTTTCCGGGCTTTCGGTACGCCAGCGGACCGAGCTCCGACATGCCCCACTCGCACACCATGTGCTGCGCGATGTCGGTGGCACGCTCGATGTCGTTGGAGGCGCCGCTCGTCATGTGCCGCATGAAGAGCTCCTCGGAGACACGGCCACCCATCAGCACGGCGATCTGCGTTTCCAGATAATCCTTGGTATACGTATGACGGTCGGCCTCGGGCAGCTGCATCGTCACGCCCATTGCGCGGCCGCGCGGAACGATGGTGACCTTGTGCAGCGGATCGGCGTGCGGGAGGAGCGCCGCCACGACTGCGTGGCCCGCTTCGTGGTACGCGCAGTTGACGCGGTCGAGCTCGCTGAGGGCAATCGAACGGCGTTCGACTCCCATCAGGACCTTGTCCCTTGCCTCCTGCAGATCCGCATTCGACACGGTGTTGCGGCCGGCCCGCGCCGCGAACAGCGCCGCTTCGTTGACGAGGTTGGCCAGATCCGCCCCGGAGAATCCGGGCGTGCCGCGCGCGATCGATCGCAGGTCGGCGCCGGCATCGACCTGTACTTTCCGGGTATGCACCCGCAGGATGGCTTCACGCCCTTTCAGATCGGGGTTGCCGACGGTAACCTGGCGATCGAAGCGGCCCGGCCGCAGGAGCGCGGGGTCCAGGATGTCCTGCCGGTTGGTGGCGGCAATGACGACAATCCCCTTGTGGGTCTCGAACCCGTCCATCTCGACGAGCAGTTGGTTGAGCGTCTGCTCCCGCTCCTCGTGGCTGAGGGAGTTGCCACCGCGGCTGCGGCCGACGGCGTCGAGCTCGTCGATGAAGACGATGCAGGAGGCGTGGCGCCTGGCCTCGCGGAAGAGGCGCCGGACGCGCGCCGCACCGACCCCGGCATACATCTCGACGAAGTCGGATCCGCTGGCGAACAGGAACGGAACACCCGCTTCGCCCGCAATCGATCGCGCCAGCAAGGTCTTGCCGGTTCCGGGTGGGCCGACGAGCAGCACTCCTCGCGGGATGCGCCCGCCGATGGCCGCGAACCGCTGCGGCTCGCCCAGGAAGTCCACGATTTCCTTGACCTCGTCCTTGGCTTCGTCCACCCCCGCGACGTCCTGGAAGGTGATCACGTTTTCGCCCCGCTCGGCCACACGCGAGCGGCCGGACATGGACGGAATCCGGCCGGCTGTCGTGCGATAGACCGTGAAGCCCAGCAGGGCCAGGAAGGCCGCCGCGGTCGCCATCGCGCTCCAACTCAAGGTACCCGGCCTGACGGGCGGCGCAGCGTCCACGCGGATATTGCGCTCGGCAAGGTCCGTGATGAAGTTCGCGTTGGCCGCCAGGAAGTCCGGCGGGGCAAAAGTCTGGACGATGCGGCCGTCGCTGAGGACCACGTCGATAGCGCGATCGTCGAACGTCACCTGGGTGACGCTGCCGGATTCGACGGCCTCCAGGAAGTCGGAAAAGGCGATCGGCGCCTCGATGGGGGTCTGCCTCGCGACGTAGATGCCCGCCGTCAGGGCGATCACGACGGCAGTGGCGGCGGCGATGAGGAGATTACGCGGTTTCCGAAATCGCGATAGAGCCACAGTTCTTCCGTTTCGCGAAGCGCCTGGAAGTCCCGCGGATCGCAAGCGGGGCGCACCGAGACGCGCCTCGACCCGACCCAAGAATCAGGCGGCAGACTATAAGCTGAAAAAAGGCACTCCGCTGGGGTTGGAATGTGCTCCGATTGTACACCTGTGTGTGCGGCCTGTAAATCAGCCTTGTGATGAATGAGTGCAAAGTAGTGCAGGGACCTCAGCCATTGGAAGCCAGGACCGGGTTCGAGAACCGTCTTGCCGCGTGGCTCGTCCATTTCTATACAGCAAGTGGCGTCCTCGCGGCGTTCTTCGGGACCCTGGCGGTCGTGAACTACCGCTACCGCGACGCGTTCCTGTGGATGGCGTTTGCAACGTTCGTGGATGCCACCGACGGTGTCTTTGCCCGGTTGGCGCAGGTCAAGCGGGTTCTACCGGGCTTCGACGGCGCCCGGCTCGACGACATTGTCGACTATCTGACGTTCGTCTTCCTGCCGGTGCTGCTGCTCCAGCACTCGGGAGCGTTGCCGGCCGGGTGGGGCCTGGCCGTGGCCTCGATCGTGCTCCTCAGCAGCGCATATGGCTTTGCTTCGACGGATGCGAAAACGGACGACGATTTTTTCACCGGCTTCCCATCCTATTGGAACATCGTTGCCCTGTACCTCCATGCGGCGGCCCTGCCACCGATTGCCAACGCGGGAATCCTGCTCGTGTTGAGCGCGTTCGTGTTCGTCCGGATTGGATACGTATACCCGTCGAGGACGCCGACGCTGCGGCGAGTCACGATCCTCTTCGGTAGCCTCTGGGGCGCTTCGGTCATTGCCCTGATCGTCGCGCTGCCAGACGTGCCCCGTGCACTCTTGCTCGGCTCGCTGGCGTTTCCGGTCTACTACACCGTGCTGTCCTGGATCCTTCATGCGCGGCGTCCGCGGGATGTAGTTCGAACGTGATCACCTGGAACCGCACCTTCCGCGATCGCATTGCCGCCCTTCTCTTCGTCGCCCTCATCGTCGTGACGGCGCTGAGCCTGACGTGGCTGTTGCGGCAGGGCTATGCCGTGTACAGGCTGAGGCGAGGCGTGGGGGATACCTGGTTTCTGGCGGCCGACGGCCAGCGGTGGTTCCGGCTCGACGAAAACCGCCGCGACGTGCCGCTGGATGACATTCCCGAGAACCTGCAGCATGCGTTCATCGCGGTCGAGGATCACCGCTTCTTCAAGCATCCCGGCATCGATTCGATCGCGCTCGCGCGCGCGATCGTCAGCAACGTTCGCGAGCCGGGCACCGTTCAGGGTGGCAGCACGCTGACCCAGCAACTCGCCCGCACGCTGTTCCTCTCGAACAAGAAAACCTACGGCCGCAAGATCCGCGAAGCCGTCCTGGCCCTGATGATCGATTCACAGCTGAGCAAAGAGCAGGTGCTCGAGCTGTATCTCAACCGGATCTATCTCAGCGCCGGCGTCTACGGCGTGGAGACGATGTCGCGGAGCCTGTTCGGACGGCCGGCGAGCCGCCTGAATCTCGCGGAGTGTGCGCTGATTGCGGGGCTCGCGCGTGCGCCATCGGCGCTCTCGCCGTGGTCCAACCTCGAGGGGGCCATCGCGCGCAGCCACGTGGTGCTCGGGCGGATGCGCGAGGAAGGCTTCATCACGGAGTCCGAGGAGCGCGAGGCCCGGCGGACGAGCATCCGCGTCAGGCCCTATCCCGGCGCGACGGATCCGCGCGCGGGCTATGCGAAGGAGTATCTCCGGCAACAGTTCAGGGATCGGTTCGGCGGCGATCATCCGCCCGACTGGCAGGTGACCACCACGTTCGTCCCGGAGCTGCAGGCACTTGCCGAGCGTGCGGTTACCGACGGGCTGCGACGATTCGGCAAACCCGAGCTGCAGGCGGCGCTCGTCGCGATGGATCCGGCGACCGGCGATGTGCTCGCGCTCGTCGGGGGCCGGGATTTCCGCACATCGCAGTTCAATCGCGCGACGCGCAGCCGGCGGCAGCCCGGCTCGGCCTTCAAGCCGCTAGTTTTTGCGGCGGCGCTCGAAGACGGGTTCACGCCCGTGTCGGTGCTGCGGGGGCTCGAGAACATCCAGCCCCAGGGCCCCGACGAGTGGGCGCCGCGGAACGCGAGCGGCGACGTTCCCGACGCGCTGACGCTTCGCGCCGCCCTGCTCGAGTCCAACAATCGAGCCGCCACCGCACTCCAGCAGCGCGTGGGATCGCGGGCGGTCCTGCGTCTCGCGAGCGACGTCGGGCTCGGGAACATGCCAGATGTGCCATCGCTCGCACTCGGGACCGGACTCGTGTCGCCGCTGGAGCTCACGACAGCGTTCGCGGTGTTTCCCAATGGCGGGCTTGCCGTGCGACCGCGCGGGATCGCCCGGGTCGTGGATGCGGACGGCGCCGTCGCCTTCGATCAGCACGTGCATACCGAGCGGGTCATTTCGCCTGAGACGGCCTATCAGATGGTCGCCATGCTGTCGGACGTCCTCGACCGGGGCACCGGTGCGGCGGCGAGACGTTGGGGCGTGCAGTTCCCGGCGGGCGGGAAGACTGGAACCACCGACGACTTCAAGGACGCGTGGTTCGTCGGCTTCTCATCGTCGAGTGTGGTGGGCGTCTGGGTCGGCTTCGATCGGCCGACGACGATCGGCCGCGAAGCCTACGGGTCACGGTATGCGCTGCCGATCTGGAGCGATTTCATGCGCCGGGCATCCCGCGTCCGTCGTCGGGGGGCGTTCGCCGTGCCCGAGGGCCTGCGCGAAGAGCCGCTGTGCCGGATCTCCTACCTGCGTCCGGTCGAAGGGTGCCCGGAGTATACCGAGTATTTCAAGCCGGGCGACCCCGTCCCTGGTCAGCTCTGCGACGTCCACAGGGGAACAGTCAAACAGCGCGTCCGCCGCGCCGTGGACAGCCTCATCTCCATTTTGGGTCGTCGTCTGCGGGAACTGGTTCGGTAGGGGGACAGTCCCCTTAGGGGGACAGTCCCCTTAACGGGACAGGCACCTTAAGGTGCCTGTCCCCCCTGTGCAGAAACTGCCAACCTCCTGATGAGGTTTTGGCGGCCCGGAAGATGCTCTGGCTCGGCTGGGAGGCTGACATGAGAATGGCAGGCATCATCCTCATCATCCTGGGCGTCGTGGCGCTCGCCTACGGCGGGATCAGCTACACCCGGAAGGAAAAAGTCCTCGACATCGGGCCGATCGAGGCCACGACCGAGACGCGGGAGACGATTCCGCTTCCGCCGCTTCTCGGCGGTCTGGCCCTGGCGGGCGGCGTGGTGCTGCTCATTGCGGGATCCCGCAGACGCTAACGGCGCGGCTCGCGGCACGAAACGGGCCCGTTACGCCCGGCCCCTGCGCATGGTTAAATGGGTCCGTGCTGAGCGCCGGGCAGATCCTCGACGAACGTTACGAGATTCTGGCGCCCCTCGCCGAAGGGGGCATGGGCGCCGTCTATCGGGCGCGCCGCACCTTGCTCGGCGACGAGGTGGCGATCAAGGTCGTTCGCGCGGAGCAGACCGGGCCAACCCCCCGCGAGCGGTTCCTGCGCGAGAGCCGCGCCTGCGCCCGGCTGCGCCACCCCCACATCGTCTCGATCCTCGACTTCAACGTCGACGAAGCGGATCATCCCTTCCTGGTGATGGAGCTGCTGAGCGGTCCCAGCCTGAAGGACGAGATTGCCGCGCGCGGATCGCTGCCGCTCTCCGAAGTCCAGGACATCGTGCTGCAGGTGTGCGCCGCCCTCCAGTTCGCGCACGACCTCGAGTTCGTCCACCGCGACCTCAAGCCCGCGAACATCGTCGCTCACGAGTTCGCGCCGGGAGAGCGCGTGTACAAGGTGGTGGATTTCGGGCTCGCCAACATGCGCGGCTCCGACGAGGAGCGCCTGACCGGTCCTCACGAGTTCATCGGAACGATCGCCTACGCCGCCCCCGAACAGCTGACCGGCGGCGTCGTCGACGCGCGCGCCGATGTGTACGCCCTGGGCGCGGTCGTGTTCGAGATGCTGACGGGACGGGCACCGTATCTCGGACCCGATGCGATGACGGTGTTGAACGGACACCTCAACTCACCGGTGCCGCGTATGACCGATCTTCGGCCCGATCTGCCCGCATGGGCCGACCTGGTGGTCGGCCGGGCGCTGGCCAAGCATCCCGGTGACCGGTGGCAGCGCGTGAGCGACTTCGGCGCCGCGCTCGAGCCAGGCGACAGCGTGGACACCACGACGACGCGACGCCCCGCGACGGTCGCCGCGCCGGGATTGCTGGCGACATACGAACTGGGCGAGCGCGTGGGCCCGGGCCGTCTCGGGAGCGACGTGCATCGCGGCCGACACCGCGCGCTCGGCCATCCCGTTGCCATTCGGCTGCTTCGCCGAAGCGGGCAGCGAAACTGGGACGGCATCCGTGCCCGCTTTCTGAGGGAAGCACAGTCGCTTCAGGTGCCGCACCCTTCGGTGATCCAGGTCCGCGACTTCGGCGAGGAGTCGGACCTCGTGTACCTCGTGACGGACTACATCGAGGGATCGAGCCTGCGCGAGCTGATGGCCCGGGAGGGCCCGTTTGCGTGGCCCAGGCTTCGCCCCCTGCTCGCGCAGCTGGTGGATGCGGCGCGCGCCGTGCACCGCCGCAAAGGACTGCTTTGCGGCATCAGCCCCGATAGGTTGCGTGTGGCCGCAGACGAAGACGGCGAACGGCTGATGATTTCGAGTGGGGGCATCTGGCAGGCCTCGGACCTGCTCGCCACGCTTCAGGATCAGACGCTGCGGGGCGTCTGCCTCGCCGATGTGGAGCTGCGATACGTGGCGCCCGAGCTGCTGACCGGCCGTGCAGCCGACGTCCGCTCCGACATCTTTACCATGGGTGTCGTGGCGTACGAGATGGCGACTGGTAGCTTGCCCTACGACGGGCCATCGATGCCGGCGCTGCTGGGGGACATGCTGCGCGACAAGCCACCCGATCCCGTACAGTTGCAGCCGACGCTGCCCGAGGCGGCAGTCAACGCGATCCTGAAGGCGCTTCGACCCGAGCCCGAGGATCGCTTCGCCTCGGCCGCCGAGTTCGGCGAAGAGGCACTGGGGAACGCTGAAGGCTGAAGGTGGAAGGCTGAAGGTCCTCACTTCGCTGTCCGGACAATCGGATACGCCTCCGCGTTGGCTTCGAGGCCGTCCACCAGATTCCAATTCGCCAGCCCATCGTCCGAGCGCGGTTCGAGCAGGTAGAACGCGAGCCTGGCGAGCGGCTGCGTCATGTCGATCCGGAGCGTGCCCGCCGGCAACTCCCGCTGCAGGGCGGTCCACGTACCTCGAAGCGTTCGCTCGGTGCGGTTCTGGAACGGACGCGCCGCCAGCTCGATCGCCTCGATCTTGAATTCTTCGATCTGGACCGTGCCGGCAGCGTCGAGTGTCGTGGTCGCGATCCCGTGCGCCTGGATGCGATCGATGACGGTGCTGAGGTTCGGCGGCACGAAGTACACCGCCGGCACACGCTCGGTGTCGGTTGCCCTGAACGTTCCCATCTCGTACATCTTCTCGGGCCTCTTCACGTCCACGCGGCGGTACATCATCTGTCCCGAGTACGGATTCCTTTCCTCGGCGACCTCGCCCATCAGGATCTCGACGGGTTCCGGCGCCCGTTCGAGTTCGGCGCGCACGGGCAGCGTCGAGCCGACGATGGGGCGCTTGTCGGCGCCGGCGGTCAGTTGCTGGATCTCCTTCACATGTGCATGCGCGTAATCGAGGTTCTCGTCGACGAACCGGTTCGTCGCGAGGACGCGATCCTCGAACGTGGCGTACGAGTACGCTTCGCTGAGGAGCGCGATGCGATTTCGCAGCCCGATGTAGTTGTTGTTGAACCTGGGGCGATGGTCGAACGTTGCCCAGCTGCGCATGTCGCCGGAGGGCTGTGCCTCGGGGGATTGCTGAACCGCCGGCGGTGAGACGGGCGGTGGCCCGCCGCGTCCCGCCTGGCCGCGCCCCCCGCCGCGGCCGCCTCGTCCCCGTCCACCGCCGCTGACGTTGCCGTAGTAGTAGTAATCCCACCCGTACTTCGCCTTGATGGTCTTCGTGAAGGCGGGGAGCCACTCCTTCCGAAGCATCTCGATGATGGCTGGATCCGTCGCCGGGTTCAGCGGGGGCGCGTAGGTGACGTGATAGGCGTGATAGGACCCGTTGGTCGTGTGGAGATCCATCGACACGTGCGGATCGTAGTCATTCATCAGCTTGACGACGGATCGCGCTTCGGGCGAATCGAGCTTCATGTGATCGCGGTTCAGATCGAGGTCCTGGGCGTTGGGGCGCTGACCCATGCCGCCAATCGGCCCGTGCTGGCGGCCGCGGTTGGTGAGCGAAATCCGCTCGTTGCCGTCGGCGTTGTAGATGGGCGCGATCAGCAGGACCATCGACTGCAGCCAGTCGGCGTGCTTTCCCTGCGCAAGATCGCGCAGCAGCATCTGCGCCGACTCCTTGCCTTCGACTTCACCGCCGTGGATGTTGCCCTGAATGTAGACGCGCAGCTTGCCGGTCTTCCGGACCGCCTCGGGCGAGGCGTCCGGCGCGCCGACGACTGCGAGCGGAAGCGGCCGGCCTTCGAACGTATACCCGAAGGTCGTCAAATGAATCCGCGGCGCGGCCTGCGCGACCGCCTCCATGAATGCCACGACATCGGCGTACCGGCTCGTTTCGCGGTAGGCCGTTTTCTCGGGGCGCGTCTCGAGGCTGGCGAGCGACGACGCCGCGCGGGTCTGGCCGCCGCCAACGACGGGCAGGGCCAGCAGGAGCGTCGCGAGCGCCGCATTCAGAGCCTTTTTCATGAGACCTCTACGTCCGCCATCCGTCATCCGCATCCGACTTCAGCCGCGCGTGCCGACCGCGTCGAGCACGAACGTCAAGATATCAGCATCTTCCTCGACCATCTTGCTCACCGGCTTGCCGGCGCCGTGGCCGGCCCTCGTTTCTATACGAATCAACACCGGGGAGTGATTACCGGGCGCCGCCTGGAGGCGCGCCGCGAACTTCCTGGCCATGCCAGGTGCGACCCGGTCATCGGTGTCCGCCGTCGTGATCAGGATAGGAGGATACGTCAGATCGTCCCGGACATTGTGATAAGGCGAGTAGCGCAGCAGCGACGTGAACTGCGATGGATCCTCGGCCGAGCCGTACTCCGGAATCCAGAAACGACCCACCGTGAACAGGTGATATCGCAGCATGTCGACGACGGGGACCCGGCAGACGACGGCCCCGAACAGGTCAGGACGCTGGAGCATCACGGCGGCCGTCAACAACCCGCCGTTGCTGCCGCCTTCGATCGCGAGGTGCTCCGGCCTCGTATAGCCGCTCGCGATCAGCCATTCGGCCGCCGCGATGAAGTCATCGAACACGTTCTGCTTGCGGTCCAGCATTCCGGCTTCGTGCCATGCCTCGCCGTATTCGCCCCCGCCGCGAAGGTTGGCAACGGCGTAGATGCCTCCCGCCTCGAGGAGCACGAGGTTGGAGGGGTCGTACGCGGGCGTGAGAGCAATGTTGAACCCGCCGTATCCGGTCAGCAGGACGGGCCGCCGCCCATCCTTCGGAAGACCTCGCCTGTGCACCAGGAACATCGAGACGCGGGTTCCGTCGCGTGAGTCGAACCACACCTGTTGCGTGTCGTACGGACTGGCGGCGGGTTGAGGGCTGCCGTCGGGAGCAGCTGCCGGCACGGGGGCAGGCAGGATCGAGAGCGCACCGGTGCCGAGAACCGCGCGGTAGTTCACCGACGGCCTCGTGAACGACGTGAACCCGACCAGCAGCTCCGTGTCGGACGGATGACCTTCCAGACCGGTCAGCGAGCCGAGGCCGGGCAGTGGGATCTCTCCCGCCGGCCGCCCCGATAGCTCGAAGAGGCGGAGGCGATCGCTCGCGTTGTGAAGATAGGCCGCCACGAGACGTCCGCCGGCCACGAGCGCCTGCGAGAGCTTGTCTTCGGACTCCGCGACGACCTCTTCAATCTCGGGAGAAGCTCCACCCGGGCGGGCGGAAACGATGCGGCCGCGCGGGGCGCCGTCGTCCGTCCTGAAGATCAGTTGATCGCCGATGGCCTCGACGAACCCATATGCCGACCGAAAGCCGCGGAAAAGCGCTTGTGGAGATGGGGAAGGGTCGGCGCGGTCGATCACGAACACCTCGCTGCGGTCGCTCGCCCCCTGCAGCGCGGTGATGACCACCCAGCGGCCGCTGTCGGACAGCTCCACCTCGAAAACCGTTTCACGCTGATCCGGCGCACTGTAGATTGGCACGTCGAGGTGCTGCGCCTGGCCCACCTGATGGAACCAGACGCTGCAGAAGTAGTTCTCGTCGCCTTCGGCAACGGTGCCAGGCTCTGGAAAGCGCGTGTAGTAGAAGCCGCTCCCGTCCCGAAGCCAGGCGATGCTGACGAACTTCGTCCAGAGGATGCGATCGGGCAGATCCGTCCCGCTTCCGGCATCACGAAGGCGAATCTCCTGTCGATCGCTGCCGCTGCGGGAAAGGCCGTATGCGACCAGCGTCCCTGGCTCGTCCGGCGCGACAGCGGTCAAGGCTACCGTCCCGTCCGCACTCAGCGCATTGGGATCGAGCAGCGCCCTGAACGGACCTTCGCTGGTGTTGCCGACGTATAGGACCGGCTGGTTCTGCAGGCCGGTATTGTGGACGACGAAATAGCGTCCGCCGCGCTTCAGCGGCACGCCCGTTCTCGGATAATCGTACAGAGACCACAGGCGTTCCACGAGCTTCTTTCTGTGCGGACGATCGAGCACGGACCGGGTCAGCGCATTCTCGGCGTCGATCCAGGCCCGCGTGTCAGCGGAATCGGCGTTCTCGAGCCACCGGTACGGATCGGGTACCGGAACGCCGTGAAGGATGTCGACGGTGTCCGCCTGGCGGGCGGATGGATAGGGGAGGGGAGGGGGAGACATCGATTCAGCGGCCGGCTGTCACCGCGTCAATCATGACTCACGACATTGGTGACCCCGACAGCTCACGCTGACGCCGCCGTAGTCCGTGGTCCGTAGTCGATACGTACGAGCCACGGACCACGGACCACGTGTCAGAAGTAGTACTTCACGGCGAGCTGGATCTTGCGCGAGCCGCTGATGACAGTGTTGCGAATGCGTCCGAACGTAGTGCTCGTCTGCGTCAGCGTCGGAAACCCGAAGATCGGGTTGTTCAGCAGGTTCGTGCTGTCGGCTCTGATCTCGAGGATCTGATCGCCGACCACGCGTGTGCGCTTCGCCAGCGACATGTTGAGGAACCAGCCGCCGGGGCCACGGAAGAAGTTGCGGCCGACGTTGCTGAACTCGCCGGGGGCCGGGATGCTGAACTTCGAGCGTTCGTCCGGCGAGAGGTACCACACGAGGGCGTTGCCGCTCGAGTCCACCTCCTCGTGGACGCTGCCGAAGTCCGACGAGCAGCCGTCACAATTGGCGGGCGTCTGAACGACGTTGGTGAAGGTGTTCGCGCCGGCGTAGACCGTCATCGGCCGGCCGCTCTGCGCCACGAACTGGCCCGAAAGCGTCCAGCCGCCGATGAAGACGTCCACCAGCCCGCTGACGTTGTTGCCGATCGTCCTCCCCTGGCCGAAAGGCAGCTCATAGACGGCCTGCGCCTGGAACACATGCGTGCGGTCGAAATCCGACAGCGCGTAGTTGAGATCGCGGTTGTTGATGTCGAAGGGTGTGCTCGACGCCGACTGGCCGCTGCCCGTGCTGTAGACCGTGAACGCGGGATCGAACGAACGGGTATCCTTCGAGCGCGAGAGCGTGTAGCCGAGCAGATAGCTGTAACCGTTGGCGAACCGTCGATCCAGCTTCAGCTCGAGCGCGTGATACCGCGAGTAGTCCTCCGAATCCACGACGCGCATGCCGCTCAGGAACTGCGGATACGGAAAGAAGAAGAACGGACCCAGCCCCGCCTGCACGGTCAGCAGCTGTCCGCTCTGTATCCGTTGGCCGAGGTCGGACGCGATAAACGCCACGGAGTTCAACGCAAGCTCGTCGTCGTACAGACGCCGCACCATTTGCGAACCCGTTTCCCCGGCCTGCAGCCGCGTGTCGGGAGCGAGCAGCTGGTTCATCAACGCGCTTTCTCCGCCAGCTTTCACGATGTTGAACGCCTCGAGGAAGCCGTTGTTTCGGAACTGGACCTGGTTCGCGTTGTAGGCGCCAAACAGGTTTTCCGCGCGCCGTCCCACATAGGCGATCTCGAACAGCGTTTGCGCCCAGAGCTCCCGCTGATACGACATGGCCCAGGCGTGTGTCATCGGGGTCTGGAATTCGGGATCCATCACGGTAATCGTTGAGTTCGAGGCCGCCGGTGGCTGCAGGAAATCCGACGGCGAGGCGGTCGGCTGAAGGTTCGGGAGGCCCTGTCGCAGCCGACCACCCGCCTGTCCGAACGACGTGTTCACGACTGACGTGGTAATTCCCGGGATGCTCTGGAAGATCGCCGAGGAGAGCAGGAACGTGTTGATGCGGTCGAACGCCATCCGATAGTTCCCGCGGACGACGCTCTTGCCGTCGTTCTTGGGATCCCAGGCGACGCCGATCGAGGGCGCGAAGTTGTTCCAGTCATTGTCGTAGACCTGCCCCTGCTCCCATCTCAGCGTATTGCTCGCCGGTTCACCCGCCGCGACGCGCTGGTTCGGGCGGCTGATCAGATCGTCGGGATTGCTGGGCGCGAGCTTCACCTCCCAGCGCAAGCCGGCGTCGACCGTCAGGTTCGGCCGCGGCTTCCACGAATCCTGCGCGTAGAAGTCCAGCTCGTGGAACCACGCCTCGAAGTTGAACACCGTTCCCCCCGGCGCATAGGTGTCTCCCTCCTGCACGAATCCCTGCCTGACGTTCCCCACTCGACCGAGCAAGAAGTTGATATGGCTTTGCAGGGCAGGGCGATCGAACTGCGTGTTGATGGTCGACGGAATGCCGAAGGTGGCCGGATCGACCGTGTTGATGGACGTGCTGAAGTTGAAGTACGGACCGACGTTCTGGCCGGCGACGGACCCGCGAATGTCGGTGTGGCGCTGCATGCGGATGTTCGTGCCCAGTTTGAGATTGTGGGCCCCCATGAGCCAGCTCAGGTTATCGACGAACTGAAAGGTGTCGATCGTGCGGCTGTTGCCCACGTCGAACGTTTCGGGCACCAGCACCGGCGCGTCGGTGATGCTCGCGCGTGACGTGTCTGCAGCCGGATTGACGAAGTCGAACGTGAAGTGGTTCTGTCCCACCACGAACTCGTTGACCATGCTGCCGCCGGGGTTCCAACGCCAGTTGCCCGCCCAGTTGTACGGAGAGCGCTCCGTGAGCACGACGCACCCCGTGCCGGGGAAGAACTCCAGGCCGCCGTTCACCGAGTCGCAGTTGGTGTTCTGGTACCCTTTCGAGATGCGGGCGAATGCAGAGTGCTGCGTGTTGAAGGTGTGGTCGATCTTCGTGACGAAGTCGAACTGCTCTTCTTGCTCCGGCGCCACGAAGGTGAATCCCGCGGTGTTGAGACCGTCGCCGGTGGTGAAGTCGTTGGGCAGCGGCGTCGTGCCGACGATTCGCTGAATCTCGGGGTCGAACCCGAGGCCCTGCGGGTCGCTGCCCGGAAGGTTGTACGTCGCGACGTTCACGCCGGGAAGCAGATTGCCGCTGGCATCCACGGATGCCCCGCTCACACCTGCCGGCCGATTGCGCGCGCCGATGACGTACCGGAAGATCCCTTGTCGCGCGAGGTCGGTGTAGACCGTCCGTGTGACCGACTGCGTCTGCTCCGCGTTCAGCCACTGGCTGTTGACGAAGAAGAACGTCTTGCCCCGCTGGATCGGCCCGCCGATGCTGAAGCCGGGCATCTTCTGCGTGAAGTTGCGCTTGGGCAGGTCGTCGATGTTGTTCTCCCACTCGTTCGCGTTGTACTCGGGGCGGCGATCGAAGTAGAAGGCCGTCCCCGAGAAGTCGTTCGTGCCCGAGCGCGTGATCATCGCCACCTGTCCGCCGCTGTTCCGCCCGTACTCGGCCGTCTGGTTGCCGGTGAGTACCTTGAACTCGGCGAGCGCGTCGGGATTGGTGCGCAGCGGAGAGAAGTTCGAGCCGCCGGCGCTGGACTCGTTCGTGTCGATGCCGTCGAGCGTGAAGTTCCAGGAGCGATCGCGCGCGCCGTTCACATGCACGCCGCCGCCCGTATTGGCGCCGGACACGACGCCCGGCTGCGTGAGTACGAGGTCGAGCGGGTTGCGTCCGCGTCCGCCAAGGATCGGCAGGCTCTCAATCGTGCGCTGATCGAACGTCGTTCCCAGGTTGCCGGACGAGCTCGTCTGCACGAGCTGACTCGTCGCGCGCACCTCGACCGATTCCTCGAGCCCGCCCGCCGTGAGCGTGGCATTGATCGTGGTCGGCGTGCCGATGTTCACGGGGTTGCCCGAGGAGACGAACTTCTTGAACCCCTGCAACTGGACGGTGATCGTGTAGGTCCCGACCTGCACCGCCTCGAACGTGTAGTGGCCCGTCGCACTGGTAACCGTTTCGAAGGTCACGCCGGTCTGATCGTTGGCGAGCGTGACGCTGGCGCCGGGGATCACGGCCCCGGTCGTGTCCGTGACGGTCCCGTCCACACGGGACGTGGTGCCCTGGCCGTGCGCCGTGGGCGCGGCCCACAAGGCCAGAACGCAGACGAAGATCGAAGTCGCGAGCCATCGATCGAAACGCATGTACCCTCCTTGCCGAACGTTGCCGGGCTCCCGTCCCGGATAGGAGACTTCCTCAGAGATGAACCGCCGCTTCGCCCTGGCGATCGAACGCGTCGGTGATGAACTGGCGGTTGTGGTCGTAACCCCAGTGCACGTTGCGGAAGTACGCAGCCAGGCCTTCGGCGTCCCGTTCCCTCGCCAGTTGAATGATCGTGCGATGCTCCGCAACCGATTTGAGCAGCCAGGCTCCGAGCGTGTTTCGCTGCACGGGGAACGTGTAGAGCAGCCCGCGCACGAGGTCGCACGTGTCGTGCAGCGTGTGATTGTCGAGCTTGAGGATGAACACGTCGTGGAACCTGCGGTTCCAGCCGCCGAAAGCCTGCAAATCCGCTTCCGCGGCCGACGACTCCATCATCCGATTGATGCGCTCCAGCTCGCCGATGTCTTCGCTGGTGAGCGCGGCGGCGGCCGCGGCGGCGACCGCTCCCTCGAGGAATCCCAGCGTCTGGTAGATCTCCCGGACGTCCTGCACGGTGAGGATCCGAACGTTGTAGCTTCGCCGGCTGTTGCAGACGACGACCCCTTCGGTCTCGAGCTTGAGGAGCGCCTCCCGGATAGGGGTACGGCTGATGCGCCACCGCTCCGACAACGCCTTTTCCAGGATCCGCTCGCCGGGGCGGAAGTGGCCCGACGCGATGTCCTGGCGAAGCATCGCGTAGACCTTGTCGGCGATGGACTCGGATCGCACCAGCGGTGGTGCCGGCTGCACGGTTGCCTGATATATCAACATACCAGGCGACACGCAAGCTCAGCAGGACAGACCGACGGCTCTCCGCCGCCGCTATCTGATGAGGGATGAGAGGTCCGCCGCTCGCACGGCCGCCCCGAGCAGACCGGCCTCGAGGTTCAGGATCACGGCCACCGGGATCGTCGCCACCAGATCCGCCATCGGCTCCTTCGCCCGGAACGCGTCGAGAAACAGCCCGGACTCGAGGGCCGGGAGGATCTTCGGGGCGATGCCGCCACCAATATAGACGCCGGCGGTCGCAACCGTTCGCAGCGCGAGGTTCCCGGCTTCCGCGCCGTAGGCCGACACGAACATCTCGAGCGCTTCGACGCACTGCGGGCACCGTCCGGCCAGCGCCGTTGCGGTGATCCGCGCCGGCAGTTCGCCAGCGTCCCTGACCACGCCAACCGCCGCACAGAGTCTTGACGGCGCAAGGCTGTTGGGTGTGATGAGCGGCCCCGTGCCGAACGCCTGGTGGGTGAACTGATAGATGTTGACGATGCCCGGCCCCGAGATCACGTGCTCCACCCCGACGCGTCCGAAGATGCGGGTCAGCTCCAGCACGAGCTGCAGCTCCCGCGGCGTCCGCGCGGCAAAGTCGGCGTGGCCGCCTTCGGACGCACCGGGCAGGAAGCGGCCGTCCACGTTGAGCAACAGCGCCTCGCCCAGGCCGGTGCCCGCGGCAATCACCGCCGCGTTGCCGCCCGGCACCGCGACACCCTGCTGCAACACGGCGAGCTCGTCGGGTTCGAGCACCGGAACGGCGTAGGCCAGCGCTTCGAGGTCGTTCAGAATCAGCGCCCGCCGCACCCCGAGTGTCGCCTCGAGACGTTCGCCATCGACCAGCCACGGGACGTTCGTCAGGCGCGCGATCTGGTCGGTCACGGCGCCCGCGACGCCGAGGCAAGCCGAGCGGATGGCGCGCGGCTCTACGCTGCGCACGTGCAGGAACTCGCGCACCATTGGCTCGAGCCCGTCGTAGTCCAGCGTGGTGAACTCGCCGACCTCGACGGGAGTCGGACGGTCGCCGTCGCACGAGAACAGCCCGAGCAGCGTCTTCGTCCCGCCGACGTCGCCCGCCAGAAGCATCGGGAAATTGTATTGCAGCTGAAAGCTGGAAGCTGGAAGCTGAAGCTTCTTGACTTTCCCTCGCATCTCGCTAATCTTCGCGGTGAATGCCGTCGCTTCCGTCACCGGCGGGCGGACCGTACGGGCTGCGCGACCTCCGCAACCTCTATCCGGTCGTTACCGAGAATCACCTCAGGTACCTGGAGAAGTGGGGGCTGATTCGGCAGGACAGCGGGTCGGGGGAACGTATCTACTCGTTCGCGGACCTGCAGACCATCAAGCACGTCGCGAGCGAGCTGCATCAGGGCACGCCGGTGAAGGTGATTCTCCGGTCGCTCCTCGCCGAGCGGCAAGGTCAGCTGGTCCTTGATTTCCACGCCACGCCGGATACTCCGCGGGCGAAAGTTCTGACGCTTCAGGCCCGGCGTCCGCCGCCTCCGAGCGTCGGCCCCGCCGCGCCCCTGCCGGCGGCGGCAGCGTCGTTTCCCTTCTCGGATCCGCAGAGCGCACTGGCCGCCAAGTACTTTCTCGAGGGGTCCCGGCTCGACGACGGGGATGAGCGGAAGATGGACGAGGCCGCGGCGGCCTATCGCAAAGCGCTGGTCATCGATACCGATCTCGTCCCGGCGATCGTGAACCTTGCCAACATCCATTACTCTCACGACGAGCTGATCGAGGCCCAGGCGCTCTACGAGCGTGCCATCGGACTCGAGCCGGACTGCTTCGAGGCGCACTTCAACCTCGGCAACATCCAGCACGATCTCGGGCGGTATCGGGAGGCGCTGTCAGCCTATCGCGCGGCGGTGACGCTCAACCCGTCCTATCCCGACGCGCATTTCTATCTGGCGGTCACGCTCGAGAAGACGGGCCATTCCCCGGAGGCGAAGATCCACTGGAAGGCCTACCAGGATCTCGCGCCCCACGGAGAGTGGATTGAGCTCGCGAAGGAGTTTTCGGAGTGATCAGAAAGTGCTGAATGCTGAATGCTGAATGTTGAATGAAGATCGCGACTTCCCATTCAGCATTCCCCATTCCCCATTCAGCATTCAGCACTCAGCATTCAGCACTGTCAGTAGCTGTAATCGACCCGCTCGCGCTTCTTGGGGGTCCGCCGAAG
This sequence comes from Vicinamibacterales bacterium, assembly GCA_035711845.1. Classification (GTDB taxonomy): domain Bacteria; phylum Acidobacteriota; class Vicinamibacteria; order Vicinamibacterales; family 2-12-FULL-66-21; genus DASTBU01. The sequence goes on from DASTBU010000088.1 coordinate 61,869, forward strand.
CTTGTAGTAGTCGCATTCCGGACACCAGGACTCCGCGTTGAAGCCCTCCTTGCCGGCAAACGGCAGGACGTCGCGGTGCGTGCAGAACTCGCCGGCCTCGGGGTCCGAGCGCCAGCGGCAGGATTTGAACCGGGCAACCGCCTCCGAAACGACAGGTACTGCCGGTGGCGCCGGCGTCTCAGGAGGCGGCGGCGCGGCCGCCACGGGATCGGTCGGTGCGATGGGCTGACGGGTGTGTGCGAATTTTGTCTCGTCCATCATCTTTTCAAAAGCGGAGCATCATCCCTGCAGTTCAGTCCCGAACGACCGTTGCAGCGCCTGCAGGGCCCGCAACTCTTCCGGGGCGACCAATGTCAGCGCGGTGCCGGTCGCATCCGCCCGGCCCGTGCGTCCCACGCGGTGCACGTAGGCTTCACGGCTCGGAGGCACCTCGTAGTTGACCACGTGCGTGATGCCGTCGATGTCCAGTCCGCGCGCGGCCACGTCGGTCGCGACGAGCACACGGTGGCGTCCGCTCCGGAAACCCTCGACGGCTTGTGTGCGCTGCGCCTGCGTGCGATCCGCGTGGAGCGCCGCCGCCTTCAGCCCGGCCGAAGCGAGCCGCCGCGCGAGCCGTTCGGCGCCGGATTTCGTTCTCACGAACACGAGCACCGGCCCGTCCGTCCGGCGAAGGAACCTTGCGAGCCATTCGGCCTTCTGGCCCGCCGGCACGTTCTCCACGGTGTGGGTGATGCTCTTGGCGGGCCCGCCGGCCGTACCGATCTGGACGTACTTCGAATGGCGGACGACTTCGTCGGCCAGCCGCATGACGTCGTCGGGCATCGTGGCCGAGAAGAGCAGGGTCTGCCGCGCCGCCGAGTCCGGGAGCGCCGCGACGATACGTCGAACATCGGGCCAGAAGCCCATGTCCATCATGCGGTCCGCCTCGTCGAGGACCAGCGTGTCGAGCTTGTCGAAGCCCACCGTGTGGCTGCGCATGTGATCCATGAGCCGTCCGGGTGTGGCCACCACGATGTCCACGCCGGACTTGAGCGCGCGTTCCTGCGCGTCCATCGGCACGCCGCCGTAGACCGCGATGCTGGTGAGGTCGGTGTGGTACGTGAAGCCCTGCACGTCATCCTCGATCTGCACGCAGAGCTCCCGCGTCGGCGCCAGGATCAGCACGCGTGTGAAGCCGCGCTCGTCTGGCGCCGCGGCCCGCGCCTTGAGCATGCGGTTGAGGATCGGCAGGAGGAATGCGGCGGTCTTGCCGGTGCCCGTGGCGGCGCAGCCGATCAGATCGTTGCCGTCCATGACGATCGGGATGACTGCGCTCTGAATGGGCGTGGTCGCCGCGAAACCGCGCACGCGGATACCTTCGATGAGTGACGCCTCGAGGCCGAGGGTCTCGAACGCAACGGGGCGAGGATCGTACTCCGCCTGTTCGCGCGTCGCGGCGGGAGCAGCGGGGCGGGCCTCCATGGGCGCGCGCGATCCCGTATGGCGCGGCCGGGACGGCCGCGCTCCTCGTCGTGGTCCTCGCGGACGTGGCGTCTGATGTTGGGCTGGATGAGAGCTCAAAACGTGATTCTTACCGAGCGCGGAAGGTGATGATGCCGCGGACCGGGTCGTAGGGCGACACGCCGACAGTCACGCGATCCCCCGGAACTACCTTGATGCGAAAGCGGCGCATACGGCCGCTCAACTGCGCCAGCACTTCGTGACCCTGGTCGCACTGCACGCGGTAAAGCCCGCCGCTGTGCACCGCCACGACAGTGCCCTGCACATCAATCAGATCGTCCTTGCTCAAATGGTGTCCTTTCCAATCAAAGATTGTGCCACATTTGGACGGCCCGCGCAAACTCAGCAGTGCCGTAATCCAGCATCGCTAATCCCCGATCAGGCAAGACTTTGGCTCTCAGAGCTGCTTGACGGCCATCTCGATCTCGAGGGCGAGGGCGGCGTAGTCAGTGCCCCGCAGGTTGATGGGCCGTCCGAACGCGACCCTCGCCTTGCCGCGCGTCGGGAACCGGGCCTTCTGGTGCAAGATTCGGTCGAGTCCCTCGAGCCGCACCGGAATCACCGGCGCTCCCAGGCGCGCCGCGATCATCGCCGCGCCCGGCTGGAATCGGCCAATCTCGCCCCGCTCGGTGCGGCGACCCTCGGGGAAAATCAGGATCGAATAACCACTGCTGACGAGGTCGCCGATATAGCGGAGCGTCTGGCGGGTCCCCGCCTCGCGTTGCGGCAGCGGAAACGCGTTGAAGAACAGCGACGCCAGATAGTAGTTCAGGCTGTTGGTCAGCCAGGCGCGGCGTCCGAACTGCTCGGGGTAGAAGTGCGCCCTGAAGAACTCCTTCGCCATGGCCGGGGCCACCCGGTAGCGCCATCCGGGTGGCAGCGCGTCCAGAATCGCCGGCGTATCCAGGTGGCTCTGATGATTTGCCGCGAACACGACAGGGCCGTCCACGCCACGCAGGTGCTCGAGCCCCTCCACCTGGAGCGTCGCGAACAGCCGTCCGAGCGGAAGGATCCACGTGGGGAGGCTCGCGCGGCGCAGCGCACGGGCCGGCAGCGAGCGGTTCCATGACGGGAAGTCGATGGTCTCGGCGCGCAGGATCGCCGCCGGGCCAGCGGTTTCGATCGGACGAGTCAACGCGTCAAGATCGCCCACCGTCCGCGCGGCGCCGAACTGGGACTCGTCCACCGTGACCTGAAACGCCTCTTCCAGCGCCATCATCAGCTCCACGCGCTCGAGCGAGCTCAAGCCGAGCTCGTCGATCGTTGTCTCCCGCGTCACCTTCCTTCCCGGAGCGAACCGCGCGATGACCGACTCGACGCTGCGCGGCCCGGCGCCCGCGGCGCTCGCCGGACGAGCGTGCTCGCCGTCCAGCCATTGTCTGAGCTCCCGCCGCTTCAGCTTGCGCGTTCCCTCCGTCCGCGGAAGCTCGTTCGCCGTCCAGAGAGCCGCCGCCCTGATTTTCTGGTGATCGGCCAGCTGCGTGTTCGCGACGCGCAGCACATCGTCGACATCGGTGCCCGGCTCGACGACGAGCACGGCGTGGACCCGCTCGGAGGTCGAACCCTGGACGTGGGCGCCGACGACGGCCGATTCGCGCACGCCGGGGATGCCGTTCAGCACGCGTTCCACGTCTTCGGGAAACACGTTGAGCCCCTCCGGCGTGACGATCATCTCCTTCTTGCGTCCGCGGATGTGCAGCTGGCCTTTCTCGTCGAACTCGCCGATGTCGCCGGTGTGAAACCAGCCGTCGCTGAACGCGGACTTCGTCTCCTCCGGTGCGTTGTAATAACCGCGGGTGACGTTTTCGCCGCGCACGAGAATCTCTCCGTCCCCGGCGATCTGCACCTCGACGCCGCCAATGGGCTTGCCGACGGCACCGCGGACTGCGTGGAACGGGTGATTGAGGGTCACGATCGGCGCGGTTTCCGTCAGCCCGTACCCCTGCACCACCAGAAAGCCGAGCCTCCCCCAGAACGCTTCGAGATCGGGATCGAGCGGCGCGGCTCCCACCACGAAGGCCCAGAACTTGAGGCCGAAGAGGCGGTGTACGCGCCGATACCGCCACCATCTGGCGACCCAGTGCAGCCTGCCTGCGTACGGCTCCTGTGCCTCCGGCGCACTCCGCAGCACGTGATCGCGCAACACCTCCAGCATCTTGGGCACGCACACCAGCACCGAGACGCGGCGGCCGTGAATCTGGCGCAGGATGTCCTCGGGCGAATAGCTGCGCGTGAAGAGCACGAGGCCCGGCAGCATCGGCGGAATGAAGGTGGCCATGGCCTGCCCGAACATGTGGCTGAGAGGCAGCAGGTTGAGGAACCGTATGGGCTGGAACGGCCGCGCGTAGCGGCGGTATTTCACGATCTCGCGCTCGATGGGGACGATGTTCGCGAGGATGTTGCGGTGCGTGATGACGACGCCCTTGGGATCCGCAGTCGCGCCCGACGTGAAAATGATCTCCGCTGTGTCGTCGGGGTCGATCCGTGGCCGGGTGCGCACCGCTGCAGCCTCCTGAACGGCTTCTGCGGGACGCAGCTCCGCGAGCGGCCAGATCGGGCGCCGGCTGTCCAGCCCCGAAACATCGACAACCTCCCCTGCCAGCACTGCCCGGGCGTCGACGATCTCCGAGACGCGCGCAAGAAAGGCGGAAGAGGCGCGGTAGTCGATGGGCACGAGGACGACGCCCTCGAGCAGGCAGCCCCATACTGCAACGATCCATTCGGGCCTGTTCTCGCTCCAGATGGCAACCGTCTCACCCTTGGTGATGCCAGCGGCGGCGAAACGCGTCGCCAACGCGCGCGCGGAGGACGCCACGTCGGCATAGCTGTACGACCAGGTCCGATACCCGTCGTCGTAGACCAGGAAGTTGCCGGGGGTTGCCGAAAGGTCGTCGAAGAAATCGATGAGCGTGCGCCGGGTCATGTCTGCTGTCGAGCCTCACTCCATCGCCACTGCCGCCGGGCCACGATAAGACAACGACCTTCGAAGAAGGGACAGTGTGAATTATGATTGAAAATCTCGATGTCGCTCCCGCCAGTATTTGCCGCCAGTGCGCTCTACGACAACCTCCTGCAGGGGGCGTTGCGCCAGTTTTTCGGCCGCGCGACGTTCGAGACCGAGCCGATTCCCTCGCTCTCCTCGGACGGCCGCCTGGCGATCGAGCCCACCAACGATCCGTCAGTGTTGTCGATCCGCTGGTTCGGGACCCGCCACGTGCTGCACGTGCCTGCCCGGCGGCCGTTCACGGCGCACGAAGTGCGCCTGGCGCGGGCCATCGGAAGCGTGCTCGCGCTGCGCTACCGGGCGATTTTCGATCCCAAGCAGATGCTGGAGCGCGGCGATCTGTTCCGCGGCGCGATCGAGGACCGCTACATCGGCGCGTTCCTCGACTCGACCGACACGGGAGCGGCGACCGTCAACCGCGCGGACCTCGTCGCCACGGCGATCGAGGTGCTGCGGGTCGCTGCGCTGTCGAGTTACGAGAACCGCGCGATTTCCTCCGGGGTGCTGCTGCTCGAGGGCGATAGCGATCCCGCGCACGGCATCGGGGAACCGCCGGCCACGGTGGCGTATCGATATTCGCAGGCACTGACCGGCATCAAGAGCTTCTATCGCCTGTGCGACGGGCTCTCGACGCTGTTCCTCGTCAACGGTGCGGGTACGGTGCTCGATCTGATCGAGGTCGGCCGCTACGCAAAGCCGGGACGGCTTGATGTCCCCTGTCCCGCTCCTTACACGGAGCATGCGCTCGCGACGGCGGGCAACCGCAACATCTGTGTGGTTCTCAGCCCGGCACACGAGATCAAGGTGTTCACCCACGGCGTCGAGGTGTTCAGCTTCCGCAACGCGCGGTGGCACCTGCTCGACGTGCAGGCGAAGTACGACATGTGGGAGGCGGCTGTCGGCAGCACGGCACTGGCCGAGCGGCTGTTCCAGACCGCCATCGATCTCGCCGATGCCCGACAGGGGGCTCTGTTCGTCGTGCTCCGCGACCACGAGCAGTCGCTGCCGCACCTGGTTGCGCCGGGCGACCAGCTGGATCTGGTCCGCGCCCCGGCGAGAGACATCCCGACGCGGATGCAGTTGCTGCACATGCTGAGGGGCCGGACGGCGGTCGGGCTCGACCCGGCGATCCTGGCCGGACTCGCGAAAACGGACGGCGCGACCGTAACCGACAGTTCCGGCCGTCTGCTCGCGGTCGGCGCGATCCTGCTCCACGGCGAGCCGCCGGAGCCGCACTCGAATCTCGCCGTCGAAGGCGCCAGAACGACCGCCGCGATGGCGGCCGCGCGGTTCGGGGCCGTCCTGAAGGTGAGCGAGGACGGGCTGATCACTTTTTACGACCGCCAGGAACGGATTTGGGACATTTAGCCAATGCTGCATGCTGAATGCTGATTGCTGAATGCGGAATGCGGAAGGCTGTGAGCTGGAAGCTGGAAGATGGGAACTCGTTTTCATGCGTATTTTTCTCACGGGCGGAACGGGATACATCGGCTCTGCGGTCCTCGATTCACTGGTGCGCGGAGGGCATCGCGTGGATGCGCTGGTCCGCAACTCGGAGAAGGCCGCGCAGGTCCAGGCGCGCGGGGGTCACCCTGTGCTGGGGGATCTGGCCAGGCCCGGGACCTACGCCGATGCGGCGGCTGCCGCTGACGGGGCCGTCCATACGGCGTTCGAGAATTCCGCGCGTGGCCCGCAGGTTGACGCGGCAGCCATCGACGTGCTGACCCGGACGGACGGGAGGTCCGGGCGGTTTCTGATCTATACCTCCGGCGTGTGGATTCTCGGCTCCTCCCCGGTGCCCATGGACGAATCGGCGCCGCTCAATCCCGCGGAGCTCGTCCTCTGGCGTCCCGATCACGAGAAGCGGGTGCTCGATGCCGCGACCGGCGGGCTGCGTACCGTGATCGTGCGGCCTGGCATCGTGTACGGGGGTTCGCGGGGGATCGTTGGCAGCCTGTTCAAGGATGCCGCCAACGGGCTCGTCCGGATCATCGGCGGCGGCGACAATCACTGGGCGCTCGTCTACGACCGCGACCTGGGCGAGCTCTACCTGCGGCTGGTGAACACGGCGGACGCCGCGGGCGTGTTTCACGCCAATGACGAGGGGGACGAGCGGGTGAACGATCTGGTTGCCGCCATTTCGGCGTATGCGTCGATCAACCCGAGCGTCCGGCGCGTACCGCTGTTGGAGGCGCACCAGAAGATGGGCGCCTATGCCGACGCGCTCGCGCTCGATCAGGTGGTCCGCAGTCCTCGCGCCCGCGCACTCGGCTGGAGTCCCTCTTTGCGATCCGTTTCTGGAAACGCCGCCCGGCTGTTCGAGGAGTGGAGGAGAGGGAGAGAGGCGGCGTAATCACGAACGACGTGCCACGTGCCACGTGCGGTGTGCGACGTGCTGCTTGTCATGTGCCACGTACGAGGCTCGTCCCAGGGACCACGAGCCACGGACCACGAGCTACGGACCACGAGCTACGGACGCGCTGATCGCTATTTGAACGACACGCCCGCGCTGAAAACCATCAGCGTCATCGACGGATAGGCAGGACGGTTGGTTGACGCGAGCTGGGCGTTCACGGCGTAGAACCTGAGATCGATCGCGAAGGCGACATGCTCTTTGGCGAACCAGCGCGCGCCGCCGCCGTAGTTGAGCACGCGCGGGCCTGACTCGGCGTCGCCGACCGGCGATGCCTCGAGCTCGGTTTTGAACCCGCCCCAACCCAGCCCGCCGGTCAGGTAGCTCCAGCCCCGGCCGGTACCAAAGTTCAGCGAGACCTGCGGCGAGATCGACCAGAAACGCGTGCGGACGGCTGGGCTTTCGACGCTCGCGGGATCGTCCTCGGCGGCGTCGAGCGTCTTGGTCGCGCCGCTGACAAGAAGCTCCCCGCCGAGCCCGAGCGTGACGCGGCCTTTGCCAACGGGATACCAGTGGCCGCCCGCGACCAGCCCGAGTCCCCGCGTCGGCAGGTTTGCGGTCGCCACGCCGAGATCGGCCGACACTCCCGGGTCGTCCTTGAACCGCGGGAGGGCGATGCGCACGTCGGCGGCGAACGGGCCGACGGGCTCGCGCGGTTGCGCGTCGGCCCGTGAAGGAAGCAGCGCTGCAGAGAGTATCGCGAGCAACAACGGCCACAGGCACCTGTGCGTTCGGGCGATGGTTTTCATCGTGAGTGCGCATCCACACTATCACCGGCCCCGCCGCTCTCGCCGATGATCTCGCGGGCGGCCGCGAGGCCGTCGTCGAGCGTGGTGATGCGGCCATCGAGCTGCCGCTCGTAGATCTGCTTCAGGATCCTGCCGACGTCCGGACCGGGCCGGAGTCCAAGCGCGAGCAGATGGCGGCCCTTGACGATGGGATCGGGCGGGGCGTGCTCGACGCCGAGCGCCCTGGCGCGCTCGAGAAACCAGTCGATGCCGGAGCAGTCGAACTCGCCAGCGCGTCCCTGACAATCGGACTGGGCGACGAGCGCGAGCAGCTCGAGGTCCACCTTCTGCGCCAGTCTCCGAAACGCGCCATCGCCGACCGGGCTCCCGGACTTGTAAAAGGCATTCGGCGCCAGGTGATAGGCGACGATGCCGACCACCTGCCGGCGGACGTCGTACCCGCCAATGGTGTGCACGTTGAGGCGATCGAGGAGCGCCAGAGCGGGCGCAACGCCCGCCTGCTCGTGTTCGAGCGACCTGATCCGCCCGTCGATGAAGGCCGTGGTCGCAGGTTTGCCGAGATCGTGGCAGACGGCGCCGAGCATCGCCGCGATCTGCATCGGCCGATCCAGATCGTCGATCCGTGTGCGCGTCTCATCGATCACCATCAGCGTGTGAACCCACACGTCTCCTTCGGGATGCCATTCGGGCTCCTGGGGGCAGCCGACGAGCGCGTGCAGCTCGGGGAAGAGCCGTTCGATGACGAGGAGGTCCAGCGCCACGGCAAAACCCACCGAGGGCTGGCGGGCCCGAAGGAGCAGTTTCTCGATCTCTCCCCAGATCCGTTCGGCTGGCAGATCGTCCAGCGGGATCCGCCGGCAGAGCTCGAACGTTGCCGGCTCGATCTGCAGACCCAGGCGCGCCGCGAACTGCACGGCGCGGAGCACCCGCAGGCTATCGTCGACGAACGTGCGCGGATCGACGGCGCGCAGAATCCTGCGCTCGAGCAGATCCCCCCGGCCGTCGAACGGGTCCAGATACTCGAGCCGCAGCGGATCCCAGGCGATTGCGTTCACCGTGAAGTCGCGTCGTCGGGCCGCCTCTTCAACCGGCATGTCGGGATCGCCCGTCACTTCGAATCCGCGATGTCCGCGCCCGACTTTCGAATCGCGCCGGGGCAGGGAGACGTCGATGCCGGCAACCTTGTAGACGGTGAAGCTCTCGCCGACTGCGTTGACGGACCCGAACCGCTCGAGGATGTCGCGCAGACGGTCCGCCGGGACGCCGTAAACTTCGATGTCCACGTCCTTGGATTCGTGGCCGAGCAGCCGATCGCGCACCCAGCCGCCGACGAAGAGCGCACGCCCGCCTGCGGCGGCCACGGTCTCGGCGATCGCCTGAGCTGTCTCCATGCTCATCCGGATTTCCGGGTCGGGCCTATCGGGTCCGCTGGATGACACGATGGCGGCCGTACTTTCGTACCAGCTTGTCGGTCAACGCCGGCGCAATCGCATTCAGGATCGGCAGCGCGCGTGATCTGGCATGCGGGTACACCTCGGCCCGAGGGCGGCGGATACAGGTGACGATCGCCTCTGCGACCTCCTCGACCGACTGTTTGGGACCGACGCCGTCGACGAAGTGGCCGTAGTCGCGCTGCATGGCGGTTCGAAACTCCGTCTCCGTGGACACGGGATACACGGCGGTCACGTGGATGTCGGTGCCGACGAATTCCGAGCGGAGCGCTTCCACGAACCCCGCCTGGGCGGCCTTGGTCGCGCTGTAGGCGCTCATCAGAGGAACGCCGCGGCGCCCCACGATGGACGAGATCAGGAGCAGGTGCCCGCGCCCGCGCTTTCGGAAGAGGGGCAGCGCGGCGCGCGCGCCATGGAAGCTGCCCATGAAGTTCACGTCCACCAGGCGCTGCATCACCGCGGATGGCGTCTGTTCCACCGTCCCGTAGTAGCCGAACCCGGCGTTGCAGATCATGATGTCGAGGCCGTCGAACGCGTCGAGGGCGCGGGCGGTGAGCCGTTCGACGTCCGACTCCACGGTCACGTCCATCTCGACCGCTTCGGCGCGTCCGCCGGCTGCGCGAATCCGGTCCACCGCCGCCGCCAGCCTGTCGCTGCGTCGCGCGCCAAGAACCACGGCGACACCGTTGCGCGCGAGATGCTCGGCGCAGGCGAGGCCGATGCCCGAAGATGCGCCGGTGATCGCCGCGACGCGCCCGCTGATTGGCATAGACTGCATGATGCCATGGATCCGGTGATCTCCCTTCTCGAGCAGCTCGTGGCCCTCGACTCCGTCAATCCCTCGCTCGTGCCGGGCGCCTCCGGAGAGGGGAACGTGGCGGCGTTCATCGCCGAGCACATGCGCACGGTGGGCCTCGACGTCGAGCTGCAGCAGGTCGAAGCGGGCCGGCCGAACGTGATTGGCGTGCTCGAAGGCCGGACCCCCGGTCGGTCGCTGATGTTCTGCGGCCACACCGACACCGTTGGCGTCGAGGGCATGACCGACCCGTGGCGCCCTCGACAGCAGAACGGCCGATTGTACGGGCGCGGCGCGCAGGACATGAAAGGTGGACTCGCCGCCATGATCGACGCGGCACGCATGCTCGCGAACGACGGGTTCGCGAGCGGCCGGCTGATCGTGGCGGCGGTGATCGACGAAGAGTTTGCCAGCCTGGGGGCAGACGCACTCGTGAGGCGGTGGACGGCCGATGCGGCGGTCGTGACCGAGCCGACCGACCTGGCCATCGGCGTGGGTCACAAAGGCTTTGCCTGGTTGGAGATTGAGACGCGCGGACGCGCCGCGCATGGCAGCCGGCCGGTCGACGGCCGCGATGCCATTTTCCGCATGGGCCGGGTGCTCGCGGAGCTCGAGCGGCTCGACCGGGAGCTGCAGTCACGCGTGGCCCATCCCTTGATGGGGACGGCTTCGCTCCACGCCTCGATCATCGAGGGCGGGCGCGAGATGAGCAGTTATCCCGACCGATGCTTGCTGCGCATGGAACGCCGGACCGTCGGCGGCGAGCGCGCCGGTGCGGCATTGGAGGAAGTGCGGCACATCCTGGAGAGGCTGCATCGCACGGACCGGGAGTTCGACGCCGAGGCGCGGGCCGGCCTCTCGCGCTCCTCGTACGAGATAGCCGCCGATCACGCCCTGCCGGCGGCGCTCGAAACGGCCGCCGCCGCCGCCGGTGTCACGGCGCGCTTGTCGGGGCTGAGCTTCTGGACCGACGCGGCCATCCTCGGCGGTGCCGGGATTCCGTCCGTGTTGTTCGGGCCGGGCGGAGCCGGCCTTCACAGCACCGAGGAATATGTGAACGTGGCCGACGTGCTGGCGTGCCGGAACGTACTGGCGCGCTTTGCGCGCCAGTGGTGCTGATGGAGACGGTCGAGGAATTGGGTTACGCGCTCTTGCGGAGCGCGAGGCGCTGGTCCGTCAGCAGGTGCCGGTGCGCATCCCCTTCGTAACGCAGGCGAGGGCCGCGGCCGTTGATTTCCCAACCAGGTGTGTCGTACCCGCACGACGTGCACCGCATCATCACACGCTTGCCTTCAAAGTGCAGGACCGAGTCGTGGCCGCGCAATCCGCACATCAACTGCCCCAGACGACCCATGATCCGGCCCGCCATGCCTTCACTCGTTCCGCGACCACACCCTTCCGCTGCACTTGCGAGATGCTGGGGATAGTTCGTTACCATTTGACCCCTCTCGTGGCTTCCGCCGGTTGTTCCCTTTCCCTGGGACGCCGGCTTGGTCTGGCCGGTTTCGCCACCCGGCAACACCATGAATATCCAAGAGGTGTGCCACGGAGAGGTCAGTCGCCTGAAGTGCTGCTCATCCAGATACTTAGCCGAGGATGACGGAACGGGTATTCCCGTCCGTGTGTAGCTGTTTGCTCTAAACCGCTGACTGGAGTAAGGCGGGGTGGGAAGCGCCGACCGCGCGGGCCCGCGGTGGTGCGGCGGACGAGACTCTTATGTCTCTCGAACCAGACTTTTCATGACAAATCCGATATTCGCGGGCCGTTCACCCAGTCGGCGCATGAAGTAGGGAAACCACTCGCCTCCGAACGGAATGTAGACGCGCACCTTGAAACCTTGCTGAACGAGGCTGGCCTGCAGGTCCCGCCGGATGCCGTACAGCATCTGGAACTCGAAGCGATCCGCCTGTATCCCACGACCGGCCGCGAACTCACGCGTGGCCGTGAGCATCGCCGGATCGTGGGTCGCGATTGCCGGAGCGATCCCTTCGAGCAGGAGGATTTTCATGATCTCGACGAATGCGGCATCGACGTCGGACTTTCGCTGATACGCCACGGTCTTCGGTTCCTTGTAGGCTCCCTTGACGAGCCGGATGCGCGCGCCGATGCTGTTCATGCGCTTGGCATCCGCAGCGCTCCTCGGCAGCGCCGACTGCAGCACGACCCCGGCGTTGCGGTACCCCTGCTGCCAGATGGTCTCGAAGATGTCCAGCGTGACCTGCGTGTAGGGCGAGTTCTCCATGTCGATCCGGACGAAGAACTCGTGCGCGCCGGCGGCGTCGAGGATGCGCCGCACGTTATCCACGCAGGTGGCGCGGTCGACCGTCAGACCGAGCTGCGTGAGCTTCAATGAGATGTTGCGTCCGATGGCGGCGCCGGTGATGCGCCGGAGAATCTCCAGGTACGCGCGGGTGGCCCTGTCGGCTTCTGCGATGCTGCTGACGCTCTCGCCGAGAAAGTCGAGCGTCTGCCGCAACCCCGCAGCCTCCACCGCGCGGGCCGCCTCGATGGCCTCCTCGACCGTTTCGCCGGCGATGAATCGCCGGGCGAAGCTTTTCGCCGTTCGCATCCCGTAGCGGGACGCCATGCGCTTCAGTGTCTGGCTGCCGGCAAGAGTGTGAAAGGCCGCTTTGGAGACGCTGTCGATCATCAGTGCGTACGGGGAGGCTTTCTCGCTCCGGCCAGCAGATGCTGCAGCGTGCGGGCGTAATAGCGGAGAACCGTGCGCTCGCGAACCCGGAAGCGCCCGCCACGCTCGACGAAGATGATGTTGCGGGTGACGAGCGCTTCGGCGCCCGCGTCGACCGCCTGCTCACCCGAGACGACCCCCATGTTGGCGCCCGACGCGCGCAGCGTCTCGACAAGAGCGTCGGCCGTCGCGACGAGCTCGCGCCTCGTGATCGACGGCCGCATCGCGGCGGCGAGCACGGCCGTGGGGAGGACCTTGTACATCACGCCAATCGTGTCCCGGATCTGATGGGCGAGACCCATGATGTCGCGCCGGCTGTCCGGATCGTGTCCGCGCAGGGCGATGGGTGCGCCGAAGGTGACGAAGGCACGCGACTGATAGCCCACGGCGTAGCGCACCATCTCCGCCACCTCGCGCGCGAAGGGCCGCTGCCGGCGCTTTGCCCCCTGATGCGCGAGGATGTGATCCTCGAGAACGACGTCGTAGGCGATGGCCATCGGCACGACGAGCAGATCGGCGCGCTGCGCCTGCAGCGCGGCGTGAAGCAGCCCCGTCTTCGGAGGCCGCAGCTCGCCGGTGTAGCTCCGGCCGCCCTCGATGTAGAACATCAGATCGTGGCGGCCCAGCAGCTCCGAGACGTAGGCTTTCAGCGTCACCAGGTACGCGGGGTCCTTCGCGTTCCTCCGGATCGGGATGGCGCCGGTGATATGGCGGTGGAGCAGGCCGAGCGGGCCGCCGAAAAGATTGATGCCGGCGGCGATAATCGGCGGACGCACGCCATTGTCGTCGAGGGCCAGGGGCTCGACCAGGTAATCGAGATGGCTCTTGTGGTTGGAGATGTAGATCACCCGCCCGGCCCGGCTCGCCTCCTGCGCGGTGTGCACGCCTTCGTCGATGCGTTCGATCTTTCGCAGGATTGGATAGAGCGGGTGTTTCAGCGCCCGATAGATCGGATAGCGCTGTGTGGTCCGCAGCTCGTCGAGGTACGCGTGGATCCGCTCACGCGCCTGGAGCTCGGATTGCCCATGACCGCCGCGCAGGTACCGCCCGACATCCTCGCGAGCCAGCACGGCCTGGGTGATCTCGTCGAGCATTACGACGAACTATACCACGGCGTCGAGAGCCGGCGGGGACGTCAGTTCTTTTCCACCTCCCGGCAGATCGCTTCCGTGAACGCCGTCGTCGATGCCGTGCCTCCGAGGTCGCGCGTCCGCACGCGCCCATCGATCAGCACCTGCCCGAGGGCCTGACGAATCGTCGCGCTCTTCTCGCGCTCGCCGATGTGATCGAGCATCATGAGCGCGGAGAGTAGAAGCGCCGTGGGGTTCGCGAGGTTCTGGTCCGCGATGTCCGGCGCGCTGCCGTGGACGGCCTCGAACATCGCGCACGTGGCTCCCATGTTCGCGCCGGGTACCACGCCGAGACCACCGACGAGGCCGGCGCACAGATCCGACACGATATCGCCGTACAAGTTCGGCAGGAGCAGCACGTCGAACTTCTCGGGATGCATCACGAGCTGCATGCAGACGGCATCCACGATACGTTCGTCGTAGGTGACCTCCGGGTACTCGCGGGACACCGTACGGCAGCTGTCGAGGAAGAGCCCGTCGCTGAGCTTCATGATGTTCGCCTTGTGGATCGCCGTCACGCGCCGGCGTCCGTTGGCGCGCGCATGCTCGAAGGCGAACCGCGCGATCCTGGTCGAGGCGCGCTCGGTGATGATCTTCAGGCTCTCGACGATGCCCGGGACGATCTCGTGCTCGAGCCCGGAATACAGGTCCTCGGTGTTCTCGCGAACGATCACCAGATCCACGCCGGCGAACCGGCTGTCCACGCCCGCGATGTTGCGCACCGGCCGAAGATTCGCGTAGAGATCGAGCGCCTTGCGCAGGCCGACGTTCACGCTCGTGAAGCCTTCGGCAATGGGCGTCGTCACCGGCCCTTTCAGCGCCACCTTGTTGCGTTGAATCGACTCGAGCAGTTCCGCGGGGAGCGACACGTTGAACCGCTTGAACGCCATGACGCCGGCATCGTGGCGCTCCCATGTGATGTCGAGTCCGGCGGCCGCCAAGATGCGGACCACCGCCGCGGTGACCTCCGGGCCGATGCCGTCGCCCGGAATCAAGGTGATGACGTGGGACATGATGGAATGCTGAATGCTGAGTGCTGAGTGCTGAGTGCTGAGTGCTGAGTGCTGAGTGCTGAGTGCTGAGTGCTGAATGAGATTCTGCTGTCGAGTATTGGGTTGGCGGATGGCGGCGGTCCGGGCCGTCAGCCGTTGGCTCTGAGCCCCATCCGGAGCGTCGGTGCCAGGCGCTCTGCGACCTGTTCGAGCAAGGCGCGGTCGTCGGGACCAAAAGCGGCGGGCCGGTCGCTGTCGATGTCGATCTCGCCCAGCACGTCTCCGTCGAGCATGATCGGCACCACGATCTCCGATCGCGTCTCGAGGCTGCACGCCAGATATCGCGGATCCGCATTCACGTCGTCAACGACGATGGTCGCTTTTTCGGCCGCCGCGGCGCCACAGATGCCGCGACCGAGTGGGATGCGGGTGTGCGGCGAGGGCTTGCCCACGAACGGCCCGAGCACCAGCTCGTTGCCGTCGAGCAAATAGATCCCGACCCACGTGTAATAGGCCATGTCGGCTTCGAGCGTTCGGACAACGCCCTCCATGGCGCGGGTCGGATCGGGTTCGGCGGTGAGGACCGCGGCGATTTTCTTCAGTGTCTCGTGATGCAACGCTGTTCTCCTGGGCGGACCGAGGCGCTAGCGATCGAGCAGCTCTCCGACCAGCAGGGCCAGCCCGCCAATCAGGGGTACCAGCTGTAGACCCGTGGACCGCTCGTGCAGCCGCCGGAACTCCACCCGGCGCGGATCGTCGCCGGCGAGCGTCGACGGCGCGACGCCGATCTCGTGGCGCAGGGCCTCGATTCGGCCCGTGAGGACCGTACCTGAATAGACTGCCGCTGCCAGCATGAGCGTGGTGATGCCGGCCCGAAGCGCGAAGAATCTGGGACGGGGTCCCAGCACGGCACGCGCGATCAAGGACAGCAGGAGTGCGGCGCCGCACGCGTAGCCGACGAGCTGGAAACGTCGCAGGATTTCGCCGAACAGATCGCCGGCCAGCACCCGACCCTCCGCGATCTGCCGCGAATCGATGACGTCGAAGACCGACGGCGCAGCAATGGTGCCGAGCGCCAGCAGCCCGCCAAACCAAACCGCCACCGCCAGCAGCCCGGCGAACCGCAGCGCAAGCATCCACTCATTATAATTGAGCGATCGGTGCCGCCCGGTCCACCGCCGGCATGCCAGTTCCGCGGGTCGGTGGATCGAGCGCATGCCTGCTGCAATTGCTCGCCGGCTGCCGAACCTGCTGATGCCCATTTCCTGGTCTCCGTGGCACCCCGATGCGTTCGCCCGGGCCCGGGCGGAAGCCAAACCCGTGCTGCTGTCGATTTCCGCGACGTGGTCCCACTGGTGCCGCGAGATGGATCGCACGAGCTATGCGGACGAGACGGTGGCCGAACAGGTCAACAGTCGATTCGTTCCGGTGCGCGTCGACGCGGACCGCCGGCCCGACATCATGGAGCGATACGGCCTCGGCGGCCTCCCGACGACGGCGTTTCTGACGGCCGAAGGCGCCATCGTCACCGGGGGCACGTTCGTGTCGGTCGGACGCTTCGCCACCGTGTTGAGTCAGGTTGCCGACGCGTTTGCCGCCAGGCGTGAAGAGATCGCCGCGCGATCGATGGCGGCGGGCGAGCGTTCGTCGCCGGCCCCTGCCGCGGCGCCGCGCTCCGACTCGCTCCTCGATGCGATCCTCCAGACCTACGACGCCGCGCACGGCGGCTTCGGAACGGGCCCCAAGTTCCCGCTCACAGCCCCCCTCCATCTCGCGCTCGATCTCCACGCCGAAACAGGAGATGCGGTGTGGCGGGCGATGGTCGAGTGCACGCTCGACGCGATGGGCTCAGGGGATCTCCACGACCAGGTGGACGGAGGATTCTTCCGGTCCGCGACGAGCCGCGACTGGACGCTTCCGCAGCGGGAGAAACTGCTGCCTGTGAATGCGGCCCTGCTGGGGGTCCTGGTCGATGCCGGGACCGTGCTGAACGTGGCGCGCTACGCGGATGTCGCGGCGGGGATCATCCGGTATGCCCAGACCTGGCTCGCCGACCAGGCCGAGGGCGGGTGGGGCGGCTCACAGTGTGCCGATGAGCTGTATTTCTCGCTGCGCACACCTGCGGAAAGGGCCGCGCAGACAGCGCCGCCCGTGGATCGCACGTTGTACTCGGTCTGGAACGGCGCGATGATCTCGGCAGCCCTGCGGGCCGCCCACACCACCAACGACGCGGCGCTGGGGGAGTTTGCCATCGCGTCGCTCGAGCGGGTGCTGCTCCTCTGCTACAGGCCGGGCGCCGGCGTGGCACATTATTTCGATGGCGAGCCGAGGGTGCGGGGCCTGCTGGACGACCAGATCGCGATGGCGACCGCTGCGCTCGACGCGGCCGAGGCCACCGGCACGGTTCCCTACGAGATGATGGCGGAGGAGCTGGCGCTCTATGTGCTCCGCACGATGTGGGACGAGCACGCGGGAGGGCTCCGCGATCGTGCTCCCGGGAACGATCCTGACGACATCGGGCTGTTGCGCCGCACGGTCAAACCGTTCGTGTCCAACTGCGAGGCGTCGCGCCTGTTCGCGCGGCTGGCCACAGTGTCCGGAAACCACGAGTTCGCCGACCGGGCGCGCGAGACCCTCGCGAGCATCGCTCCGTGTGCTGCTCAGCAGGGACCGCTCGCCGCGCACTACCTGCTGGCGGTACGCGAGGCCGGTCTCCGGTGATACACTTCGCTTCTGCCATGAGCGAATCCTCTGTTGCCGCACTCCGGAACGTAGCGACCCAGCTCCGAATCGACTCCATACGCTCGACCACGGAGGCCGGCAGCGGCCATCCGACGTCGTGCATGTCAGCCGCCGAGATCATGGCGACGCTCTTCTTCGGCGAGATGCGATACGAGCCGAACAACCCGAAGAACGCCGACAACGACCGTTTCGTCCTGTCGAAGGGACACGCGGCGCCGATCCTCTACGCGGTATGGGCTGAAGCGGGACTGTTTCCCCGCGAGCAGCTCCTCGAGCTCCGGAGAATCGATTCCGACCTCGAGGGTCATCCCACCCCGCGGCTGCCTTTCGTCGACGTGGCCACCGGTTCGCTCGGTCAGGGAATCTGCGCGGCTGTCGGCATCGCGCTCAACGCGCGGCGGATCGGATCCGACTACCGGACATACGTGCTGCTGGGCGACGGCGAAATGGCCGAGGGTTCGGTCTGGGAGGCCGCCTCGATCTCTGTTTCAGAGAAGTTGGACAATCTCTGTGTGGTCGTTGACGTCAACGCCCTCGGACAGAGCGAGCCGACGCAGTTGACCCACCACATGGACGCGATCGCAGCGCGGTGGCGAGCGTTCGGCTGGCACGCCGTGGTGGTCGACGGGCACGACGTGCAGCAGTTGCTCGATGCGTTCGCGTCGGCCCGCTCGACGCACGAACGGCCGACGGTCATCCTGGCGAGCACGGTCAAGGGCAAGGGGGTCGCCGCGGTCGAGGGCAAGAGCGGCTGGCACGGCAAGGCGTTGAAGAAGGGTGAAGAGGCCGACCGCGCGGTTGCCGAGTTGCAGCGGCAGCTGATCGAAGGAGCGCCCACCCCCTCAATCCCGCCTCCGTCCTCGAAAAGCCGCCCGCCGGTCGCAGTCGAGTATTCGAAGATGCCGCCGCCCGCCTACAAGAAAGGGGATCTCGTCGCGACGCGGGAGGCGTATGGCACCGCGCTGGCGGCGCTCGGCGGAATCGATCCCCGGGTGGTGGCGCTCGACGCCGACGTGAAGAACTCCACGTTCAGCGAGCGGTTCGAGAAATCGCATCCTGATCGTTTCTTCCAGAACTACATCGCCGAACAGGTGATGGTCGGGACGTCCATGGGGCTCGCCTCGCGCGGCGCGATCCCGTTCCCATCCACCTTCGCGTGCTTCCTGTCGAGGGCCGGCGACTTCATCCGCATGGCCGGGATTTCGTTCGTCAACGTGAAGCTGGCCGGTTCGCACGCCGGCGTCTCGATTGGCGAGGACGGGCCTTCGCAGATGGCCCTCGAAGATCTGGCCCTCATGCGCGCCGTGCCGGACTGCACCGTCCTCTATCCCTGCGACGGCGTCAGCGCCGAGCGGCTCGTCGTCGAGATGGCGGCGCTCGAGGGGCTGGCCTACATGAGAACGTCGAGGCCGAAGACTCCGGTGATTTACGGGCCCGACGAGACGTTTCCGATTGGCGGATCGAAAGTGCTCAGGCAGAGCCCATCCGACGTGGCGACGGTGGTCGCAGCGGGGATCACCGTGTTCCAGGCGCTCGAGGCACACGATCGATTGCAGAAAGAGGGCATCAACATCCGCGTGATTGACGCCTACTCCGTCCAGCCGATGGACGCGGCCACGCTGATCGCCGCGGCACAGGTCACCGACGGGGTCGTCATCACTGTGGAGGATCACTACAGCGTGGGCGGTCTGGGTGATGCGGTCAGCGAGGCGCTCGCGCCCGCGGGGTTCGCTGTCAGGCGGCTCGCCGTCCGGGAGATCCCGCGCAGTGGCCCCTCCGACGAGCTGATCGATCGATTCGGCATTTCCGCCCGCCACATCGTGCAGACGGTCCGGCAGGCGCAACGCGTCGTGAGGCGCTGACGCGTCATGCGGCCGCGGGTGCTGGCGCCGGCTGCAGCGGCAACAACGCTCTTGTGCCTGTCGCTGTCGGCGCAGGCCCCACGGCCGGACCATCGCGGCGCTCGCGACCCCGCCTTCTCGCCCGATGGCCGGCGGCTCGCCTTCTCGTACCTCGATCAGATCTGGATCTCGTCGCCCGACGCGCGCGACGGCCGGCCGTTGCTGCGCGACCCGGTGGTGCGCATCGAGCGCGATCCGGCCTGGTCCCCTGACGGCCGCTCGATCGCGTTCGCGGCCGATGCCGGCAGCGGCTTCGACATCCACGTCGCCTCGTCGGATGGAGGCCAGCCGAGGCGTGTGACCGCCCTCGCCGGCGACGAGCGATGGCCGTCCTGGACTCCCGACGGCCGCCTCGTGTTCTCTCATCGACGCGACCAACGGTGGCGGCTCTTCGTCTCGCCTCCGGACCAGTCGGCGGAGCCGCGGCCGCTCTTCGACGATTCGGATGCCGAAGAGCGCGAAGGCCGGATCTCGCCAGACGGGAGGCGCATCGCGTACATCTCCGATCGGCAGAGCGAGGAAGGCGACGTCGATGTCTGGATTGCAGACGTTCCGCCCGCTTCCGGCGATCGCGTGATACACACGCGCGTCACGCGGATTCAAGGCATCGAGGGTTCGCCGTCCTGGGCGCCTGATGGTGCGCGGCTGGCTTTCTTTGCGATTCGCGACGGAGCCGGCGCGGTCTGGGTCGCGCGGGGAGAGGCGGCCGTTCCAGAGGGCCGGAACGCGGGCGCGAGATCGCGCCAGGCCGGAGAGCCCGTGCTCGTCTCGAGGCGCGGGGGCGCGCCGGCCTGGTCTCCTGACGGAAAGCACATCGTGATCGCGGCGCTGCCCGCGCCCGATCCCACGTACAACGGCAATCCCCGGCGGAATGACGACGAGCCGCCTCCGTTGTTCGCCTCGGCGGAAGCCTTTCGGCTCTGGCGTGTGGATGCGCCGCTGCCCGTTGACGCCGGGGCACGCGAGCTTCCAACGGCCGCGCCGCGCGCCGAGCAACTCCTCGGCGCCTTCGATCGCGTGTGGGAGACGCTGCGCCGGCTGTACTACAGCGATGGGGTCACGGCCGGCGAGTGGCAGCACCTCAGGACGAAGTACCGGCCGCAGGCGCAGGCGGCGCGCGACGAGGCGGGGGTCGAGACGGTCCTCGACGCGTTGATCGCGGAGCAGCCTCTCATCAAGCCCGCGGTCGAGGGCGGAAGGGCTGTCGTCGTCTCGGGCCACCCGCTCGCGTCGCACGCGGGCCTGCTCGCGCTCCAGCGCGGCGGCAATATCGTCGACGCCGCAGTCGCCGTGTCGTTCGCGCTGGGCGTGGTAGAGCCCGATGCCTCGGGCATCGGCGGGGATGGGATGGCGGTCCTTTACCTGCGGGGCATGACCGAACCGATCGTGATCGACTACAAGGACCAGATTCCCATCCATGCGACGCGCGACAATCCCGTGCTCGAGGATGCCAGCGCCTACGGACCCTCGGCGGCGAACATTCCTGGCGTCGTAGCCGGGCTCGACTTGTTGTACCGGAAGTACGGCAGCCGCAAAGTTGAGTGGGCCGACCTGCTTGCTCCCGCAATCGAGTACGCGGCGCAGGGGTTCGAGCTCGATCAGTCGCTCCCCACCTCCATTGCCGAAGGCCGGACGTACTTCGAGAAGCACCAGGCCTCGGCGCGCATTTTCCTTCCGGGCGGCCGGGTTCCGCGCCCCGGCGACAGGTTCGTCAACCGGGATTACGCCGCGACGCTGCAGGCCATCGCGGCCGATGGCGCAGACACGTTCTATCGCGGCGCCATCGCGCGCCGCATCGCCGACGACATGGCGGCACGGGGAGGGTTGATCACGCTCGACGACCTCGCGCAGTACCGCGCCATCGAACGGCGGCCGCTGGTCGGACGATACAGGGACTACACGATCTATTCGTCGCCGCCCCCGGTGTCCACCGGTGCGCAGCTGATCGAGACCTTGCAGATCCTGGACAACTACAAGCCGCCGGCCGGAAGCGGATTCGCGGCCGATCCCGATTTCCTGCACTACGCCATCGAAGCGTGGAAAGCCCGGGACCAGGCCCCGAGAATTGCGGATCCCGCGCTGTGGGACGTCGAGCTCGCCCCGCACCTCGATCCCGCGCACGCCGCCGGGCTCTTCAAGCGCATCGATCCGAGGAAGGCGTCACGAAGCCGCGGCGGTTCCAGCGAGGCCGGACGGCCGGAGCGCATCGGGCGAGGCACCACGGCGTTCGCGGTCGCCGACGCCGAAGGCAACATGATTGCGGTCACCCAGACCCTCAGCACCTGGGGCGGCACGTTTTACGTCTCCGAGGGTCTGGGCTTCCTGTACAACAACCATCTGCGCGTCGGTGGCGGCGGCGCGCCCGGGCGCTTCCTGCCGCTCGCCCGCTCGTCGTCGACGAGCGTGCCAACGCTGCTGTTCAGGGGCCGTCCGACGCCGGCTTCGCCGGGCTCGCCCCGCATCGCGGTGGCAGCCGCGGGGAACGCCTGGATCCCGGCCTCGGTGTACAACATCATCCTGAACGTGGTCGACGCCGGAAAGCAGGCGCAGGCGGCGATAGAAGGTCCGCGGTTCCTCGTCGGTCGGGACCCGGCGGATCCAGGCGGCAGCCGGATCCAGATCGAGGATCGAATACCGCGCGCGGTGCTCGAGGAGCTCGCCGCGCGAGGTCACCGGTTCCAGAAGATTGGCCGGAAAGGCGAGGTTCGCTACGGGTATGCCGCAGCGCTCGTGGTCGATCCGGACGGCGGGATCGTGCAGGGCGGCGCGGACCCCCGCCGGTCACATGCGGCAGTGGCCGTGCCGCGCACGACCACGCCTGCCAGCCGGTAGTGGCTTGACCCTCACACGCTCGCCGGCTGCTCCGTTTCCCGCATCCTGAACATCCGGGCGAACATCTGCCGCAGAAGCTCCGGCCTTTCGCCCAGCAGATCGAACAGATCGTCGTGATCGATTCGCAGCGCCGTGCCGTTGCGGGTTACCGCGGCGGCACGGTCCAGCGGTCGTCCTGCCATCGTGCCAATCGATCCGATGACGTCACCGCCCTTCGCGGTAAGCGAGGGCTCGCCGTTGGACGCCTCCAGAACCACTTCGCCGGACAGAATCACCCACAGCGCTGGCAGGGCGGACTCCGGGAACAACGTCTCGCCGGCCGCCATCTGCACCACCGAGGCGATCTCGGCGAGGTGCCGCATCTCGTCGGGAGACACGCGTTCGAACAGCGGGACACGTTGGAGGGCCAGAATCTTGTCGATTGGCGAGAGCCCGCCCGCGGCGAGCTGCTCGAGCTCGGAGGCAGCGTCGGTGCGTTGCAGGATCCCGTCGGCCGGGCCCCCACTTTCCGCGAGCGTCGCGAAGAGCCCTTCCACCAGGTCGGCGTTGTCGGCGAGCAGCGTCTGCAACTCCTCGGCCGTGAGGGCCAGCGTGACGACGATGCCGGTGGTGCGGACGGTTTCCGAAGCGGGTGTTCCCTGCAGGACCTCGGCAAAGCCCAGGGCGGCCGGGGCGGTCACCGCCGTCGGCCCCGACCCATGCCCGGTGCAGGTCACCGTTCCGTCGAGCAGCAGGTGAATAGTTGTCGGCACCGAGCCTTCCTGGATGAGCACGGTGCCCGGCTCGTGGCGCACCTGCCGGGACGCGCCTGCAACGCGGAACAGCTCATCGACCGACACCGAGGCGAAGAGCGGGAGGCCCCGCAACCGATCGGCGAGCTCGGCGGCCGGGAGCGGTTCGAGCCAGAGCTCCCTTCGCCGCTCGGCCGGCATCCTGTGCTCGGCGAGGGCCCAGGAGGCCGCCTCGAAGATGTACCAGTCGCGAACGTCGCGGTAGGCGAGCACGTGCTCGATGTCGTCGGCCAGGCTCCAGATCTTGTGGCGCCGGGCAAGATCGATCGCCAGGGCGGCGATGACCTGGTCCTCGTCGTTGATGAGCTGCAGCAGCGTTTCTTCGACATCACGCGGGCGCGTGCGGAGGATGACGTTCGCGCGGCGTACCTTTTCATCGCGCGGCATGTCTTCGAGCATGGGCAACACGCGCTTGCGGAGCTGGCCGGTCAGCAGGTTGTCGAGGTATTCGGAGGCGCTCGCCCTGGCACGCTGATCGCCATGCTCGAGCGTCCATCGAGCCGCGCCGATGTCCTTCCACGGATAAATCAGCGACAACATCAAGTACACGCGGTTCAGCAGGCGCTCCATCTTCTGCTCGAGCGCGCGCGACAGCAGGCTGTCGTCCGGCAGCCGCTTCCGGCCGAACAGGTTGTCGTGGAGCGAGAGGCTCTCGAAGTAGGTGCGGCTCTGCGCCAGCACGAGCGCTTCGACCGGATCGGGTGGAAATTTCAGCTCGGCATGGTCGCGCCGGAGCTTCGCGAGAGCCGAGATGAGCTTGTAGCGAAGGAACCCGTCGGGGTCATCCAGGGCAGCGATCAGCACGTCCACCGTCTTCTGGGACGGAATCTGCGCGAGGGTGGCCGGGATATGCCGGCGCACCCACACGTCTTCGTCCCGATCGCTCATGAAGTGGGCGAGCACGTCCACGACAGGCTCGCCGTAGCTCCCGAGGACGGTGCGGGCACGTCCCTTGAGACGCCTGTTGCGCAACAGCGAGATCAGCGTGGGCACGAAGACGAAGTCGCCCGCGCCGGCGGCCCGGACCCCTTCCATCGCTTCGTCGGCGACTTCCGGTGCCGCGTCGTACAGCAGCGGAATCAGCAGCGGCCGGAAGCGCGGGTTGGCGATCTGCCTGACGGCGATCGCCACGTCGCGGCGCGAGTCGCGCCCGGTATCACGATCATCGCCTGCCAACTCGATCAGCGTGCGCTCGGCCGCGTCGACGTCCGCGGGGGTCTCGCTCGTGGCCACCGCCACGGCGGCGGTTGCCCTGATCCTCGGGTCCTCCGAGGCGAGCAGCGGGCGGGCCAGCGTCGCGGCGTCTTCGTGGCTGATCGACACCAGCGCGCCGATGGCAGCGGCACGCACACCCGGGTCGGGATCGCCCAGCAACCGGCGAATCTGCGGGATCCACTGCGTGGCGATGTCGCTTCGCACGGCGCCGAGGGCCGAGAGGGCCCGCGCCCGGACCTCCGCAGAGGAGTGATAGAGCAGCAACGGAGTCACGAGGTTGCGTTTGTCGAGCGATTCGAGGACGTCGATCGCGTACACCACGCGCGCCGGGTCGGGGTGGGCGAGCTCCTCGACCAGCGTCTCCACGGTGGACAGCTCGGAGCCGGTCATCCGCAGCTCCTCCGGTTTCATGACGCCTTCGTCAAGGCTGCGGCGGAACGACAGGAGGTACTCCCGCTTGGCGCGGAGCCCCATGTAGTACCAGACGGCGGCCAGCCCGAGGCTGACGTAGCTGAGCTCGTACCAGTCGAGCGCGAGGCCCCACGGCTGGATGAGCACCAGCATCATGATCGCGCCCAATCCCTTCGCCAGGCGATCGACCGTGACATCCACGAACGGCTTGACTTCCTGCCGCAGTTCCGAGGGCAGCGGCAGGAACAGCACTTCGCGGGTCGTCTTGTCGACCGTGTAGCGAAGCGACCGATCCACCACGCTGGCGGCGGCCGGTGCGCTGAGCACCTTGAAGGCGAGGATGAAGCCTGCGGTGATCACGAGATTGCTCGGCAGGATGAGCAGCGCGAACCCGATTCCCAGGTAGCGGTGAATCCGCGGGGTCACCCAGACCTGGAGCACGAAACCGGCCACCGACACGTAGAAGCGCACCTGCGCGAGGAAGGCGCCCATGGCGTCCTCCTGGCCCGCGCCCTTGAAGATCTCGGTCGCCATGTTCAACTGCTGATCGATCAGCGCCGCGCCCAGTGCCCCGAAGCTGATGACGACCGCGATCAGCTTGATCTGCCTGGAGCCGCGGAGCAGTTCCAGCGCGCGGCCGATGCTGACGCCCCGTTCTTCGTCCGCCAGCGCCGTCGCACTCGGCGCCGCCTGCTGCTCCCTGCCGAGGACGACCGAGACGATCGCCATGGAGGCCAGCAGGACGAACGCGCTCCAGAGCAGGAGCGTGTTGGAGCCCACCCTTTGGATGATCAGCGCCGTGATGGCCGCGCCGGTCGCGCCTCCCAACGTGACGCCTCCGCCGATGAACCCGAACAGCCGCTTGGCCTGGCGCGGATCGTAGATGCCGTTGGCGAGCGTCCAGAACTGGCTGGTCAGCAGGATCCCCAGGAGCGCGCCCCAGATGTAGAACGCGACGGACACCCAGTCGGACCCGGTCTGAAACAGCGCCCAGAACCCGAACATGGCCCCGGCCATGCCGGCCTGCGTGATCGGAAGCGCCCACCGGCGGGGGAGCACACTCACCAGCCGGGTATAGCCGAGCATCAGCATGCCGATGACGAGCCCGGAGCCCAGGACGACCCACGGAACGTTCACGGCTCCCAGGCTGTCAATCACCTTGGACCGGGTGAGC
Source organism: Vicinamibacterales bacterium (assembly GCA_035711845.1). Taxonomy (GTDB): domain Bacteria; phylum Acidobacteriota; class Vicinamibacteria; order Vicinamibacterales; family 2-12-FULL-66-21; genus DASTBU01. The sequence goes on from DASTBU010000088.1 coordinate 87,659, forward strand.
GGCTGGATGATGTTGTAGGCCGTCATCGCCAGGAAGGCGTACCCGAACATCAGGAGCGCGGTGGGCACCTCCTGTTTCCGGACCTCTACCAGGGGCGACAGGAGCCGCTGTAACAGGGACATGAATACCTCGGGTCTCTACTCCGTGCAGATTGTGCGTTCGCGCACAAGCCTAAGCCATGCGCAAACTGAAGTAAACTGCGGCCCTGCCCATGGTTCCGCGGTTACGTCGTTTTTTCGACATCAGACCCGGCGAAGGGCTGCCCGTCCTCCTGACGTTTCTCTACATCGCGGTGGTCGTGGCGGCCTTCCTGCTCGCCAAGCCGATTCGCAACGGGCTCTTCGTCGAGGAGTACGGTCCCTACGCGCTGGTCTACGTCTACGCGGCGGTTCCCCTCGTCCTCTCGGTCTTCGTCCGCGGCTACTCGGAGGTGGCTGCCCGTTTCGGCGCGCGGACCGTAACCGTCGGCACCCTGATTTTCTTCAGCCTGAATGTCGTGGCGTTCTGGTACGCCTTCAGTTTCGCCAGGTTCTGGCTGCTCTCGGGCATCTTCTACGTCTGGGTGAACTGTTTTGGCGTGATTGCGCCCGTCCAGGCCTGGAGCTTCGCCAACTCGCTGTTCGACACCCGCCAGGCGAAGCGGTTGTTCGGGCTGGTCGGCTCGGGCGCCTCGGTCGGCGCGATCACGGGGGGCATCCTGGCGCGCTATCTGGTCGGACCGGTGGGCGGCGCCATCAACCTCCTGCTGGTGCTCGCGGGCCTCATCCTGACCGGAGCCTTCGTGGTGATGTTCGCCAACGCCCGGATCCGCAGGAAGGGCCTCATGCGGCTCGGGCGCCCCGTCAGCGCGCCGTTCCGTACGACCATCAGGGAGATCGTCAACGACCGCTACCTGCGGCTCATGGCCGCCCTCGTGTTCCTGGTGGCGATCGTGACCCAGTGGTCCGGCATGCAGCTCAACATCATGGCGGCCTCGCGTTTTCAGGGCGACGCCGACTCGCTGACGCGCTTCTTCGGCTCGTTCAACTTCATGCTGGGCGCCGTCAGCGTCCTTCTGCAGTTGTTCGTCACGAGCCGGGCGCTTCGACGGTTCGGTGTGGCCGTGACGATCATGGCCCTGCCACTTTCGCTTGGAATGGGGAGTCTTCTGATCGTGCTCGTCCCCGCCTTCTGGCCGGTGCTGATCACCAATGGGTTCGACCAGGGGCTGCGGTTTTCCGTCGACAGGCCCACCTACGAGCTGCTGTATCTGCCGATCGCCCCAGGCCGGCGCGTCCATCTCAAGAACGCCATCGACATCGTGGTCAACCGGATCGCGGACGCGATCGGCGCGGTTCTGTTCGGCGTGGCCACGATGGGCTTCTTCATGCTGCCGGGGATCGGGCTGGGCGTGCGCGGAACCGCGGTCCTCAACCTCGCCCTGATAGTCGTCTGGCTGGCGGTGGCCTCGCGCCTGCGGGTCGAATACGTTCGGACGATCCAGGACAGCATCCATCGCCATCGTCTCGACACCGAGCGTGCCGCGCGTACGACGATCGAACGGTCGGCGGCCGACGCGCTGCGCGCAAAGCTCGGGGGCGATCCCGGCGAGGTCCGATATGCGCTCGAACTTCTCGAGGTCCAGCAGACCCGGAGCTGGCACCCGGCGCTCCGGCGCCTGCTGCTGCATCCCGAGCCGGACATTCGTCGGCGCGCGCTGACCCTGCTCAGCTCCGCGGGCGACCGGGAGATCGCGGAGCAGGCCGTGAACCTCCTGCACGATTCCGATCTCGGCGTTCGCACGGAAGCGCTGATCTACCTCACGCGGGAGACCGGGACCGATCCTCTGTTGCGCATTCAGGAGCTCGGCGATTTCGACGATTTTTCCATTCGCGCGGGCATGGCCGCATTTCTGGCGTCGCCAGGGCCGACGCAGAATCTCGACGCCGCACGCGCGATCCTCGAAGTCATGACGCGTTCGACAGGTCAGGAGGGCATGCGCGATCGTCTGGAAGCCGCACGGCTCATGGCGCTCGTGCCGGGTGAGTTCCTGGATCTGCTCGCCATCCTGATCGGCGATCCGAACGTGGAGGTCGCCAGACAGGCTCTGCGCTCGGCCAGCGTGGTTGCACGCGAGGAATTGGCCGCGCCGATGATCGAGGCGCTGGGACGGCCCGATCTGGCCGAGGACGCGGCCGATGCCGTGGCACGCCTCGGCGAGGGCATCGTGCCCGAGATCGCCCGGCGTCTGAACGACGAGTCGGAAGCGCTCGAGATCCGGCGTGAGCTGCCCACGGTCCTGGTGCGCGTCGGATCTGCCGAGGCCGAACAGGTCCTCGTCAACAGCATCCTGAACGCGGACTCGACGCTGCGCCATCGCGTGATCGCTTCGTTGAACAAGCTCCGCGCGGTGCGGCCGGACATTCGGATCGAGCCCGAGACCGTGGAGGTGCTCCTGGCAGCGGAGATCGCCGGACATTACCGGTCCTACCAGGTGCTCGGCCCACTGCGCAGACAGCTCAAGGACGACGATCCGGTGCTCGAGGCGATGCGCCACGCGATGGAGCAGGAGATCGAGCGGATATTCCGCCTGCTGAACCTCATCCACCGCCAGGGCGGCCTGCACGACGCCTACGTCGGGCTGCGCGCGTCGAACCCGACCATCAGGGCCAACGCGCTGGAGTTTCTGGACAACGTGCTGAGCCCGGAGCTGCGGGGACTCCTGGTGCCGCTGCTCGATTCGCATGTCACCATCGACGAGCGCATCGAGATCGCGGATCGGGTCGTCGGTGCCCCGGTCGAGACCACCGAGCAGGCCGTCGGCACGCTCCTCGGCAGCGAGGACCCCTTCCTTCGGTCCTGTGCGGTATACGCCGTCGGCACGCTGCAGCTGCACGGGCTCGAGGACGAACTGGCGCGCGTCGAAGCCGGGGGCGACGAGGCGCTCCGGGAGAGCATCAAGACGGCACGCCGCCGCCTCGCTGGCGAGCTGCAGCCGACGGCGCCGCAGGCACCGGCGCCGGCGGATCTCGGAATGGGAGTTGGCGCGGGTTAGGCCGGATTATCGGCCTTCAGCGGTCAGCCTGCGGCCTTCGGGGCTGGCGCCACCGCCCTCTTGTGCTCCGTCGCGCGGATCAGTCGCTCCAGGCGTAGCGCGAGGGCGGGCGCCACGGCTTGCGGGCCGTCGGTGAGGTAGCGCTCGAGCTCGGCGTAGGTGAATCCCATCTCTTCTTCGTCGGTCTGACCGAGCCAGAGCCCCGCGCTCGGCGGCTTGTCGATGATCGGCTGGGGCACACCGAGCTCCCGCGCCATCGCCCGGACCTCGGTTTTCAGCAGGCCGCCGATCGGCAGCAGATCCACCCCGCCATCTCCGTATTTGGTGAAGTACCCGATTGTCAGCTCCGCGCGGTTCCCCGTGCCGGCAACCAGGTAGTTCAGCGAGTTCGCGATGAAATAGAGCGCCGTCATCCGGAGCCGCGGCTTGACGTTCGCAAGCGGCATGCGGCCGCGGAGATCGGCCACGCCCTCGTCCGCGGCCGGTACGAGGTCGGACGGCAGCTCGTTCAGGACGGCCCTGGCCGTTTTGACGAACTGGTCGTACGCCGGCCCGAGGTCGATCCGCAGCACGGCGAGCCCGAAGTGTTCCGCGACGAGCCGCGCGTCGGCCTCGTCACGCGGATCGCTGTGGCACGGCATGATGACCCCGACGACCTGGCCCGGCGTGGCCATCTGGCACAGTGGAACGACGACAGCCGAATCGATCCCGCCGCTGAGCCCGACCACGAGGCCTCGTGCGCCCGCTCCAGTGACACGCTGACACAGCCAATCGGCGATTGCCTTCGCATTCATTGACATGATTGACGAATATATAACGACGGTCCGGCCGTCAGGCGCTCTGGCGGCGCTCGATGACGGTGAGGAAGGCATCGACGAGCGAGGGATCGAAATGACGCCCGCGCTGCCGCTGGATCTCGGCGATGGCGTCGTCGACGGGCCAGGCGGCTTTGTAGGGCCGCTTCTGTGTCAGGGCATCGAACACGTCCGCGATTGCGACGATGCGCCCGCAGAGAGGGATGGCGTCGCCCGAGAGACCTTCGTAGCCGCTTCCGTCCCAGTGCTCGTGGTGGCTGAAGGCGATCTCCTCCGCCAGCCGCAAAAGGCTGAATCGGCTGCCCGACAGGATGCGCGCGCCGATCGCCGTGTGGGTCTTGACGCGCTCGAACTCATCGTCGGTCAGCTTGCCGAGCTTGAGCAGGATGGTGTCGGGCACCCCGATCTTCCCGACGTCGTGCAGCGGCGCGGCGCGGCGGATCAACGAGACCATGGGGTCCGGCAGCTCGATCTCGCGGGCGAGCAGCGCAGCCATCTGGCCGACGCGCTCGGTGTGCTGTCCCGTCGTGTCGTCGCGGTATTCGGCGGCCTTGGCCAGGCGCTCCATGATTTCGATCTGCGCGGATTCGAGCTCCCGCGTGCGCTCGCGCACCTTGGCCTCGAGCATCTGGTTCTGGCTCTGAATCTCGAGATAGAGGAATCGCGTCTCCAGGAGCGTGCGGATCCGAAGCAGCGCTTCGTCGCTGTGGAACGGCTTGTTCAAGAAATCCTTGGCACCGCGCGCGAGCGCCTCGCGCCTCGCCTCGGGCGCCATGTCCCCCGTGAGCATCAGGATCGGGAGGTAGCTCGCTTCGACGAGGTCGTTCAGCTGGTCCAGCACGGCGAAGCCGTCCATGTGCGGCATGTGGAGGTCCAGCAGAATGAGGTCGGGCCGCATGTCGACGTAGAGCGCCGCCGCCTCGCGCGGATCGCACGTGGTTTCAATCCTGCTGTAGCCACTCTGCTCGAGCAGGCGCTTCAGCATGTCCACGTTCGCCGGCTCGTCGTCGACGATGAGGATGCGGGCGTGTTTGAACGTCCGGGAGGACGCCATGAGCCGCAGGTTTGCGCTACCGGACAAGGGCATCAGCATTCAGGATGGCCTCGGCAGCCGGAGACTCCGGCCACTCGACGTTCGGCGCTGCGGTATAGGCCGCGTGGGCCAGCGCGCCCTGAAAGAAGACCAGCTCCGAGGCGTAGAACAACAGCTTCAGGTAATGGCGTGCCACGATGTACGCCTGTCCAATCCCCAGCGCGATCCACATCCAGACGCCGGCGCCGGGCGCGCCCGGCGCGACGAGCGCGTACATCAGGACGAGCATGAGGAACGCCAGGGTGTTGAGCACGTACAGATACGCGGCGCCTCGATTCCGCCGGACGAACCTCCCGGCCGACAGGAGCGCCCCGATCGAGCTGCGGCGGTCCTCCACGACGATCCGGACACGCGCGTAGTCGAAGATCAGATTGACCGCCACGAGCAGCACGCCAAAGACCACGTAGCAGGCTGCCCGGACCGCGAAGGCGGTGCGCTCGGCCGTCATATTCCTCGTGACACGGCCGTACAGGTCGTCCAGCAGCCAGCCATGCACGAACGCAAAGAGGAGCCAGTAGGCGCCCAGCGCCAGCACTCCGAGCCTCAGAAACCGCCAGAAATTCGTGCCCGCAGCGGCGAAGAATCCGGCGGCACTGGTGGGCCGGTTCCGGGCGTACCGGTCCAGCACACCGCCGCTCAGGAAGGACCAGAGCACGAGCCAAATGCTCACGGCAACCGCGATCGTCGTGGCCATCGGAAGGTTGCCGGCCAGGGAGTCCAGGTTGTCGAGCACGGCGCCGAAGCCGATGATGGATGGCACGAACGTGGCCGCCAACCCCGATGCCTGCGCCCCGAACTCCTGCCACCAGTCGAAGTTGGTTCCGGCCGCGGCGGACTCCGCCGCCAGGCTGCCGCCGAGATGCCCCGCGATCATCCCCTCGAGCACTACCGCGAGCGGCAGCGCGACGAGGCATGTCGCCAGGAACATGCCGAGCAGCATCAGCGGCGCGCCGTTGACCCGGGAAACCCCTTCCCGGAACGCAGACGTTGCGCGGAAGTCAGATGAAGAACCCATACGTGAGCAACTGGTCCTGGAGCCAGATCAGCCAAACGAGCGACCACTTGCGCGCGGCGGCAGCCGCCTGTGGCGCAAGCGACATCGAATTGTTCGTGTAGTTGACGTCGAGCAGCAGCACCCGGTCCGGGTCGACTTGCGCCGACACCGCCCTTGCGTCCGTCTCCACCTCGAACGTCTTCCAGGTTTCGCGCCCCTCCCATCGCCAGCGGACCTCTTCCTTATCGGCGAACGTCACCCGAATCTCCACAGGGAACACACCCTCCGCCCAGCGCCGGACGACGACCGTCGTCTTGTAGCGATCGCCGACTGCGTCGGAGCTGAACGTCCGGGCGTCGCCGTCGCCGAAGTGGCCGCTGTCCCGCGGGCGCTCGCTTCGGAGCGAGGCCACACCGTAGTCGAACGCGTTGGCGCTGCGATGCACCTGATCGAAGAACCAGGTGAGGTCCTGTCCGGACACCTCGTTCGCGACGGCAAAGAAATCCTCCGGCGTCGGGTGCCGGAACGAGTACCTCGAATAGTAGGTGGAGAGGATGCGCTGCAAGGTATCCCACCCGAGCATGCGTTCGAGCGTATGAAGCCACAACGCCGTCTTGTTGTAGCTCATGGCGCTCGCGGTTCCGGGCCAGTATTGCCACGTCGGCGTGCTCTGAATGTCCGACCGTGCTGCGGGCCGGAACGCGGGAAGGCGATTCCCATCAGTGGCGCGGCTCAGCGGGAGGTCGTCGAAGACCCACGGGATGAACCCGCCGAAATAGCGCTTGGCGTAGTGCTGCGGCTGGGAGATCGCCTCGAGCGTGCGGGCGGTCGAGAACGTGTTGAACCCTTCGTCCATCCACGCGTGCTCGAACTCGTTGGTTGCCACGACCCCGTACCAGAACTGGTGGCCGGCTTCATGGACCGTGACGCCCTCGGGCTGCGCGACCGATCGCGGCGCGATCCAGCGTGAGCCCGCCGTGAAGAGCGTGGGATATTCCATCCCGCCGGCGCCGCTCTGCCATGCGGGATCCACAATCGTGATGTTCTCGTACGGGTAGGGCCCGAACCATTCGCCGTAGTGCTTCAAGGCGGCGCGGGTGGCATCGAAGTGCCGGTCCGCCTGGCCGGCGTGCTCCGGCTGGAGCAGCAGCCGCATCGCGACCCGCGGCAGCCGGGGGTGCTCGAAGACGGCGGTGCGTTCCAGGTAGCGAGGGCTCGTGGTCCACGCGAAGTCGTGCACGTCTTCGGCGTAGTAGTGATGAGTCGTCGTGCCGTCAGCTTCCTCGCGCCTGCCTCGTTCGATCCCCGAGGCGCCGACCATCCAGCCGGTCGGCACTGTCAGCCGCACGTCGTACACGCCGAAATCGGAAAAAAACTCCGTTGCCGAGTGGAACTGGTGCGCGTTCCAGCCCGCGTCCTGCAAGACCCCGATCTTCGGGAACCACTGAGCGATGAAGAAGAAGTCGCCGATGGTTCCGGTCCGCGCGAAGGTGCGCGGTACGTATGAGGACCAGGCGACCTGCAGGTTCACCGTGCCCCCTGGAGGGACGGGTGTCTCGAGCGGAACCTCGACCAGCGTCCGGTCCTCATTGTTGCCGTCGTCGGGCGCGATGAACCGCAGCCGCGAGGTCAGATCCAGGGGAGCACCCCCGGTTTCGATCAACCGGAGCCCGGTGATGTCGATCCAGCCCCAGTCCTCCTTCGGCCGCCGCACGAGGTCGGTATCCCCGGCCAGGCGGCGCTCCCGCAACCACGAGGAGCGAGTGTTCCGCCACGCGTTGTAGTAAAGATGGAGCCGCAAGCTGGCCGCCGGCGCACCGGACGGGTTCCGCCACGCGATGAGCTCGTCGCCCCGGAGGGTGCGGCTGGCGGGATCCAGCCGGGCCGTGATCGTGTAGTTCGCGTTCCGCGGCGAGCGCTGCAAAAGGGCCTGCCCCGGCGAGGCGGCTGGCTGGCGCGCCGCGGGTTCCGGCGCCTGTCCCGAGGACGCTCCGATGGCGAGCGCCGTCAGGACTGGCAGGAGCAGCGGCAATCCGGCTTTCCCGACCGCTCGCCGGAGGCCAGACGGACGCGTGGCCGGGCCGGGAAGTCCCGGCGGAAGCTGCGGCACGGCGCTCATGCTACCACCAACTGCCACTGCCTGCGGGCCCGTATCCTGCCGCCCGTCAGCGTGCCCGGACGGCCGTCCGGCCGCGGGTATAATCAACGGATCGCTTTCATCTATTTTTTCAGGAGCAGGTTATGGCCAGAGCAACGGCGCCAATCAAGGTCCTGCACGTAGGGCTAGGGCCGATTGGAACGGGGATCGTGCGGCAGGTTGCCGCACGCAAGGGAATGAAGGTGGTCGGAGCGGTGGATATCGATCCGGCCAAGATCGGCCGCGACCTCGGTGACGTCGCGGCCCTCGACCGTCCACTGAAAGTCAAGGTCTCGGGTGACCTGCGGAAGGCCATCAAGTCGGCCCGCCCCGACGTCGTCGTGCTGTCCACCAGTTCGGCGATGAAGAAGGTCATGGACCAGATGGAAACCATCCTCAGGCTCAAGGTTCCCATCGTCTCGACGACGGAGGAGCTGTCGTACCCGACGAAAGCCAACATGCGCTATGCGCGGGCGATACACGAGCTGGCGAAAAAGTCGAAGGCTGCCGTCCTGGGGACCGGCGTCAACCCCGGGTTCGTGATGGACGCGCTGCCGATCATGCTCACCGGCGTCTGCGAGCGCGTCGAGGCCATCCGGGTGGATCGCGTCCAGGACGCGCGGATCCGCCGCCTGCCCTTCCAGCAGAAGATCGGCGCCGGCCTCACCCGCGAGCAGTTCCAGCGGAAAGTCGACGACGGAAGCGTGAGGCACGTCGGGTTGACGGAGTCGATCTCGATGATTGCGGATGCGCTCGGGTGGAAGCTGGAGAGGATCACGGACGAGATCCACCCACGCATCGCGACCGAGACCGTCGCGAGCGAGTTCCTGGCGGTCGATCCGGGCTACGTGTGCGGCATAGTCCAGGATGGCGTCGGCTACCTCGACGGCCAGCCCGCGATCACGCTGCACATGGAAGCGTACCTGGGCGCGCCGGAGTCCTTCGATGCGGTGCACGTCGCGGGATCTCCGGAGCTGAAGATGAGGATCGCCGGTGGCGTGCACGGCGACGTCGCGACCGCGTCCATCGCGGTGAACTCGATTCCGAAGGTCCTCGATGTGGCGCCCGGCCTCCATACCATGCGCGACATGCCGCTGCCGTCGTTCTTCGGCGGCGTTCGATAGCCTGCAGGTGGCAGCCGGTCGCGAGCGTCCGGTTGCACCTTTCTTGATCGGGGAGACGCCCGTGGAGCAGAAGCTGGCTCGGCACTACGCGCGCGTCCGACACCTCCGCGAGTCGTTCGCGGAGGCGAACGAGCGGCTGGTGGCTCGCTTGCGGCGGGTCGAACACGCGGCAGCGGAGCGGACGCCCGGCGGCGCCGGGTGGTCGGCCGCGCAGATCGGCTGGCATGTTGCCGCGGTGACGACGCAGTTCGCGGGACTCCTTTCCGGCGACACGCCGGGGGCACAGCCGCTTCCTCCGGATTTCGTGGAGCGTGAATGGACGGGGATTGCCGCCGGAATCCCCGAGCGCTTCCGGACGTCGCGTCCGTTCGAGCCACCGGCGCGCGTGACGCGCGACGAAGCAGTCGCTGCGCTGGAGGCAGCGGGGGTCCGCTTTGCCAGTGCGCTCGACAGGCTGACGCCGGAGCGCGGCGCCGGCTATGGCATCACGAGTCCCATCGTGGGCGGCACGATCTGCGTGTATCAGATTGGCGAGTGGGCGGCGGGGCACGTGATTCGCCACAACCGGCAGGCGAAGCGGACGCTCGGCGAAGGCTGAGCGTCGGGGCGTGTCAGGAGGCTTGCTGCAGCCCCCACCTCCGGCGCTTGAGAAACAGGCCCTTCCGCGAGATTCCCAGCATCCGCGCCGCTTCTTCCACTCGCCCGTGCGATCGCTCGAGCGCACGACGGACGAGCATCTGCTCGAGATGTTCGACGGCGATCGGGAGCGGTTGATCGAGGGGGAGCCGGATTTCGGGGAGCCCGCTCGGGGAGGCGGGCACCGTGCGCCGTGAAGATTGGATGTCGCTCGAGAGCAGCGTTGGTGTCAGCGTGGAGTCCGGCTCCGCCAGCGCGACCATCCGGCGCACTTCGTTGGCGAGCTGCCGGATGTTGCCCGGCCACGAGTAGAGCAGCAGGTATTCCAGGGTCTCGTCGCTCAGCGTCAGCTCCCCCTTTTTCTGCTGCGTGGCGAAGCGCCGGATGTAGTGCTGGACGAGCGTGGGAATCTCCTCGCGCCGCTCGCGGAGCGGGGGCACCTGCAGCTGGATGACGTTCAGCCGGTAGAGCAGGTCCTCGCGGAAGCGGCCCTCGGCGACGAGGCGGTCGAGATTGGCGTTGGTGGCGGCGATGATGCGGACGTCCACCTGAAGGGGCTGGGTCTCGCCGAGCGGCTGGATCTCCTGGTGCTCGAGGAAGCGGAGCAGTTTTGGCTGCAGCTCGATCGGGATGTCGGCGATCTCGTCGAGAAAGAGGGTCCCGCCGGCCGTGGCGCGGATGACGCCGGGAAACGACGCCTCGGCGCCGGTGAACGCACCCTTGCGGTAGCCGAACAGCTGACTCTCGATCAGGTCCCGCGGGACGGCGCTGCAGTTGAACGGCACCAGGGCGCGGCCCGCCCGGTCGGATGCCTTGTGGATGGCCCGGGCGAGCATCTCCTTGCCGGTGCCCGTTTCACCCGTCAGGAGGACCGGCAGCGGCGTGGCAGCAATCCGGCGGGCGATGGTGAGGATCTCGGCGGCCTGCTCGGAGGCCCAGATGCTCTCGGGATCGCCTTCGAGCGCCTCGACGGGCCAGAGGGCCGTGCGCTGCTTCTCGTCGCGGCGGTAGCGGTCGAGCGTGACGGCCGTGCCAATCAGCTTCCGGATGGCCGCGAGGGTGCAGCGATGGTCGAGGCTGTCGGCCGGCCTGACGAGGAGGTGCCAGGTCTCGTCGAGATGGAGGCCGACGGGGATCAGCTGCCCGTCCTCGGCCGCGCGGACGGCCGCGAGCGCCTCGTGAGCGGTCCAGCCGTGGGCGAGAATGACCCGCGGCGCGGGCCCGCCGGTCGCCACGAGCGCGACGGCCTCGGCGCACCCGCTTTCCTGAACGAGGACGAAGGCCTCGCGCCCGAGGATGTGCGGATGGCCGGACAGTTCCAGGAGCGCGACGGCGCTGTCGAGAAAGGCGGTGGGGGAGGCCAGTAACCCCGTCCCCCCCGGATTCTTATTCCGGGAGAGTGCATCCGCGTGGATCTCCGCCGGCTTATTCACTGCCGATTCAAGAATCCGATGGGCGCGTCGAACGTTGGCATCTCCTCGCCCGTCGAGAGCTTCGATCTGCAGAGCCTTTCCGAGTAACAGATACTCGGAACCTAAGAGCGAAAGCGAACGCACTTGTTGGATTTCGACACGGGGGAGTTCTAGGCGTTCGGCCGCGATTCCTACGCCCAGCAGAGCCTCATCGCAAACCAGGTCAAACAACTGAGCAACTATTTCGGCTCTGGAGGAGATTGCAAGGCTACGGCAAAAACCTGCTACTTCTAGGGCTTCTTGCGCTCGCCCCAAGTGAAGCAGTAAGCGAGCTCTTGTGTACTGAGCATAGAGGGTGTAATGAAGGGACGCACCAACCCCACTCGTTTCCGTTTGTTTGAGAATTGCCTCAGCTTGCTGAAACAATCCTCGACACATGGCGATCTGAGCTTCTGTGTCGCTTAATGCAATGTCATAGCCGGTACTACGAAATTGGACGCGGCGCGCCAGCTGTAAGTACCGTTCGGCATCCGTCAGCCGGTTCGTGGCGACAAAAAGGCAAGCTAGATTCGCATAAGCTGCGCACTTGCCCTTCGCCCATCCACTCCTTTCGGCAGCCGCCGCGCCCCGCTCGGCGAGGACGATTCCGCCCAGTGGATCTCCGAAGAGCACCCGAAGCGATGACTCGTCTAGATCAAAAGCCGCCGCAAGACATTCATTATGAGCTGACTCCAGTAAGGAACGGCCTATTCCAAAGTGGCGCCTCGCAGTGTCATGTCTGCCGAGACGCGCCTCTAGCCTTCCGAAGGTCAAGTGCGCTGCCGCACTTGCCTGAGGATCGCCAGCCCGGGCAACGGCACGCCGGACGCGAGTCGCCAATGGAAGCGAAGAGTCAAAGCCGACTTCGTCGCACATCCGTTCAAGAAGCTGTGAGGCAGTAGTGCCAATAAGAGCGGGATCCTTAGCCTCCTCTGCAAACATTAGTGCTCGTTGCCACCAATCGAGAGTGGCCGTCAGATCTCCAACCTCATACTGATGCGTCGCAACTACAGCGGCGCAACGAGCACGCTCGGCCGACGATGTATTGGCGCTTGCAAGTAGTCGGGTCGCTCCCGCGGCACCCTCACTGGACTCACCAATCAGCTGCTGCAATTCACAATACAGCACAGGATCGGTCGACCGGTCGACAACCTCGAATGCCTGCAAAAATCGCCCAGCACGGAACGCGCGATAAGCGGATGGGACGTCCATATCAATGGACCGACGACGACGAGTCGCCCTGTACATTACTCGTAGAACGCAGTCTCCCTCGAGCTGCCTGAACAAGACTGTGCAACGAGGTGCCATCCATGGGCGCGGTGGCCACGCCCATAAACAAGCCAAGGCCTTCTGCACGGTCGCCGCCCTCGTTAAGTTGAGTGGAGATTCGTGAGACGACAAACTGCGCAGCTTTGGGATCGGTTTGAGCCAACAACACCGCGAGTTCGTTATCGGTCAGTCTCGAAAGGACGTCCGCACCACGTAAAGCGCGGCGAACCGAATTGACCACTCGAGATAATGCTTGTGGACTGAGCTGTGGGCCCGAGCCTTCAGACGAAGTTAAGTCCTGGGCATGAAGCAGCACAATAGAGAAATACTCAGAGGACGCGCGTGATTCGATTTCTGAGTCAACGAAGGATTCTAATCTTTGTGCATAGGGTAACCCTGTAAGCGTGTCTCGCGCAGATGGGTAGCGTGTGGCCTCAGTTACCACAGACGACTCAACTACTTTAGAGATTTGACGGCCAATGACTTCGATAACTCGGCGGTGGTCGTCAGTGAACGCCTGGTGCTGAGTAGAGTACACAGACAACACACCGACTAGTTGTCCGTGACTAAGGAGAGGCGTGCTCAAACAGCTTCGAAGGCGGGGCTTGGCGGTCCTTGCAACTTCACCAAGATCCAGAACAGGATCTGAATTTACGATCGTCCGTCGATTTGCAGCTACCCATCCGCTTAGTCTTTCGCCTCTCGCAATCCGCAAGCCCGTAAAGTGTGAGGCATTGTCGCCTGCTGCATGCGCGGCAACAAGTTCGTCTTTAGCCGGTTCATGAATGAAAAAAACGCAAGTCGAAGCCGGCACTATTCTCCGGAGATGCTTAGCGATGATATCTCCAGCATCTGCCAACTGCAGGTGACCGGCCAGTCCCCGAGCGAGTTCGTACAACACCAGCATCTCCTCCGTGCTGGCTGTAATGTCATCGAGGCCAGATGACGTGACAGGACTTTCATCGAGTGGGATTGCGACGCGTGTAATGGCGCCGAGTCCTGCCGCTGGGGCGTGCTCTGTGTCAGACGGTGTGAGTTCCTTATAAACACCAAGGAACAGGTCCACTATAAGTGGATCATACATGGTACCGCGACGTTCTTTCAGAATAGTAGTTGCGTCTGGATCAGACAGACGTGGGCGGTAGGGTCGATCTGAAGTCAACGCATCGAAGCAGTCGACTACTGATAAGATTCGCGCGCCAATGGGGATGTCAGTTCCCTTCAGGCCGTCCGGATAGCCGGAGCCATCCCAATTTTCATGGTGGTGCCGGACAATTGGCACCACAGGATAGGGAAATTTGATGGAAGAGAGAATGTCCGCTCCAACACTCGCGTGCAGTTTTATCTTGTCGAACTCTGCAGGGGTTAGGGGGCCCGGCTTGTTCAGGATGTACTCAGGTACGGCGAGTTTGCCCATGTCGTGAAGCAGAGCCGCGGCTTCGACGGCTCGGATAAGAGCGGGATCAGCCACGCCAAGGCGGCGAGCCAAGCCTACGGCATATGTCTGGACCCTTCGGATATGACCATGTGTTACCTGGTCTTTGGCGTCAATCGCCATCGCCAGCGTTTCGATGGTTGCCATGTAAAGTGAATTCAATTCAGTTAGATGGCGGTTGGCGTCTTCGAATCGGCCTACTGTCGCAGCGTATGTTGCATAAAGGATCGCGAGAAGCGGCACAACGATGATTAGGAAGGTAAGATTGAGATCGCTGCTATAGCTCACTAACAGAAGTGCTACAAAGGCCCCGCCGAAATAGTTAAGGGCGATCCACAAGAAATTCTCACGCCAGATTTTGAATGCTGGAATTCCTTTTTCCAGCGATATAGCGAAGGTGACAATCCAAGTGCTGAGTGAGAAATACGCGACCGTAAAAATGATCAGTGGAAGGACGAGATCTGGAATGGGGATATCGATTTGTCTGAAAAGCGGCGTGACACCAGCAATAGCAAAGAAAAGGTGAGCCGCAATCCAAATCGTAAGGGGAAGAGCGCAAACGTTGAACGCAACCTTAAATAGAGGCTGGCCTTTGCGATAAGACCAGAAGGAAATCACTGCGGCGTCGAGCGCCACGGTCAAGGCTCCCGCCGACGCTCCAAACAATAGTGCGGACGTAAAGACGAATGTTTCAGAGATCGAGATCGCTACCGGTATGGAACCCAAGCGAACCGTCGCCGAGCCGCTCGCAAGAGTGAGCGCTGCAAACCAGAGCCAGTGCCAATCGACGCGCCCTTGGAAAAGGTCATAGGCGGAGGCCAGTACCGTTCCCAACCCAGCGACGACGATGGCGACGATATAGACTCGTGCGTGCGCCGACAGATTCCGGAAGTGACTGGCTGCCATAGGGTGAAGGCCAAGGGCCTCGGGAGTCCGTGGCCTGCGGAACTACGAATTGCCTTTAGTCTGTCCAAACGATTATACGCATTTGATTCTCCTGCACTTGTACTCGTATCGACCCCGTTCTCTTGAGGAGAGCCTGCTATCACCGGAGCCGCAGCGTTCGTCCGGACGGTTTCGTCAGTCCGGAACGCTGTCGGTCCAAACAACGCCATCGGTCCACACAACGCCATCGGTCCACACAACGCCGTCAGTCCAGACA
>DASTBU010000089.1:0-5385 GCA_035711845.1 Vicinamibacterales bacterium
ATTGCCGGATAGTCTGCGCCGCCTCGCCTCAGAACCTCCAGCCGATCCCGAGCCGGAAGCCGTCGAGGTCCGGCGTGCCGGACGCGTTCTCGAGGTCCACCCACATCATGCGGTAGCTCCCCCGGATCGCGAACGAGTCGCTGACGTCGTAGCGGGCGCCGACGTCAAAGCCGTAGGAGAAGCCGTCGAGGTCCTTGGTGTTCTGGAAGGTCGTGCAGACATAGCCCCACCAGGGATCCCACCAGCAACCTGTCTGCGGCGGCTCGGTCGCGATGTTCGTGTCCACCCAGCTCCAGCCGGCGTTCGCCGCGACGAAGGGGCTGAAGTCTCCCGTCATGAAATTCCACGTCGCGTCGAACATCAGTGTCGTGGACTCGTATTCGCCGCTGACCGAGATGAATCCGTCGGATACCTCGTCGCCGTCGAGGTCCGTAGCGATGTCCGCGTCGTAGTCGGTCTGGCCGAACGTGATGTTGCCGCCCAGCTCGAGCTGGTCACTCAGGTGGTACCCGAGCCCGAGCAGCAGGCTCGTGTCGCTGTCGATGTCGGCGATGGTGCCGCCCTCGAAGTCCCAGTCCGAGGAGTTCTGGTAGACGATGTCGAGCCGGCTCTCCCAGGTTCCCTCGCGATCGGCGGACCGGGCAACATCCGGTGTCATCGCCAGCGTCGCGGCGCACGCGGCAGCGCACGCCCAGGTCGCGACTTGCTTGTACATGGCGTCCTCTCCTTTGCGTCGGGCAGCAATGGACCCGGGCAGCCTAGTTGCCGCTGCTCCCCGTGGGTATAGGCCTTTGGGGCATCCCGACCGGCGTCTTTGCCGGCGGGCGCGTATGTCCCTGAACGCCTTGGAAATCCGTTTCCGCGGCCGTTCGGGTTACCGTGGCCTTCGGATCAGAATTGCCAGGCCAGGCCGGCGAACAGCTCCTCCTGGAGCGTGCGTTCGTCCGACCCGTCGATCTCCTCGATCAGCTCGAACTCGAACCAGCGCATGCCGCCGAAGACGGTGAGCCTCGGCTGCAGCTCGTACTCGACGCGAGCGCTGAGGTCGGTCAGGCTGTCCGCCGTGCCGAAGGTGAGGATGTCCGGCGCGTAGAACGCCTGCGCGGAGACGGCCAGTTCGGAGGACAGCTCGAAGCGCGCTTCGGCGCCGAGACTCAGCGACAGGACGTCGTTGTTCTCGTCCTCGAGCAGCGCGGCATACACGCGCGGCCCGAACAGCAGCTGGAGCCGGTCGGTCCAGAGGTCGCCCGGGAACAGCAGGTCGCCGAAGAACACGATGTCGCGGGACTCGCTCAGAAACAGCGCGGCGGACGCGCGGCTGCCGCGGAGGGCTTCGACGTTCCTGCCGGCGTCCCGGTAGCGAAACTGCATGGTATCGTCGCTGAACGCGATCTCTCCGCTCGCCCGATCGCCTTCCAGGTCCTGCGACCGCGCCGGAGCCGCGGCCAGCACGGCGACGAGGACCAGCAATGCGTAATGCGCATTCCGTATTGGCATGGGACTCTCCTGTTGCTGGACCGCTTGTCCCATGGGGAGGCCGCGCCGCGCCGTCGGCCGCGGAGCCATTGGAGCGTCAGAGAAGCTCGTTGAACAGGTAGTACATCTGGTCGACGAGCTTGTGGGCCCAGCCTCGCCGGGTCCATCGCTCGAGATCGATCTCGCTGCCGTCGGCTGCGTAGCGCTCGAATATGGCGTCGAACCGCTTGGCTGTCGCGGTATCGATGAAAGCGATGGTGATCTCGTCGTTGGTCTCGAACGAGCGGTCGTCGAAATTGGCCGTGCCCACCGCGCACCAGATACCGTCGATCGTCATGATCTTCTGGTGCAGGAGCGCGTGCGGGTACTCGATGAGCCGCACCCCGCAGCGCAGCAGCTTCTCGAAGTTCCGGTGTCCCGCGTGCTGGACCATCGGGTTGTCGGAGCCCGAGGTCGAGGGCATCAGCACGCGCACGTCGACCCCCCGCTCGACGGCCTCCCCGAGCGCGTCGATGGCGTCGGGCTCCGGCAGGAAGTACGGGTTCTGGATCCAGATGCGCTTCTTCGCGCAGCAGATCGCCGCGTGATGCAGGATCTTGACCGCCGGCGCCGAGCCCTCCGGCTTGACGAAAGCGGCGTGAATCGCGACGTCGCCGGCACGCTCGAGCGGCGGAAAGACATCCTCGCCCATGAAGAGCTCGCCGGTCCGGCCCACCCAGTTCTCGCTGAACGCCGACTGCATGCTGTGCACGATCGGTCCGCGCAGCCGGACGCTCACGTCGAGAACGCGCTCCTCGGAGTCGTCGTCGGCCTGCCAGGTGTCCACGATGCAGTGCCCGCCAACGAACGCGACGCGGCCGTCGACGATCGCGAGCTTGCGGTGGTCGCGCTCGTTGAGCACGCCGATGTTGCCGAGGTGCCAGCGGTGGAACTTCCGCAGCTTGCAGCCGGCTTCCTGGAGCCCCTTCGCGACGGACTCGCCCATTCCCCGCGTGCCCGTGGCATCGAGCAGCACGCGGACGTCCACTCCCGCCCGGGCCCGACCGACCATCGCGTCCGCGAGGCGCGTGCCCAGCTCGCCTTCCTTCCAGAGGAAGGTCTCGAAATGCACCGAGCGGCGCGCCGCCTCGATCTCCCCGAACAGCGCGTCGAAGAAGGCCCGGTTCTCCAGCACCTCGACGCTGTTGCCCTCCACCACCGTGCCGAGCGTGAGCCCGGCGAGCGACGGCAGCAGGTCCTCGATCGACGCGTCGCAGTCGACCTCCAGCTTCGGGTCGCGGTGCCTCTTCATCGACCAGATGAGCAGGATGAAGAAGCCGATCGTCGCGGCGATTGCAAGGACCGCGATCGGCGTTGGAATTGCCAGTTCGCCCATCTCAGGCCCCAGGGTATAGCGTAGTGCCGTGAAATCCGAGCCGACGAGCCCCGGAATGCCCTGGATCCGCGTGCTGACGCTGAACGCGCAGCAGGGATTGCGCGCGGGCCACAAGCACGAGGTCCTGCTGCGCATACGCGACGCACTGCGCGCGTCGCGCGCCGACCTCGTGTTCCTCCAGGAGATCGGCGCGGCGAACGGCCGGGACGCGACCATGCAACAGTACGAGGTGCTCGCGGATGGAGTGTGGACGCAATACGCGTACGGACGGAACGCCGTCGCGACGGGCGGCCATCACGGCAACGCGCTCCTCTCCAGGTACCCCATCGCCAGCTGGCGCAACGTCGACGCCTCGGTGGGCCACGCCGAGCCGCGGGGCTTCCTGCACGCCGTGGTCGCCTTGCCGGGCGGAATCGAGCCGCTGCACGCGTTTTGCCTGCACCTCGCCCTGCGCGAATCCCATCGGCGCGACCAGGTGGAACGCCTCCTCCACCTCCTGGCGGCCGACGTGCCGGCCAGCGCGCCGCTCATCGTCGCCGGCGACTTCAACGACTGGCGCGGCCGCGCCCACCGGCGCATCGCGCGCACCGGCACACTGACGGAAGTTCACGCCGCGGCCACCGGCCGGCCGGCGCGTACCTTCCCGGCGCGCGCGCCGTTCCTGCGGCTCGACCGCATTTATGTCCGCAATCTCCGGCACAGCGCCCTGGTGCTGGATCCGCGCTCGTGGTCCCGTGTATCCGACCATGTTCCGCTGGCCGCTGAGGTCAGGCCGCTCGGGCCCGGCGCGTAGCGCCGCGCCTGCGATCGACCCCCTCGTCCTCATCCATCGGGTGCTCGACCACACGCCGGCCCGTCGCACGGCGCTCGAAGTCCTCGCGCGTGAGCGCCTTGTTGATGCCGAAGGCCGCCCGCGCGCCTTCGGCCGCCGCCACGATGGCGAGCTGAACGTCCTTGATGATGTTCCCCGCGACAAACACGCCGGGCACGCTGGTCGCCTCGTAGCGCCCGCAGCGCACGCCGCCGCGCCGCGTGAACTGGCAACCCAGCGACTGCGCCAGCCGCGACTGGTCGGTCACCGGGGTGTCGAAGAAGATCGCCTTGCGCTCGAGGCGGCTGCCGTCCGCAAACACGATCGCGCGCAGCTTTCCGCGCTCGCCGTCGAGCCCGGTGATGCGACCCTCGCGCAACCGGATGCCGTTGCCGCGCAGCATCGCCCGCTGCCGGGCGGAGAGGTACGACTTGCCGTCGCTGCAGAGCACGATGTCGCGAGTCCATGCCGTGAGCGCTCGCGACATCTCGAAGCCGCGCCGCCCCTTGCCGTAAACGGCGATCGGCCCGCCGCGGTACTCCCACCCGTCGCAGTACGGACATTGGAATGCGCTCTTGCCGAAATAGGGCGCGAAACCCGGGATGGCCGGGAGGCGATCGAACACGCCGGTCGCGATCAACAGCTTGCGGCAGGTGAATCGCCTGCCGTCGGAGTCGCGCAGCCGAAACCGGTTGTCTCGCGCGCGCGTCGCGGACCGGACTTCAGTTCTCCGGTACGCGACCCGGGGATAGCGCCGGAGCTCTTTCCGCGCGAGGGCACGGAGGGTTGCCGGTGGCGTACCGTCACGCGTCAGGAAAGCGTGCATCGCCTTGGAAGCCCAGCTTCGCGGCGTGCCCGAGTCGCAAATGAGGACCCTGCGGCAAGCACGCCCTAGAACCAGGCCGGCGCTGAGCCCAGCCGGTCCGCCTCCGATGACGACGACGTCCCATCGCGTTTGCCGGTTTCGAGGCTTGGATTTCATCCGGAGCACGATAGGGCCGGCTCCGAGTCACGCCAGTCGGCGGGTATCCGTCGTCCGCCGTTCGCGTGTCCTACAAGCCGTTGTTGAGGCGGGAGTCGGATGAGTCTTTTGCGCGGTTTGAGCGTAACGCGTTCACGATTATATACTTGACACACCAAGATTCTTAGGGCAAACTGGCTGCAAGTAGAGGACAGCAGCCATGACGCTCAAAGCCCCCCACTTCCAGAACGACCAGAAAGCCCGCCAGTACCTTGAGGCGATCCGCTGGCCCAATGGCCCGGTTTGCCCCCATTGCGGCTCGGTGGCCGAGCACTACGCCCTCAAGGGCAAGTCCCACCGTCCCGGCCTCTACAAGTGCAAGGACTGCGGCGAGCAGTTCTCCGTGACCGTGGGGACCGTTTTTGAGCGCTCCAAGATCGGCCTGTCCAAGTGGCTACAGGCGGCTTACCTGATGGCGTCCAGCAAGAAGGGCATGAGCGCCCATCAGCTCCACCGCACGCTCGGCGTGACGTACAAGACGGCATGGTTCATGGCCCATCGAATCCGCCTTGCCATGACCTCGGAGCCGGGCGGGTTGCTCGGGTCAGGGGGCCAGGTGGTCGAGGCCGACGAGACGTACATCGGGCGCAAGAAGGGCCACAAGAAGAACCGCGCCGCTTGGGGCCACAAGAACACCGTCCTCGCTCTGGTCGAGCGTGGCGGCGAGGTCCGCACCCGTCACGTTACGGGGCGCTTGCTGGA
>DASTBU010000090.1:0-3785 GCA_035711845.1 Vicinamibacterales bacterium
GGTGTGGGAAGCAACCGCGCCGGCCGAGGCCTCAGCTCCGGCGGCGCAGTCTCCACTTCAGAACGTCAGGCCAAAGGTCGTGAGCACGGACGAACAGTTGAACAGCTTCGAAGACATCACGAGCTACAACAACTTCTACGAGTTCGGGCACCACCCGAAGGACCCGCAGCGGTATGCGGGACGCATGAAGACAAGTCCTTGGAGCGTGAAGATCGACGGCCTGTGCGACGCGCCAGCGAGCTATCACCTCGATGATGTCATCAGGCCACATCAGCTTGAGGAGCGAGTCTACCGCCATCGCTGTGTTGAAGCCTGGTCGATGGTCATTCCGTGGGTCGGTGTTCCATTGAGTGCGGTCTTGCGCCGCGCCAAGCCGCAGGCCAGTGCGACCTTTGTGGAATTCACGACGCTGCATCGCCCATCCGAGATGCCGGGGCAGAACGAACCCACACTCGAGTGGCCGTACGTCGAGGGGCTTCGCATGGACGAGGCGATGCACCCGCTGACCATTCTGGCGGTGGGACTCTATGGCAGGACCCTCATGAATCAAAACGGTGCGCCGATCCGGCTTGTGGTGCCGTGGAAGTACGGCTTCAAGAGCATAAAGTCCATCGTGCGCATCCGGCTGGTCGACCGGCAGCCGAGGACCGCGTGGGCGACCGGGAATCCGCGCGAGTACGGCTTCTATTCGAACGTCAATCCCGACGTGGCCCATCCGAGATGGAGTCAAGCTCGCGAACGCCGGCTTCCGCAACTGTTCGCGACGACACGTACCCGGATATTCAACGGCTATGGCGACCAGGTCGCCTCCATGTATGCAGGCATGGACTTGAAGAAGTTCTTCTGATGCCCCCCCGAGTCGGGGTGGTGCCGCCGCCGGCGGGCGCATCCAGAACCGCCGTCATGCGAACTCTGCTCAGGTCACTCGTTTTCGTTCTCGCCCTCGTGCCGCTTGGCTGGCTGGCCTTCACAGTCTTGACCGGCCGGGCCGGCCCGAATCCTGCTGAAGACATCATCCTGACCACGGGAATCTGGGCGCTGCGTTTTCTCCTGATCACGCTGGCGATCACGCCAGTGCGGCGCCTCACTGGCGTGAACGTGGTTATTCAGTACCGGCGCATGCTCGGCCTCTTCGCCTTCTTCTACGCATGCGTCCACTTGTTCAGTTACATGCTCTTCGATCGGCTCTTTCGCGTCGGCGAGGTCCTGACAGACATTGCGGACCGGCCGTTCATCACGGCGGGGATGACCGCTCTCGCACTGATGATTCCGCTGGCGGTCACATCAACAAAGGCCTGGATCCGTCGCCTCGGCCGCCGATGGCAGACGCTTCATCGCATCGTCTATTTCAGCGCTGCGGCCGCGTGTCTGCACTTCGCCTGGAAGGTCAAGGTCGTCGTCGGCGAACCGGTATATTCCGCCGCCATCCTGACGGTGCTACTCGGATTCCGATTGCTCTGGCGGGTTCGATTGCCCGAACGACGGCGACCTGCGCGCGTCTAGACGCTGCGGCGCGGACGAAGAGGCGTATCGACAAGTAGTCCGCTCGGAATATTTCAGAGACCCCTGAGGTTAGGACGGATGCAACCAACGGTGGGCGTTCGAAGCGCTCATGGCAGACAGGACACACGATTTTCAGCTCGAGGAGCCAACAAAATGAAATGGACGATGCCGATTCTCGCGGCCGCATTCATGACAGCGTGGGCAGGCGTTGCGGCGCAGTCGAGCAGCTCGATGAACCAGGACAAGAAACTGGACGACAGGGCGAAGACAGGCGGGATGGACGTCACCTACACGGGCTGGATCGAAGCGGCTGGGGCCGGCAAGTTCACCTTGGCTCACGCGGTCGCAGCAACCAGTCACATGGCCGCCGACACGCTGAAAGAGCCCCCGATGAAGAAGAACGAGATGGCGATGGACACGATGAAGAAGGACCGCATCATGTCCACGATGCTCACGCTGTCGAGCACGGCCGTCGATCTCGGTAAGCACGTTGGGCAGAAGGTGTCGGTCACCGGATCTCCGGCACCGAAGATGGCCTCGATGGACAAGGGCGCGATGGCGAAGGAGCCCGCGGCCTTCACCGTGAAGTCGCTAAGGACCGTCTCGGGATCTTGCTCGTAAGGGGCGCGGGGTTTGTGCGGTACCACCGGCTGGCCTCACGAAGCGCCTGGCGGTGGCGCAATTCAAATTGTTTGCTTCAGGATCATGAGCCGAATGACCTTCAGTCCTACTCGCTACCCGTGTCGGCGACTCGGCCTGCTCCCCGTCTTGCTGGTGATGATGTCGTGCGACGAGAGCAATCGACCGCCTGCCGGACCGTCGCCCGCCGATGGTATTCGGGACAGTGCTGCACTCTTTCAACTGATTACACAGACGGACCCACTTACCGGGTACACGCTCTTCCCCAATGTGGAGGAGTTCACGGAGGGTCGCCTCAACGGTTCGGAGGCCCATCGCCCCATCGTTCGTGTCAGCATGAATGCGCGCGCCCTGGGCGCTCTCCAGGGCGGCCGTCTCCCGACGGCCGCGCAATTCCCGGACGGATCCATCATTCTCAAAGAGGTCAGGCCACGGACGGATGCGCCAGCCACCTCGTACGCGGTCATGTACAAGGATGCCGGTAATACGCTCGCCGGCGATGGATGGTTGTGGGCCGAGTTTTCGCCTGATGGTTCCGTCGGCTACTCGGTTTCGAACAGAGGGATAGCCTGCGCGAGTTGTCATCAACGGGAGCAAGGGCCACAGAACGATCTCGTCCGTACGTTCGAGCGCCAACGTTAATTAGCTCTTCTTCTCACCGGGCGAGACCGCAATTGCACCGATATAGCCGCCGATGTCACGGCGCGGGTCGCTCGAGCTTGCACGTCGCCGTCGATGCGTGCGGCTTGCTTCTGGGCCGTGGGTATCGCGAGGCTCGTCGTCGAACGACGGGGCCACTGTAGTCCGGTCTGTGGCCCCGCGTTCCTTCCCTTTCATCGCTTGACTCGCTCGACGACCACAGGTACGGGTCGACACACCGTGTTGCAGACCGGCGAGTGCGCCCGCGCAAACTGCAGCAGATCGTCCAGATCTGCGTCGCTCGCGTTCTTCGCCTTGATATCCATCTCGATGCGGATACCTTGGTAGCCGGCCGGGACGTCGCCGAGCGCCAGCAGCCCTTGGATATCGAGATCGCCAACGAGCCTTGTGGAGAGCGATTCGATCTCGATGCCGCGCGCCGACGCGTGGAGCACCGTCGTCGTGGTCACGCATCCGGCGAGCGCGTGCAGCAGGAATTCCACCGGGTTGGCACCTTCGTTGTCGCCGAGGAGCACCGGCGGTTCGCCGTTGGTGAACTCGAAGGCCTCGTGGCGCGACATGTCTTCGGCCCCGGCGCCATAGAAGTCCTTGATCGTCGAGCGGTTCTCGCCGCCCGAGATCCAGCGGTTGCGCGCGCGGAACTCGAATCTCGCCAGCGTCGGGTTGGCCGTCAATGCGCCGACCGTCTCGACCATCTTCTGCGTGTCGAGTCCATTTAGTGTGGTTGCGGGTTGCGTCGCGGTGAGTGCGGGTGACATCGCGGTTCTCCTACTCGTCGAGACCGACCTCGCGGCGACATGCCGTGATAGCCCGACGATGAATGTCACAATACGGGCCCGCTGGCGCCGCCGTAAGATGGGTTTCTGCCAGAAACGGGGCTTTCGTGCCAGGGAGTCACAAGTGCGTGATTCGACGCCGCTCGACACAGTTATCGTCGCCGTCCCCGAAACCGCGGGATCGGCCCTCTACGGCATGGTTGACGT
>DASTBU010000091.1:0-110430 GCA_035711845.1 Vicinamibacterales bacterium
CCAGTACGCAAACGACGAGTGCTCGGAGTCCGAACACCCATGTCTCCGTCAGTCGTTCGCTCGGGCCACCCGCCTGCACAATCCATAGACTGATGGTGAGCCGATTGCGACAGCATACGCGAGCCGCTTGACCACGTTGGCCTCTCCGTCGAATCAATCAACTGCACTACGCGGCTTTCTTTTCCACCGCGTCGAGCAGGCCGACGATCGCCGCCAGCGCAGGGTCCTGTGGATGCAGGCAAAGTTGTCCCACAGCGGCTCGGCGCGCGGAGCGGAATCGAATACGTGACCACTAGCGGCACGCGAACGGCTCTTGGCCGGAACTGTTGTAAGCTCCAAAGTCCGTAATTAGCATCGTTGCCTGACCCGCGACACGCGCCGACGGCTCCCCACGAAGAGCGTACCAAGCGTAAGTGGATTGGCAACGCGTGAGGACTTCATGATTTCTCGAGTTTCGTTCGCCCTTGCGGTATTCCTCACGCTCGCAGCCGCTCCTCCACAATCGCGGCCCGAGGCCACATCGCTGCTGGGCAAGCCACTCGTGCCAGCGGCACAGTCCGCGGAAACGCGCGCGGCGCTCGAGAAGAACCTGGCTGCGGCACGTGCGGAGTATGAGAAGGACCCGGGCGACGCTGACGCGATCATCTGGCTGGGACGCCGGCTGGCGTACCTCGGGAGATATCGCGATGCGATAGCCGTGTTCTCGGAGGGCATTCAGAAGCATCCGAAAGATGCGCGCATGTACCGTCACCGCGGCCACCGGCACATTACTGTGCGTGAGCTCGATAAGGCAGTCGCGGATCTGTCGAAGGCCGCGGAGCTCGTGAGAGGACGGCCGGACGAAGTCGAACCCGACGGCCAGCCGAATGCGCGCAACATCCCGACGAGCACGCTCAACTCGAACGTCTTCTATCACCTGGCGCTGGCGCACTACCTTCGCGGAGATTTCGAGCCGTCACTGAAGGCCTGGCGCGAGTGCGAGCGGTACTCGAAGAACCCCGACATGCTGGTCGCGACGACGCACTGGCTCTACATGACGCTGCGCCGCCTGGATCGCGTGGGAGAAGCGCGTCAGGTGCTCGAGCCGATCACGGCCGACATGGACATCATCGAGAACCGGTCATACCACCGGCTCCTGATGGTCTACAAGGGAATCGAGAAGGCGGACGGGCTCGCGGCGGCGGTCGCCGACGGCGGCCTCGATGCGGTCACACTCGGGTACGGCCTCGCGACCTGGCATCTCTACAACGGTCGGCGGGATCTGGCGATGACACAATTCAGGCAGATTGTGGACACACACGAGAGCCAGTGGCCGGCCTTCGGCTACATCGCCGCCGAGGCTGAACTGGCGCGGCAGTAATGAGCCCTACCTGCGCAGTCGGCGGGCGTTGAGCTCCACGAGGCGGCGCAGCTCCTTCAGCGGCTCGGGGCTGTCGTCCACCTGCAGCCGCAGGACGACGTCGTTGTTCAGCCAGACGCCACCGTTCTTTTTCACGATCAGCATCGCGGCCGACTGCATGCCGCGTTTGTCGCCGCCGGCGGCCTGGCCGGCGTCGAGGGCTGCCATCAGCCTCAGCGAGAGGTGGCCCGTGGTCTTCTCGAACGCGTCGACCATGCCAGCGACGACCGCTTCGCCGGCGAGGATGTTGCCCTGCGCGGTGCAGAACTTCCCGCCCTTGTGCCCCGCCCAGGGCGTTGCCTCGGGTCCGGTGAACGCGGCATAGTTGCCCTTCGCATCCATGACCGCGAACTGGCGGCCTTTCTTCGGCCAGTCGCGTCCGTTCAGTCCCGGATCCGGATCGCTGTCCCAGATGGCCTCGAGGATCGCGGCCGGCGACATCCCGGCCTTCAGCAGCTGGAGGCCTTTCGGACCGTAACTGACGTCGACGATGGCCTGGGTCGCGACCATGCCGACTTCCGCTTCGCCCCAGAGGACGCCGTTGCCGACGGCGAACACCCGCGATTGCACCGCGCCGCCGATCTCGCCGGTGTCGGGGTCGTAGCCGAGGATGGAAAAGGTGGCGACAGGCTCAGGAACCCGAGCCCGCCATGCTTCGAGCGGGCCGACCGCCGCCAGCACAACCGCAACAGCAGTCAGCAGAAACTTCGGCCGCATCGGTGATGAACCTATGAACCCATGAACCTTGAACCTATCTCCAGGGCATCAATCTCTCGATCCACGTCACGCGGGTCAAGTCGTTGTAGATGACCGTGACCATCAACGTGACGAGCAGCACGAATCCGGCGAGGAGCATCTTCTCCTTGACCCTCATGCTGAAATCGCGCCGCGAGAGCCCTTCGACCGCGAGGATTGCGATGTGACCGCCGTCGAGGACGGGAATCGGCATCAGGTTCATGATGCCGAGGTTCAGGCTGATGAGCGCCATCAAGGTGAAGAGGGGGATCAGGCCAGCTTCCGCCGCTTCGCCCGACAGGCCCGCAATGCCAACCGGGCCCATCAGCTGTTTGACGGATGTATCGCGCGTGAAGAGCCCCTGGATCGTTTCGAAAATCAGGACCGTCCAGTCCCAGTTGCGTTCCACGCTCAGCTTGAAGGCTTCCACGATGCCGGGCTCGACGGTGACCGTTTCGATGGGGCTGATTTGCGCTCCGATGCGCACCGCGTCCGGTTCCTGACGCGGCGTAACCATGATGGTGTGCTGTTGTCCGTTGCGCTCGATGTCCATCCGCAGCGGGTTGGTGCCGTGCGCCCTGATGATCTCGATGATCCTGGTGTCGCTATCGACCCTCTCGCCATTGACCGCGAGAACTACATCACCGCGCCGCAAACCTGCGGACTCGGCCGGCCCGCCGCTGGTCAGCCCCGCAATCTGCGGGCGGCGCACAGGGCCGACGCCAATCTGTCCCGTCTCGAACTTGTCCACCGCTTCGGGGGTGATCTGGACGGTCAGCGGCTTTCCATCGCGCACCAGGAGGATCTCGATACTGCGGTTTGCCTTCGTGCCGATCGCGAGCGCAAACCGGTCCCACGTGTCCGTTTCCTTGCCGTCCACGCTCATGATCTGATCGCCGGGCCGGATTCCGGCCGCGGCTGCGACCGAATCCGGCTCGACCGATCCGAGGACCGGCGGCCTGCTGCTGAACGCGGCCTGCGCAGCGCCTTGATAGAGCACGAGCGCCATCACCACGATCGCCAGCGCGAGGTTCATGACGGGACCCATGATCAGGACCTGGAACCTCTCCCACTTGCTCTTGGACAGGAACTCGTCCGCCGCACCCGTTCGAGCATCGTCGGGGTTCTCACCCGCCATCTTGACGTAGCCGCCGAGCGGTATGGCGCTGACGCAGTACTCGGTGTCGCCGCGTTTGAATGAAAAGAGCTTGGGGCCGAAGCCCAGGGAAAAGGTAAGGACCCGGACGCCGATGCGCCGGGCGGCGAGGAAATGGCCCAGCTCGTGGACGAAGACCAGCACGCCCAGGACGAAGATGAACGCCAGAAAGCTCGTCACTTAGTTTCCCCGCCTCATGCTTTCGATTGTAACTTACCGGCTATGGCCGCGAAATCGCGGGCCCACCGGTCGATCGCCCGCACATCCGCCAGCCCGCCGACGGGCTGCGCGCCGCTGCGCTCGTAGGTCTCCATCGCCTGTTCGATGACTTCGGGGATCCCGGTAAAGCCGAGGCGCGATGCAAGAAATGACGCCACCGCCACCTCGTTGGCGGCGTTCAGGACGATCGGCAGCCCCGCGCTGCCCTCGAGCGCACGGAATGCCAGGGCCAGGCATCGAAAGCGGTCGGTGTCGGGCGCTTCGAACTCCAGCCGCCCGCAGCGCGCCAGGTCGAGCGGCGGCAGCGTCGCGGCCCACCGTTCGGGATAGGAAAAAGCGTACTGAATTGGCAAGCGCATGTCGGTGACGCCGAGCTGGGCGATTACAGATCCGTCAGTCAATTCCACCATTGAATGCACGATCGACTGCGGATGGACCAGCACCTGAATCCGGTCCGGTCCGACGCCGAAGAGCCACCGCGCCTCGATAACCTCTAAACCCTTGTTCATCAAGGTCGCAGAGTCGATGGTGATCTTCGGCCCCATCTGCCAGGTCGGGTGGCAGAGCGCGTCCCGAGGGGTGACCCCCTGCAAGTGTGCGGCCGAGGTGTTTCGGAACGGCCCGCCGGAGGCGGTCAGAATCAGCCGTTTCACCTCGGCGGAGGATCGGCCGTGGAGGCACTGATGGATGGCGTTGTGCTCGCTGTCGACGGGCAGGACCGCCACGCCGCGTCGTCGCGCCGCCTCCATGACGATGGAGCCGGCCATCACGAGGATTTCCTTGTTCGCGAGCGCGATCGTCTTCCCGGCCTCGATCGCCGCCAGCACCGCGTCCAGACCGGCCGTGCCCGATGAGCCAAACAGTACGACGTCGGCCTCCGGATGCGTCGCAACGGCGATGAGCCCATCGCTTCCGCTGGCGATCACGCGCGGCGCCGGGGCTCGCAGATCGCGCAAGGCCTCCTTCGCCCTCGTCAATGCCTCGGGTGTGGCGAGCGCGACCGTGTCGGGCTCGAACCTGGCGATCTGTCCGGCGAAGTGGAGAGCGTTCTCGCCGGCGGCGATCGCTACGACGCGCAGCTTGTCCGGATGCGCGTCGACAACCGCGAGCGCGCTCTGGCCGATCGAACCGGTCGAGCCGAGGATCGCTATCCCTTTCATGAGACCTGCAGGTAACGAACGAAAACGTAGTAGAGCGGCCCGGCGAACAGCCAGCTGTCGATCCGGTCGAGCACACCACCGTGGCCCGGAATCAGATGGGAGGAGTCCTTCACGCCCGCGCTCCGCTTCAGCAGCGACTCGAAGAGGTCGCCGACCATCCCGACCGCGACGATCGCAATTGCCACGAGCACGACGATGAGCGGGGCTGCCGCCGGAAACAGTCGAAGCCCGCCAAACGTCATCGCCGCGGTCCCAAGCACGAGCCCGCCCATGGCCCCCTCGATAGTCTTCTTCGGGCTGATCGACGGCGCGAGCGGACGCCGTCCCAGCGCCCGCCCCGTGTAGTACTGCGCGGAATCGCTGACGACGATCGTACCGAGCAGCAGCATCAGCGCTTCCCGCCCGCCCCACAGGCGGATGCCTGCGAGCGCGCCCAGCGGCAGACCGATATAAAGGAGCGGCAACAGCGAAACCGCCGTGTCGCGTAGTACTCCAGGACCGGGATTCCCACCAGCGACGGCGAGCGCCCCGATGACGATCATCGCGCTGAGCAGAACGGCATCCAGAGGGACTGCCGGGCTGCCGACGGCGAGGCACGCGGCGACCACTGCGGTGCCGACCACGGCCCTGGGCATGTGCACGTCGAGGCTGGCTGCCAGCCGCGCATACTCGACGAACCCGAGCGCCGAGGCGATCGCCGCCAGCAGCAGCGTCGCAGTTGGCGGCATGAACCAGATAACCCCGACGACCAGCGCGAGCAGGACGACCGCACTGAGGATGCGCGTCATCGGAGTGGCATGTGTTGCCCGCCGAGGAAGCAGCGACGGCAGTGGCTCAGCACGCGCGGATTAGCGACCAAGGGACCAGGGACCGAGGGACCGAGAGACCAGGGACTCATCGACCGGCAACCGCCGGCTTCGTGATTCCGCCGTAGCGGCGGTCGCGCTTCTGGTAGGCGAGGATCGCTTCGAGCAGGTCGCGCTTCCGGAAGTCGGGCCAGAGAGTGTCCGTCACCCAGATCTCCGCGTAGGCAATCTGCCACAGCAGGAAGTTGCTGATGCGCATCTCGCCGCTCGTCCGAATCAGCAGATCGGGATCGGGCTGGCCGGCGGTGTACAGGAACTCGCTGAAGCGCGGCTCGTCGAGCTCCTCGGCTCTGACGCCGGCGGCCATCATCTTCTTCACGGCCTCGACGATCTCGGCGCGGCCGCCATAGTTCAACGCGATGTTGAACTGCATGCCGGTATTGGCGCCGGTCTTGTCCTCGGCGGCCGTCAGCTCGCTGCGAATGTCGGAGGCCAGGTCCTCTGTGCGGCCGATCACCTGGAAGCGAATGTTGTTGCGGAGCAGCGTGCTCAGCTCGAGGCGGAGATACCGCTTCAAGAGCGACATCAGCGTCGAGACCTCCGTCGCCGGACGCTTCCAGTTCTCCACCGAGAAGGCGTACAGCGTCAGCACTCCAATGCCCAGCCTCGCAGAGGACTCGACGATGTCGCGAACCGACTCGATGCCGGCGCGATGGCCTTCGACCCGTGGGAGATGCCGTTGCGCCGCCCACCGGCCGTTCCCGTCCATGATCACCGCGACATGCTGCGGCAGCCGGTCGAAGTTGACCTGTCGGGCCAGCGCCTCTTCGGGCGATCCCGCCTGGACTACGGATAGAAGGTCTTCAAGCGACATCGAGTCGGAAAATTAAACCTTGATGATACAGGCTCTTACGGGCGCGTTCAATACACAGAGCAGGGACTCCTACCCGGCTCGTTCGACGGGATACTGCACCCTGACCAGGAAGAGCCCCGCCGCGGGGGCCGTTGGCCCGGCCTGGCCGCGATCGCGGGAGGCCATGATGTCCTTCATCCGCGACGGAGCCCAGCGGCCGACGCCCACCTCGACGAGCGTGCCTGTGATTGTGCGCACCATGTGCCTGAGAAACCCGTTGCCCTCGATGCGGATCACGAGCGGACGATCGTGACCTCCTCCTGGCTCCCACACGACGCGGTGAATCGTCCGCGTGGTGCTGCTGACGACCGAGCCGGTGCCCTGAAACGCGGCGAAATCGTGGGTCCCTGTGAGCACCGAGGCCGCCTCTTGCATCGCGGCGACGTCCAGGGACATCGGAACGTGCCAGGCATAACGATGCACGAACGGGGACACGAACGGCGCGTTCACGATGCGGTATTCGTACACCTTGCCGGCCGCGCTGAATCGGGCGTGGAACTCGGGCGCCTCTTCCACGACCTCCAGCACGCGCACGGCCGCCGGCAAGACCGCGTTCAGCGCCCGCTGCATCGTCGCTCCGGAATGGTCGGCAGTCAGCGACACGCTGGCCACCTGGCCGAGCGCGTGCACGCCGGCATCGGTCCGACCGGCACCGTGCACGGTCACCGGCGCGCCCTCCAATGCCGCAACTGCGTCCTCGAGAAGGCCCTGCACCGAAACGCCCTCGGCCTGACGCTGCCAGCCGACGAAATCGGTGCCGTCGTACTCCAGGGTGATCTTGAGGGTCCTCATGTCTGGCGTTCAGAGGATGCGGAGATACGGAGACGATCAGCACGGGGACGGGGAGGCACGGGGCCGTTTCCCGCCGCTCGCGCTCAGGCCCGCGACCCCGGCTTGACGATCGCATCGCCTCGCGCGCACATCGGGCAGGACTCGGGCGCATAGGTCGGCACCTCGAGACGCACGAGCGCTTGAAGCGGAAGCGTGAAGCTCGCTGCGCCGGCGCCA
This sequence comes from Vicinamibacterales bacterium, assembly GCA_035711845.1. Lineage (GTDB taxonomy): Bacteria > Acidobacteriota > Vicinamibacteria > Vicinamibacterales > 2-12-FULL-66-21 > DASTBU01. The sequence goes on from DASTBU010000091.1 coordinate 7,397, forward strand.
CGATCCACGATGGCCGCCGCGCCGATCACCTGAGCGCCGATCGCTTCGGCAACTGCCGCCGTCTCTCGAGTGGAGCCCCCGGTCGTGATCACGTCTTCGACGATCAGGACCCGATCCGACGGGGCCAGCGAGAAGCCCCGCCTCAGCGTCATGACGCCATCCTGACGCTCGGCGAAGATGGCCCGCACCCCGAGCGCCCGTCCTGTCTCCTGGCCGACGACGATCCCTCCGATCGCCGGGGACAGAACGACGGTCGGCTGGAGGTGGAGCGTTCGATGCGCGAGCGCCCGGCCGATCGCTTCGGCGAACTCCGGATATTGGAGCACGAGCGCGCTCTGCAGATAGCGGTCGCTGTGCAATCCCGACGACAGGCGGAAATGCCCCTCGAGCAGCGCGCCAGACTTCCGAAACAGGTCGAGGACCGCTTCCTGGTCCATTCAGTTGGTCGCCTTTCCGTTCCGCGATCGGAGATTCTCTTCGAACAGCTTCAGAATCCGTTTGTATTCGTCGGCCCAGCTCGTCTCTTCCGTGAAGCCATGATTTTCGACCGGATACGCGGCCAGCTCCCAGTTCTCCTTGCGCAACTCGATCAGCCGCTGGGCCAGCCGGACCGAGTCCTGGAAATGCACGTTGGTATCGACCATTCCGTGGCAGATGAGCAGCGCGCCCTTGAGACCCTCCGCAAAGTAGATCGGCGAGCTCTTCCGGTAGGCCTCCGCATCCTTCTGTGGAATATTGAGGATGTTCGATGTGTAGCCGTGACTGTAGTGCGCCCAGTCGGTCACGGGCCGGAGCGCGGCGCCTGCGGCAAAGACGTCGGGCGTGGTGAACATCGCCATCAGCGTGATGAACCCGCCGTAGCTGCCGCCGTAGACACCGATCCGCCGGGGATCGACCTTCTCCCTGGCCACGAGATATTTCGCGCCGTCCACGACGTCTTCCAGATCCTTGCCGCCCATGTGGCGGTAGATGGCCGTCCGCCAGTCGCGGCCGTACCCCGCACTGGCGCGGTAGTCCGCATCGAGCACCACGTATCCTCGCGAGGCCAGCAGATTGTGGAACATGTACTCGCGGAAGTAGCTCGACCAGTACCTGTGCGCGTTCTGCAGGTATCCGGCGCCGTGCACGAAGATCACGGCGGGCCTCGACGGATCGCGCCGTGCGCCAATCATCTCCGGCGTGAAGAGCCGCGCATGCACGTCGACGCCGTCGCGCGCCTTGTAGGTGATCACCTTCGGATCGATCCACTTGAACGCCCGCCACGCGTCGGTCGGCGTCGTGGTGACCTGCCTCGCCGCCGCGCCGGGCGCATTCGTCATGAGGTACACCTCCGGCGGTTTCGTGCTGTAGGAGTAGACGACGCCGAGCATCGATTCGTCGGGCGACGGCTGTGCGTCGTGCGACCCTGTCATGGATGTGATTCTCGTGCGGGCGCCACCCTCCGCCGGCACGCTGTACAAGTGGCGTTCTCCTGGATGCTCTTCGGTGCTCGTGAGGAAGAATCGCTTGCCATCGTGCGACAACTCGGCGGATACGACCTCCCACTTGCCCGACGTGATCTGTACGGGCTTCGCACCGGACGCCGTGACGTCGAGCGTGTAGAGGTGCATCCAGCCGTCTCGCTCGGACAGGAAGTGGATCCGGCGGTTGTCCGGCAGGAATTCGGTTCCGGCGCTCCCGAACCCACCCCCCTCGCGCACCCACGCCTCGTCGCGCAGCGCGTCGAGAACTCGCGTCTTTCCTGATTCGGGATCGAGTGTGACCAGCCAGCGTTCCTTGTTGTCGGTCGAGCGCGCGCTGGCCACCACGTGCCTTCCATCGTCGGAAACAGCCGGCATGCTCCAGCGGATCTCGCGCTCGGCCTTGCGGCCGGGGCGGCTCTCGGGGTCGGCGGCGTCGGGAGCCTGTGGCTTCTCGTCTTCCTGAACGGGAGGTGCAAAGCTGCCGTCCGCCCACACGGTCTTCCTGGTCTGGAGGTTCATGACGGCGAGGAGTCGCCGCGCCTGCGCGTCACCAACGTTCGTGCGCGCCTGGATGTCCTCGGTGTAGCCGGTCCGGGTGACATAGCTCGGAACAATCGTGGTCTTGGCGCCCTGGGCATTCTCCGAAACCACGACGAAAACGTGGATGTCGTCCGGAGACAGCATCAAGTCGGCAGCGCTCTGTCGAGCCTGTAACTCCAGCTTGGGGAGTTCCTCCTTCTTCTGCTCTTCCTCCCGCTTCTTGCGCTCCTCGTTCTGCTGGCGGACGTAATCGATCAGCTTCTCTTCTTCATCGCGGATGAAACGCTGGCTGTCGGTGAGGCGCGGTTCGGCACGCGGCGGACCGACGTCGGTCAACTGGATGATGAGCGCCGGTCCCGCTGCGTCCACCGGCACGATGAAGAGGTTGCCCTCGCTGACATAGGTCACGTGAGTCTCGTTCCGCGCCCATCGGGGGTTGCTTTCGGAGCCGGAGGTTCGGGTGATCTGGCGGCGGTTTCCAGAGACGGTGTCAACCAGGACGACGTCGCCGCCGTCTACAAACAGAACGCGGCGATGGGCCTTGTCCCAGCGGCCACCGCCGGCGGGCGGGACCGTTTTCTTCTCCTCGTCGGACAGCTTCTGCGGCGTGCCGCCGTCGCGTCCCACGACGTAGGTGGAGGCCTCCTCTTCGCCGGGCTTGCGCCACTCGAAATACAGCTTCTGCGAGTCGCCGGACCACCGAAGCCCGCTTGGAGGCCACCCGACGAGGTCGGGACCGCGCATGATGCTGTCGACGGTCAGTTCGAAGCCGAGCTCGGCCGCGGGCTTGCGCGTGGCGCTCTGCTCGGCGCTGATGAAGATTGGGGAGGCGCACAGCAAGGCTGCCGCGAGAACCATACTTGTTGGCCGCATGGACGTCTCATCCTCGGAACGACCGGAAACCGTGAAGGGTGGACTGGCGGACCTGCGGTGGCGAGGCCTCACGCCGTGGCTAAGTATATTTCGGAAACACGGCTTTGCCCTGCTCCGTCTAGATGGTGGGTGTGTCCGAGGGGGTCGACGTCCGGGCGCCCGGCCCGTCCCGCGCCGGTTCTTGCTGTTCATCCCGGCGGCTTTTCACATCTTGGAGACTCTGGAGAGACGAGCAATGCGTTTCGAGCAACAAATATCGGCCTGTTTGCGACGTTTGACGGCCTTGACCCTGTCGGCCTGCCTGTTCGCTTCCGGCCTGGAGGTGTCCGCTTCCGAACAGGGGCAGACGACCCCGTCGCCGCAGCAGACCGCAACCACGACGCCACCCGCGCAAAGTAGCGCAGCCGTGCGGATCGGGCCCGACGAAGCCGTCAGGATGGCGCTCGAGAACAACCTGGGCGTGCAGGCCGAGCGCCTGAGCCCGCAGATTCAGGAATTCGCGGTGTCCCGGGCGCTTGCGGCCTACACGCCGGAGCTGTTCGGCAGCACTGCGCGCTCGTCGAGTACAGCGCCGCCGACCGAGTTCCTGCAGACGGGCGTGGCCGTCACGACCGCGACGAACTTCAATACGGATGCCGGGGTCCGTCAGCAGCTTCCGTGGGGCGGCAACTATTCGGTCGGCATGACCGGCGCGCGCCGCACGACCGACGCGCCGCGGTCGGTATTCAGCCCGCAGCTGACGTCCGACTTTGCCGCTGTCTATACCCAGCCTCTGCTCCAGGGCTTCACGATCGACTCCAACAGGTACTCGGTCCTCCAGAGCCGCAATCAGCAGGACGTCGTGGACATCCAGTTGAGGGAACGAATCACGCAGACGTCCCGGGCCGTGAAGAACGCCTACTTCACGCTGGTCGCGGCGATTTCGGGCCTCGAGGTGGCCCGCCAGTCGCTGGACATCGCGAAGCAGCAGCTCGCGAACAACCAGCGGCGGGTGGAGGTCGGGACCATCGCTCCGATTGAAAACGTGGCAGCCGAAGCCGAAGTCGCGCGGACCGAGGAAGATGTCATCGTCGCCGAAGGCCAGATCGAGGCGGCCCAGGATCAACTTCGCACGCTCGTCATGAACCCGTCTCAGCCGGATTTCTGGTCGGTGCGGCTGGAGCCGGCCGAACAACCGGTGCTGACGCCGCAGCCGATCGACGTCGACGCTGCAACCAGGAACGCGCTGGCGAACCGAACCGATATGCTGCAGCTCCGCAAGCAACTCGACAGCGCGGACATCGATATCAAGTTCAATCGCAACTCCACGCTGCCGGCCGTAGATGTCCAGGCGCGATACGGCCTCACCGGCGTCGGCGGCACGCAGTTCATCTATGGCGCCGACCCGATCGAGGGGGGACCGCCGCCCATCCTGGCCACGTCGCAGCGAAGTTTCAGCGACGTGTTGCGGGACGTATTCGGCAACGAGTTCAGGAACTGGAGCGTCGCGTTGAACGTCAGCTATCCCATCGGCACGAGCGCCGCGGAAGCGGCGCTGGCGCAGAGCCGCCTCCGGCGTCAGCAGGCGCAGGTGTCCATCAGAGATCTCGAGATGGCCATCGCCGCCGAGGTTCGCGAAGCCGCGCGCCAGGTCCAGACGAGCCTCAAGCGGGTCGAAGCGACACAGAAGGCCCGCGAACTCGCCGAGCGGCAGCTCGAAGCCGAAGAGAAGCGCGTCGCGGTCGGGTTGTCCGATACGTTCCGTGCCGTTCAGGCGCAGCGCGACCTGGCCGTTCAGAAGCGCGCGGAGCTGAACGCCATCATTTCCTACAACCGCGCGCTCGTCGATTTCGAGGCCGTCCAGACGATTCCGGCACGCTGAGGCCGGCTGTTTCACGCGCTGAAACGCGACGCCGCGGGCACGCTCGCGGCGTCTTTGTATTTTGGGGGCCTCGCGCCCCCGGCCGCGCGGCACCGGGGTTCGCGCAGATCCGGCTCCCCTGCTACACTCCAAGCGTGAAATTGACGGTCACCCTCATCACGCGGAACGAGGCCGCCAACATCGGACCGGCCCTCGAATCGGTGGCCTGGGCCGACGAGATCATCGTTGTCGACTCGCACAGCGCCGACGATACCGTGGAGATCGCCAGACGGTACGCGACTCGCGTCGAGGTCCGCGACTGGGCCGGATACAGCGCGCAGAAGAACTTCGCTGCCGCCCTCGCCAACAACGATTGGATCCTGTCGCTCGACGCCGACGAGCGCGTCACGCCGGCGCTGGCGAGCGAGATCCGCGACCTGCTGCAGCGCGGGCCCGACGCCCTCGGCTATCGGATCTCCCGGGTGACGTGGTATCTCGGACGATGGCTCTACAGCACCGACTGGTATCCGGATTACCAGCTCCGGCTCTACGATCGGCGACAGGGGCGCTGGAACGCGCGGCGCGTGCACGAGTCGTTCGAGCTCCAGGGGCGCCCCGGCACGCTGCGCCACCATCTCGAGCACTACGCCTATCGCGACGTGTCCGACCACGTCACCTCCATCGATCACTACACCACGCTTGCGGCCGAGCAGTGGATGGAGGAAGGCCGCCGGACCAACGTCCTCGAGCTGATCGTTCATCCGCCCATGGCATTCCTGCGCAACTATGTCGTCCGGACAGGCTTTCGGGACGGCGTGGCCGGCTTTCTCGTGTCGGCGCTGAACTCGTACTACGTGTTCATGAAGCTGGTGAAGCTCTGGGAGCTGCAGAACAAGGTCGGCGTGCACGGCGGCTCTCCGCTGGCCCATCGCCGGGCGAAGTTCGACAAGGCGCCCAATCGATACCCGGATGAAGAACGCGCAGCGCCCAGGGCCCCGTCAGCGAAGTAAGGCATGTTCTCCCTGCATATCGACACCGCACGTACCTGGCGCGGGGGCCAGAACCAGGTCCTGGTGACGATCATGGGACTGCGCTCGCTCGGCCAGCGGACGCTGCTCGTGGCGCACCCGGGCGGAGAGCTGCGGCAGCGTGCGGAGGAGGGGCTCGACCTCATACCGCTGGCGCCGAAAACCGAGATGGATCTGGGCGCCGCCTGGCGGCTGTCGCGCCTCATCAAGCGACTCGCGCCGGACATCATCCACGCGCACGATCCGCACGGCGTGGCGATGGCCGCGATGGCGCTCTCCATGAGCACGCAGCCGGCGAAGCCGCCGCTGGTAGCGTCGCGCCGCGTCGACTTCCGGATGCAGGGCAACAGCCTGTCCAGATGGAAATACCGGCAGGTGGACTGCTTCATCTGCGCGTCGGACGCCATTCGACAGATCCTCCTTGCCGACGGCGTTCCACCTTTGCGCGCCGTCACCGTGCACGAAGGCATCGACCTCTCGCGGGTGGATGCGGCGCCACCGGCGAACCTCCACGCGGAGCTGTGGCTCCCGCACCACGCGCCGCTCATCGGCAACGTCGCGGCGCTGGTTCCGCACAAGGGCCAGCGGCACCTCATCGAATCGGCGGCACTCGTCGTCCGCCAGGTGCCGGATGCCCGGTTCGTCGTCGCGGGAGAAGGAGAATTGCGCCCTGTGCTCGAGCGCGCCATCAGAGACCATCACCTCGAAAAGCACGTGCTGCTGCTCGGCTTCAGGCCGGACGTCCTATCGCTCCACAAGGCGTTCGACATCTTCGCGATGAGCTCGATCACCGAAGGCCTGGGCACCTCGCTGCTCGATGCGATGGCCAGCGGCAAGCCGGTCGTGGCGACGGCTGCGGGCGGTATTCCGGAGGTAGTCGTGGATGGCGAGACCGGCTTCCTCGTACCGCCGCGCGATCACGAGGCGATGGCCAATTCGCTCGTCACGCTGCTGAAGGACGAACAGCTCCGGCAGCGCATGGGACGGGCCGGCCTCGTCCGTGCGCGCCGCAAGTTCAGCGCCGATCGAATGGTGCAGCAAACGCTGCGCGTTTACGAGCGCGTCGCGCGGCAGCCACACCACGAGGAGAACTACGCGGAATCGCGATAGATTGCAGGCTTCCGCGCCTGCTGTGACATCGAAGGCTGCGCTCGCCGGGGAACCCCGCGAGTGGCAGGGCGTCCTGCGGCCGCAAGGACTTATCGCGGCACAGCCGCGAGCCCCGAGCGGCAGCCGGAACGACCCCGCGGACAGTCGTCGAACGTGACGGCCCGCCCGTTCTCAGAGAACGTCACCCCCCTCACGATCCGGGTTGTGGGGACCCCGTCCGGGTCGATGAGGCTCAACTGGCCGGCGGGCCGGAGCTGCTCTGCGTCGTAGACGCGAAGCTGGTAGCCGTTCACGAGGAACGCGGCGCGCTTGCCGTCGGGTGACCACGCGATTTCGTCGCACCGTTCGCTGCCCTCTCCGAGTGCGACCAGCTGTGTGGCGGCCTCGCGAGACGTACCTATCCACAGGCTCTGGCAGGGACCCCGGTCGCAGTTCCAGTCCCTGACGAAGGCCACGCGAGTTTTGTCAGGGGAGGCGGCGGACAACACCTCCCACGAATGATCGGTGCGATCGAATCTGGTAAAGAGCAGTGCGATGGCCGCGACGGCTGCGAGCGCCGTCATAGCCGATGCCAGCCGCTTCAGCGGGCGCGTCGTGGTCGTGGATGACACGACCCTTTCAGCGGACATTGGCTCTCTCCCTGCCTGCGGCCGAAGCCGCAGGCGTTCATCATCCCGACGTGGCACAACGAGAAATCGAATCGCACCGGGTCCGCGGGGTCCACTGCGCGCAGCGACGCTGTGATATCGGCAGCCATCTTCCATCCCGGGCTGGCATAGCGGGTCAACCTCAGACACCGCCCCAGCCTGATGACGTGCGTATCGAGCGGCACGATCAGCTTCGATGCGGGCACGCGGGTCCAGACACCCAGATCCACCTCGTCGCGCCGCACCATCCATCGCAAAAACAGGTTCAGACGCTTGCAGGCGCTGCCGGCGGACGGCCGGGGGAAGAAGTAACAGACCCCGGGCCGCTTCGGGATCCGGCCGTAGACGCGCTCGATGTCCAGCGCGAGCGCGCGTCTGGAGAATCGGTCGAGCGCGGGGCCCACGTCCTCGTCGGCGTCCGACACCCCCTCCAGGAAGTAACGCTCGATCGACCCCGACTGCTCCAGCATCTGTCTCAGGATCCACAGGAGCGCGGCGATGTCCACGCCTCTCGTCCACCGGTGGACCATGGCGTGCAACTCGGGATGGGCCGCGCCGGGCTCGAACCGCCGGACGTACTGTGCGGGACGCGGACCCATGATGCGCAGCAGCGTGTCGATCGAATTCAGCACGCTCGCAACGCGACCGAACGCCAGTGCGGCCGCACAGAACCCGGCCACCTCGCGATCGTCGCGACGGGGGAAGGGACGGACGCGATGGACGGGGTCGCTCGCCGACTCCTCACGGTTGTAGTCTCGATAGAGGAGATCGAGAGACGCGGCGAGATCCGGTCGCATCGTCGCGTGCGGCGGATCATGCGCGGCCCTTCTCGCCTTCGCCGCGTGACGCGGCTCGTCCGACACATGCAACGCGGTTCGCCGGGCACGGCCACTCATCAGAAGGTCGTAATGGCGTCGCCCGCCTGGCACATCGGACATGCGTCGACGGGATAGTTTTCGGGAGCTGGATAGTCCGCCAGCGCATAGTTCGGCACGCCGAGATCGACGACGGCTTCCAGACGGTCGCAGATCTCCACCGTCGCGATGACGGTGCCTCCCGCCTGGCGCACGAGCTCTGCGCATCGCTCGAATGTCTTCCCCGTGTTCCGAACATCGTCGGCGAGCAGTACCCGGCGGCCTTGCATGTGCCGGGCGTAGAAATCCCTGAGGACGAGCTTGTCTGCGCCGCGGGTAAACGGCGCGAAACTGCACGCCGGATGCGTCAGGACGCGCCTGCCGTCGAGCAGGCCAGCCAGCGTGTGCGCGAGCAGCGCCCCGCCGGTCGAAGGGCCTGCCACTATCTCCGTACGATCCAGCAGGTCGGCCGGGAGTATGTCGAGCAGATCCTGAGCGAGCTGCCAGATCGTGGAGGGATAGCGAAACAGCTGGTGGGGGTTCAGGTAGACCCGGCCATGGAATCCGTTGCCATACTCGAAGTGCCCGTCCCGCATCAGCACCTCGAACTCCTGCAGCTTCTGGAGCGCGCGCTGGCGCAGCTCGTCTCGACGACTCAAGCCCGTGATCCTCCTGCGCTGTAGACAATGCGACCGCCGACAACCGTTGCGGCCACGCCGCCTCGCAGCTGCCATCCGTCGAACGGCGTGTTCCTCGACTTCGACCTGAGCGCCGCCGCCCGCACCGTGATCGTCATCTCCGGATCGAGGACCGTCAGATCCGCAGGCGCCCCTTCGCTCAACGTGCCGCCCGGAACGTTCATGACGCGGGCGGGGTTCACCGACAGCAGCTCGACCATTCTGGCGAGCGTGATCCGACCCTGATGCACGAGACGGTCGAACACGAGTGGAACGGCCGTCTCGAGGCCGACGATCCCGAACGGCGCGCGATCGAACTCGACCATCTTCTCGTCAGGATGGTGCGGCGCGTGGTCGGTGGCAATCACGTCCACCGTGCCGTCGCCGATGCCGTCGAGCATGGCGTCGCGGTCGACGGCTTCGCGCAGCGGCGGGTTCATCTTGGTGTTCGTGTCGTACTGGACAGGCGATTGGAGCGCTTCGTCCGTCAGCACGAAGTGATGCGGCGCGACCTCGCACGTGACGCGCACCTGGCGCTCTTTGCCCGCCCTGACCGCGCGGAGCGAGTGGCGCGCGCTCATGTGCGCGATGTGGACGTGTGCGCCGGTGATCTCGGCGAGCGACACATCGCGCTCGACCATCAGCGACTCGGCCGCCCCGGGGATGCCGCGGAGGCCGAGCGCCGAGGCCACGTAGCCCTCGTGCGCGACGCCGTCCGCCTTGAGGGACGGGTCCTCGCAATGATCGATCACCGGAGCGCCGAGCATGCTCGCATACTCGAGTGCCCGTCGCATCAGGAGCGCCGTCGCGACAGGCCGGCCGTCGTCTGAGAACGCGACGCAACCGGCGGCCTTCTGCTCGCCGAGCTCGGCGAGCTGTTCGCCGCGCGAGCCGAGGGACACGGCGCCGATCGGATACACCCGCGCGAGCCCCGCTTCGGCCGCTCGCTTCAGGATGAACTGCGTGATGCCCGCATGGTCGTTGATCGGTTCGGTGTTGGGCATGCAGGCGACGGCGGTGAAGCCGCCGGCGACGGCAGCCGCCGCGCCGGATGCAATCGTTTCCTTGTGCTCCTGGCCGGGCTCGCGCAGGTGCACATGCATGTCGATGAGGCCGGGAACCACGAGCCAGCCCCGCGCAACCTCGAACACCTCGGCACCCTCGACCGGCAGATCCCGGCCAACCCGCACGATCAGACCCCCGTCGATCAGAACGTCGACGGCCCCGTCGCACCCGTTTGCCGGGTCGATCACCCGGCCGCCTTTCAGCAAGAGCTTCGACAAATCACAGATCCTCGAATGAAATCCGCACTCCCCAATCCCCAATCCCCAATCAATCGGCAATCGACAATCAACGAATCTCCAATTCTTCCCCGTCGCCTTCCCGCCCGGCCAGCAGATAGAGGACCGCCATCCGCACGGCGACGCCGTTGGAGACCTGCTCGAGGATGACGGAGAAGGGGCCGTCGGCAACCTCGGAGTCGATCTCGACCCCGCGGTTCATGGGGCCGGGGTGCATGATGATCACGTCAGGCTTCGCGCGGCGCAGCCGTTCGGGCGTCATCCCGAAGATGGCAAAGTACTCACGGAGAGACGGAACGAAGTGCCCGTGCATGCGCTCGTGTTGAATCCGCAGGAGCATGACCACGTCCGCATCCGCGACCGCGGCATCAATCGAGGTCGTCGGACGCAGTCCGAGCCGCTCGATCCCGGCTGGCATGAGCGTCGACGGGCCGCAAGCCCAGACGTGGGCGCCCATGGTATTCAGAAGCAGCGCATTCGAGCGCATGACACGGCTGTGCAGCAGATCGCCGACGATGGCCACCTTCAGCCCCGCCAGCCGGCCCTTGTGCTCCCGGATCGTGAAGGCGTCGAGCAGTGCCTGGGTGGGATGTTCGTGCGTGCCGTCACCGGCGTTGATGATGGCGGACCGGCACATGCGCGACAACAGATGAGGGGCGCCTGCCGAGGAGTGCCGCAGGACGATCATGTCGGGTGCCATCGCCTCGATGTTGCGGACCGTGTCGACCAGCGTCTCGCCTTTCGTCACGCTGGAGGTCGCGGTGGCGATGCTCAGGGTGTCGGCGCTGAGACGCTTCTCCGCAACCTCGAACGACGTGCGGGTCCGGGTGCTCGGCTCGAAGAAGAGATTCACCACCGTGTGACCTCGCAGTGCCGGAACCTTCTTGATGGGCCGGGCCGCGATCTCCTTCATTGCTTCCGCCGTGTCGAGGATCAAGGCAATCTCGTCGACGCCGAGCCCCTCGATGCCGAGCAGATGCCGCGAGCGCAGCCGCGTGGCCGCCGTGCCCGTCCGGTCAGCGCCACCGGTCCGATCCATCGCGCGGGTCGTCATGGCTCCCCCTCGATCACGATTTCATCGGTCCCGTCTATCTCCTGGAGACGGACCTGCACGCTCTGGCGGAGCGAGGTCGGGATGTTCTTCCCCACGTAGTCCGCCTTGATCGGCAGCTCGCGATGGCCTCGATCGACGAGCACAATCAGCTGGATGGCGCGAGGGCGCCCGAAGTCGATCAGGGCATCGAGAGCCGCCCGCACCGTACGCCCCGTGTAGAGCACGTCATCGACCAGCAGGATCTTCCGGTCGTCGATGGAAAAGTTAATCTCGGTCCGACGGACGACCGGCTGCGGTCCGACCGGCTGGCGCATGAGGTCGTCGCGGTAGAGCGTGATGTCGAGGGCGCCGGTCGGCACGTCGTCGCCATTGATTTCCTTCAGCGCGCGCGCGAGCCGCCTGGCAAGCGGCACACCGCGCGTCCGAATCCCGACGAGCGCAATCTCGTCGAGGCCGCGGTTCCGCTCGAGAATCTCGTGCGCGATGCGCGTGAGGGCCCGGGACATCCGGTCCGCGTCCATCACCTGCGGCATGCGGGCCTCCGGCTGGAACGGCTCTCGGGAAACAACAGTTGAAGGACAACGGGACGCGGCGGACGCCGCACAAGGAGACAGACAGGAACGTTCACGTTGCACCTCTTGGGCGCCTCACAGGGCGTCCGTTAAAGAGTTCGGTACAGAATAGCACAATCGCCTGAACGGGCGATCGCGCGATGGGTTTACTTGTTGTACGACGGGATAAACGCGATCGGACGCTCGGCTCTGAAATTCTGTACGAAGATATCGGTGCGCGCGTATCCATCCATGTCGCGCCCGACCGGCAATCCGAGGTAGTAGAGCACGGTGGGTGCGACATCCACGATGGAGCCGCGCTGCAAGCGGGCGTGCTGGACGTAGGCGCCGTAGGCGAGCAGGAACCCGTCCGGGGCGCGATCGTGGCTGCCCGTCCGGGTCCGGTCGCCGAGCAGCCGTCCGGCGAGCTGCTTGAGGGCATCCTGCTGCTGCATGCCGAACCCCGAGACGACCAGCAGGAGATCCTCCGGCTCGAGGGCGACAACGGCTGCACCGATTTCCGCGTCGATATACGCGTAATACCGATCCAGCTCCTGCACGTGCCGCCGGCGATCCTGCTCGTTGGTGTCGCGAACCACGCCTGGCTGCGTGTCGCCCATGTAGTAGTGACCGATCGTGTCCAGCCCTTCGTAGCGCATCACCACGAACCGCGCGCCGAACCGCGGCTGCAGGTCACGAAACGTGCGGCTGTAGGCGGTGTCGCGGAGGCCGGCCACAATCACGGGCGCCTCGGCGCGCGGATCCGCGTTGACGACAGGCAGGACGTCCGGTTGTGGTTGTCCGTCGGGCGACGCGAACGCAAGACGCACGCTGGGCAGAATGGCCGCCGGGTAGGCGGCCGCGTCATCGAGCTCCATCACCGTTCCGATCAGCTCGTGATACCGATCGCTCACGACGAACCCATTGACCGCAGGCGCCGGATAGGTCAGCGGCCATCGCACGAGGCCAACCCGGATGCCGGCGTTCGAGAGAATGCTCCAGAGTGGCCGCGAGCGCCAGGCATCCGACGTCCTGGGTTCTTCGCTCACCACACCGAGGTGGACGAGCGCATGTGACAAGCTGTGGTCGGGCAGGAGATCGAGGGATCGCGGCGCATTCCACGCGACGTACGACGATCCAGACCGGACCCCGGTCCTGTAGGGGTAGAGACCCGTGGCCGCCGACGCCCAGACGGTGGCGGGACTCGTCGGGCGGATGGTCGCCAGATCGAGCGTCGCGCCCATGTCGAGCAGGCGGGCGAAGTTCGGCAACCGTCCTTCCGCTGCCCGCGGCCAGATGTACTCGAGCGAGGCGCCATCGAGCAGCAGCATGACCACACGGCGGTCCGAGATCTCGCCAACCGGAGACATCGCGGACGAAGGGCGGGGCGGATCGCTCACCGCCGGACCACGAGCCGCGAGCGGCAGCGCAAGGGAACCGAACACGGCGATGACGAACAGGGCCGCGCCAACGCGGCTGCCGCGGCGGCCGAAGGAATAGTGTGCGATGGCGATGCCGAGGAGCACCGCGGCCGACGCCGATGTCGCCACGGCGGCCGCCGTCATCCGCCGCGTGGTGGTGTCTCCGAGAGCGACCTCGAAACCCCGCACGTTCAGCCACATCAATACGGCAGCGGCAGCCGCGAGCGCCGCCGCGAGCCAGGCGAGCACCCGCACGCTCGCCCAACCCGGCGACAGCGAATGGAGGCTGACGAATTCCCGCGCCATCAGCAGCAGGTAGATGAGCGCGGCGAGATGGACGCCGTAGAACAGGCCGAACGTCGCGAACCATCGCCAGGTCGTATCGGATGCCAGCGGCACGTGCGGATTCAGATGCAGGACGAGTACCGTGAGGTATGCCGCACCGAGCGCGCCGGCAAGCAGCGAGTTGGTGAGCATCCTGAGGAACCGCATGGTGCAAGTGTATACTTCGTTCCATGCCCGTGGACATCGACGCCGCGGTGATCGCGAACACGCGGTTGTCGGACGACTACTCGGTGATTGCGCTGGCCGCGCCACAAATCGCCGCGCTCGCGCAGCCCGGGCAGTTCGTGATGGTGAAGCCGGGGCGCGGCACCGATCCACTCCTGAGGCGTCCGTTCTCGGTGTTCGAGATCCGTCGAGATGCCGGCGGTGTTCCGACCGGCATCACGCTGCTCAACAAACGCATCGGCGTCGGCACGCGCCTTCTGTACGACGCGGAGCCGGGCGCCCGCATGGCCTGTCTCGGACCGCTGGGGCGCCCATTCAGGCCGGTCGATCCCCCTGCCGACGCCTGGCTGGTGGCCGGCGGCGTCGGGCTCGCGCCGTTTGTGACGCTTGCCGAGGCCCTGCGATCCCGCGGCACTCGCACGACGCTCTTTTACGGCGCGCGACGCGCGTCGGAGCTGTTCTACGTCGAGCTCTTCGAACGGCTGGGTGTCAAGGTCGTATTGACGACCGAAGACGGCAGCCGGGGAACGAAGGGGCTCGTCACGGCCCCAATCGCGGGAGCGCTCGAACTGCTCGAGGCCGGCTCTCCCGTTCACATGTATGTCTGCGGGCCCACGCCGATGATGAAGGCCGTCGCCCGCCTCGCCGAGGCGAACGGACGCTGCTGTCACGTTTCGCTCGAGCAGGTCATGGGATGCGGGCTCGGCGGCTGCTACAGCTGTGTCGTGCTCGCTCGCGACAACGGCGGCACGCCGCATTTCGTGCGCTCCTGTCTCGAAGGTCCCGTCTTCGACTCACGGCGCGTCATCTGGGACGCCTCGACGTACTGACATGGATCTGTCGGCCACCATCGGCTCGCTGCGCCTCGTCAACCCGATCATCGCCGCCAGCGGCTGTTTCGGCTACGGCCTCGAGTACACCGATGTCGTCGACCTGTCCTCGCTCGGCGGCGTGGCGGTGAAGGGGTTGTTTCTCGAGCCCCGCGAGGGACACCCGCCGCCCCGCATCGTCGAGACGCCCTCCGGAATGTTGAACGCGATCGGCTTGCAGGGGATCGGCGTTCACAGGTTCGTGAGCGACAAGCTCCCCGAGCTGCAGGCCCGGCGCGCGACGGTCTTCGTGAACATCTGCGGGACGACGCTGGACGAGTACGTCGAGCTGGCGCGAATCCTCTCGGATCACGATGGTGTCGCCGCGCTCGAGCTGAACATCTCCTGTCCGAACATCAAGGAGGGCGGAATCACGTTCGGCTGCAGCCTGACAGGGACGTACGAGGTCGTGAGCGCCGTTCGCAGGGTCACGAAGCTGCCGGTCATACCGAAACTGACCCCCAATGTGACCGATGTCGCCTCCTTCGCGCGGGCAGCTGAAGAGGCCGGCGCCGACGCGGTGTCGCTGGTCAACACGTTCCTCGCGATGGCCATCGATGTCGAAACCCGCCGGCCGAAGCTGTCGAACATCGTCGGTGGCCTGAGCGGGCCGGCCATTCGGCCGATTGCCGTGCGAATGGTGTATGAATGCCGTCAGGCCGTGAAGCTGCCGATCATCGGCATCGGCGGGATCTCGACGGCCGCCGACGTCCTCGAGTTCATGATTGCGGGAGCGACAGCCGTCCAGATCGGCACGGCGAACTTCGTGGATCCCTTCGTCTGGAAGAAAGTACTGGACGGCATTCGCGACTACATGGAGCGCCACGAGCTCGGTCGGCTCGCGGAGCTGACCGGTTCGCTGGATACGAGCAGGAAGGAAACAGCTTGGATCAGCTCCTGATCGCGCTCGACGTGAAAAGCCGGGCGCGCGCGCTGGAGTTGGCGGATCAGCTTCGGGATGTCGCCGGCGGCTTCAAGATCGGCAGCCGCCTGTTCACGGCGGAAGGGCCCGACATCGTCCGCGCGCTGACCTCGCGCGGGGACCGCGTTTTCCTCGATTTGAAGTTTCACGACATTCCGAATACGGTCCGGCAGGCCGTCGCGGCGTCGACGTCGCTCGGCGTCTGGATGCTCAACGTGCACGCATCGGGCGGCCTCGCCATGATGAGGGCCGCAAAGGAGGCGGCGACCGACACCGCGACGCACGAAGGCCGGACACCTCCACTCGTGATTGCCGTCACCGTCCTGACCAGCATGGACGACCACGCGCTCGAACAAACCGGGGTCCACGCGCGCGTCGTGGACCAGGTCGTGCGCCTGGCGGAGCTCACTCGATTATCAGGTCTCGACGGAGTCGTGGCATCGCCGCAGGAGACGGAACTCCTGCGAGGACGGTACGGCGCAGAGTTCGCGATCGTCACGCCGGGAATCCGCGGCGGCGGCGCCGGGAGCGAGGGCAAAGACGACCAGGAGCGGACGATGACCCCGGCGGAGGCGGTGGCGGCCGGGGCGAGCTATATCGTCGTGGGGCGGCCGATTATCGCCGCGCACGATCCGAGGGCGGCCGCGCTCAGCATCGCGCGCGAGATGGCGAAGGCGAATGCTGAATGCTGACTGCTGAATGCTGAGGTGAGCTCAGCAATCAGCAGTTCAGCCTGCAATAAGTCATTCCTGGATCACTTGGCCGTCACGAGGAAGTGGCCCCGCCGGTTCTGCTGCCAGCACGTCTCGGTTTCGTCGCTGCAAAACGGCTGCTCCTCGCCCTTGCTGACGATTGTGACGCTGTCGGCGGGAACGCCGAGGCTCACCAGGTAGTCGCGGGCGGCATCCGCCCGGCGCTCGCCGAGCGCCAGGTTGTATTCGTTGGTGCCGCGCGAGTCCGCGTGGCCTTCGATCATGAGCCTCGCAGTCGCCCGGCGCTTCAGGAACTCGGCGTTTTTCTGCAGCGCCCCTCGGGCCGCCTCGTTCAGCTCGATCGAATCGTAGGCGAAGAAGACGTCGGCCAGGTACTTCTGTGCGACCTGTTCGTTCGTCATCTTCTCGTACAGCTCGTCTTCCGTCGGCACTACAGGTGGAGCCGGTGGCGGCGGCGGAGGTGGCGGCGGCGGCGCGGGCGTGGTTGCGGGCTTTTCGGGAGGAGGCGGCGCGGGCGCCGGCGTCTCGGGCGCCTTCTTCCCGCATGCGATGGTGGTCATGCTGATGATGACGATCAACGCCGCACAGTATCGGAAGGTACGAATCATCTACGTCTTCTCCTCAGGCTAAATCGAGCTTACTTTCCGTACACGAACACTGTCAATTTCCGCTGATGGTATCGACGGCTCGAGGCCACGACACGCGTGGAGCGTGATGACTTCTGGTTTCGCGGCTTTCGTTCAACCCCTACTCGCTCAGCGAGGCGAGCAGGTCGCGCAGCGTGCGGACCCTCGACTGCGGCTGCAGCACCGGCAACAACCTCGGGCTGCTCCGCCCGGTACGGCCGTGCGGCCGGCATCGACATCACCTGGAGCGGACTCGCATACGCGCGAGACCGCGGAGAGCGCCAGGTGGCGCGCGCAGCGGCCGCATGTCTCCGTTTCGATCAGCGGAGTTCGATCTGGTCACCTCGTTCGACGTGCTGTATGGGCTCGACGAGGAGAACCGAGCGAGCCGCGCTCGACGAAATGTTCCGCGTGCTGCGGCCCGGCGGTCACCTGATCGTCATCGTCGCGGCGCTCACGGCGCTGGTCGGCAATCATTCGGTCCTCGACCGACGAGGTCCGCCGGCACGACCGGCAGGATCTGCTCCAGCGTCTGAGCCGTGCCGGTTTCACGGTGCCGCGGATCACGTACACGAACGTCGCCGTCCTGCCCTCGTCGCAGGCGTCCAGCCTCACGCAGAGGCTTATCGGACTCAGGGCGCCGGATCGTGAGATCAGCATCCCGCCTGCCCCATCCACGCGCTTGGTGTCCGGGGTATTGGCCGCCGAAGCCGCCGCCTTGCGCGTCCTGAACCTGCCGCTTGACGGTTCGCTCCGTGTCCTGGCGTAGACGCTCGCTCCGGTGGGAGTATAGCCTGTATCCGTTTACGGCACAGGTATTTGAAGAAGTGTGCGTGGTGGGGGACAGGCTCCTTAAGGTGCCTGTCCCCCTAGGGTGCCTGTCCCCTTAGAGTGCCTGTCCCTTTAGGGTGCCAGTCCCCCTGTTCCTCAAGCGCGGGCGGTGGCGGCTGACTGCCGTTGAGATCGATCGTCGAGAGCGGCGGGGATGTCTATCAGACGGGTTTCAGCCGGAGCGCTTCGTTGAGGCTTCCGAGGCGATAGCCTCGGAGGTCCAGGGTGACGTAGCGATAGCCGATCGCCCGGAGCTCGCGATCGATGCGTTCCGCAATGTCCGGCTCCAGGGCACGGGCCATTTCCTCGCGTCCGATTTCGAGCCGTGCGAGGGTGTCGTGGTGCCGCACGCGACACACGCGGAACCCGAGATCGCGCAGCACCTGCTCGGCGCGCTCGATCATCCGGAGCTTCTCGTCGGTCACCTCGGAGAAATACGGAATCCGGGACGACAGGCACGCCGAGGCGGGCTCGTCCCACGTGGGCAGACCCGCGGTCCGCGACAGCCGCCGGATGTCGGTTTTGGTGAGGCCCACGTCGTCGAGGAGGCTCCGAACGCCGAACTCGCGCGCCGCTCGACGCCCCGGACGGTAGTCGCCCCGGTCGTCGGCATTGCTCCCGTCGCTGATGGCGTCGATCCCGCGGTGCCGGGCCATGAGCGTGAGCTGGCCGTACAGCTCCTGCTTGCAGAAATAGCAGCGGTCAGCTCCGTTGGCGCGGTACTCGGGACGCGACATCTCGTCGGTCCGGATGATCTCGTGATTGAGCCGGAAATCCCGGGCGATGCGGATGGCCAGTTCGCGATGGCGTTCAGGATAGCTCGGGCTGTTGGCGGTGACGCACAAGGCGCGGTCGCCCAGCACCTGCGTCGCCGCCCAGGCGAGATAGGCGCTGTCGACGCCACCGCTGTAGGCGACAATCAGTGCCGGTAGACCCTCGAGCAACCGGGTGAGCGCGGTGGCTTTCTCGTGCACGGTGTTGCCGGCGGCGAACGTCGGCCCGATCCGGCCCGCCGCCGACGGGGCATCGTTCACTCTTCCCAGTCCTCCCCGTCCGATTCGGTATCGTCCGAATCGTCCAGTTCATCTTCTTCGTCGAAGTCCTCGTCCTCCTCGTCGCGATCGTCGTCGTCCTCGTCGTCGTCGTCGTCAGCCGGTTCGAGCTCCACTGGAGCCGTGCTGGTCACTTCGAGGTTGGAGCCGCACTCGGGGCAGCTGATTAGATCGCCCTTGTCAACGTCGAATTCGTCGACTTCTATATCGGCATCACATTCCGGACAGGTGGCCATACATGCTCCTCGAACTCCTCGAACATTCCGACGCTCGACCCCGGCTCCCGACGGGGCGTTGCGGCGCGACACGCTTATCGCGCCGCGATGCTGACTCGCGCGCGAGACGGACAAGACTTCGAATTATAGCGAGAACCTGATAAATTCTGCAACGAGCCTAACGCGTCGACTCGCTGGATCCGATACCTCACACGTGACGGCTACACCTGTGGCCACCATCAAGACCATCATCGTGGCGGACGACACCGCGTTCGTGCGCGACAGGTTCGCCACCGCCCTTCTGGGGGCGGGTCATACCGCCCTGACCGTCAAGAGCGCCGCCGAGCTGCTCGCCCGCGTACGGTCCGATTGCGATCGCATCGACCTCATCGTACTGGATCTCCGGCTGCCGCACGCCGGGGGTGTGGACCTGGTCCGTTCGATTCGCAAGCTCGACGAAGGGCGGCTGCCGATCCTGGTGTTCAGCGGCACGATCTCGACGGCCGACGAGGTGCGGGAGCTCGCCGCGCTCGGCGTCTCGGGCTATGTCAACGAATACAGCGCCGTGCAGCACATCCTGCCGTCGCTCGCGCCGCACCTCTTCCCGGCCAACTTCAATCGCCGTGGAAGCCCGCGCGTCGTGCTCGGCATCCCTGTCGCCTACCGGTTCGGCAATACGATTGCGGCGGCGCTGACGCTCAACCTGAGCAAGGGCGGACTGGCGATCAGGACCATGAGCCCGCTGCAGGGCGGCGCCAAGGTGCGCGTGCGCTTCCGGCTACCCGGGTCGAAGCGCGACATCGAAGCCGAATCGCGAATCGCCTGGAGCGACCGCCGTGTCGGAATGGGCGTGCAGTTCGAGAAGGTGGAACCGGGAGATCAGGCGGCCGTCGACGAATTCGTCGATCAGCACTTCTTCAGCAACAGAAAGGCCTGAAATCGGCGCCATTGCTGGAATTCCAGAATTGCCGGACCTGCTCCCTGCACGCGCCCTGGCAGTCCTGGCATTCTGGGAAGCCTGGTCATCACTCCCTGAGCAACCTGAGCGCGTTCGCGATGACGATGAGCGACGCGCCCATGTCGGCGACCACCGCCATCCAGAGCGTTGCCGCACCCGCGACCGCGAGGACGAGAAAGGCTGCCTTCAGCGCCAGCGAGAAGCCGATGTTCGTCCGGATATTACGCGCGGTGGCGCGGCTGAGGCGGATCGCATAGGGGATCTTGGGCAGCTCATCGGCCATCAAGGCGATGTCGGCGGTCTCGAGCGCGGCATCGGTCCCCGCAACGCCCATGGCGATTCCAACGTCTGCCGTCGCGAGGGCGGGCGCGTCGTTGACACCGTCTCCCACCATGGCCAGCGCGCCGTACCGGCTTCGCAGCTCCTTGACGGCGGCGAGCTTCTGTTCTGGCAGCAGGTCCGCGCGAAAATCGTCGAGACCGATCGTGCTCGCGAGCGATTGCGCGGCTCCCCGGTGGTCCCCGGTCAGCATCACCACGTGGTCGATGCCGTGATCTCGCAGCATCAGCACCGTGTCCCGGGCCGCCGCGCGGGTCTCGTCAGCCACGGCGATCAGCCCGACGGGCGCACCGTTCACTCCCACCATCACGACACTGCGTCCCTGCGCGTCGAGTGCGGTCATCGCCGGATGCGCCTCTTCCACGCACATGCCGCGTTCCTCGAAGAGCCGGTGGCTGCCGACCAGGACGGATGCGCCGCGCACCTGCCCCTCCGCGCCGAGACCAGGTAGTGCCTGAAAGGCGCGGACCGGCTGCAGATCGATGCTGGCCGAGGCGGCGCGCTTCACGATCGCGTGGCCGATCGGATGTTCCGAGCGACTCTCGAGCGACGCGGCGAGCGCCAACACCTGTTCGGAGGGCGTGCCGTTCAGCGACACGACATCGGTGACGTGCAGCCGTCCGCTCGTCAGGGTGCCGGTCTTGTCGAACGCGACGCAACGCACCGACGCGAGCTGCTCCAGGCGCGCCCCACCCTTGATC
The DNA here is from genome assembly GCA_035711845.1 of Vicinamibacterales bacterium. Taxonomy (GTDB): domain Bacteria; phylum Acidobacteriota; class Vicinamibacteria; order Vicinamibacterales; family 2-12-FULL-66-21; genus DASTBU01. The sequence goes on from DASTBU010000091.1 coordinate 28,492, forward strand.
AGCACGCCCTTGCGCGCGGCGGCAGCAAGCGCCGACACGATCGACACCGGCGTGGAGATCACCAGGGCACACGGACAGGAGATCACCAGCAACACGAGCGAGCGATAGATCCAGGTGCCCCACTCCGCGCCAGCAACCAGGGGAGGACCGATCGCGAGCACCACGGCCAGCACGAGCACCGCGGGTGTGTATATACGGGCAAAACGGTCCACGAACAGCTGGCTTGGCGCCCGCTGCGCCTGGGCAGCCTCCACGAGATGGATGATTCGGGCGAGCGTCGAGTCGCGGCGAAGACGCGTGATCTCCACCTCGAGCGCGCCGCGCCCGTTGATGGTCCCGGCAAACACGTCCGAGCCGGCCGTTTTCTCGGCTGGAAGCGACTCGCCGGTCACAGGCGCCTGGTTGACGTGACTCGCCCCTGCTACCACCTTGCCATCAAGTGCGATCTTCTCGCCCGGACGGACCACCATGATGTCGCCCACTCGTACGTCGTCCACTGATACCCGCACGTCCGCGCCGTTGCGATGGACGAGCGCTTCGGCCGGGGCCAGATCCATGAGCGACCGGATCGCCCCCCGCGCGCGCTCCATTGCACGGGACTCCAGCAACTGGGCCAGCGCGAAGAGGAAGATCACCGAGGCCGCTTCCGACCACTCGCCGAGCGCCATAGCGCCGGCCACGGCAACCATCATCAGCACGTAGATGTCGAGCACACGCGCCGAGAGGGACATCAGCGCCCGCCGGGCGGTGTAAGTCCCCCCCAGCCCAATCGCAGCTACGTACGGCAGCCACAGCGCCACGCCGTCGAAGCCGGCAAGCTGCATCAGCAGGCCGGTTGCGAGGGCAGCGCCCGAAAGCGCAACCAGCCGTTCGCGCCACCCCGAGCCGGCCGCCGGCCGTGGCGCCTCATGCTCGAGCCATGCCCGCATGCCGGTCTGCGCGACCGCTTCCGCGATGCCGGCCGTCGTCAGCTTCGCGGCGTCATACGTAATGCGGAGCCGCTGGCTGACCACGTCAGCGTCGAGCGCCTCGAGACCTGCAAGCTTCTTGAGGCGACGTTCGAGGATCGCCACTTCTTCGTGGCAGTCCATTCCCTCGACCTTGAAAACGGATTCCGCGTGCAGCTCGCACACGGGGCAGGCGGCCGTACTCATGACTGTTCCTCGACGTGGCTGAGGGCCTGACGCAGCAGTTCGATGATGTGGTGATCGTCGAGCGAGTAGTAAACGAGCCTGCCCGCCCGGCGTGGTCGCACGAGCCGCATGCCACGAAGCAGCCGGAGCTGATGGGAAACGGCCGACTCGCTGATCTCGACCAGACCGGCGATGTCGCAGACGCACAATTCGCCGCCGCTGAGGGCGTCCAGGATGCGGACCCGCGTCGGGTCGCCCAGAACGCGGAACGTCGCGGCGAGGCCCTCCACGGTTCGCGCGGGCATCAGCTCACTGCGGCGGGCCGCCACCGCACCCTCATCGAGGTGGGTGGGCGCGTCGCACTGTTCGGCCGATACAGGAGTTCTTCTCGCGTGGGGCAGTGTCAGGGTGTCGGACATCTGAACATATGAACAATAGCTCATATATTGTACTGGCCCTGCCGCGACCGTGCAATCCGGCCCAGCCTTGACACGTTTTTCCCGGTCTGACTACTATGCCGGATCGGTCCCTAATCGACTTCGCTTCCTTCACCCTAGCCGACTCACCTCGAAAACGGGCCAAAGCCCCCTCACGCGGTGTCGGCTGCCAGGGCCAGTCCCGGGGGACCAGCTCCACTGGAGAGTTCTGTGATCGAAGTTCAACACATCACCAAGCGATACGGACGCGTCACCGCCGTCGACGACGTCAGCTTTCGCGTCGAGCGGGGAGAGATCCTCGGGTTTCTCGGACCGAACGGCGCTGGCAAGACCACGACCATGCGGATCCTCACCGGATACATCCCCCCCACAGACGGTCGGGCCGTCGTTGCAGGGTTCGATGTGTTCACGAATCCCATCGAAGCGAAACGGCGGACGGGATACCTGCCCGAAACCCCCCCGCTCTATCCCGATATGACGGTCCGCGAGTACATGGATTTCGTCGCTCGCATCAAGGGTGTACCCTCGGCGGAACGCCGGCAGCGCGTCGCTGCGGTCATGGAGCGTACGCGCGTGGCCGACATGGCGGGGCGGCACTGCGCCAAGCTCTCGAAAGGCTACCGGCAGCGGGTCGGGCTCGCGCAGGCGCTCGTCCACAATCCCGAGGTGCTGATCCTCGACGAACCGACCGCGGGGCTGGATCCGAAGCAGATCATCGAAACCCGGGAGCTGATTCGCAGCCTGGCTGGCGACCACACGATCGTGTTGAGCACGCACATCCTGCCCGAGGTCGCGCAGACATGTCAGCGCGTCGTGATCATCAACAAGGGACGTGTGGTTGCCGTTGATACCCCGGAGAACCTGACAGCCCGGCTCAAGGGAGCGGAAACGATGTACGTGCAGGTCGACGCGGCGGGCGTGGACGCGGGTGCGGCGCTGGCCGCGGTGCCCGGCGTCACACGCGTGGTGCCCGCGGACGGGCGGACCGGGCCCGGTGGCTTCGAGGTCGAAAGCGCCCGGGGGACGGACGTGAGAAGGGAGCTCGCGCGGACGATCGTCCAGCACGGATGGGGTCTGCTGGAACTGCGTCCGATGCGCATGAGCCTCGAGGAGATCTTCCTGCAGGTGACGACCGACGAGAAGACCGCGGAGGCCCAGTCGGAGCCCGCCAACGATCAGCCGAGCACCGTGGGAGGAGCCGCCCAATGACGAGCGTGCGGAACGTACTCGCTATCGCCGGCAAGGAGCTGCGATCGTACTTCGCGTCGCCGATCGCCTACGTGATCATCGGCCTGTTCGCACTCCTGTTCGGCTGGTTCTTCTATGCCTTCCTCAACTTCTTCGTGGAGGAGAGTCAGCGCGCCATGATGGGCGGGGGCACGGTGAACGTCAACGAGCGCATGATCCGCGGCGTGCTGCAGAATGCTGCGGTCATCATCCTGTTCGTCATGCCCATGATCACGATGCGGACGTATTCGGAAGAAAAACGGTCCGGCACGATCGAACTGCTGCTGACCTCGCCCCTGACCGACGTGCAGATCATCCTGGGCAAGTTTCTCGGCGCCATGGCGCTCTTCGCGACGATGCTGCTCGTGACCTCGATCGACATCGCGATTCTGTTCCGGCTGGGCAACCCCGAGTGGAAACCCGTTCTCGCCGGTTATCTGGGCCTGCTCCTGATGGGCGGCTGCTTCATAGCGATCGGCTTGCTCATCTCGAGTCTGACGAAGAATCAGATCGTCGCCGGGTTCATGACCTTCGCCGTGTTCCTCATGCTGTGGGTCATAAACTGGATGGGAGAGTCATCCGGTCCCACGACGCGGGCGATCCTGTCGTTTCTGTCGATCACCGATCATCTCGACGATTTCACGCGCGGGATCATCGACACCAAGCACATCGTGTACTACCTGAGTTTCATCACCTTCGGCCTGTTCCTGACCGCCAAGTCCGTGGACTCCGAACGCTGGCGCGGTTAGCTCATCTGCGAAAAACGTATGCTGAAACGAGTTCTCGGACTACTCGGCTGGCTCGGCGTTGCGCTCGTCCTCGCGGCCGTGGCCATTTCGTTCCTGCGCCCCGAGTGGCAGTGGTACCGCGGCCTGGCCCTCGCAGGCCTCGTGTGCACTCTGCTCTACGTGTTGAGCCAGTGGCGGGAGATTGCGCGTGAGTTCTCCGGCCGGCAGGCGCGCTACGGAACGCTGGCGATCGCGAGCATCCTTGTCGTGGCGGGCATCCTCGCCGCCATCAACTATCTCGCCTCCCGACACAACAAGCGATGGGACCTCACCGCGGCCGGACAATACACGCTGTCGGAGCAGACGAAGAAATTCCTGCGGGGTCTCGACAAGCCGGTGCGCGCGACGGTCTTCGCACGAAGCGACGACTTCGAGCGCTTCCGGACGCTGTTCGAGGAGTACCAATACGAAACGAAACAACTGCAGGTCGAGTACGTGGATCCCGAAAAGCGTCCGGCGCTGGCCGAGAAGCTCAAGGAGAACACGCTCGGCACGATCGTCCTGGAGTACGAGGGGCGCATCCAGCGGGTGACCTCCAACACCGAGCAGGACCTGACGAACGGACTGATCAAAGTCGTTCAGGGTGAACAGCACAAGGTCTATTTCGTGCAGGGACATGGCGAGCGCGACACGACCGGTTCGGACGGAAACGGCTACGGCTCCATCACGCAGGCGCTCAACGCCGACAACTTCGCGGCCGAGCGCATCGTCCTGCTGCAACAGGAGATTCCTGCCGACGCGAAGCTCATCGTGATAGCCGGCCCGAAATCTGACCTGCTGCAGCCCGAGATCGATCGGCTGAAGGCCTACCTGGCAAAGGGCGGCAAGCTCATGGTCCTGATCGATCCGCCACCCGGCGCCGACGCCGCCCCCCTCAACAATCTGATCGCGCTGCTGAAAGAGTGGTCGATCGATGTCGGAACCAATGCGGTGCTGGATCCGCTCAGCCGCCTCCGGGGTGCGGAAGCGGATGTCCCGGTCGCCGCGCCGCCCTATCCGTTTCATCCGATAACCAGCACGTTCCGAACCCTGACGGCGTACCCGTATGCGCGCTCCGTCAAACCGGTCGAGGTCGCCGCGGAAGGACGTACTCCGACGAGCTTCATCCAGAGTGGTCCGGCCAGCTGGGCCGAAACGGACTTGAAGACCCTGACGACTCGCGGCGAGGCGCAGCCGAATTTCGACGGGGGAGACATCAAAGGGCCCGTGTCGATGGCCGTGGCCGTTTCGGCGCCAGTCGCGGAGAGCAAGCCCACGGCCGAGACCCCTGCGGATCAACCAGAGAACAAGCCGGAAACCCGCATCGCCGTCGTGGGCGACTCCGATTTTGCGGCCAACGCGGTCATGAACATGGGCGGCAACCGTGACATGTTCCTCAACATCGTCAACTGGCTTGCGCAGCAGGAAAACCTCATCGCGGTCCGTCCGCGCGATCCCCAGGATCGGCGCATCACGGTCAGTGCCACGCAGGATCGCATGATCTTCTGGTTCGCGGTACTGCTGATGCCGGGATTGATCCTGCTCGCAGGAGTCCACGCGTGGTGGCGGAGGCGTTAGCGATGCGAGGACTGCGTCCGTTTCTCGGGCTGTTCCTGATTCTGATTGCGCTCGGCGCGTATCTGTACTTCGTCGAGTCGAAACGCGAGCCTGGCGACGAGGACAAACGCGACAAGGTGTTCACTGTCCAGGCGGACGCTATCGAGGAGATCACGATCAAGTCGGAGTCGGGGGAACGCACGACGCTGCGGAAGTCAGGCAGCGACTGGCAGATGGTCGAGCCGCTCAGCGCGCAACCCGACAGCGCGGAGGTGTCGGGGCTGACATCGAACATCTCCAATCTGGAGGTGCAGCGGGTCATCGACGAGAACCCGTCCGATCTGGGCGAGTACGGCCTGGCCAGCCCTCGCGTGGAACTGGCCTTCAAGACCGGGGGACAGGAGCGCCGGCTCCTCATCGGGCGGAAGACACCGCCGGGCACCGATCTGTACGCCAAGCTCGGCGACCAGCCGCGCGTCTTCCTGATCTCTTCCTACCTGGACTCGACGTTCAACCGCAACACGTTCGATCTCCGGGACAAGACCGTCCTGAAGCTGGAGCGGGACAAGGTCGACTCGCTGGCCATTTCGACCCCGCAGCACACCGTCCGCTTCCTGAAGTCCGGACCTGAGTGGCGCTTGAAAGCGCCAGTGGATGCGCGTGCCGACTCCACGGCAGTCGAGGGAATCGTCAGCCGCTTGAACACCCTGCAGATGAAATCAATAGCGGCGCCCGAGGCCTCTCGACTGGCCGACTACGGCCTGGACCAGCCAGCCGCAACCGTTCAGATCGGTTCTGGCTCCTCGCAGGCCACGCTCGTCGTGGGCAAGGCTGCGGGCGAAGGCGCGGTCTTCGCGAGAGATCAGTCGCGGCCCGCGGTCATCACGATCGAGTCCTCGTTGCTCGACGACCTCAAGAAGGAACCGGGCGCCTGGCGCCAGCAGGATCTGTTCGACGCAAGGGCCTTCAACTCTACCCGCATCGACGTCGTTCGGGGCGGTCGGACGCTGTCGTTCGAAAAGACAACGGTCAAGAACAAGGAAGGCCAGGACGAGGAGAAATGGCGGCAGGTTGCGCCATCCACACAGGATGCTGACAAAGCGAAGCTCGACAACCTGCTCTCGGCCGTGACGCAGGCACGCGCCAGCAGCTACACGGACTCCACCGCAAAGACGGGGCTCGATGCGCCCCTGGTCACGGTGACGGTAAAATCCGACGAAGGACGCCGTACCGAGACCGTCGCTTTCGCCCGGAGTGGCACCGACGCGTATGCCGCGCGGGCGGGCGAGCCCGGCGCAGCACAGATCGATTCCTCGACGGTGGATAACATCACCAAGGCGCTCGACGAACTGCAGCAGGCCAAACCCGCGGAGAAGCAGCAACCGCCGGACAACAAAGAGAAAGGCGGGATGTGATTCGGCGCGCGGCCGCCGCAGCCGTCGCGCTGTCCCTGATTGTCGTTCTCGCCGCCGGTTGCGCGGCCCGCCCCGATCCCGCTCTTCCCGGCGAGCCCGCGCTTCCTGGCAATTCCGGCACGCCGCCGGTCGCCGAACGTCCCGCCAGTCGACGCGATACTCGAGCGCTCCGTCGGCTTCGTGCGGATCTGACCGAGGTGTTCGGCGCACCCATCATGGCGCGGGGTGTCTGGGGGGTCGTCGTCCGGTCGCTCGACAGCGGGGAGTCGATCTTCGAGCTGAACGCCGGCAAGCTCATGATGCCCGCGTCGAACATGAAGATCGTGACGCTTGCCACAGCGGCCGAGATCCTCGGATGGGACCATCGCTTCACCACTACGCTCGAGACGGCCGCGCCGATCGTCGACGGCGTGCTGCGCGGCGACCTGTTCGTCCGCGGCACCGGCGACCCGACGATCAACAGCCGGGAGGGCCGCGCGCCGAGCGTGCTCTTCGACTGGACGACGGCCCTCCGCGCGGCTGGCATCCGCGAGATCGACGGCCGGATCATCGGCGACGATCAGGCGTTCGACGATGACGGTCTGGGAGCTGGTTGGGCGTGGGACTATCTGCAGTACGGCTACGCGGCGCCGTCCGGCGCGCTGCAGTTCAACGAGGACATCGCGCAGCTGAGGGTTTCACCCGGGGCACGCGTGGGCGATCCCGCAATCCTCGAGCTGCCCTCCGGCGCCGGCTTCACTTTCGTCAACCGCGTCATTACGGGCGCAGAGGCCTCGAGCGTCACGATCGACTATCGAAGGCACCTCTATCAGCCCGAGCTGGAGGTGACCGGTTCCATTCCGGTCAAGGCCGATTCGGCCATCCGCTCGGTGGCGGTCGTAAACCCGACCCGGTACTTCGCCCAGTCGCTCAAAGAGGCGCTCATCGGCACGGGGATCAACGTCCACGGCGAGGCCGTCGATAACGACGACGTCGCAGGCGCCCTTGCTGGGGCGAGCGTGGCGAGGCGCGTGCTGGCCTCGACGGACTCTCCAACACTTCGCGAGATGGGAACCGTGTTGATGAAGGTCAGCCAGAACCTGTATGCGGAGACGTTCGTCAAGGCGATGGGCGCCGCCGGCGGCGAGGTCGGCACGACGTCAGGCGGACGCTCGGCGATGCTCCGGACGCTGACGTCATGGGGCATTCCTGAGGACGCGTACGTCGTCGCGGACGGCTCGGGGCTGTCGCGGTACAACTACGTGAGCGCGGAGATGATCACCGCGGTGCTGGAGCGCATGTACCGGGACCCGCGCCACCGTGACGCGTTCCTGAAGACGCTGCCCATTGCCGGCAAGGACGGAACCGTCGCGTCACGGATGCGCGGAAGCCTCGCGGAAGGAAACGCCGTCGCGAAGACTGGCTCCATCGCCAACGTGCGGTCGCTCTCAGGGTACGTCCGCACTCGGGATGGGGAGATGCTTGTTTTCGCGATCCTGGCAAACGACTTCGCGATCCCCGCCGCCACCGTCACCTGGATCGCCGACCTTGCGGTGGAGACGCTGGCGGCGTATCCGGCAGGGGGACAGTCCCGTTAAGGGGACAGTCCCCTTAAGGGGACAGGCGCCCTAAGGGGACAGGCACCTTAAGGAGCCTGTCCCCTGTACGCAGAAATTCTCAACTGTTGATTACTTGCTGCTACTGTTGAGCAGGCGGAACCGACCGCGAGGGTAGAATCAGGCCGTGATCAAGTTCCTCGGCTACCTCGTGTTCCTCGCGGCGCTCGCTGTCGGCGCAGCGTGGTATTCGACCGACGGCTTCGGACTGTCGTTCGCCAGCAGGACCGCGGCGCGCGAAACCGATGTCCGGCTCCTGAACGATCTCTACAGCCACAACCCACGCGAGGTGCAGAAGGCGGAAGCCAGGGTGAACCGGCTCGGCGAGAGCGCGCTTCCGACGCTTCGAGCTGCGTTGACGACTCCAGGCGGCGATCATCAGCGGCGGAAAGCCGCTCTCAAGGCCTGCGTCCTCCTCGAACACAAAGCGGCCCCGATCGTCGCCGAGGTGGCAGCGCAACTCCAGGACCCGGAGCTCACGGAAGAGGCCGCTGTGGCGCTCAGCTTCATGGGGCCAGCGGCGTTTGGCCCGCTCCGCGCTGCCTTGACCAGCGCGACCGCCGCGATCCGCCGCGAGGCCGTCCGGTCGCTTGGTAAACTCAAGGCGAGGGCGCCGCTCGATGCCCGCGCCATTACCCCACTCCTGATCACGGCCATGCGCGACGAGGATCACTCGGTCCGCACCGTCGCAGCCACCTACATCGGAATCATCAGCGAGCAGCCGACCGAGTCCATCGCCGCGCTCGTGGCGGGCCTGGACGACCCGGAGATCGAGGTGCGCCGCGCATCGGCCACGGCGCTTGGATCGTTTGGTGAGGAGGCCCGGCCGGCGGTAGCAGCGCTGCGAAAGGCGGCGGGAGACCGCGACCCCGAGCTGGCCCGCGAGGCGGGACGGTCGCTCATCCGATTGGAGCCTCCGCGTCGCTGATGCCTCAGGCGCCAGGTTGGTGGCCGCCGGTCATCACCGAGCGCGCGAACACGACGATGTCGGCCGGGACGCCGTTCAACCCGCCGCCCTGCGCCAGTTCAGGACGCCCTCCGCCCTTCCCGCCGAAACGCCTCGTCACCTCCCGGAGGACCGCCGCGGCGTCGGCGCTGACATCGGCGGATCGCGCTACGACACAGCACACAGGCTCCGGCGATGACACGAGCATGACGAAACGCCGTGGCCGGCTGACGAGGTTCGAAGCGATCAGCTTCAGGCCGTTCGCATCCCAACCGTCCAGGGCGCATGCCACAACCGCCAACCCGTCGTGATCAACGGCCGACGACGTGAGCGCCTCGGCTTCATACGCGGCGAGCGTCGTTTGAAGTTCCTTCACGCGCCGCTTCCATTCGCGAGCCTCCGCCTGCTGGCGCTCGATGGCTGACGGCAGGTCGGCGGGCAGGACCGACAGGAGCCGGACACTGTCGGCGACGGCAGTGCGCAGCGCGCGATAGCCGCGAAGAGCGCGCAAGCCGCAGAGAAACTCGACCCGGGTGCCGCTCCGGAATCGTTCCCACGAAGCGACGGCAATCGTGCCAATCGCGCCGGTGCGGGCCACGTGCGTCCCCCCGCACGCGGAGAGATCGAATCCGTCGACGTCGATGAGCCTCAGCAGTCCCTGGCGACCCGTCTCCTTCCTGAGGGGAAGCTTCGCGGCCTCCTCCGCATCGGCGAAACGAATAGTGACCGCGCGGTCCTCCCACACGATGCGGTTGGCTTCGGACTCCACCCGGGCGATGTCGTCGGGCGAGACCTGCCTCGCGAGGTCGATCGTGGACGACTGGACGCCCAGGTGGAAGCTCACGGTCCGGGCATCGAGGATGCGATCGAAAGCCGCCGACAACACATGCTGACCCGTGTGTTGCTGCATGTGATCGAACCGCCTGTCCCAGTCGATCCGGCCGCGCACCGGCCCGAGACCGGGATCGTCCTCGACGACGTGAGCGATCGTGCCGTCCTCCTGATCCACGACGTCGAGCACGTGCGCCGACCCGAGCTTGCCCGTGTCGTTCGGCTGTCCGCCAGAAGTGGGATAGAACGCGGTGCGATCGAGGACGACGGTGTAACGGCCCGCTTCCGCCCGGGAGCAGTGGAGCACCTGCGCCTCGAACTCCGTGAGATAGGGATCGGTGTAGTAGAGACGATCGGTCACTGTTGACGAGCTCCGACGAGAGGATCGATCACACCGGCCTCTGCAAAACCACGGGCGCGCAGCCGGCAGCTGTCACATCGGCCGCACGGGCGGCCGATCCCGTCGGGGTCGTAGCAGCTGTGCGTCAGGCCGTAATCCAGCCCGAGCTCGATGCCACACTGGATGATCTCCCCTTTCGACATGCGAAGCAGGGGGGCCCGCACGGTCAGGGGACGCCCCTCCACGCCCGCACGCGTGCCGAGGGAGGCCAGCCGCTCGAACGCGTCGAGGAAGTCCGGCCGGCAGTCCGGATAGCCCGAATAGTCGACGGCGTTCACGCCGATCACGATCGCGCGGGCGTCGAGCACCTCGGCCCACGCAAGCGCGAGGGACAGGAGGATCGTATTCCGGGCGGGGACGTAAGTAGACGGAATGCTGCGCTCATCGTCCAGCCGCCGGTCTTTCGGGATGTCACCATCGCCGGTGAGCGCAGAGCCCCCAAACGCGGCCAGATCGACGTCGATCTCGCGCTGCCGTTTCACGCCCAGCGCGCGGGCCACCGCGCGCGCGGCCTCGACCTCCCTGAGGTGGACCTGACCGTAACGGATCGTCAGCGCGAACAGCTCGAAGCCGTCGGCGCGAGCGATCGCGGCCGCCGTGTAGGAGTCCAGCCCGCCGCTCAGGAGCACGACCGCGCGCTTCACGCGTGGACCACCGTAACCGTGACCGACCGCGGCGCCATCAGACTCCCCTGACGTCGGCGCCCCAGATGTACTTGTGCACCTGGAGCTGGAGGCGAACGTGGATGCGATCGAGGAGGATCCACTCCGCGAGCTGCCTCGGATCCTGCACGCCGTGGACGGGAGAGAACAATACGGCAGCGCACCGCTCGGGCAGCTCATGCCGGTCGACAATGGACTTCGCGAAGTCGTAGTCCGCGCGATCCTGGATGACGAACTTCACTTCGTCCTTCGCGGTCAGAAGATCCAGGTTCGGCCAGTGATTCATCGCCGCCTCGCCGCTCGCAGGGCACTTCACGTCCACGATCCTGATCACGCCAGCGGGAACGTCAGCGATGCTCCGGTGCCCGCCCGTTTCGAGCATCACGGAACAGCCCTCAGCCAGCAGCCGTTCCATCAGCGTGTAGACATCTGGCTGAAGCAGGGGCTCGCCACCCGTGATCTCGACTGTCGGACAGCCGAATGCCCTCACCTGCCGAGCGACCTCCTCCACCTCCATCTTGCGCCCCTCGTGGAAGGCATAGGCCGTGTCACACCACCTGCAGCGCAGATCGCAGGCAGTCAGCCGCACGAACACGCACGGTTCGCCGGCGTGGGTTGACTCCCCCTGGATCGAATGGAAGATCTCGTTGATGGTCAGCATGAACGGATGCGCTTCCCCAGCGTAACCCCTTATTGTACTTGCGCCGCCCGCCGTCCTTCAGCCTTCACCCTTCAGCCTTCACCCTTCAGCCTTCAGCCCTTAAGCCCTTCAGCCTTCAGCCTTCAGCCTTAGAATAGGTTCATGCCGAAACCGGTGCTTTACTGGAAACCCACTTGAACCACCTGCCGAAACGCCAGAAGTTTTCTGGAGCAGCAGAAAGTCGATGTCGAAGAGCGCGATATCAACCGGACGCCCCCGGAACGCGCGTTCCTCGAGGCGCATGTGGACGACGAGCACTTCCTCGATTATGTAAGCACGCGCAGCCCGGTGTTCAAGCAGCGGCCACTGCCTCGATCGAAGAAGGAAGCCATCGACCTGATGGTCGAGCAGCCGAACCTCATCAGACGGCCGGTCCTGATACGCGGCTCGAAGGTCATTTTTGGTTTCGACAAGGAGGCCTACGCAAAGCTCGGAAAGGCTACGGGGTCGAAATCGTGACAGGCTGACATGGGCGAGATCCGCATTGGAACGTCGGGCTGGAGTTATCCCTCGGGTAAGGGAACCTGGAACGGCGTCTTCTACCCCATCCCCGCCGGCGCCCGAGGCCGCGGCAAGTTCGACGACCTGGCGTTCTATTCCGAGCACTTCGACACGGTCGAGATCAACTCGACCTTTTACGGGGTGCCGTCGCCTGCGACGGCGAAGAGCTGGGCGAGGCGTACGCCGCCCGGTTTCGAGTTCTCACTCAAGCTCTATCAGAAGTTCACGCACCCCGAGATGTTCGAGAAGGCGACGGGGCGCGATCCCTGGAGCTTGGGACAGCAGGACGTGGACGACTTCCGGTCAGCGCTCGACCCGCTGGCTGCCGCCCACAAGCTCGGGGCGCTCCTCGCGCAGTTTCCCGCCAGCTTCAAGAACGAGCCCGACTCGCGCGGGTACCTCGAGTGGCTGCTCGAGAGCTTCCGCGGCTACATGATCGCGGTGGAACTGCGGCACCGGAGCTGGAGCGACGATCCGCTGGACACCCTCGAGCTGCTCGCCAGCTTCGGCGCGGCGTGGGCGCAGATCGACGAGCCCAAGTTCCGCTTCTCGATCCGGCAGAATCTGCTGCCGAATGTTCACACGTTCTACTACCTGCGCCTGCACGGCCGCAATGCGGCGCAGTGGTGGAAGCACGACAAGTCCGAGGACCGCTACAACTACCTGTATTCCGCGGAGGAGCTGGAGCCGTTTGCCGAAGCCGCCGGAAAGGCCTCACGGCAGGTCAAGAAGGCCTATCTGTATGCCAACAATCATTTCTCAGCGAAGTCGGTCGCGAATGCCGCGATCCTGAAGCATCGCCTTGGACAGGAGCTGCCGGGTGAGTATCCCCGGGAGTTCGTCGAGCGATACCCGGACCTCGAGGGGATCGTCAAGCTGCTCGCGCCGCCGCTCATTCCTTCACCCAGGCCTTCTTGAGCAGGTCGGCCTTCTGCACTTTCGCGGCCACATCGAGGCCACGAATCACGCGACCGAACACCGTGTACTTGCCATTCAGCTCAGGTGCGTTGCGAAGCGTGATGTAGAACTGGCTGTCCGCATCCTTCGCCGAGCCGCTGTGCCCCATGCCGACGGCGCCGCGAACGTTGGTCCGCTTCTTCGTGATCTCCGCGACCCCGATCGGCTTGCCGCTCCCCTGCCTGCCCCAGTGGTCCTGCAGGGTCATGTTCCGCGTCTGCGGATCCCCTATCTGCACGACGAAGTTCGGATCGGCCCGGTGGAACCGCTGACCGTTGTAGAAGCCACGCTTGACGAGCGCGAGGATATGGGCAACGGTCTTCGGCGCCTCCTCGGGATAGGTCTCGAACTCGATCACGCCCTTCGAGGTCTCCAGCACGACGACGGGACCGGCACCGGGCGACTTCTGCTGTGCCGCCGGCAGCGCGGCAAACCATGCGCATCCCGCAAGCAGCATCGCCACCAACACGGCGCCGGACATCGTCCTGGTCTGTTGTCGCAGCATTGTCATGCACCCTCAATCAGCGGCCGGCCACCTGCACGGGACTGCCCCTCCCAACCCTGGTCACGCCGATTTTCGGGCACAAGTCCGCAATGACGCAACTGCCGCACAGCGGATACACCGGACGGCAGACGTTCTGCCCCCACGTGACCAGATACAGGTTGATGATCGGCCACCAACGCCTGTTCGCGGCCGCGTAGAGCGCGCGCTCGGTCTGCTCGGGTGTGCGCGTGCTGACCCAGCCCAGCCTGTTCGAAATACGATGCACATGCGTGTCCACGCAGATGTTGCTGGCGCTGCGGTGGGCGAGGATCAACACCAGGTTGGCTGTCTTGCGTCCAACTCCCGGCAGCGTCAGCAGCTCCTCCATCGTTCCCGGGACTGTGCCGTCGAAGCGCGAGACGATCTGTTCGCATGCCCGCTTGACGTGGACCGCCTTGTTCCGATAGAAGCTGACCGGATAGATCAACCGCTCGATTGCCTTTACGTCGAGCCTGGCCATCGTTCGCGGCGTCCTTGCGGCGCGAAACAGCCGCCTCGAGGCCTCGGCCGTGACCGGATCGCGAGTCTGCGCCGAGAGCATCGTGGCAATCAGCACCTGAAACGGATCCTCCTGCTGCTCCTCGGCGATCTTTTCGACGGCCGGCTCCTCGAGGCCGTCGATGGCCCTGGCGAGCCGGCGCATCACCGCGGGGATGCGGCCCTTGGGCACCAGCGGTTGAACGGACTGCTTCATACCGGCGTGATGGGCTCCTGCCCTGTCAGGACCGCGAGCACGTTCCGCACCGCGAGCTCCGCCATCGCCGTGCGCGTGTCCCTCGTGGCGCTCCCAAGGTGCGGCGAGAGCACGACGTTGTCGAGATTCATCAGAGATGGATGCACCTGGGGCTCCCGTTCGTAGACGTCCAGCGCGGCTCCGGCGAGCAGGCGCTCTGTCAGCGCCCAGCCGAGCGCTTCTTCGTCAACGACGGGGCCGCGCGACGTGTTGACGAGGAGGGCCGAACGTTTCATCCGCGCGAACGTCCGGCGATCGAACAGGTGATGGGTCCGAGCCGTGTGCGACACGTGGAGCGTGATGACATCGGACCCAATCAGCAATTCGTCGAAGGACAACTCGTCGCCAGCTATCGGACGACCCTGCCGGGCGGCGAACGCGACTCGCATGCCGAACGCCGGCGCCTTTGCGGCTACCGCCTGGCCGATGCGGCCGCGTCCAACGATGCCAAGCTGCTTTCCCCTCAGCTCCGTACCGAGCATGAAGTCGAGCGCCCAGCCTTTCCACTCGCCGCGTCGCACCAGCCGCTCACCTTCGCCTAGTCGGCGGGCCGCCGCCAGGATGAGCGCCCACGTGAACTCCGCCACGGCCTCCGTCAGCACATCCGGCGTATTCGTGACGACGATGCCGCGCCGCTTCGCGTGCGTCACGTCGATGTTGTCGTAGCCGACGGCGATGTTGGCGACGATCTTCAGGTCGGCCGATGCATCGAGCACGTCGGCGCTAATCGGGTCGGTGAGCAGACAGATGAGGGCCTGCTGGCCGGCAAGACGATGCTTCAGCTCCTCAACCGGGACAGGCGACGGGCCATCGTAGAGATCGACGCGACAGGCCGCCTCCAGGGGCCGAAGGACCGCGGACGGAATGCGCCTGGTGAGGAGCACTGAGGGACGATTCTGCGCCAACGTCGACCTTCATCCTTCACAGTTCAGCTTTCGCACCCAGCACTCAGCACTCAAAACTCAGCCTTCAGCCTTCAGCATTCAGCATTCAGCATTTCAAATCAGTGTCCGTGCGACTCACAGTAACCGCAGTGGTTGCATCGGACTGACGGCTCGATCAGGCATGGCCCGTCCGATTCCGGCAGCCCGTAGCGATAGTGGCTGGAGTGGGCGAGAAACGTCAGCGGCTGCGGATGGGCAGCAGCTGCCGCCGGGCCGACCAGATGGCGTGCGACCGCCTCCCGCACCATTGACCGAAGCGCCTGTTCGTCCATGGTTCAGCCTCTTACTCGTCGGTATAATCCACCGTGTCCACGATGCCGATTATAGCGGCGTCGACCGCGGCCGCCGTCCGGCCGAGCGCATCGCCAGCGGCCTTTCCCTCGATGACGACAAGCACCGTCTCGCCAATCCCCGCGCCGACCGAGTCGATCGCCAGCAGGGCCACACCGCGCGGCTGACCATCGAGCGTCAGGGGCTGCACCAGCAGCAGCTTGGCGCCGTGCAGCTTCCGGTCCTTCTGCGTGGACACGACGCTCCCGACGACTTGGCAGATTTGCATGAGGCAGCTTCCAGCTTCCAGCTTTCAGTTCCCAGCTTCCAGTTTCGCGCAGTCAGGATTGGCGTTCAACGCGAGGTATGCGGCCGTGTCCTCCGCCCAGCCGGAAGTTGGTAGCCGGTAGCTGGTGGCCCGTCTCACCCATCCCACCGATCCACGATGCCCACGATCGTGGCGTCGGTAGGCGGCTCCGCGGGATGGAAGGGAAAGGCGGCCTCACGGCCGCGCACGAAGAAGATGTGTTCGCCGACTCCGGCGCCCACCGAGTCGAGCGCCACGAGCGTGCGGCCCGCATCCGTTCCATCAGCGGCGATGGGCTGGAGAATCAGGAGCTTGGAGCCCACGAGGCTGGCGTCTTTCATCGTCGAGACGATCTCACCGAGCACCCGGGCCAATTGCATGTCAGGACTTGTCCTCTCGTATCTGGATCGTATCCACGATGCCGACGACAGCCGCGTCCACCGGCCGGTCCTTCATGCCCGAGGCCATGCGGGCCGAGCTGCCGCTGACGATCAGCACGGTCTCGCCAATGCCGGCATCCACGGTGTCAACGGCGACCAGATAACTGCCTTCGGCCTTCCCGCGGGGATCCATGGGACGGGCGATGAGCAGCTTGGTGCTCACCAGTCGTTCGTCCTTTCGCGTCGCGACCACGGTCCCCACGATCTTTGCGAGGATCATTTCGCGTTCGCGGTAGCCTTCCCGATCGGAAGTGCGTCCTCGAGGTTCGCATGAGGACGGGGGATCACGTGCACGGACACCAGCTCACCCACACGCCGCGCGGCGGCTGCGCCCGCATCCGTGGCCGCCTTCACCGCGGCGACGTCGCCACGGACGATGGTCGTCACGTACCCGGCGCCGATCTTCTCCCAGCCCACCAGCGTCACCTTGGCGGCCTTGACCATCGCGTCGGCCGCTTCGATCATGGCGACCAGACCCTTGGTCTCGACCATCCCGAGCGCCTCACCCATGCTGCCTCCTGGTAGCTCTCAGCTATCAGCGCTGCCCGCTCGAGAGCTGAGAGCTGAATGCTGATGCTCAATCATTTCAAACTCTTGACCGCATCCTCTATCAACGCAGTGAGCTCGCGGTATGTTAGCCGAATTTCGTCGTCCGGACCTACCGGACGCCCCGGGTACATTCCGCGCTGCCGATCGGTGAGATCGGTCTCCGGCACGAGCCGGCGACCCGGTGGAGACATCGGCGCTTGGACGACCTGACACTCGGCGTCGTCGGCTGCCCCTGGCTCCGGGCAGATGGGCGCCGGCGACGCGATCCCGTACATGCCACGGAGGCCCTGGAGCCGGACCACTTCCTCGCGTGAGAGCAGTCGCTCGCCGCCAAGCATGCGCGCCACGAGGCTGATCTTCGCGAAGTGCTCGATCGTCTCCATCTTGTAGTACGCCGCGTAGAGGTCGCCGCCGAGCGTCAGCGCGCCGTGATTGGCAAGAAGCATCCCGTCGTGCGCCTTTACGTACTTCCGGACGGCATCTGGCAGCTCCCGGGTCGACGGCGTTGCGTACTCCGCGATCGGCACGCTGCCGAGCGTGGTGACCACTTCCGCCAGCACCGCGCGGTCGAGCGGAATGCCGGCCACCGCGAAACCGGTCGCAATCGGCGGGTGCGCGTGCACGACGGCCCTCACGTCGGGGCGCTGGCGGTACACCTCGAGGTGCATCTGCATCTCGGAGGAGGGATCGCGCTCGCCCGAGATCTTCCGCCCCTCCAGATCGGTGATGCACATCATCCCCGGCTCCATGAACCCCTTGCAGACGCTCTTCGGGGTCATGAGCAGCCGATCGTCGCCCAGACGAACGCTGATGTTCCCGTCGTTGGACGCGGTGTAACCACGCGCGTACAACCGGCGGCCGATTTCGACGATGTCGGCGCGAAGTTGGGGTTCCATCTCTTTCACGTACGACGTGTCACGTGCAACGTGCGACGTGCTACTTGTCACGTGCGACGTGCTCCCCATGCCCGCTGCGCTTCCCGGCAGCGTGCCGGCGAGAGCGACGGCGAAGACCCCGGATCATGCCACGTCAACGTCGTTCCCACTGCTCGCGGCATTTCTCCGAGCAGAAGTACGCCGTCTCGCCGCCGGCCCTGGCGGCCAGAGCGCGTGAGGGGGAGACGAAGACGCCGCAGACCGGATCTCTCACGAGCTTCATCGTCGGCTGCTCGGAGAAACTGCCCTGCCGGAAGCCGGCCCCCTCCAGCACGCCACGCAGCAGGCGCCAGAGGGACCACAGAACCACGAGCACGAGCAGGACGCGCAGCAGCCAGGCCACAGCTTACTCCGGAGTCGCAGGCGGCTTGCCCGGCGACGCCCCCTGGCCAGTGATTTCCGGATGCGCGTTGCGGAGCCCCTCGAGCGCCTGTCTCGCGGCGCGAGCTTCGGGTGAGTCCGGCGCAAGATCGACCAGGCGCTGCCAGGCCTTCGCCGCACCCGGAAGATCCTGCTTGCCGAAAGCGCGGACGACGCCGACGTTGAGCAGTGTTTTCGAGTGCTTCGGATCGAGGCTGAGCGACCGCTCGAACTGCTCGAGCGCCCGATCTGGCTGGTTCGTGTAGTAGTACGCGATGCCGAGATCCGTGCTCACGTTCGGGTCGCGTGGCTCGATCTCGAGCGCCTGTTCGTACCAGCGCGCCGCTTCCTGAAACCGACCCGCATCGAAATACACGTTGCCGAGCTGGACGCGAGTCGCCGCGTCCTGGGGATCCCGCTCCGCCACGCCGCGCAGCTCTGCGGCCCTGGATTCGTCGAGCGGCACGGCCGCCTGGCCCTGATCCTGCGAGGCCGGAGCAGACGCCTGCTGCGCCGGCGTGCCGGCCCGCGGCCCGGTTGGCTGCTGGCTGCCGATGATCCAGCCGACGATCAGTCCGAAGAAAATCCCGGCAACGCCGAACAGGAGCGATTCTTTGGGCACTTGGAAGGATGGCCTGAGCCGATCATAGCAAGGTCCTTCTGAGCCAGTCCAGAAGGGTTGCGCCGAGATCCGGACTCCTGAACAGCATGTTCGTGCCGTGCCCGGCCCCGTTGAGGATCAGCAGCTCCCGCGTCCTCACGTTCCCTTTCTGCAGCTCGCGCGCCGATCGCAGCGCATACGGATCGTCGTCGCTAGCCACGAGAAGGATAGGACGCACGCCGACCTTGCGCATGGCCGCGTCGATTCGAAGCCCCCGATAGTCGAGCGCGGGCGACAGCAGACCGAGGGTGCGAACGGATGGGTCGTCGGCAGCCGCAAGCGCTGCGATGCTGGCGCCAAGGGACGCGCCGACGAGGCTCACGTAACCTGGCAGGACATCTGGACGCGTGCCGAGATAGCGGCGGGCTGCTTGCACATCCCGGACCATCACCGCATGGTCGTCCGGACTGCCCTGGGATTCACCGTGCCCGCGCAAGTCGAAGGTGAGCGCTCCGATACCGCCTGCGGCGAGCCGCGACGCCAGCCAGTCCCAGTCGCGCCGTGAACGCCGCAACATGTGAACGAGCACCACAGCGGGCGCGGGGCGGGTGACAGGCTCGTACCATGTCGCCGCCAGCAGCACGCCATCGTCGGTTCTCAGCAACACGCGCTGCGAGGCCGACACGGTTCCGGGCGCCACCCAGGCGCCGGTGAGCGTGAGCGCCAGCAGCAGCGCGGTGGCAAACCTCTTCATCGGGCTGCCGATGGTGCGCGCACCGCCGCAAGGTAGTCGCGAACGGCGCGATCGAGGCCGACGAAGAGGGCGTGGCTGATCAGCGCGTGCCCGATCGAGACCTCGGCCAGGTGCGGTAGCGTGCGAAACAGCGTCAGGTTCTTCAGGTCCAAATCGTGACCGGCGTTCACGCCAAGCCCCAGCTCGTGTGCCAACACTGCGGCCGCGATATACCGCCCGAAGCTGCCCGCCGCCGACTCGCTGCCGGCCTCGAAGGCTCTGGCATATGGTTCGGTATAGAGCTCGACGCGGTCGGCGCCGATCGAGGCGGCCCATTTGACCGCGGCCGGCTCTGGATCGACGAACATGCTCACGCGCACGCCGGCGTCCCTGAGGCCCTTGACGACATCGCGCATGGCGGCAAGCGGCGAGTCCGAAGGCCACCCGGCCTGGCTGGTGATTTCTCCGGCTCGGACGGGAACCAGCGTGCACTGGTCCGGCCGCACGTCCTTGACCATCGCAAGCAGATCCGGCCTGGGATCGCCCTCGATGTTGTATTCGACCGTTCCCTTGTGGCCGCGCAGCTCGCGCGCGATCTCCCGGACGTCGGCAGACGTAATGTGGCGGGCATCCGACCGCGGGTGCACGGTGATGCCCGGAGCGCCGTTCGCAACCGAGACGCGGACAGCGTCGATCACGCTCGGCGCACGGCCGCCGCGCGAGTTGCGGAGCGTCGCAACCTTGTTCACGTTGACGCTGAGACGCACGTTGCGGTGTGACGCCGCGTTATCCAAGATGCTCCTTGACGGCCGCGGCGATTTCGGCGGCCCACCCCTGGATCTCGTGCTGGTCCCGCCCCTCGAGCATCACGCGCAGCAACGGCTCGGTTCCGGAGTAACGGACCAGCAGGCGGCCCTGACCGCTGAGACGGTCCTCGACCGCATCCATCACGGTGGCAATCGCGGAAATCGACCGAAGATCCTTCTTCTCGCGCACGCGGACATTCACGAGCACCTGCGGGTACGTCACGAAACCGGCGGCCAGTTCCGCCAGCTCCCGTCCCGATTCCGCCATCGCGCGGAGCACGTTCATGGCGGTTGCGATCCCGTCGCCCGTGTACAGGTGATCGGAAAAGATGATGTGTCCGGACTGCTCGCCGCCGAGCGACAGGTCGCGCTTGAGCATTTCCTCCATCACGTACTTGTCGCCCACCGGACAGCGCACAAGCTCGATGCCGCTCTCGCGGAGCGCGATCTCGAGGCCGATGTTGCTCATCACCGTAGCGACGATCGCATTGCCTCGCAGGCGGCCCAGGGCTTTCAGGTGCAGCGCGCAGATGAGCAGAACAGCATCGCCATCTATGATGCGCCCTGCCGCATCGACGAAGATCGCTCGATCGCCATCGCCATCGAAGGCCACGCCCATGCGCGCACCGTGTTCCCTGACGGTCCGTGCCAGTGCTTCCGGATGCGTCGAGCCGCAGTCGAGATTGATGTTGCGGCCGTCAGGCGAGGCGCTGAGCACGTGGACGTCGTAGCCAACCTCGCGAAACAGGCGGGGTGCCACCGTTGTCGTGGCGCCGTTGGCGGTGTCAATCACAATCGAGAACCGGCCGAGACGTTCGGCCTCCGGGAACGCGGCTCGTACGTGCGCTATGTACGCGTCGATGACGTCCAGACGCTCGATGTGGGGCTCGGCCAGTGCCGGCACCATCCAGTCCTCGCGCGCGATGATGGCTTCCACCTGACGCTCGAGCTGCTCGGTGAACTTCTCACCGCGACCGGAGAACACCTTGATCCCGTTGTCCGCGAACGGATTGTGCGACGCGGAGATCACGATGCCGGCGTCGAACCCCATGGTTCGAGTCACGTAGGCGATCGCCGGCGTGGGAATGACGCCCGCGGAGCTCACGGTGGCGCCGGCCGAACACGCTCCCCGGGCGAGCTCCCTCTCGATCCACTCGCCCGACTCGCGGGTGTCCCGGCCGACGATGAAGCGGAGCGGGCGGGCGCTGCCGTCCATTCCACGAACGAGCGCGGCCCCAAGCCGTGCCACGGTCGCACGGTCGAGCGGAAACACGCCCGCGGTACCGCGAACGCCGTCAGTGCCAAAGAGCCGGGTGGACATCGGGTAGGTGCGAAGGGCCCTATCTGATAGTTACCTCGACGACGGCCGGGGTAACCGAGGCGATGCCGAAATCCTGTGAAGGCTCGACCTGGACCCGAAGATTGTATCGGCCCGGTCCGAGGCCGGCAAGGTCCACGAAGGCTTGGACTGCATCGGACCGAACTTTGACGAGCACGTCCTGATCGCCGCGAATGAGCACCTGCGTCAGCGAGGGAGCGACCCGCGCCTTGTATCCGGCGCCAAGATTGCGCCATCTCACGGGGACGTTCTCGACCGCGCGTTCGATAGGCGCTGGCAGAATCTCCACGCTGATCGTCGCGCTCCGCGGCTCCACCAGACGCACCGCCGCGTCCGCGACACCGACGGTCACGACATCCCGCACCGTATCACGCTGGCCATCGATCCGGACCGGCTCGGTAGTGGCCTCGGCCAGGCGGCGAACGCGGCTCTCGGGGCCGACGACCTCCACGGTCGGTGGATCCGACGAGCGCGGACCAACGATGAAGCCGGGCGCCGGTTCGCCCTCGAGCGCGGGCACGATCGGCACCGTGCGCCGGGCAGACTTTTCGACCTCCAGCGACAGCGTGGCGGGAACGACCTGCACGACCTCGACGCCGTACGGAACCTTCACCTGGTCGGTCCGCAGATGGAACAGCCGCGACCCGGGCCTGGCGGTCGAGAGATCGAGGACGACCACGATCTCGCCAACTTCGAGCCGGCTCAGGAGCGTCGAGGATCCGCGGACGAGCACGTCGACCGCGCCCGGCGGGTCTCCGACGATCTCGATGTTCTCGGGCTTCTCGCGGATCTCGAGCGGCACCCTGAGCGCGCGCTCGACGACTTCCTGACCGGCAACGGTCAGCCAGAGGAGCGTCGCCAGCGCGATCGCCAGGATCTTGAGCCCGAGATGACGAAAGGGGTGATATGCCATCAGCCCAGATAGCCGGCGGCCGTGATTCGGCGGGGAGCGGGCCTCCGGGCCACCAGCAGTGACTGCAGGCGATCCCGCAGCGCGTCGGCGCTCAGGTCCCGCTCGATTCCACCTTCCAGCGCGAGCGCAATCTGTCCGCGCTCTTCGGAGACCACGACGGCGACGGCATCATTCTCTTCGGTCAGGCCGATGGCGGCCCTGTGGCGCGTGCCCAGCTCACGGCTCACTCTGGGATTGACCGTCAGAGGCAGGAAGCAGGCGGCCGCCGCGATTCGGTTCTCCTGGAGAATGACGGCCCCGTCGTGCAGCGGCGAGCCCGGCTGGAAGATCGTCACCAGCAGGTCGTAGGTGATCTCCGCGTCGAGCGGGATGCCGCTCTCGATGTAATTCCGGAGTCCGATTTCCCGCTCGATGGCGATGATGGCGCCGACGTGCTGCGCGGAGAGCATCGTGGCGGCGACGACGATTTCCTCGATCGTCTCGTCGACCCCTTCCTGGCGGCTGAAATACCGGAAGAACGGAGCTTGCCCGAAGTGTGCGAGCGCGCGGCGGATGTCGGACTGAAAGACCACGATCGCCGCAAACGCCACGTACACCAGCATGTTGCGAATCAGCCAGTTCAGCGTCTGAAGAGGGGCGAGCCGCGAGACGTAGAACAACCCGACCAGCAACAGCGACCCTGCGGCCATCTGGACGGCGCGAGTCCCCCTGATCAGCTTGAGGAACTCGTAGATCAGGATGGAAACGACGGCAATATCGAGCAGATCCCACCAGTTGACCGGCGGGCGATAGCGAAGGAGACTGCTGAGGTAGTCGGCCATGCAAGCGGTAGCTTATCAATCGGGTCGCCGGGCGTCACGTAATAGGGGGACAGTCCCCTTAAGGGGACAGGCACCCTAAGGGGACAGGCACCTTAAGGGGACAGGCACCCTAGGGGGACAGGCACCCTAAGGGGACAGGTGCCTTAAGGAGCCTGTCCCCCTCACCTGATCCGCGACCCGTACGACGTCCGCCATCTCCCGCACGGCGTGGACGCGGACGATGTGGGCGCCGAGCAGGACGCTGGCGGTGACGGCCGCGGCCGTGGCCCACTCCCGGCCGGGCGGCGGCCGCTCGCCGATGGCGAGTTGCAGAAACGACTTCCGTGACGGACCGCTCAGGATCGGCCGGCCGAGCGCCGCGAACTCCGGCAGCCCCGCCAGCGCCGCGTAGCTGTGCTCCGCCCGCTTGGCGAACCCGAAGCCGGGATCCACTATGATCGACTCCGGCCGGACACCAGCCGCCACCGCTCGATCCACCGCGGCCTGCAGCTCCGCCCGAACCTCGCGCACGACATCGGCGTACACCGCAAGCTCGTACATCTGGCTCGAGCGGCCGCGGGTGTGCATCAGGATCACCGCCGCGCCCGTGTCGGCCATGGCGCGCCCCAGATCCAGATCGTATTGAAGACCGCTGATGTCGTTGACGATCGACGCGCCGGCGGCAACCGCCTCGCGCGCGACCACTGCCTTGTAGGTGTCGATGGAGATCGGCACGCGCCCTCGAGCCGCGAGGCCGCGGACGACCGGCAGCACCCGCCGCAGCTCGTCTTCAGCGGAAACCGGCGCCGCGCCTGGCCGCGTGGATTCTCCCCCCACGTCGACGATGTCCGCTCCATCGTCGATCATGCGGCGCCCGTCGGCGATCGCGCGTTCGGGATCGAATCGCAGCCCCCCATCCGCAAACGAGTCCGGCGTGACGTTGAGGATCCCCATGACGAGCGTGCGCGGACCAAGCTCCAGCGCGCGGCCACCGGGGAGCGGAACGACGAAGTGTTGTCGGTTCGCGAACATCAAACAAACAAGGCCACGAAGATGCGCGATCTTCGTGGCCTTTGCGACTGGCCAGCCGATGGCGGACCGATCTATTCCTGCGTCACCGGCTTGTTGAGCGGCGGAATCGGCGGCACGATCGAAGGACGCTCCCTCGTCGGCCGCTTCGAGGCGTCGTCGTGCACGTGCGACGAAGCGGCTGCGGGCACTCTGTCCTCGAGCGCTTCGCCCGCAACAATCCTTCGCACCTGTTCCGCGTCGAGCACCTCTCGAAGCAGCAGCTCCTCGGCGATCCGATTGAGCGCCTCGCGGTTGGTCTCGAGCAGCTTGCGCGCCTTCTCGTAGTTCGCCGTCACGATCCGCTTGATCTCCTGGTCGATGCGGATCGCGGTGTCCTCGCTGTAATCCTGATGCTGCGCGATCTCGCGGCCGAGGAAGATCTGCTCTTCCTTCTTGCCGAACGTGAGCGGACCCATGGCATCGCTCATGCCGTACTCGCAGACCATCTTGCGTGCCATCTCGGTGGATCGCTCGAGGTCGTTGCCGGCGCCCGTCGTCATGCTGTCGAACGTGATCTCCTCGGCGAGGCGGCCGCCGAGCAGGATCGCGATCCAGTCGTTCAGGTAGTCGCGCGTGTAGTTGTGCTTGTCGTCCACCGGCAGCTGCATCGTCACGCCGAGCGCCATCCCGCGCGGGATGATCGTGACTTTGTGGACCGGATCGGCGTGCGGCAGCACGACGGCAAGGAGCGCGTGACCGGCCTCGTGCACGGCCGTGACCTTCTTCTCCTCGTCGCTGATGATCATCGACCGGCGCTCCGAGCCCATGAGGACCTTGTCCTTGGCGAACTCGAAGTCCATCATGCGGACGACCTTCTGGTTGTAGCGCGCCGCGTTGAGCGCCGCCTCGTTCACCAGGTTGGCCAGATCCGCGCCGGAGAAGCCCGACGTGCCGCGCGCCAGCACGTGGATGTTCACGTCGTCGGACAGCGGGATCTTTTTCGTGTGGACGGCGAGGATGCCCTCGCGGCCCTTCACGTCGGGACGATTCACCACGATGCGGCGATCGAATCGGCCGGGCCGCAGCAGCGCGGGATCCAGCACATCGGGCCGGTTCGTGGCGGCAACGAGGATCACGCCTTCGTTCGACTCGAAGCCGTCCATCTCGACGAGCAGCTGGTTCAGCGTCTGCTCGCGCTCGTCGTGGCCGCCGCCGAGGCCGGCGCCACGGTGACGCCCGACCGCGTCAATCTCGTCGATGAAGACGATGCACGGCGCGTTCTTCTTGCCCTGCTCGAAGAGGTCGCGGACGCGGGAGGCGCCCACGCCGACGAACATCTCGACGAAGTCCGACCCGCTGATCGAAAAAAACGGGACGTTGGCTTCCCCAGCCACCGCGCGGGCGAGAAGCGTCTTCCCTGTGCCCGGGGGGCCCATGAGCAGTACGCCCTTGGGAATCCGCCCACCGAGCTTCTGGAACTTCTGGGGCTCCTTGAGGAACTCGATGATTTCCTGCAGCTCCTCCTTGGCCTCGTCGACGCCGGAAACATCCTTGAACGTGACTTTTTTCTGGGAACTGGAAGAGAGTTTCGCCCGGCTCTTGCCGAACGACAGGGCCTTGTTCCCGCCGCTCTGCATCTGCCGCATGATGAAAATCCAGAAGCCGATCATGAGCAGAATCGGCGCCCAGGAGTACAGCAGCGTGGCCCACGGGCTCGCCGTCGCTTCCTCGGCGTCGATGACGACGCCCTTCATCCGCAGCTGGTTGACGAGCCCCTCGTACTGCTCCGGCGCATACGTACGGAACTGCTCGTTGCCGTTGCCAGTCGTGCCCGCCGTGGTGCCCTTGATGCGGTTTCCGGTGATCTCTACGCTCACCACCTTGCCCTCGTCCACGCGATCGAGGAAGGTCGAAAACGAGATCTCCGCAGGAGTCTTCTGGAACGTCTGAGAGAAATTCCAGATGAGTACCCCGACCACGACGAGCACCATCCAGAAGAGCAAGCTCTTGAGGGTCGAATTCAACCTGGGCCTCCTAACCGCCTTGCTATCAAGAGTATCACGGCTTGCGAGGGGTCGGTGACGCGAAAATCCTCACCCACGGCCAGCCCCACGATCCACACGATCCGCTCCGAACCGTCGACCACGAGCGGGAGCGAATCCCGGGCTTCCCGGGGAACTTTCCGGTCGACGAGAAAGTCCTGCAACTTCTTGTGCCGCCCGTGCATCCCGGCCGGCTGGAAGCGGTCGCCCGGGCGCCTCGATCTTACGCTCAGGGGCGGCACGAGGGCGTCCGCCCGGACCGCCACGTCCAGCGCGCCGGGCATCGAAAATCCGGGATCCGACCCCGGCTCCCTGTGTTCCGCCGAAATCGCCCACCTCTGGGGTTCGAGAATCACCTCTCCAGGAATAGACAACGGAAACGCGAAAGAGTTCGAAAACCCCCTGAATGGTACCCGCACGAGCTCGATCCGGTCGCCGCGCCGCACCGCCTGCTGGCCCGGCAGGCTGAGACTTCCGCTCTCTGCCGCCATCAGCGACAGCAGAGCTGCCACGTGGTCGTATCCGACAAATCTGTCGGGAGCCAGAATCGAGAGCGCCAACCGCACGAGGCGCGACGCCACCGCTTGCGAAAGTCCGGCCAAGCCGGCGGCGTCGATCTCGACGGCAGCGATGTCTGCAGGCAGCCGGGGCAATGCCGGCCCGAACCAGCAGCCACCCTCGGGGCCCAGGATCTGGTCTGCGGTCAGCGGGACAGTGTCGGCACTGCTATTCCTTAAGACGATCAAACTCGCGGATCCGATTGCTTCCATCTGCAGGTGATCGGCGTCAGCCCGGGCGCCGTCGGCCTCCCGCGCCAGCACGTCGATGATGCCCGGCCTGAACTCCCGCTCCAGATAAGGGATGAGCTCGTGGCGGACGCGATTGCGCGGGATCGAGAGATCCAGATTGGTCGCGTCTTCGCAGAAGGCCTGCCCTCGCCCTTCGAGATATCCGAGAAGCTCCTCGCGACGGACGTCAATCAACGGACGTACGACTCTGCCGGCAACCGGATAGATGCCGGCGAGCCCGCCAGCCCCAGCTCCGCGCAGGAGCCTCAAGAGGAACGTCTCGGCCTGATCGTTGCGCGTGTGGCCGGTCGCGACCACGTCAATGCCGGTCTCGATCATCACGCGCCGGAAAAACCCGTAACGGACCGTGCGACCGGCGTCTTCCAGGGAACGCTTCTGCTGTCGCGCGACCTGGCGCACGTCGACGCGCTCCGTGAAGAACGGGATGTGGAGCGTGGCCGCGAGCGCGCGACAGAATGTCTGATCCTGCTCCGCCTGGTCCCGAAGCGCGTGGTTGACGTGCGCAATCCCCGCGACCGTGAACGATCCGCGCTCCTGGAGGTCCCTCAACAGCAGCGTGAGGGCGACCGAGTCCGGACCGCCGGAGAGCGCCGCGAGCACGCGGCCTCCTGCCGGGATCATCCCGTGCTTCCGGACGGTCGCGAGAACACGCTCGGCGAGGGACATGGACGCGGGGCAGCGGACCCGGGAACCGAACCTTGACGGAGAGACCCGAGACTGGACAAATTGGTGCCGGTGCAGGGACTTGAACCCCGGACTCCGCGGATATGAGCCGCGTGCTCTAACCAACTGAGCTACACCGGCAGGAAAGATCTATTGTAGCAGAGGGAATGAGCGCTACGACACGCCCGCCCACCACCGCCGACCATGTCGCCCGCGTCGTTGCGCTCGTCGAAGGCTGGCTGAGCGAGCCGCAGGGACGCGCCCTGTTCGACGCCGCCTCCTCCACCACCGGCCGGGGGGCCATCGTCGAAATCGGCTCGTGGAAGGGGCGATCGACCATCTGGCTCGCGGCCGGCGCACAAACCTGCGGACGCCGCGTGCACGCGATTGATCCCCACGTGAACTCCAGAGAAGACCCGCAGGCGAACACGCTGGCGGACTTCACGCAGAATCTCGAGAAGGCGGGCTTCTCGGACGCCGTCGAGCCGCTCGTCATGCCGTCGGCCGATGCGGCGCGCATGATCGAGGGCCCGGTGGAGGTGCTCTTCATCGACGGCGATCATTCCTACGAGGCCGCGCGGCGTGATGCCGAGCTGTGGCTGCCAAAGTTGGTGGATGGCGCGACCGTGATGTTCCACGACGTCACGACAGCTGCCTACAACGGACCGCGCCGGGTGTTTCGGCGCCACATCTGCCTCAGCTCGCAGTTCGATTCGATCAAGCGAGTCGGCTCGATGGCCGTCGCGCGCAGAACCAGGCGCCGGAACGCTCTCGGCGCGGTGCAGGGCGGCGTCGCCTGGCTGCTTCTGTTCATCTACGATGCGAAGGCGGGGCTCCGAAGGCTGACGCGCGCGGTCGCGTTCAATCGACGGCGCTGACCACGCGAGGCGGACGTCGGGCAGCGCCACGTAGATGCGAAACACCCATACCCATCGGTGACTTCGGGTAAGCGGATCGAACCGGACGCTCGAGGAGCATTCGCCTCGAGCTCACGTGATTCTGCGCTCTCGCCCAGGACCAGACGCCAGCCTGAGGTCAGCGGCGCCGCGATCGTCTCCGCACGGGACGCGCGGCGGCCGCCAAACCAAGGCCGAGCAGAGCCAGCGCGGCCGGCTCCGGCACTTGCACCTGCTGGGGCTCCGCGTACAGGAAGTCATCCATCACCGCGAGGTCGGTGCCGTTACCCTCGGTCGTGCTGGCGTCCAGTGCGGCGTTACCAGTGGTGATGCGAACGCGACCAATCTGCTCGCCGGCCGTTGCAATGCCGCCGAGAAACGAGAGGCTGCCATCCGACACGACGCCTGCGGGTACGACATGGGTCGCGATGAGATTGCCCAGGAAATCGAAAAACTGGATCTGCGTGGTCTGGTCCAGATCGACATCGGAGAACACCGCGCCGAATCCACCGACCGCCGCGGGAATTCCGAGTGGGTTTATGGCATCAACCGTCCCAGGGATGATGAATGAAACATCCGTGACGTTGCTGCCTACGGGGTTGAACACCCGGACGGGGCTGAACGCGCTGAATTGGCCGTCGTACGACGGGTTGCCATAGAAGTCGGCGATGTCCGAGACGCCATTCAGTGGATCGTTGTCGGTAACCGGAACCTGAACGAACCCGGTTCCCGGTGTCTCGATCAAGGCACCCCGCGTGTTGAAGAACACCGTAAACGGCGTTGCGCCAGGAGCCGTCGCGGTGCTCCCACCACCGTCCCAGTTGATCTCACGCCGGCCGTCTGCCAGCGGGCCCGGGTCATTCGCGTTCAAGGGATCGCCAAGAGCGGCCCGGAAAGCGTCGACGGTGCCCTGAATGCTCGCCGATGAGGAATTGCCTCCGATGGCGAAGGTGATGATCTCCGCTGAACTGATCGTGGGCACAACGAGGATCACACTCAGGCTAAACGCTGTCATCCACCTGCGTTGACTCATTCGCCCTCCTCGGGGTTTGATCCGCCAAGATATCGGAGCCGCTGTCGTTCTCCAGTCTCGGCATGACATGCCCATTGCCGTCGCAGCGGCTGATTATAGACACTCGGCGGGCGGTGGGATATGTGAATTTTTGGTAAATGACCAACTCATGAGCTCTAAGCCCGTCTGCACCAATTGTCGAGCCGCGTCGCGATTGGCAGCGCAGTCACGGACGGATGAATTCTTACAATTCCTGACTCCTTACTCCTGCTACCCAAATCAGCGGAGGAGTTGCGCCGCGTCGAGACGGGTGGCGTGGCGGGCAGGGCCACCGGCCGCGAGCGCCGCCGCGATCATCAGCAGCATCGCGGCGCCGGCGAGGCTCAGCGGGTCCAGCGCGTCGATCTCGAACAGCAGGCTGCGAACGACGCGCGTGGCGGCGGCGGCCCCGGCGAGTCCGATGGCCGCGCCCAGACCCGCGAGCCAGAGCGCTTCGCCGAGGACGAGCCGGCAGATGCCCGCGGGCGTGGCGCCGAGCGCGACGCGAACCGCAATCTCACGCTCGCGCTGACGCACCTGCGCCGTCATTACGGCAGCGAGACCAATCGCCGCAAGCAGCAGAGCCGTGACACCAAAGACGCCCAACAGCCGTGCATTGAACTTCGGTCGCGCAAGCGGGCCATCGAGCAGCCGCTCGAATGGCGAGACCCGCATGACCTGCACGCTGGGGTCGACGGCTCTCACGGCGTCGCGCGCGACCGACGCCGTCAGATCGAGAGGCGCCGTGGTCCGCAGCACGAGCGGCTGCGCCGTCAAGATGAACTGCGCGGACGGCAAGTACAGCGTGGCCCGCTGCCTGGCGAGCTCGCGGTAGCGCGTCGGCGCCGCGACCCCGACGACCGTGCGCCACGGATCGCGCGAATCCGGGCCGCCCATCTTCATCCGCTTCCCGATCGCATCCTCTCCCGGCCACGTACGCGCGGCGACGTCCTCGCTGACGATCGCCACGTCGAGGCCGCCCGCCCGATCAGCCGCCGTGAAGCCACGACCGCGCACGATCGGCACCTCAAAGGTCTCGAAGTATGTGTGGTGCACGGACTCGAGATTCAGGGACGGGTTGATCGCCGCGCGGTCGGCGCTCTGCCCCTCCGCGGTGAAGCGCGGAACGTCCCATCCACCTCCGCCGGAAAACGGCAGGACGTTGATGGCTGTCGCCGACGCGATCGCCGGTGCGGCTTCGAGGCGCTCGAGAACATCGTTGAGGAACTGTGCCTGCCGGCCGCGCTCTACGTACCGTGAGAACGGCAGAGACAGCTCCACGAAGACGAGACGGTCGACGGCAAGGCCGACCTCGACCGACTGCAGGCGAAGCACACTGCGCGTGACCAATCCCGCAGCAGCAACAACGGAGACGGCTAGCGCGACCTGCGCCACCACCAGTCCGCGCCGCTCCCGGCGTGCCGCCGTCCCCGCGGCTCCGCGGCCGCCGGTTCGAAGATCCGACGAGAGGTTGGTCCGCACCGACCACATCGCCGGTGCCACGCCGGCCAGCATCGACGTGACGAGGGCGACACCGACCGTGAAGAGGACGACGGCGACATCGACCCGCACCGACTCGACGCGCGGCAGCCCGTCGGGCACGAGCGTGACGAGCGCATCCAGGCTCCACCAGGTGAGCGCCAGGCCCGCTGCCGCCGCCGCAGTCGACAGCAGCACACTCTCGAGTATCAGCTGGCGTGCGAGCCTGCCGCGCCCGGCACCCAGCGCCTGACGAACCGCCAGCTCGCCGCGCCGGGCCTCCCCCCGCATCAGCACGAGGTTCGCGACGTTCGAGCTCGCGATGAGCAACACGAGCACGACGGCGGCAAGGAGCGCTATCAGCACCGGGCGGACGTTGCCGACGACCACGTCTTCCAGCGACCGGACGACGAGGACCAGCCCGCGTGTCACCGGACGAGTGGCTGCCGATTCGTATTGCCGCGCCAGCGCCGTGAGCTCGCTCGCCGCCTGCTGAATCGTCACGCCGGGACGAAGTCTCGCGATCAGATCGACCTCGCGCTGCGCGGCATCGCCGAACGGCTCGACGATCGGCACCGACCGCGTCGTCCGCCACACCTCGGTACCGGCTGGATAGTCGACGTCCGGCGGCATGACGCCGGCGATGATGAACGGCCGCTCGCTCAGCGTGACACGGCGTCCGATCGCGTCGGGTGAGCCGCCGTAGCGCCGCTGCCAGAGCCCGTGGCTGATCACGAGCACATCCTCGGCACCCGTCTTGTCGTCGGCCCGCGTGAACGCGCGCCCGAGCAGCGGCTCGACGCCGAGCACTTCGAAGAATCCGCCGGTGACGAGCGCACCCATCACGTAGGCCGACTCCCCGTCTTCGTCCAGGATCCAGCGAAATGCGCCGTTCGAGTCCACGCCAGCGACGCTCTCGATCAGCCGGCTCGCGGCGCCTGCCGCCTCGATCTCGGCATCGCCGAAGGGATAGTGTGCATAGCCCGTCGATCGCAGCTCCTTCCAGGCGACGATCAGCCGATCCTGATCGCGCACGGGCAACGGACGGAGAAGCACGCCCCGGATGAACGTGAAGATCACGGTGGTGCCGAAGACGGCGAGCGCCAACATGAAGATCGCGGCGCCGCTGAACGCCCTGGCCCGCGACAGTCCACGCCACGCGTGGCGGAGGTCGTACGAGAAGTGTTCGAGGAACATCGGGCGCCTCGGGAAGTGGAATCGAACGAACGACCGTCCCGCCGCGTGAACGGCGGTCGATGGCCGGCGGGCGGCGCGGCCGGTCAGGCCGTTTTCAGAATCGAGCCGATCGTTCCCATCCTGATCTACCGGCCCGAATCCGCCTCGAGCAGGGCGGCAGCCAGCAGCGGAATCATCAGCTCGTGATGCCCGACCAGGGAGTACCCCTTCCCGATCCCCGCGACCGGGCGCGATACCACGTTGGTCTGGGGACGATACATCCGCATGAAATCCAGGTTCACCGTCGTCAACCCATCGAGCGAGATGCCGCGGTTCCTGACGAGCGCAACGGCCTTGAGGAACACTTCGGGAAGCACCACGGCCGAGCCGCAATTCAGGTAGACGCCGTGCGCCAGCCGGCCGACGTTCGAGACGAGGTAGCGGAAATCGCGAAGGCTGCCTTCACCGAGCGCCGCGCCGGACGCAGCGGGATGCATG
Source organism: Vicinamibacterales bacterium (assembly GCA_035711845.1). GTDB lineage: Bacteria > Acidobacteriota > Vicinamibacteria > Vicinamibacterales > 2-12-FULL-66-21 > DASTBU01. The sequence continues at coordinate 61,519 of DASTBU010000091.1, forward strand.
TGAATGATGTCGGTACCGATGCCAACGTGCACCGTGACGGGGATGGCCAGCCGCGACGCCGCTGCAAGGACGCTGAGCGACTCGTGCGCCGGCTTCATCGCGCGGAGACGCTCTCCGACGGCCTGTCCGATTCCAAGGCCCCGCCCGACCCCTTCGGAGATGGCCGCGTTGAGAAGCGTTCCGGTCTCTTCGGCCATGCCGAAGCTGCCGGGCCCGAGCGCCTCGTCCACCTCCTCCGACGTGGACCCCGAGACGGCCAGCTCGAAATCGTGAATCACGCCCGCGCCATTGGTGGCGATCGCCGATACGAATCCCCGCTCCATCAGGTCGATGAGCACCGGTGACAGCCCCGTCTTGAGGACGTGGGCGCCGATGCCCCAGAGGATGCCGCGGCGTGCCCGCTGCGCATCGCGAATCGCGCCGACCACCGCCCTGAAATCCGATGCCGCCAGCAGATTGGGAAGCGAATCGATCAGCCCCCGAACGCCGGAGCCCGGTTTGTAGGGCGACGCAAAATCCGTCACATTCGCTTTGCTCTTCCGCGAGGCCAGCGGGTAGGTCTGCACGCCCGTAAGGTCGAACTCTTCGTAGGGAAACGCCACGGTGAGGAGAATACTTCAGCTATCGGCTGTCGGCCAGCACGGGTCAACTGCCGTGCGCCCATTGGCCGCCCCACAGCATTGAGCATTCAGCATACTGAGCATTCAGCATTCAGCATTCAGCATTCAACATTCAGCATTTCACGTGATCAGCATCGCGTCGCCATAGCTGTAGAAGCGATATCGACGCTCGATCGCCTCACGGTAGGCTGAGAGGACACGGTCGGTGCCGCCGAAGGCGCACGCGAGCATCAGGAGCGACGATCGGGGCAGATGAAAATTTGTCAGCAGGCCATCGGTCACCTGAAAGCTGAACCCGGGATGGATGAAAAGCGATGCGACCGAGTGGCCAGCCGCAACCTGGCGGTTACGCCCCGCCGCCGCGCTCTCGAGCGCGCGCGTGGTCGTCGTCCCGACGGCAATTACTCGCCGCCGTTCGTGGCGCGCGCGGTTCACCGCTTCGGCCGCCTCCTTCGACATGAAGTATGGCTCCGGATCGACAGTGTGCTCCTCCACCGTCTCGCACCGGACCGGTTTGAACGTGCCGTAGCCCACGTGCAGGGTGATTTCGACGCGCGCCACGCCCTTCGCCTCGAGAGCCGCCACGAGCGCCTTCGAGAAGTGCAGCCCGGCGGTCGGAGCCGCCACGGAGCCGCGGACCTTCGCGTAAACCGTCTGATAGCGCTCGCGATCGGACGTTGTGTCCGCACGTTTGATGTAGGGGGGAAGCGGGACGTGTCCGAGCGCGTCGATCAACTGCTCGACGGTCCCGCCGGACTCCGCCCATAACCGCAACCGGCGCCGGCCGTAGAACTTCCGCTCGAGTATCTCTCCCATCAACACGCCGGCCTCGGCCGGGAAGCGTATCCGCGCACCGGGCTTCAGCTTCTGGCCCGGGTGGACGAGCGCCTCCCAGACATCGCTGCCGCCAGGCGCGAGCAACATGCATTCGACAGCTCCGCCGCTCGGTACTCGATGCCCCAGCAGACGCGCGGGAAAGACGCGAGTGTTGTTGACGACGAGCAGATCGCCGTCACGCAGGCTCGTCAGCAGGTCGGCTATACCGCCATGACGCACCTCACCCGTGGAGCGGTCCAGCATGAGCAAACGCGACTCGCCTCTCGGGAGAGCCTCCTGCGCCACCAGCTCATCAGGCAAGATGAAATCAAAGTCCGACACCTGCAAAGTTCGACCTCAGCTGGCATTCCGGGTGCATGACAGTCCAAACGCCGGCGTGGCACCAGGCAACTCGAGTAAGCGGACACCAATCCTCGTCCGCTGAGGGTGCAGAATCGCCGCCTCAGAGGTCAGATGAACGACATTTCCAAGACGGTGATGCCGTCCGACGACGAAGAAATCGTAGTGCAACAGCCGTCGGAAGGTAACGGCGAACCGGAACCACTGGTTATCCGTATGCCGGTGGACATCCGCAGCGTGGCGCTGACGGTCATCGCCGGCATAGGCCTGGTGCTCTTCCTCCAATATGCCGAGCCGGTCATCATACCGATCGTGCTCGGCACGCTCACGTTCTACGCCCTGGATCCCATCGTCGACTGGCTGCAGAAGTGGCGCATCCACCGGGCCATTGGTGCGGCCCTCGTACTGCTGACCCTCGTCGGGGCAACGGGATACGGGTTGTGGACGCTGAGGGACGACGCGCTGGCCGTGGTCGAAGAGTTGCCGCGCGCCGCGAGTCAACTCCGTGACACGCTGCGCGCAGAACGGCGGCGCGAGCCCGGCGCGATCGACAAGCTGCAGGAAGCGGCCAAGGAGATCGACAAGACGGCGGCTGAAGCGACGGGCCCCGCACCCAGGGATCCTGGCGGCGTTCAGCGCGTCCAGGTCGTGCAGCCGTTTCGGGCAACCGACTACCTGGCCTGGGGATCGGTCGGGGCCGTCACTCTCGTCACCCAGGGGGTGATGATCCTTTTCCTCTCGTATTTCTTGCTCGTGGCCGACGATCTCTACAAACGGAAACTCGTCAGGATCATGCCGACGCTGTCGAAGAAGAAGGTCACCGTGCAGATCGTCGACGAGATCGGCGCGCAGATCGAACGGTTCATGCTCGTCCAGGTCTTCACCAGCCTCATCGTGGCCGTCGCGACGTCAATCGCTCTCTGGTGGGTCGGGCTCGGCCAGCCCGTCATCTGGGGCCTTGCCGCCGGCATCCTGAACTCGATCCCCTATTTCGGACCGCTAATCGTCACGGGCGGCCTGATGCTGGTCGCGTATCTGCAGTTCGCGACCATCGAAATGGCCATCTATGTTGCCGCGATCGCGCTCGTGATCACGACGCTGGAAGGATGGCTGCTCACGCCGGCGCTCATGGGCCGCGCCGCCAGCATCAACCCGGCGGCCATCTTCATCGGCATCATCTTCTGGAGCTGGATCTGGGGCGTCTGGGGCCTCATCCTGGCGGTCCCGATGCTGATGATGACGAAGGCCGTGTGCGATCGCATCGAAGAGCTGCAGCCGATAGGCGAACTCTTAGGGGAGTAGTTCAACCGCCGACATCGGCCGTCCGTGGTCCGTCCACGAACACGATACGGAAGCGATCGCGACGATCACGACGATCACGACGACCACGACGTCATGATTGGCTGACGTCGCTTTGCTGTCGTCGCGGTCGTCGCGGTCGTTCCCATGTCGTGAGCCGCGGCTGGGGGGCAGGGGTTATGGCCGCCCGGCCCAGCGCGCCTGTTGCCGCGCCCCACCCCCCGATCTAACATTCACCATTCACCATTCACCATTCACCATTCAGCATTCAGCACTCAGCATTCAGCATTCCGGAGGGATCGAGTGATCACGCGCTTCTGCTCGGCGCTGCTGGTGGCACTCTGCGTCTCGACCGTCGCGGCGCAGCGCTTCGAATTCTTCCCGGGCGGCACCTACGACAACGCCGTCCCGACGCCTCAGTCGATCCTGGGATACGAGATCGGCACGTATCACACCGACTATGCCGGCCTGGAGCGGTGGCTCGATGCGCTGCGAGCGTCCGACCGCGTGCGCGTGCTGCGCTACGGAGCGACCGAGGAAAGGCGGCCGCTCTACCTCATCGTGATCACGTCGCCCGCCAACCTGGCCAGGTTGGACGAGGTGCGGGGCGCGATGGCGAAACTAGCTGATCCGCGAGCCACGAGCGATGGCGAGGCGGCGCAGATTGCTGCCTCCATGCCGGCTGTCGCCTGGATGAACCACGCGAACGACGGCAACGAATCGGCGGCGTTCGAATCCGCCATCCAGACCAGCTATCAGCTCGCTGCCGGCACCGACGATACGACCAGGCTGATCCTCGACCGGCTCGTGACGATCATCAACCCCGCTCACAACCCCGAAAGCCACGAGCGTTTCGTCGCCTGGTACAACAGCGCGCAGGTCACAGCGCGCGGCACGCCAGATCGGCAGGCGGCGGAGCATCACGCCCCATGGGGCATGAGCACGAACAACAACCACTACCAGATCGACCTGAACCGCGACGCGTTCTTCCAGACCCAGATCGAGACCCAACAGCTCGTGAAGGCGTTCGGCGAATGGAACCCGATCGTGTTCGTGGATCACCACGGGCAGACCAAGAACATGTTCTTCCCGCCGCCGGCCGACGCGATCAACCTCAACGTCACCCCGAACCAGCTCGATTGGATGAACCGCTACGGCAACGAGATCGGGGACGCCTTCGATCGCCAGGGCTGGAGCTACTACCGCCGCGGCCGCTTCGATCTCTTCTACGCAGGGTTCTGGGACTCGTGGCCGACACTCAACGGTTCGGTGGGGATGACGTTCGAGACCGATGGCGGCGGAGGCAAGGGCCTGGCGTGGGAGCAGGAGGACGGCACGACGCTCACGCTCCGCGACGGCGTCGTGCACCACCATACGGGCACGATGGCGGTGCTGAGGCTCACCGCGCAGGACAAGGAACGGCGGCTGCAGGATTTCTATGCCTACAAGAAATCGGCGATCGACGAGGGGCTGAAGGAGGACATGAAAGCGGTCCTGCTGCTGCCCGGCCGCGACGAGGCCCGAGCGCGGAAACTCGCGCGCGTGCTCACCAGCCAGCGGATCGAGGTGCACCGCGTGACGAAGGCGTTCCGGGTCGCCCGCTCCTTCGGATACTTCGGCGGCGCGGCGGCCGCTCGGGAGGTCCCGGCAGGTGCCTACGTCGTCGGCATGAACCAGCCGCAGAAGCGGCTCGCGAAGGCGCTCCTCGAGCTGGAGCCGGGATTCACGAAGGAGTTCCTGGAGAACGAGCGCAAAAAGCAGGCACGCGCGGAGCTGACCGGTGAACGGCCGAGAGATGGCTTCTACGACACCACGGCCTGGTCCCTGCCGCTGCTCTTCGGTGTCGACGCCTACTGGTCCGAGAGCCCGGTGGAGGTGGGCGGAATGGAAAAGCTCCCGGTTCCGCAGGTTGGACGGCTCGACGCGCCGAACGCGCCGCCCACAGCCCAGCCGGCAGCGGCGGTCCGCGCACCGGAGCGCGCACGTTATGCCTATGCATTCACCGCCGACAGCATGGCATCCATGCCGCTCGCCGCGGAGCTGCTTCGCGACGGTTTCAATATCGCCGTTGCCACCGAACCGTTCAAGGCGGGTGGGCGCGACTACCCGCGCGGATCGCTGATCGCGCGCGTGGAGCGGAATCCCGACGCGCTCCACGAGCGGATGCAGAAGCTCTCCTCCGCCTTGGGCCTCGACGTCACCGCCTTGCAGTCTGCGCGCGTGGACACCGGCCCAGACCTCGGAGAGGACCCCGTTGTCGAGCTCGTGAAACCGCGGATCGCTGTGGTTACCGATGAACCGACCGACGAACGATCCTACGGAGCGACCTGGTTCACGCTCGAGAAGAGCCTCGGCTACCCGTTTACCGCGCTGAAGGCCGACATGGTTCGCAACGCTGACCTGGGCCGCTACAACGTCATCGTCTTTCCTCACGGTTCGCCGGCTTCCTATCAGGAGGTGCTGGGCGACCAAGGGATCCAGAAGCTCCGGCGTTGGACGCAGGACGGGGGCACGCTGGTCCTGATGAAGGGCGCGGCGGCTATGGCCACACGCAAGGGCGTCGAGTGGACGAGCAGCGCGCTCAAGCGCGACCAGGCCACCGTTGGGCTGTTCTTCGATTCGCCAGCGACGCCGACCGGGGGTGAAGCCACCGAGGCACAGAAGAAGGAGGCCCAAAACAAGAGCGCGGCTACCGAGACGTCACCGCCGGACGCGCAGAAGAAGCAAGAGCCGCCAATCACCCGCGACATCGATCTGGCGCGTACGCCGGGAGCGATCCTGAGGGTCAAGATCGATCCTCAGCATTTCCTCGGCTTTGGCTACGATCGGGATACTGCGGCGACCGTCCAGTCGAACTACGCCTTCACGATCAGCCGGAGCGGTCAGCACGCGGCGGCCTACGCCGACTTCAGCAGCGTGAAGCTGGCGGGCTTCATGTGGCCCGAGGTGCAGCAGGCGATGGCGCGTACGCTGTTCGCGTGGGTCGAACCGGCCGGCCGCGGCAACGTCATCCTGTTTGCGGACGATCCGAACTTCCGCGCAACGCAACTTTCCACGCTGCGCATGTTCTTCAACGCGGTGTTCCTGGGACCGTCTTTTGCACGGAGATTCTGAGACGCCGCCGGAGCTTCAGTCCGTTATGCGGCTCGAAAACGAGAACATCGTACGCAGTGTGGAGCCGCACAACGGGCGATGGGGGTCCGGCCGGCCGTCGCCCGGCGCGCATAGGACCGCGCATTGGCGAGATCTCGCCAAAGCCTTGGCGAAGACGGCCGTGGCGAAGCCCTCCGGTCTAGTCAGACCAGCGAGAAGCGGGTAAACAGCCAGATCAGGAGCACGATCGGCACGAGCGCAATCAGGAGGACGAGCCCGATCGCGACGTAAACGACGACGTAATCGCTCGGCTGGGGGAGGATGCCCGGCCGCGCGTGACGCTCGAGCAGCGCCACGTTGCGGAGGTTCGCCTTCCAGAACACGTCGCCGACGTCGCCCAGCAACGGCACCAGGCCTACCAGCATGTCGAGTGCGGCGTTCAGCACCATCCGGGCCTGGATCACCGCGGGCACACGCATGCGCAGGCCGGTGGCGATGATGAAGGCCGTGTAGATCGGCGCGGACAGATCACCCAGCCCAGGCACCAGCCCGATGAGCGCATCCATCCCGAAGCGGATGCGCGTGCCCGGCACCCTGAACGCGCTGTCGAGCAGCACCGCCCACCGCCGCAGCAGATCGAGCTTCTCCTGATTCGAGCTGGCCATCCATTACGCACACAAAAACGCGGCGACCGGCGCCGACCGCTGCCACAGATGGCGTGATTGCGCCGCGAGTCACTTGAGTTGAGATTCGACGCGGGTGGCGCACGGCGGGGCCGCCCCGCCCGCCGCGCAGGCGCCTCCCCCGTGACAAGCGCTTTTGGCGCCGAGCCGGGGCCCCCGCCGCGCACGCCTGCGCGGTGGGTGGTGGGGACGGGTGGGGCTGCCGGGCGCCAGGACCCGCGTCCCTCTCAACTCAAAGGAATCGCACCGAATCGCACGATTAGTGCGCGACTTTTTCCATGGCCCGCACCGTGTCGTGCGCCTCGCGTACCATCGCCGACTGCTGCTGAACGAGGGCGAGCGTCGTCGGGGATAATGGCTCGACCACGGCCTCTTCGTAGACCTTCTTCGCGACGTCTTCGCCGCGCTCGGCTTCCGAAATGATGGCGCTATCGTCCTTGCCGGTGACCGCAGCCTTGATGTTCATCCACCCGCGATGCACTGTTCCGGAGACGCTGCCCGTCTTTTCGGGATCGCCGCCGAGCCGTCGCACCTCGTCCTGGAGCTCGCGGGCCATCTGGGCGCGCTGGCGAGAGTACTGCACGAACTGTGCTTTCGTCTGTGTGTTCTTCAAACCTTCAGCCGCTGTCCGGAAACCCTGCTCGCCGTCCTTCACGGTCTCGATCAGTCTGTTCAGTGTCTCTATCGCCTTTTCGTTGCTCATTCTGTTGCCTCCTCTGAATCAGCTGGACTGAAGCAAGCGCCGGTCCAAGCTGCCTGTCGTTGCCAACCCAGCCTTTAACGTGGTACCTAAGTCTTTCAGTGCCGACGAACCATATGCGCGTATGGCCCGGCTCCCCGTATCCGCTGGGTGCAACATGGGACGGCGTGGGCGTCAATTTCGCCATCTTCTCCGAACACGGGACGCGTGTGGAGCTGTGCCTGTTCGATTCGACCGAGGCGGAGTCGGAATCGCTCACGATCCCACTCACCGAGCAGACGGACATGGTCTGGCACGGCTACCTGCCCGACATCCGTCCAGGCCAGCTCTACGGTTATCGCGTGCACGGACCACATGCGCCGCAGCACGGGCACCGCTTCAACCCGAACAAACTGGTGCTGGACCCTTATGCGAAGGCGATCGGCCGCCGAACGCGGTGGGACGAAGCCCTGTTCGGGTTCGTGGCGTCGAGCCAGGACGATGGCACCTTCGATCCCCGCGACAGCGCTCCGTATGCGCCACTGGCCGCCGTGGTGGACCCCGCCTTCACCTGGGGCGACGACCGGCCGCTTCGGACGCCGTGGCACAAAACGCTGATTTACGAGCTGCACGTCAAGGGCCACACGAAGCTCAACCCGCACGTCCCGGAACTGCTGCGCGGAACCTATCTCGGGCTCGCGTCGGAGCCAGCCATCCGGCATCTCTCCTCGCTGGGGGTCACGGCCGTCGAGCTGATGCCGGTCCATCATCACACCGATGACTGGCACCTGATCCAGCGCGGCCTCAGGAACTACTGGGGCTACAACACGCTGTCGTACTTCGCACCCGACATCCGCTACTCGTCCTCGTCATCGCTCGATGCGGTCCGCGAGTTCAAGATGATGGTGCGGGCGCTGCACGCCGCGGGGCTCGAGGTCATCCTGGACGTGGTCTACAACCACACAGCGGAGGGCAACCACCTCGGACCCACCCTCTCGCTGCGGGGCATCGACAACTCGACCTACTACCGGCTGCAGCCGACCAACCGCCAACTCTACGAAGACTTCACGGGGTGCGGCAACACGCTGAACATGCGCAGCCCCAGGGTGCTGCAGCTCATCATGGACAGTCTGCGGTACTGGGTGATCGAGATGCACATCGACGGGTTCCGGTTCGACCTGGCGAGCGCGCTGGCGCGTGAGCTGCACGCGGTCGACAAGCTGGGGGCGTTTTTCGACATCATTCACCAGGATCCCGTGCTGTCTCAGGTCAAACTGATCGCCGAGCCCTGGGACCTCGGCGAAGGGGGTTACCAGGTCGGCAACTTTCCCACCAAGTGGACCGAGTGGAACGCCAAGTACCGTGACGCCGTCCGTCGATTCTGGAGGGGGGACAACGGCGTCGTCTCGGAGCTGGCGACGCGGCTGGCGGGCAGCAGCGACCTCTACGAGCAGAGCGGACGGCGGCCATATGCCAGCGTCAACTTCATCACCGCCCACGACGGGTTCACGCTGGCCGACCTCGTCAGCTATCAGGACAAGCACAACGAGGCGAATGGCGAAAACAATCGAGACGGCGAGAACCACAACCTGAGCTGGAACTGCGGCGTCGAAGGCCCCACCGAGGATCGCCGGATCCGCGAGCTGCGGGAACGGCAGCGGCGGAACCTGCTCGCCACGCTGATGTTCGCGAGCGGCGTTCCGATGATCAGCGGCGGCGATGAGGTCGGGCGGACACAGCTCGGCAACAACAACGCGTACTGTCACGACAACGAGATCAGCTGGACGCAGTGGGACCTCGACCCCGCCCAGAAGGAGTTCCTCGAGTTCACACGCCGCGTCATCCGCATCTGGAACGAGCAGCCCGTGTTGAGACGGCGCAAGTTCTTTCAAGGACGCCGCATCCGCGGCGCCGAAGTGCTCGACATCGCCTGGATCGATCCGTCGGGCGGGGAAATGACCGACGAAACCTGGAGCTCGCCCGACGTCCGCTGCCTCGGCGTCCGCCTGAACGGCGACGCGATAAACGAGGTCAACGCACGCGGCGAACGCATCGTCGGCGACACTCTGCTCCTTCTGCTCAATGCGGACCCGGCGCCGGTCGCGTTCGTGCTGCCGCCGACGTCCTCGATCGAGCGCTGGGAAACCCTCGTCGACACGGCCGATCCGTGGCAGCCGCCCAGAAGGCTTCACGGCGGCGACCGCTACCAGCTCCAGGCCCATTCGATGGCGGCGTTGAGGTTGGGGCGCCGCGGCCAGCACAAGCGCCAGGGCGACGAGTGGGGCCCGATGGGAGTGGTCTGAATGCTGAATGCTGAATGCTGAGTGATGAATGCTGAGTGATGAATGCTGAGTGATGATGCTGAGTGCTGAATGCTGAAGGCTGAAGGGCTGAAGGCTGAAGGGCTGAAGGCTGAAGGTTGAAGGCTGAAGGCTGGCTGGGTGCTGAATGACGATGGCGACGAAGGCGAGAGCAGGGGCACGCGAGAGGAAGAAGACGGCTGACGTGGCGGCCCGGGGCCAGGCGGAGCTGCACCCGGACCTGCTGCGGCGCGTGGTGATCGAGGCGGTGCGGCCGCAGGTGGACGGGGGGCGATTCCCCATCAAGCGCGTGGTCGGCGAGGAGGTCGTCGTCACGGCCGACATCTTCGCCGATGGCCACGACGTGCTGGCTGCGGTGCTGCTCTACCGCAGGGCGGGCGAGGCCGACTGGCGGGAAGCGCCCCTGGAGCTCGTCGAGAACGACGGCTGGCGCGGTCGCTTCGTCGTCGAATCGCTCGGACGTTACGAGTACACCATCGAGGGATGGATTGATCGGTTCGAGAGCTGGCGGCACGAGCTCTCGAAGAAGTTCGGCGCCGCGCAGGACGTCGCCAGCGAGCTGCGCGAGGGCGCGGCGCTCATCCGGCGTGCAGGCGATGCCCAGCTGTCCCGGGCAGCCGGCGTACTGGAGCAGGCAGATCTCGATCAGGGCGAGCGGGTCGCCACGGCCCTGTCGGAGGACCTGCGAGCCCGGATGGCGAGCGTCCCCGACCGGAGCCGCGCCACGCGCTTCGACCGGCTGCTCGAAGTCATCGTCGAGCGCGAGCGGGCGCGCTTCGGCGCCTGGTACGAGATGTTCCCGCGATCCGCCGGCTCGGATCCGACGCGGAGCGCGACGTTCGACGAAGCCGCTGCGCGTCTGCCCTACATCGCCGCCATGGGGTTCGACGTGCTGTATCTCCCGCCGATCCATCCAATCGGCCACAGCTTCAAGAAAGGGCGCAACAACGCGCTCGTGGCGGGGCCGGACGATCCGGGCAGCCCGTGGGCGATCGGTTCGGAGGCGGGCGGACACATGGCTGTCGATCCGGGCCTCGGTACGATCGAGGATTTCACGCGATTCACCGCCGCAGCCCGCAGGCACGGCCTCGAGGTCGCGCTGGACCTCGCGTATCAGGCCTCGCCCGATCATCCGTACGTGCGGGAGCGTCCGGAATGGTTCCGGCGCCGTCCGGACGGGAGCATCAAGTACGCGGAGAACCCGCCGAAGAAGTACCAGGACATCTACCCGATCAACTTCGAATCGGAGGCCTGGGAATCGCTCTGGCCGGAGCTCGCACGCATCATCGAGTTCTGGATCGATCACGGCGTGAAGATCTTCAGGGTCGACAACCCGCACACCAAGCCCTTCACGTTCTGGGAGTGGGCGCTCGGCGACATCAAACGAAGACATCCCGACACGATCTTCCTGTCCGAGGCCTTCACGCGTCCGAAGGTGATGCGGTATCTGGCCAAGACGGGTTTCTCGCAGTCGTACTCGTACTTCACGTGGCGGAACACGTCGGAGGAGCTCACGGAGTACTTCACGGAGCTGACCCAGACCGACGTCCGCGAGTACATGCGGCCCAACCTGTTCGCCAACACCCCCGACATCCTGCACGCCTATCTCCAGCGCGGCGGGCGGCCCGCCTTTTACGTCCGGTTGATCCTGGCGGCGACGCTCGGCGCCTCCTACGGGATCTACAGCGGCTTCGAGCTGTTCGAAAACGTGCCCGCCAGGGAAGGCAGCGAGGAATACCTGGACTCGGAGAAGTACCAGATTCGCGTCAGGGACTTCGATCGGCCGGGAACGCTCGCCGAGACCATCAGCCGCGTCAACGCGATTCGGCGGGCACACCCCGCGTTGCAGCACGACTGGGGCCTGCAGTTCCACCTGACCGACAATCGCGAACTCATCTGCTACAGCAAGCAGTCCACGGACCAGAGCGATCTGCTGCTGATGGTGGTCAACCTCGATCCATTCAACATGCAGCACGGCTTCATCCGCGTACCGCTCGCCGACTGGGGCCTGGCCCCCGATGCCGGCGTCGAAGTCGTGGACCTGCTCTCGGGGGAACGCTACCTCTGGCGCGGAGAGTGGAACTACGTCCGTCTCGATCCCCCAGGCCGTGTGGCCCACATTCTTCACGTTCAGTTGGCATAATTGTCAGGATTGCCACCACGCCGAGCTTGCCAGATCGTTCGGGCCGCCGGCCACGGGCAGGTGTTGGCTGCCCGGCGCCTCCGGATCGCCTGCACGCCGGCATCCGGACACGCTCCCCCGATTCGACGATGACTGATCCGCTCTGGTACAAGGACGCCATCATCTACCAGGCCCACGTCCGCTCGTTCTTCGACAGCACGAACGACGGGGTTGGAGATCTCCGCGGGCTCACGCAGAAGCTCGAATACCTCGAGAGCCTCGGCATCAACGCGCTGTGGCTGCTGCCTTTCTACCCGTCGCCACTCCGCGACGACGGATACGACATCGCGGATTACGAGAACATCCATCCGAGCTACGGCACGCTCGCCGATTTCGACCTGTTCGTCGAAGAGGCGCATCGGCGCGGCATCCGGGTGATCACCGAGCTGGTCATCAACCACACGTCCGATCACCATCCGTGGTTCCAGGCCGCCCGGCGCGCGCCGGCGGGATCCTCCGAGCGCGACTTCTACGTCTGGAGCGACACGAAGCAGAAGTACGACGGCGTCCGCATCATCTTCACGGACAGCGAGACGTCGAACTGGAGCTGGGACGACACGGCCAAGGCGTACTACTGGCACCGGTTCTTCCACCACCAGCCGGATCTGAACTACGAGAACCCGCTGGTGCTCGAAGCGATCGTCAAGGTCATGCGCTTCTGGTTCGAGCGCGGCGTGGACGGCATGCGGCTCGACGCGGTCCCCTATCTGATCGAACGCGAAGGAACGATCTGCGAGAACCTCGAGGAAACCCACTTCGTCCTGAAGCTGATTCGCAAGGACGTGGACCAGCACTATCCGGACCGCATGCTGCTGGCGGAGGCGAACCAGTGGCCCGCCGACGTGCGCCCGTACTTCGGCGACGGCGACGAGTGCCACATGGCCTTCCACTTCCCGCTCATGCCGCGCATGTTCATGGCGCTCAGGCAGGAAGATCGGCATCCGATCGTGGAGATCCTGCGGCAGACGCCGGAGATCCCCGAGACGTGTCAGTGGGCGATGTTCGTGCGGAACCACGACGAGCTGACGCTCGAGATGGTCACCGACGAAGAGCGCGATTACATGTACCAGGCCTACGCGGCCGATCCGCAGATGCGGATCAACGTCGGCATCCGGCGGCGGCTCGCACCGCTGATGGAAAACAGCCGGCGCCGCATCGAGCTGATGAACAGCCTGCTGCTCTCGATGCCCGGCACGCCGATCATCTACTACGGGGACGAGCTCGGCATGGGGGACAACATCTATCTCGGCGATCGGAACGGGGTCCGTACGCCGATGCAGTGGACCGGCGACCGCAATGCGGGCTTCTCGCGGGCCGATCCCGCCAGGCTCTTCGCCCCGCCGATCATGGATCCCGTCTACGGCTATCAGGCCATCAACGTCGAAGCGCAGGAGCGTGCGCCGTACTCCCTGCTCAACTGGATGAAGCGGATGATCGGCCTGCGCAAGCAGTACGGGGTGTTCGGGCGCGGCTCGATCGAGTTCCTGCACCCGCAGAACCGCAAGGTCCTCGTCTACGTGCGCCGCTTCAAGGACGAAACCATCCTGTGCGTCGCGAACCTGTCGCGCACCGTGCAGCCGGTGGAGCTGGATCTCGCACAGTTCCGCGGGATGATCCCGGTCGAGATGCTCGGGCTCACCGAGTTCCCAAGGATTGGCGAACTGCCGTATTTCCTGACCCTCGGGCCGTACGCGTTCTACTGGTTCCGCCTCCAGCAGGCGCCGCCGTCCGTCACCGCCCGCGTGGCGCCCGAGATTTCCGCCTCACAACCGCAGGCGCCCGGCCTGCTGGTCGGCGCGGCGTGGGAAACGCTGCTCGATGGCAACGTGCGCACGCTCATCGAGCGCGACCTGCTCCTGCCGTTCCTGCACCGGCAGCGTTGGTTCGGCGGCAAGGCGCGCGCTGCCCGCGCGGCGCGCTTCATCGACTGGGGACTCCTCCGACGCGGCTCGCATCCCCTCTTCATGACCCTCATCGAGGTGGACTACGCCGGCGGCACGCGGGAACACTACCTGCTGCCGTTGACCGTCCTGGCTGCCAACGATGCCCGCGGCATCGCGGAGCGCTCGCCGCACGTAGTCCTGGCCACCGTGACAGGCGCGAGAAAGGGACTGCTGTTCGACGCCTGGCTCGACGACAGGTTCGCACGGGCGCTGCTCGAGACGATTGAGCGCGAGGAGGAGACAAGGACCCGCCTGGGCGACCTGCGTGGCCAGCAGACGGCCGCCTTCGGCGACGTCCGCGGCGATCGCACCGAAGAGCTGCGCATCACGCGCATGTCGGTGGAACAGAGCAACACCTCGATCGTGTATGGGGACCGCCTGATCCTGAAGCTGTTCCGCCGCATCGAACCTGGCATCCATCCGGACTTCGAGATTGCGTCCTACCTGACAAACAGGGCGGGGTTCGATCGCGTGCCTTCCGTCACCGCGGCCCTGCACTACGAACGTCCGGGGAACCCTTCCACCACCCTCGCCATGATGCAGCGCCTCGTCAAGAGCCAGGGGGACGGCTGGGCACACGCCACCGACGAGCTGAGCCGCTTCTACGACCAGGTGGCCGGCAGCGATTCGCCGTCGCTCGCGCCGCAGACATCGTTCGGCGAGCTGATCCTCGAGGCTCCACCCAAGCGCATCCAGGACGTGATGGGCGGCTACCTCCGAACGGCGGAGACGCTCGGCAGACGGTCCGCCGAGCTGCACCTCGCGCTCGCCAGCGATGCGAACGATCCGGCGTTCTCCCCGGAGCCCTTCACCCGCGACGATCTGGCCGCCGTCGCAGCCGACGCGGCCGAGCAGGCGACGAGGGCGCTGGAGACGCTTCGGGCCAGGGTCATCGCAGAGCAATCTGCGGCCGGGATTCCAGCCGACGTGGCCCGACGCGCCGGCGAACTGGTCCAGTGGAGCGATCGGCTGCTGGACGCCGCACGTTCGGGCCCGCCGCTCGAGTTCACGACCGCGAAAATTCGCGTGCACGGCGACTACCACCTCGGTCAGGTGCTCTGGGCTGAAGGGGACTTCTACATCCTCGATTTCGAAGGCGAGCCCACGCGGCCGCTCGCCGAGCGGCGCGCGAAGCAGTCGCCCTTCAAGGACGTCGCCGGAATGCTGCGCTCGTTCAGCTACGCCGCCTACGCCGCCCTTTTCGCGCACGTGGCGGCGCGGCCCGCCGACTTTCCGCGCCTCGAGTCGTGGGCACGAATCTGGCAAACGTGGGCGATGGCTTCGTTCCTCCGCGGGTACTTTCACAAGGCAGGGGGAGCGATCTTCCTCCCCGCGGTGTCTTCGCAACGCGACGCGCTCCTGCGCTTCTTCATGCTCAACAAGGCGCTCTACGAGTTGAATTACGAGCTCAACAACCGTCCCGAGTGGGTGCGCATCCCGCTGTGGGGAGTGTTCGATCTGATTCAGTAAGCTCCATCCGTCACCCATCTGCGTCCAGCTGGCCGAACAGCTGAGAGCGCCACCTGACGGCTTGTATGATGCAGCAACAGTTTGGCGCGCTGGTGGTCGACGGCGGCGTACGTTTCCGCGTCCACGCGCCTCTCGCCCGGCGCGTGCTCCTGAACGTGCACGACGGCCCCGCGCGCGGGAGCCATCCGATGGCACGCGGCCAGGACGGTGTGTGGGATCGGTTCGTGCCCGGCGCCGCCGCGGGACACCTCTATGGCCTCCGCGTGGACGACGGCACGACCCTTCCCGATCCGGCGTCGCGGTTTCAGCCACACGGTGTTCACGGTCCGTCCGAGGTGATCGATCCTGCGGCATTCGAGTGGACCGACGCGAACTGGCACGGGCCTTCGAGGAGCGAACTCGTCATCTACGAGCTGCACGTCGGCACATTCACCGGCCCGGGCACGTTCGCGAGCGCCCGGGAACGGCTGCACGAGCTGAGGGACCTCGGTATCACCGCGATCGAGCTGATGCCGATCGCCGACTTCGCCGGCGATCGCAACTGGGGATACGACGGCGTCGCGTTGTACGCACCATCCCGCGCCTATGGGCGTCCGGACGAACTGCGCGCGCTCGTCGATCGCGCGCATGCGCTCGGCCTCTCGGTGATTCTGGACGTGGTCTACAACCATCTCGGCCCGGAAGGCGCGTACCTCCCGCAGGTCAATCCCGAGTACCTGGTCCCCGACAGCACGCCGTGGGGTTCGGCCGTGAACCTCGACGGCCAGGGCAACGCGATGATTCGCCGGTTCATCGCCGACAATGCGGCCCACTGGGTCCGGGAATATCATCTCGACGGCCTGCGCCTCGACGCGACGCATGCGCTCCTCAGCCGCAGCCCCGCCGAGTTCATGCAGGACTTCTCGCGAACAGCCCGGCGCGCTGCCCGCTGGCCCATCCTGCTGCACGCGGAAGACCACCGCAATCTCGCCGAGATCGTGGCGCACGATCGCCCCGCCACCTGGGGGTTCGACGGCGTCTGGGCCGACGACTTCCACCACATCGTGAGGCGCATGGTCGCGGGAGATTCGTGCGGTTACTACGAGGACTTCGAAGGCACGACAGCCGAGCTCGAGCGGACGGTCCGCCAGGGCTGGCTGTTCACGGGGGAGCCCTCGAGGTACATGAAAACCGTGCGGGGAAGCGATCCCTCGGCCATTCCGATGAGCCGATTCGTGGTGTGCGTCCAGAACCACGATCAGATTGGGAATCGGGCGCTGGGCGACCGGCTCCACCATCAGGTCGACGCAGCGACCTGGCGGGCGGTGAGCACGCTCCTGCTCACCGTCCCGATGACGCCGCTGCTCTTCATGGGACAGGAGTGGGCGGCCTCGTCCCCATTCCAGTACTTCACCGACCTGGACCCCGGAATCGGCCGGCTGGTCACCGAAGGCCGGCGCAACGAGTTCCAGTCGTTCCCGGAGTTCTCCCGCCCCGAGTCGCGCGAGCGGATTCCGGATCCGCAATCGCCGTGCACGTTCGCGGAGAGCAAGCTGCGCTGGAACGAGCGCACCCATCCGCGGCACGCCGCTGTGCTGACGCTCTATCGCGAGCTGCTCCGGCTGCGTGGAAGCGAGCCGGCGCTGCAGGCGGCGCCAGACGTGGCGGGGGAGGCCTTCGCCCCCGACGCGGCGTCGATCGTGATCCGCCGGGCCCGCGGCGGAACGGTGTTCTGGGTGGCGATCAGGATGCGCGGCTCCGGCAGCGTGGACATCGGGAGGATCCGTCAGACCCTAGGCGAAACAGCGGGTGCATGCCAGACTGTCCTGACGACGGAGGATTCGCACGTTGCGGAGGACCCGTTGCCGCAAGTGATCCGGGTCGACCGCGCGGGTCCTGTCGTTGATTTTCCGAGGCCAGGCGCGGCACTCTTCAGATTCACTGTCACGGACTGATGGAACAGCGTCCCCGCTACGTTCCTGCCAGCACGTACCGGCTGCAGGTGCACAAGGAATTCCCGTTTGCGGAGGCGACGAGGGTCTCGGAGTATCTTGCGCGCCTCGGTGCCGGTGCGTGCTACTCCTCGCCGTATTTCACGGCGGAACCCGGCAGCACGCACGGCTACGACATCTGCAATCACAACGAGATCAACCCGGAGCTCGGCGGCTCGGAGGCGCACGCGGTTTTTGCGGCACGGCTGCAGGAGCTGGGCCTCGGACACGTCGTCGATTTCGTCCCGAACCACATGGGAATCGGGACCGGCACGAACGCCTGGTGGAAGGACGTTCTCGAGAACGGCCCGAGCTCGCCCGCCGCAAGCTTCTTCGACGTGGACTGGACGCCGGTCAAAGCCGAGCTGCACGCGAAGCTGCTGCTGCCGATTCTGGGAGATCAGTACGGGAAGGTCCTCGAACGCGGCGAGCTGCGGCTGGAGCTGCGCGACGGCGCCCTGGTGCTGCGCTACTTCGAGCACGAACTGCCCATCAACCCGCGGCAGGCGCCCAGGGTGTACCGCCGGGCCATCGAGCCGCTGACAGCGCACCTCGGTGCCGACAACCTGCAGCTCCACGAGCTGCTGAGCATCATCTCCTCGCTGGAGAACATGCCGGCGTATACCGCGCGTGATGCGGACCGGATCGCCGAACGGCAGCGCGAGAAAGAGGTCGCGCGGCAGCGCCTCCTTCGCCTGATCGCCGAGACGCCGCAGGTTGGAGAACAGCTCGAGGCGGCGGTGAAAGCGGTCAACGGCGAACCCGGGCGGCCCGGGAGCTTCGATGCGATGCACGAGCTGCTCGAGACCCAGGCCTACAGGCTCTCGTACTGGCGAACGGCCAGCCACGAGATCAACTACCGCCGCTTCTTCGACATCAATACGCTGGTCGGTCTGCGCGTCGAGGAACCCGACGTCTTCGCCGCCACGCACCGTCTGCTGGGTGAGCTGATGCGGAACGGCACGGTCAACGCCGTCCGCGTCGACCACGCGGACGGACTGTTCGATCCCGCGCGCTACTTCGAGATGCTGCAGGATCTCGCCGCCGACGCGCTCGGCTGTCAGCGGACTGCCGGCGGCAATCGGCCCGACAGGCCCATGTACGTCGTCGCGGAGAAGATCCTCTCGGGCGCCGAGCGCCTGCCCATCCGGTGGGCCGTGCACGGCACGTCTGGCTACAACTTCCTCCACGACCTGAACGGGCTCTTCATCAACGGCGCGCAGGGCCGGCGCATGCGCCGTGCGTACGCCAAGCTCACCGGACGCACGCTGGCCTTCGAGGACGTGCTCTACATGAGCAAGCGGCTCATCATGAAAACCGCGATGGCGAGCGAGCTGAGCGTGCTGGCCCACATGCTGGACCGGATTGCCGAGAGCAATCGCCGCTCGCGCGACTTCACGCTCGAGAGCCTGCGCGACGCCATCACCGAGGTCGTGGCCTGCTTCCCGGTCTACCGGACCTATGTCGATGAGCGGGGCTGGACGCCCGAAGACCGGGACGTCGTGGTGAGGGCGGTCGCGCGCGCACGGCGTCGGAATCCGGCGATGGAAGCCTCGTTGTTCGACTTCCTGCTCGAGGTCGTCCTGCCCCGGGATCGCGGCGAGGCCAGCGCCCAACGCCACGAGCAACGGCGCGGCGGCTATGCGCCGGCCGACGCCCAGGAGGTCCAGGCACGCCTCCGGTTCGCGATGAAGCTGCAGCAATACACCGGCCCCGTGCAGGCGAAAGGGCTCGAGGACACCGCCTTCTATCGATACAACCTCCTGCTGTCGCTCAGCGAGGTGGGCGGCGACCCCGAACGGTTCGGCCGCTCGGTCGCCGAGTTTCACGAAGCCTCTGCCGAGCGGCGCCGCGAATGGCCGTACGAGATGCTCGCGACCTCGACGCATGACACGAAAGTCGGCGAGGACGTCCGCGCTCGAATCAACGTGCTGTCGGAGATCCCGGATGAGTGGTCGCGCGGGGTCTCTCGCTGGATGCGGCTCAATCGATCGCACCGGACCATGGTCGATGGCGAGCCCGCGCCGGACAGGAACGACGAGTATCGCTTCTACCAGGCGCTGCTCGGCGCGTTCACGGAGGTCACGCCCGAGTTCGTCGAACGGATGCAGGGGTTCATGATCAAGTCGATCAAGGAGGCCAAGCTCCACACCAGCTGGCTGACCGCCAATCCCGAGTACGAGAACGCGGTGTTGCGCTTCGTCGAACGCGTGCTGACCGGCAGCGGCGCCGCGAAGTTCCTGCCCGCCATCCTCCCGCTGCAGCAGCGCGTCTCGGCTGTCGGCATGCTGAACTCCCTCGCACAGGTGGCCATCAAGATCGGCTCGCCCGGCGTTCCAGATTTCTACCAGGGGACGGATCTCTGGGACCTGAATCTCGTGGATCCCGACAACCGCCGCCCGGTGGATTTCCGACTGCGCGAGCGGCTGCTGGGCGAAGTCGAGCAGCGGCTGGAGAAGACAGGCGACGAGCGGATTGCGGCGGTGTCTGCCCTGCTGAAAAACTGGGCTGACGGGGCGATCAAGCTCCTGGTGACAACGGCCGGGTTGAGGCTGAGGCGCGCACGGCAGGAACTATTCCTCGAAGGCCGCTACGAACCAATCGAGACGGAGACGACCGTCCATGCAGACGTCGTCGCGTTCGCACGCATACACGGCGACGAGGCCGTGCTCGTCGTCGCGCCGCGGCTGACGGCGCCGCTGGTTCCCGATGGGAAGAACCTGCCGCTTGGCGGACCGTCATGGAAGACCTCACGCGTGATCCTCCCCTCCGAACTAGGCGGCCGGACCTTTCGGCACGAAATCACCGGCGTCGAGATCAAACCCGTCACAACAGAGACACAGGCCTGGATCTTCGTTGGGCAAATCTTCGAAACAGTACCGGTCGGTATTCTGCGGACTACGTAGGCTGAAGCGAAGCATCAACGGCCATCGCGCCGCAGGTCGGGGAAGTGGCGCTCCCCTGCGAAATCTCCACGGCTTGGAGGGCAGGACCGGTCGGCT
Organism: Vicinamibacterales bacterium; assembly: GCA_035711845.1. Taxonomy (GTDB): domain Bacteria; phylum Acidobacteriota; class Vicinamibacteria; order Vicinamibacterales; family 2-12-FULL-66-21; genus DASTBU01. The sequence continues at coordinate 81,957 of DASTBU010000091.1, forward strand.
CCGCAATGGCGGGCACCATAGCCGCCGCAACGACGAGGCCCACGAGCAGCTTCGCAACCACAGCGCCTCCACCACGGTCGCCAGTGGGACTGACCTTACGCGCCCTTGCTCGTATTCCAGATATCCCGATGCAGTTTCCAGCGTCCGTCTACGTTCTTCCAGACGACGATGTACTTCCCATGGTCGGCCTCGGCGTCCCCGGCCGTCAAGCGGTAACGGCCAACCTCGACAGCCGTTTCGCCCGATGCGTCGACGTCGACGGTCTCCAGGGTCGCCCCCGTCAATCCGCGTGTCATCGCGCCCTGCCAGAACTCCCGGATCGCCTCGTGGCCGCGGACAACCTCGCTGTTGGGAGGAAGGAGCTGGCCCCCGTCCGTGTAGAGCGCGGCGACCGCGGCCGCGTCGCGCTTCGCGAACGCCGCCATGAACTCGCGATTTCCCGCCTCGATCTGCGATCGGACATCACTCATGGCCCACGCTCCCCTCTTGGATGCGGCCCAGGCCCACGGACGGACGCATCGGTAGGCCCCAACCCAATCCCCGAATCAAGTCCCCAATCTCCATTCCTCAATCCTCGATCAATCTGCACTCAGCATTCACGAATCGAGAATCGACTACCGCCTCCCCTTGTCCCCCACCTGCTCGACCTCCCTGTTGAGCTCGACGATGTCGACGCTGTCAGCGGACGTGCCGAGCAGGTGCCGGGCGAAGTAGTCGCCGCGCAGCCAGTTGACGTAGCCCGACACCGGCGCAAACGAATGGCGCACGCCGGGCAACACGAACATGTCGAAGCGTTTGTTCGCCTTGATGAGCGCGTTGGCCAGCCGATAGGTCCCTGCCGGGTGCACGTTGTTGTCGATGTCGCCGGTGATCAGCATCAGATGGCCCTTCAGGTTCTTCGCCAGGTCAGAGTTTTTCTCGATGTCGTACTCGAACGTGATCGTGCCGTCCCGCTCCACTTCCTTGATGCCGTGGTGCTTCTCGCTCCAGGTGTTGTTGTAGATGTTGTTCTCGTGGTTGCCCGACTCCGACCATCCCACCTTGAAGAAGTCGGGATAGACCAGCATCGCGGCCGCCGACATGAAGCCGCCGCCCGAGTGGCCCCAGATGCCGACGCGGTTGATGTCGATGAACGCGTGCCGCCGCGCGAGCTGCTCGATGGCGGACTTCTTGTCGGCGAGGCCGTAATCCCGCAGGTTGCCGTAGCCGTAATTGTGATACCACTTCGATCGCGTCGGGTGTCCACCGCGGTTGCCGACCTCCACGACGATAAAGCCGAACTGCGCGAGCGAGATGTTGTTGCTGCGCGGGTTGAACGTCTTCGTCACCGACTCGGTTTGAGGCCCGGGATAGACATACGCGATGATCGGGTACTTCTTGTTCGGATCGAAATCGAACGGCTTGTACATCACCCCGTACAGGTCCGTCACCCCATCGTCTGCTTTCACCGTAAACGGCTCGGGGTACTTGAAGCCCATTTCCATCAGCGCCGACAGATCCGGTGTTTCGAGCTCGGCAACGCGGTTGCCGAGCGTGTCGTACAGGGTGGACCCGGGCGCAGCATCGATCCGCGACGCGTTGTCCACGAAATACCTGCCCGACTCGGACACCGATGAGGAATGCGAGGCATCTCCAGGGTTGAGGAGCTTCATGCCGGTGCCGTCGAAGCCCACCCGGTAGAGGTGGGTGTAGTACGGATCTTCGCTCTGCTCGCGCCCGGCGGCGGTGATGTAGAGCGCGCGCGCCTTTTCGTCCACGTTCTCGATTCCGGTCGTCACGAACTCCCCTTCGGTGATCCGGGTCTTCAGCGCCCCCGTCGCGGCGTCGTACAGATAGAAGTGCCCCCATCCGTCCCGTTCCGACCAGAAGATCAGTTCGGTCTGATTGTTCACCAGGCGAAGCGGCTTGGACTCGATATAGGTGTTCAGACGCTCCTCGATCAGCGTCTTGACGTCGCCGGTGGTCGTGTCTGCCACACAGACGTCCAGGCGATGCATGTCGCGGCTCAGGCGGGTGAAATAGAGCTTGTCGGGTGAATCGCTCAGCCACTCCGGTGGAGGCGGCGGAGGGCCCTGCGTCGCTCCCCCGCGGCCGCGCCCATCGCCACGGCCACCGCCTGCGTCAGCGCGTCGCGGCTTGGTCGCGATCGACACGCTCTGATCCTTGAACTGCTCCGCCTCGAGCTTGATACCGGCCTTCTTCGCCACGTCGAAGACGTGCATCTCGTTTTGCGGAACGTGCTCTTCGCCTGGCATCGCGTAGCGATAGGTCTCGAGCGTCGGTCGAGGATTCGCGAGTGCGTTGATGACCCAGAGGTCCTTCACCTTCCGCGTATCGCGGCGGACGAGCGCGAACCTGCTGGAGTCCCGCGCCCAGATCAGATTGACCGGAGCCGTTCGCCTGTTCCCGGCATCCCCCTCTTCACGCTGCTCCTGCTGGTCCTCCTCCTCCTCGCGCTGCTCCTGCTGCTGCTGTTGCTGCTCCTGCTGCTGTTCCTGTTCCCGGGTCCCGCCGCCCTCGCGCGCGTAGCTGTAGTACTTCTCGCCGTCCTTCGTCAGCTGCGTCTCGGCGATCGTCGTGTCGTTGGGGTTCTTCCGCGCCTTCTCGTAGTTGTCCGCGTCCATGAAGTAGAGGTTGTGATTGCGGGCGAACACGACGGTCTTCTTGTTGGGCGAGAGCGAGGCCCAGCGGAGCGGACGTGCCTCTGCCTTGTAGTCGTCGACGAGCGTGACCTTGCCAGAAGCCATCTCGTACTCGAAGTGCAGCGTCTTGTTGCGCGGCCGCGCGGCGCCCGCGCCGCGGCCACCCTCTCGACCGCCCTGCCGGACGGTCTGCTGTCCGCGCTGCCCCTGCGTCTCCTGGGGATCGCCCTCCTCCGCCCCGGCACGCCGGGCCGCCTGGTCGGTGGTCGTCATCGGCGGCTTCGGGGCGGCGATTTTCGCGTCAGCCGGCACCTGCACGTCGAACTCGAACACGGTGTCGTCTTTCACGAAGCGCACGGCCGAGAACGGCAAGTGCTGGGCGTCGTACGGGATCCGCGTGATGGCCGTCAGCGTCGCCGCCATCTTCGCGTGGTCGAACAGCGGTGCCTTCGACTTCTTCAGGGGATCGACGATATAGAACTTGCGCCCTTCGCGGGTCTGGTAGGCATACCAGAAGCGATCGCTCTTCTCCATCCACCTGGGGGTCACCGTCGTGTCGAAGACGAGCTTCGATACTTTCTGCGAGGTCCAGTTCGCGGCCGCCTCGTAGTTCGGCATGACGGGCGGCGCCGCTCCCACGGCGGCCGACCCGTTCTGTCCCGAGCTCTGCGCTCGAACCACGGGTGTGGGAACAGCGACGACTGCGAGCGCGCACACGTACAGCAGCAGGCGCGTCGCGCGCGAGAGGGCGGAACACTGCATGGCACTCCTCCTGGGGAGCAAAAACGGTCGAGATGGGGAAAGCCTAGCGGTACGGGCGGCGGGACGCAACACGAAGACGTGCAGACTCGTTGATTGCGGATTGCAGATTAGTCCCTTATGCCGCTCGACACGAGAATTTCGTACGCGTTGTGGAGCCGCACAACGGACTAGGGCGCGCCACGGCGCGCCACGCCGGAGCGGAGCGGGGCTTTCGGGGCCCCGCGAGCGACGGCGATGGGGGGTCCGGCGGGGCGAAGCCCCCCGGTCTAGTTGCAGAACGGAGATTTGGGAGGTGGGATTCTATTCGGAGAGTGCTGGATTGGCCCGAGGGCCGCTCGAACCACCCGGCAATCTCCGAATGAAATCCCCAATCGACAATCCCCAATCAACCCTCAATCTGCAATCCCCAATCAACGAATCTGCACTTTATCGATCGGGCTGAGCTTGGGTGGACGCCGGCCGTGGCGTACGGCGCCGGCGACCGGGATGTAGCGAAGCTCCTCGCCCGCCGTGACCGAGCGCAACAGGAGACCGCCACGGCTCATGTCGCCGCGGCCGACGAACTCGGAGGGGAACAGCAGGCGCCCGCCGAAGATCCCGACCAGGACGTCCACGTACTTGGGGGACGCAATGCTGCCGAGCAGGACCACATCGCACTCGGGACCCACGTCGTCTTCGATCGCCCGCGCACTGCGCTCGAGCGGCTTCCGGTAGCGCGGGTTATCGATGGAGACGTCCGCGGTGGCGAACGAACGGATGCCCGCAACCGTCAGCGGCGTGTCCGGCGTCCGCAGCCCCGCATTCGGCGTGATGATGAACACGCCGGCGCCGGAAACCTCCGAGGCGGGATCGGGCGGCGACGCGAAGGCGCGGGCGTACGCCAGCTTGCCGCGGAAGTAGAGCCCGCTCATGAAGCTGAAGACGTCGCCGATCGGGGCGCCGTCAGCGCTCCGCAGACGGACGGCGACGTCGAACGTCGCGCGTTCCGAGAGCGCCATGCGCGCGCGGTTGCCTGAACAGTTGGCGGGAGACAGGAGGAAAATTCGTGAGCGCGACACCGCTTCAAGGATACCTCGGGGGGACTTGAAGAAACGCGAATTCCAACGGCCAACGCCCAAGTCCCACCTCGAGTCAGTCGATCGACTCTGAGAACGCTGGGAGTTGGAGATTGGTCGTTGGCGACTGGCCTCAGCGATCGGGCGGACGCGTCAGCGGCATCGTTTCGCCGCGGTGGCACGTGTAGCACGTCACCTTCATCGCGCCCGGTGCCGCGTGCTCGCCGACGTCCTTGAGATGCTTGTCGTTGATCTCCTGCACCATGCGTAGCATCGTGCGTGCCGTCAGCTTCTCCTGTTTCTCGTCGCTCGCGAAGTCGAACGTCGTGAGGTCGTCGGGATTGTCGCCCTTGTAGACGTGGCAGTGCTGGCACCTGACGCCGAGGCCCCGCGTGAAGCTGCGCATCGTCGCGACGAGCGCGCGCCCCTCCATGTCCGACGGCAAGACCTTGAGATTCATTGCCGGCGGTGGCATCCATTGTTCTTGTTGTGCATTCGTGCCCGGACTGGCCGGCAGGCCGATCATCATGAACACGGAGAACACGAGGCACAGGCCGAACCGAACATGACTCTTCACAATCGCCCTCCTCAGCCCGCCGAGCCGTCCGGGCTCGCCAGCACAACGGTGTATCCCTCGGGATCGCGCAACCAGCATTCCCAATGGTTCGGACCCCCCTCGCCCGACGGCGGATTGCGGTGCTTCGGCTTGAGCACGTCCGCCTTCAATTCCGCGGCGCGCGCGATGGCTCGATCGAAGTCGTCCACCTCGAACCACAACAACACGCCGTTTCCATATGGTCTGGCCGCCTTGTCGCCAATCGGCCCGTGGTGGTGCTCGACGTCCCAGTTGTGCAACTGCATGACCAGCGTGCCGTTCGAGACCAGGCGTTCGTAGTTGGGCCCTCCGTGCGCGCTCTGGCAGCCGAGAAGGCGCTGATACCACCGGCTGCTCGCTTCGACATCGCTCACCGCGATCAAGGGTTGCGGCCGCATTGAACACCTCCGCGTTTCCTGCTTGAAGCGCCGCGATTGTAGCGCAGTCGGGGGAACGGCGCCCTCCGCCCCGGGATCGACTACCTCCCTCCCCGCATCGCAGCGATCTGGGCCGACGTGAGGCGCAGGAATCTCGCCGCATTGTCGAAGAAGATGTCGCGCTTCTGGTCCTGCGTCAGGAAATCGGCCGACTCGATGCTCTGGATTGCCAGTTCGATCGTGTCGGGCCAAACCATCTGATCGGAGCCGAAGAGCACCCGCTTGCCGAACCCGGCCTCGACGATGCGCCGGAGGTAGCGATGGAACTCGCGCCGTGGCAGGGCCCAGTCGATCGCACCGACGTCGACGTACACCTGGGGGTGCGTCCAGAGCAGGGCGAGCAAATCGTCGAGCATCGGCCACCCGGCGTGCATGATGTAGACGCGCAGATCCCGATGGCGCAGGAGCGCCTCTTCCAGCAGCAGCGGGCTGTGCAGCCGGCCCCGGTATCGCTCGAATCCGAGATAGGGAGCGCCGATCGGGCCCGTCCCGATGTGAATGCCGACCGGAATGCCCTGCTTCTCGGCCACGCTCCAGTACGGATCGAGCGATGGATCATCCGGCGCGATGCCGCCGTACTGCGTGGTGACCTCGCCGAGCGCCACGAACCCGCGCTGGTCGAATGCCTGGCGTACGGCGTCGACGGACGGGGCATCGGGGCCGCCGCTGAACGACAGGCTGGGGAGGATCCGTTCGGGAGCGCTCTTTTTCCACAGGTCCACGCGGCTCCCGCTCGTCACACCGAAGACGTTGCGGCGCCTCATGATCTCGAGCGTCCGGTCCAGCACGGCATCGTCGGTTGTCGGCGACCACACCGCACGGCACGACAGGTCCCGGGACCGGAAGACGTCAAGCCACGTGCGTGCCGACTCCGGCACCGGATAGTCCGTCATTGGAACGCAGTGCGGAACCGGCGCCGCCCCGCCGAGCGCTTCGAACTCTGCCAGCGGCAGGGCATGCAGGTGCATGTCGATGATCGGAGGGGGCACCTGCTGAGCGTGGGTGGCGTTGAGGCCCACGGCCAGCAACACAACGGCGATGCGCTTCATGATCGGCCTCCGCTGGTTCTGATGTCCGCCGGCATGTCTGCCCGCGTGCGAGAGCGTGGCACCACGCTACTGCGCCGAGGGGCCGGGCTGTCAAGGTCGACCCAGAGCGGCCGATCGCTTCGCTTGGATCGACCAGACACGCTGGTGGATCGTCCGCACGACCCGCAAGGCCGTCCGCGCTGAAACGTTCCAGATCCGAGGGGGCTTCGGCTGCAGGGCGGACCCTGCCGCGGGCGGCCCGATTGCAGCCAACAGTCTCCGCCTGTCCGCACGATCACGAAACTGACACCCGGCAGAATGGCCGCCGCCGGCGTCTGAATCTGTGTTGGGTCTCCGAACCCGAGGAGGATGTCATGGTTCGACCTGCGCTCGGCATCGCATTGCTGCTGCTCGCCGCGGTCCCACTGACCGCACAGGAGCCCACGCGCGTGGATGGGTGGGTGGTGCTCCCGGTCAGCGACTACCTGGACCTTCGGGCGCGCGCGTTTCCGGCTCCGCCCGATCCGTCCCCGCCGCCGGTCGACAGCGTCCTGACCCGCGTGGACTACGACCTCAGGGCCGGCGGCGACGTCGCGACCGGGCAGGCGCGGCTCACCGTCGACGTGCTCAAAGAGGGTTGGGTGAGCGTGCAGGTTCCGCAGGGACTCATGATCCGCAACGCGAGACTCGATGGCCGGCCCGCACCACTCGTGTCCGGCTCTCCTCCTCGCATGTTGATCTCGCGCGCCGGCCGATCGCTCATTGCCCTCGACATCGTGGTGCCGCTGGTATCGAATGCCGGCGTCGCGTCGATGACGCTGCCGTCTTCCGGCGCCGCCGTTTCGGCGGTGCGTCTCACGGTATCGAGTACGAACGTCGACCTCGCATCCACGGGCGGCATCGTGACCGGTCGCGTCGAGACGGCGTCGGAATCGCGCTGGACGGTCCACGGCACCCCGTCCCGGCCGCTGTCCTTCTCGTGGAAGCGGCGCGTCGAGAACCGGCGTGGCGCGATGCCCCTGCGCACGCGCGCGCGGATCACACAGCTCGTGAGCCTCGGCGAGGAGACGAGCCTCGTCAACGCGAGCGTGCAGAGCGAGGTCGTGCAGGGAACGGCGCGCCAGGTCGTGATCGCGGTCCCCGGAGGCCTCGCGGTCAATCAGGTCAGCGGGCCGGCCGTGGCGGACTGGACGCAGGATGCCGGCGCGCTGACGGTCTCGCTGATCGAGCCGACGACCACGGATACGACGATCGCGATCGCCGCCGAGATCAAGCTGCCCAAGGACGGGTCGGTGTCGATCCCCATCCTCGGAGTGCCGGACGCTGATCGCGAGACGGGTGGCATTGCCGTGGACGTGCTGGGCGCCGGCGAGATCGGCGCGCCCAGGGCGCGTGGGCTCGAGCCCGCGGATCCATCCGAGCTCGGCGGCATCATCGCGGGGCGGGAGACGCCGTCGATGGCAGCCTTCCGGTTCGGTCCGCTCGAAACCGGCACGGTCCGCGCGCTGAGCGTCGAGCTGGCGCGCTACTCCGCCAGGCCGGTGCTGATCGCCAACATCGAGGAGGCGCGATACGACGTCGTCATGGGAGAGGACGGCAAGTCGCTCGTGCGAGCGCGGTATGCCATGCAGAACAACCAGCGCGCCTTTCTGGCGGCGACCCTGCCGCAAGGCGCCGCGCTCTGGTCGGCGACGCTTGCCGGACAGCCCGTGCGCCCGGGTGTGTCGGCGTCCGGCGCGCTCCTGCTGCCGCTCCAGAAGGGACGCACCGGCGAAGACGCGCCGATGTTCGGCGTGGAGCTTATCTACCTGCACCGCGATAGTGCTTGGACCGACAAGGGGCGAACGACGATCGAGGTTCCAACGCTCGATCTCCCGGTCTCGCGAACGGGGCTGACGCTGCACCACTCCCCCAGGTACCGCATCGAGGTGCTTCCGGGCGCGTTCAGAGTGGAGAACGACCCGGGCCCGGTGTCCGGCGTGCTGAGAAGAGAGGATGCCATCGCGATGGTGCTCACGCCCGCGGCGCCGCCACCGTCCGAACCCGACGCGTCGGGACTGGCGACGCAGACGTTGATCGACAAGCTGCGGAAGGAAAGCGGTCGGCGCGTCCCCGGCGTGGTCCCGGTGCAACTTCAGTTGCCGGACTTCGGGCTGCCGCTGTTCGTCGCCGCCGAGCTGACGCCCGAGGGGCACGCGCCCATGCTGGACATCGAATACCGCTGGAACGGCGATCGCTGACGAAAGGAGCTGCGCCCATGACTTCCCGTCGATTCGGCTGGAACGTGCTGTCCCTCCTCGTGCTGGCGCTCGCCAGCGACACCGCCGCGCAGGAGCGCGGTCCCGTCGGCACCGTCACGCTCACGCGCCCCGAGTACGATCGGCTCGTCGATCTGGCCGGACGGCAGGCAGAGCCTCCAGAGGCGCCGCCGAGCGCCGCCGCATTGTCGAAGGCGGACGTGCGCGTACGCGTGGACGGTGTGACGGCTGTCGGCACGATGGCCCTGAGGGGCGAGGTATTTGGCACAGGCGTGTTCAAGGTACCACTGATCGCCGGCGCAACCCTGATCGATGCGCGGTCAGACGATCGGCCCCTGCCCCTCATCGTCGAGAACAACGTGCACACGGCCGTCGTCTCTGGTCCGTCGACGTTCAGCACGGTGCTCGGATGGGTCTCGCCGGTCATCTACTCGCCCGGACGCGGCTCGTTCGTGCTCCGCGTGCCGGCCTCGGGCAGTGCCGCCGCCACGATCGACGTCCCCGGCGAGCGCTCGGAGGTCGAGGTGTCGCCGGGTCTCGTGTTGCGCCGCTTCGCGTTCAACGGGCGAACCGTGATCGACGTGAGCCTCGAGCCCGGCTCGAGCACTCAGGTTTCATGGTCGGCGCGTGATGCGGCCGGGCCGGCGCCCCAAGCGGAAGAGGTGCGGCTGCTGAGCGCGGTGAAGAGCCTGGTCACCATCGGGGAAACCGATGTGCGGCTGCTGTCGGTGATCGACGTAACGGTCCTTCGCGGCGCGCCCGCGGCGATCGAGGTGCGGCTTCCCTCGGGCTACGAGCTCGCCGGCGTCAGCGGAGCGACGCTGGAACGCAGCGAGACAGGGCCTGGGGAACTGACGCTCGTCGTCCGCAATCCCGAGCTTCGCCGGCACCAGTTCGTCATCGGCCTGGAACGCGCACATGGCGGAGGCTCGTTCACCCTCGAGACCGCGATGCCCGACGTGCCGGCCGCGCAGCGTGTCTCCGGCGAGATTGCAATCGAGGGCGTCGGCACGCTGGAGGTCTCCGGCGCCGAAACGCCGGGTCTCCGCCGCGTGGACGTGCGGGAAATCGATCGCACGCTGATCTCCAACGCGGGCCGTTCGCTCCTCGTGGCCTATCGCTATCAGCGCACGACTTCACCGGCACCCAGGCTCGCGTTGTCGGTCGCCCGGTTCGCAGATGCCGCCGTGCTCGCCGCCGTCGCCGACCGTGCGGTCGCGACGACGCTCGTGACGAGCGAGGGCCGCACGCTGACGGAGATCATCATGTGGGTCAGAAACCGCGCGCAGCCGTACGTCAGGGTCTCGCTTCCGGAAGGCGCCTCCATCGTCTCGGTCGAAGTCGCCGGAGAGCCGGCCTCGCCGGTGGAAGGCCCCGACGGGACGCGCGTGCCGCTGCTGCGGCAGGGGTTCAGGCCAAACGGACCGTACGTCGTGTCGTACGTCTACATGCACGCCGGACCGCCCTTCCAGCGGAGAGGCGACATGGACATGGCGCTGCCGCGTATGGACCTTCCGGTGAGTCTCGTTGAATGGGAGCTGTTCGTACCTGCGCGCTATCGCGCGGACCGGTTCGGCGGGAACGCGATTGACGCGACGCTGCTCCCACACGCGACGACGGGCGAAGGCTACGGCGCGGGTACGGGCGGCGGAGCCGGCTTCGGTGGGACCGCCCTCCGGGTGGCGCCGCCGCGAGCGCCGCTGGCGCTGCCGAACGGCTCGATCGGCGGCTACGTCGTGGATCCCGGCGGCGCGCCGCTGCCGGGCGTGACGATCGTCGTCAGCGCGGGCGGTGCGGCGCAGACGGCGGTCACGGATTCCAACGGCCGCTACATCGTGAGCGGCGTCCGGTCCGGCCCCAACACGGTGACGGCGGAGCTGGCCGGGTGGCGGCGGGTGCAGCGGTCGGTCACACTCGATCAGCGCCCGCAGCAAGTCGACGTGACGATGGAAGTCGAGATGGCGAGCGAGACCGTGACGGTGCAGTCGAGCGCGGACGCTGTTCGCGCCGGCCAGGCGGCGCGTGACGCACAGTCGGCGCCCTCCGCGAACGTGCAGTCGCTGCAGCGCCGTGCCGCCGGCGTGCTGCCGATCCGCATCGACGTCCCGCGCGCCGGCACGTCGCATCGCTTCGTCAAGCCGCTCGTGATCGACGAGGAGACGATCGTGACGTTCAGGTATCGGACGAGATAGGCGCCGCGCGGCTGCCCTACGGATTCGACCGATATCTCAGAGCGCGCGATCTGCTTCCTTCAGCCGAACGTGCGGAGCGTGTCACTCGTGTTCGCGGGCATGGACGCCTGGGGTATCGACGCAGAAAGCAAACGCGGCAACATGTGACCAGTTGTCCGCGAGTTGTCTCCGATTCGTCGCCGCGCTCGCGCGAAACTGCAGTCGATCGGATATGATCGCGCGAATTTCTCAGCGCATCCGGGTCGAACCTCCACTTCTGGCGTGACAGGCGATTTCATGAACCGAGCTGCACTGGCGCTCATCGGACTGCACAGATCGTTTGACAGCGCTTCGTACCGAGATGATGCAGGCTACCGTGTAGCAGAGCAGCGGAAAGACCGCCGGCCCCGTTGAGCCTCGTGACGGATCAGGCCAGTGGCCGCCTGCTCGCCGTGTAGTTCACTGGGCCATGCCAACGCCCCAGCACTGATCGCGCGGGCCCGGGCGCGACTGTGCCACCTGAGAGGACGATGAAGTCACACGTTGTCTGGTTGTTCGTCTCTGTGGTCGGCGCATGTTCCCTTGGGTGGATTGCCCTGTCCCGAGGCGAACCGATCAACGCAATCTGGTTGGTGATCGCGGCTGTCTGCACGTACACGGTCGCCTACCGTTTCTATGGACTCTTCGTTGCAGACAAGGTCCTCGGGGTCGATCCCAATCGTGCCACACCTGCGGTTCGCCTGAACGACGGTCTCGACTTCGTTCCCACCCAGAAGTATGTCCTGTTCGGCCATCACTTCGCGGCGATCGCCGGTGCAGGTCCCCTGGTCGGCCCGGTCCTGGCCGCCCAGATGGGGTACTTTCCCGGCACGCTGTGGATTCTGGCAGGCGTCGTGTTCGCGGGCGCGGTACAGGACCTGGTCATCCTGTTCATCTCGACTCGTCGAGACGCGCGCTCACTGGGCGACATGGTTCGCTCCGAGATGGGCCGCTTTGCGGGAAGCGTGGCTCTGGTCGGCATCTTGCTGATTATGATCATCATTCTCGCCGTGCTGGCTCTCGTCGTGGTGAAGGCGCTGGCGGAGAGTGCATGGGGCACGTTTACCGTCGTCGCCACCATTCCGATCGCCGTGCTCATGGGTCTTTACAGCAGGTACTGGCGCCCGGGCCGTATCGCGGAAATGTCAATCATCGGCTTCGTGCTGCTGATGATCGCCCTGGTTCTCGGCCGCGATGTCTCAGAGAGCGCGACGCTGGCACCCTACTTCACCTTCTCGGCCGAGCATTTGGCGCTGCTGGTGATCGGCTACGGGTTCGTCGCTTCAGTGACGCCTGTGTGGCTGGTGCTCGCACCGCGGGACTATCTCTCGACGTTTCTCAAGATCGGCGCGATCGCGGCCCTCGCCGTGGGCATCGTGCTGACTGCGCCCGAGTTGAGAATGCCTGCCGTCACGAGGTTCGTCGACGGAACGGGACCTGTTTTTTCGGGTGGGCTCTTCCCATTCCTGTTCATCACCATCGCGTGTGGAGCCGTGTCCGGTTTTCACGCGCTGATCTCGTCCGGCACAACGCCCAAGATGATCGAGAGTGAATCGCACATTCGGTTCATTGGGTACGGCGGCATGCTGATGGAATCGTTTGTCGCCATGATGGCCATGATTGCGGCCGCGTCGATCGATCCGGGCGTCTACTTTGCGATGAACAGCCCCGCAGCGTTGATCGGGCGGGACCCGGCGCAGGCTGCTGAGGTGATCTCAGGCTGGGGCTTCACGGTCTCGGCTGACACACTCACCGGCGTGTCGAAAGAGATCGGCGAGAACTCCATCCTCTCGCGTGCGGGTGGTGCTCCCACGCTGGCCGTGGGCATGGCGGAGATCTTCTCGAGAGTCTTCGGGAGCCGGGCCATGATGGGGTTCTGGTACCACTTCGCGATCCTTTTCGAAGCGCTCTTCATCCTGACCGCCGTCGACGCAGGCACTCGCGTCGCGCGATTCATGATTCAGGACCTCGCCGGGACTATCGTTCCATCCTTTCGCGACACGAAGAACTGGTTCAACAACGTCGTGGGGTCGTTCCTGGCGGTGGCGCTGTGGGGCTACATTCTCTATGGGGGCGTCGTGGATCCGCTCGGCGGGATCAACAGTTTGTGGCCGCTGTTTGGAATCTCGAATCAGATGCTCGCAGGCGTCGCGCTGATCCTGAGCACGGTCGTATTGATCAAAATGCAACGCACGAGGTACGCGTGGGTCACGGCCGTGCCCGCGGTCTGGCTCCTGATCTCTACTCTGGCCGCCGGCGGCCAGAAGCTGTTCAGTCCCCTGCCGTCTGTCGGCTTTCTTGCTCACGCGAGCAGATTTGCCGAGGCATTGCGTCAGAACCAGATTCTGGCGCCCGCGCAGAGCCTGCAACAGATGGAGCAGATCGTCTTGAACGATCGGGTGAATGCCCTCCTCTCGGCCAGCTTCATCATCGTGGTGATCACAATCCTCGCATCCGGCATCCTGACGGCCAGGAGAGCGCTTCGCGAGAACGCACCAGGGGTGGTGGAAAATGCCTGAACTGGTCGTGACGTTTGTGAGCCGAGCCTGCAAAGCCTTCGACAGATGGTGGGAATTCCCGATTACGACGGCTGCGCGAGGCACATGCAATCGAGCCATCCGCCCAAATGGTGCACGACATATGAAGAGTTTTTCCAGGAACGCCGGCGGCGTCGATATGACGGAAGGGCCTCGGGCGGCTGCTGCTGTCGACGCCCCGTGCAGGCGCTGCTCTCCGGCCGGGCGGTGCCCGCTACACCACCAGCTGATAGCCGCTGCCGTGAACGGTCACGAGGTAACGCGGATCGCGCGGCCTCGCCTCGAGATGCTGACGCAGCTTGGCCACGAAGTTGTCCACCGTGCGGGTCACCACCGTTTGGTTATAGCCCCACACATCGCGCAGCAGTTGCTCCCGGCTGACGACCTCTCCCCGGTGCATCAGAAAATAACGCAGGAGTTCGAATTCCCGGTTGGACATGTCCACGCGCCGCCCGCGCCAGAGCACGAGCCGGGTGCGAATGTTCACGCGAACGTCGCCGAACGCGAACTCGTCACGCGATTCGGGCTGCACCGTCGTTCGCCGCATCTGCGCCCGCACGCGGGCGAGTAGTTCGCACACGCTGAACGGCTTGGTAACGTAGTCGTCGGCTCCCAGGTCGAGTCCCAGCACCCGATCGGGCTCCTCGGAACGGGCGGTCAGGAGGATGATGGGCGCGCGCACGCCACGGGCCCGTACGACGCGGCAGAATTCCAGTCCGCTCATCCGCGGCAGCATGACATCGACAATCATGAGGTCGAACGCCCGGCGAAACACCTCGGCAAGCCCGCTTTCTCCATCGGGAGCGGTCCGCACCGCGTAGCCAGCGACATCCAGGTTCATCGCCAGCAGGAACTGCATGTCCGTCTCGTCTTCGACGACGAGCACGGTCGGCGCGATCCGACCCGTGGAGGTGGCGGTCTTCATGCGGGCTCCGATCCGGTCAGACACTGGGTGGCGATCGTCGCGTGTCGCGTGGTGAACGTCCGGGCCGTCTGCACCGGCGCCTCACGTCCCGATGAACGCCGCGGCAGTCGGATACTGAAAGGGCGCTCTCTGCCAATCCCGCTATCCAGGTTGATTGCACGCGACGCCATTGGTCGAAAACAAACACCAGCCCCGCTGCGCACGAAAATGCCAGGATCGTTGAGGACGACCGGATCGTTTCTTGGGACCGGCCTGTGCCCATCGATCTCAATGTGTCGGGAACGGTACCGCCACCGGCAGGGACTGTCAAGCCGGGTATCGGCCGGGGGTTGGTATCGTGCCACTGGTTGGCAAAACCATCACCACCGGTTCAGGCGGGCGAGGCCATCGTCGATAGACGCCGATATGCTGGGGGTGCCCTCCAACGACCTCACCAGGCTCGTCCCCGGAGGCCGTCCAGCCTCTCAACGAAGAAAGGGCGTGAGTGCCTGCTTCCAGACGCGGTACCCCTCCGAGGTGAGGTGCAGCCCGTCTTCCACGAACAGGGCGGGGATAGGCAGTCCGTCGGCGCCAATCATCGGCGTGAACACGTCCACGAAGGTCAGGTGGGGCGATTTCGTGGCCAACTCGCGCAGCAGGCCGTTCGCTTCACGGGTCTTTGTCACCAGGTGCCAGCGCGCGAGGCTCGGCTTGATCGACACGATCGCCATGCGCGCCTCGGGCAGCTTGCGGTGGACCAGCGCCGACAGTTCCTGGACGTCAGCGGCTATCTGCTGGGGCGTTTTGCCCCGGGCGAGGTCGTTGTCGCCCGCATAGAACACGATTCGCGAGGGCCGGTAGCGGACGATGATGCGGTCCGCGTAGCGGAGGACGTGCTCGGCTTCTGAGCCGCCAAAGCCGCGGTTGAGCACGACCAGGTGCGGGAAGTCCCGAGCCAGCGTGTCCCACCGTCGGATCGACGAGCTTCCGGTGAAAACCACCGCACCGGCGGGCGGCGGGCTCGTTCGATCGGCCTCCTCGAACTTGCGGATCTCCGGTTCGAAGCGATTGGGATCGAGTGTCGCCTGCTGGGCGGCCGCGAATCCGGCTGTCAGGATCAGCGCGACAGCGGGCCCTATCAGATGCTTCTTCATCTGTTTTCCCTTTTCTGGTCAGAAACGGAACAACCGGTTCACCTTGAAGACCAGCCCACGTGTTTCGAGGTCGGTGCCACGCGGCGGAAAAGTGGAACGGCCTTCCGAGTACACGACGAACAATTCGCTCCCGGGGATGTATTCCCAGCGGAAACGCAGATTGGTCGTCAGCGAGCTGTCCGAGGAGCTGTACTGCACCAACGCGGAGACGAACATCCGGGGCGTCACCGTGAACGTCGTTCGGCTGCCCAGGAGAGTGGTCGTGAAGCGTCCCCCCGGAAGCTGGACCCAGTTCAGAGAGATGTTCGGCTCGATGCCAAGCCGCGTGGTGAGCTCGAGCCGTCCGCTGAACTCGACCGTTTGACGATCGCCTCCGAAGAACCCCCCGAGCTCGACCTTCGTGGTCCCCGAAAGTTTGTACTGCTGGCCGGCCGTGTACGAGATCGCTGCCCGGTTGAAGCTGTAGGAGCCGGGCGGGATCGGAACGTCCTCGATTACGAAGACCTCCCGCAGCGATTCGTGGAGGCGCGCGAACTCGACAGTGAAGGAGTCGGTGTTGTGAAAGTCCAGCTGGAAACGCCCCAGGAGCTCTCGCGACTCCAGCCGGTTGTCCGTATCGGTGATGTAGTCGGCCCGGCCCTCGTAGATCCACTTCCGGACGAATGGGTGGTCTGTGGTCCGCGGGCTGAAGCGGGCCTCCATCAGGCTGCGACGGAAGTCCTCGCGTCTCAAGAAGCCGACTTCCGGGTTGAAATCCTGTCCCGCGGCCTGGTGGTCCAGAAAGAGCCCGTATCGATCGGCGTTGTAGTTGAACTGCGCCCGGTAGTTCATGTCGTTGCCGTCCAGGCCGTCCGTCATGGACCGAGCAAAGTATCCGCCGACGTTCACGTGCTCGTAGAACGCCAGGTTGGCATCGACGCCCCAGACCGTATTCGCGCCAGACGCGATGTCCGAGACGGACCGGCGCGTGAAGATCCCGCCGATGCTGCTCGCCCGGAGAATGTTGCGCTGCAGGCGCGTCACGGTGAAGTTGGTCTGCGCGGCCCCGAGGGCTTCCACGTTGTCGACCTCGATGTTCATCGCGCCGATGCTCCAGGGGCCCGCCCGCCCGGTGACGCGCCCGCCGGCGACGACCGGAAGGGGGTTTCCGTCTTCGTCGAGTCCGATGCGGCGGCTGTAGAAGATCAGCGGCGTCACTCCCTCGCCGGGGACCTCGCCGTTTGGCGTGTTCGTTACCGTGCCGAAATTGAAGATGTTGGCGCCCTCCAGGAAGAACTCCCGCTTCTCCGGGAACGAGAGACTGAAGCGCGTGAGATTAACCTGGGCCTCGTCGGCCTCGACCTGCGCGAAGTCGGTGTTGTAGGTGAAGTCGGCCGTGAGACCCTTGGTCAGCCCGTACTTGAGGTCGAACCCGGCGTCCGGATCGAACTCGTTCCGCAGCGGCGGCTGGCTCGAGGTGTCGGTGGTCAGGCTCGAGATCACGTACGGCTTGATCTCGAGGTTCCGGGAGGCCGGCGGGGCTTCGAGCCCGACCAGTGTGGCGGCATGCGACAGGTGATTCCATGCGCCACCTCCCCAGGCCGCGGAGAGACGCGTCAGGTGCACACGCTCGTTCTTGCTGCGGATCAGCCGCCGCACCTGAATCCCCCAGGTCTGTTCCTTCCCGGGCCGGTAGCGAAGTGATTTGAAGGGGATGGCGAGCTCGGCAATCCAGCCGCCATCGAACCGGCCAGGCTTCCAGTTCCAGACCGTGTTCCAGTCGTTGTTCGACCGGGCGTCCATGGTGATGGCGTCCCGAACGCCGCCGACCGGGTTCATGTAGAAGAAGAAGCCCCCTCTGCCATCGTTGAACGGGTCGAACTGGACGCCGAAGCTGTCGTGCTCGTTGATGTTCGGGCCGTCGCGCCGCATGTCGTTGGCCACGATCAGTTCCGGGTTGGCCTGCCAGCACCGGCACACGATGTAGATGTTCTTGTCGTCGAAGAGAATCCAGGCTTCGGTGCGCTCCGTGACTGGTGCGCCCTCTATCGGCTCCTGCTGGATGAAGTCGGTGATGGGGGGGATGCGGCTGTAAACACTCTCGTCGAGCCGTCCGTCGAGACGAATCGGCTCGGTAACCCTCGTCGCGCGGACGATGACGCGGCCGTCAGCTTCGCGCACCAGCGAGGGCGGAATCGGCTCGGTCGGGAGCGCGGGGTTCTTCGACACCTGCGCGAACGCCGCGCCTGCACCAAGCAGGAACAGACACGCCGATAACGTGACCCGGGGCGTTCCTGCCCCGGGTCTTGAGCGCTGTGGCATCGAATCCGATTCGCTGAGCCCGCGTCACGTCACTGGTCCGAGGAACTGGAGAGCCTGACTTCCTGTCCGATGACCTTGGCGGCATCCGCTCCTGGCTTCGGCCTGAACTTCTGCACGCGCCCGTTGAACACTTCCGCGATGTACAGGTTCCTCTCCTGGTCGACGCTCAGCTGGTGCGGGCCGGCGAACTGGCCCGACAAACCGCCCGGCGCGCCCCAACCGTAGAGGTACTTTCCGTTGAGGTCGTACTTGAGGATCCGGTTGGTTCCTCCGTCAGAGATCCAGAGGTACCCGTCCGCCGTAATGATGTGCGCGTAGGGGCTCGAGCGCACACCCGTCGTCCACATGTCGAGGAACTTGCCGTTCTCGTCGAAGACCTGGATCCGCCGATGGCCGCGATCGGCGACGAAGACGCGCCGGTCCTTGCTGACCGCGATGCTGTGGACGGTGTTGAATTCGTTTGGACCGGGTTTGTCAGGATCCTTCGGCGCCGCGCCCCAGTCGACGAGGAACTTGCCGTCCTTGTCGAACTTGGCCACGCGCTTGCCGCCATAGCCGTCGCTGACGAAGAACGTGCCGTCGGGCAGCCAGGCGATATCCGTCGGACGATCGAACAGCCGTCCGGCGTCGCGCCCCCGCTGCCCCTTCGTCCCGAGCGACATCACGAGTTTTCCGTCGTAGGTGAACTTGTGGATCTGGTGCAGTTGATCGTCGAACACCCACACGTGCTTCTCGGGGTCGTAGGGGCTCATCTTGATCTTGTGCGGGCCGCGGCCGCACGGCGCGTCGAAGAGCTTGTCGTGGTCCGCCCAGTGCTGGACCTGCTTCCCCTCGCCATCGAGCACGAAGATCACGTGGTGATACCGCCGCTCCCAGCCGCGTTTCGGCGCGTCCTCACAGGTGGCGCTCTTGCCGTCGTCATTGCCAGTGGATCGTCGGGGCGGGTCGAGCAGACCGTACGGAGTCCAGGGCTTCGCGCCCGAGGGAAGCGGCAGTTCGCCGCGCATTGCCACCCAGATCCGGTTAGGCGTCTCAGCGAATATGGCGCCGTTCGATCCCCAGGTCCAGCCTTCATGCTTCACGCCGTCAGGGCCATCTGGCAAGGGCTTGGGCCAATCCGCTACCACCTCGTAGGGACCGAATTCTTCCTGGCCTCCGCGTTCCTGGGCCGTTGCTGTCGCCGCTTGAACGGTTTCGGCGTCCGGCGACTGGCTGCACGCGACGACAGCAGACGCCAGGATCGTCCCCAACAATAATGATCTCGACAGGCCTGGTGAGTGCATCGTGACTCCTTCTCCAAGACGCTGCGGTCCTGGGACGCGGCAATTGTCGGCGAGGTCCTGAGGATGGTCGCGCAACTGGCCGCCGCACACCGTGAGCAGGCGATGCCTGCCGCGGAACCCCAGCCGCGGAACCTCGGACGCCAGTAGTCTGCCCCATGTCAGGGGACTGTCGGTGTCAAATCTTGTCCTCGGGTTGTCCTCAGATTGTCTTGCGAGGGGGAATTCCCTGCAGAAACGTTGGCAAAAAACGACCGCAGCGGGAGCACCTCGTCTGTGGCACGCGTCGAACCTCAGTTGCTTTTGCGGGAAGGTGCAGGTATGGTTCCGCTCTTCGTTGGTCATAGTCCTGACGAATCGAGGAGGGACACAAATGCGACGTGATATCTGTGCCACTGTGGCGGTGGGCGTGCTGCTTTGTGCCGCCCAGGCGTTCGGCCAGGCGGCCAAGGCGAGGGAGACAACGCCCGAAATCCCGTTCGACTCGGTGAGCTTCATCAAGAAGATGCCGCCCGGCCTCTACATGGGTGAAGCCATCGGTGTTGCCACGAACTCGAAGGGGCACGTATTCGTCATGACCCGCAGCGGCGAATCGAGAGTCTTCGAGTTCGATCGCGACGGCAACTTCGTCAAGGAGTTCGGCGAGGGCAGCTACGGTTATGGCTTCGCGCATGCCGTGCGCGTGGACAAGGACGACAACGTCTGGTCCGTAGACGAGGGGTCGAACGTCATTCTCAAGTATGCGCCGGACGGAAAGCTGCTGATGGTGCTCGGGAAGCGCCCCGACTCGATCGATCAGCTGGACAGGATGCCCGGGACCGCCCCGTACTCGGGCGCGAACAGGCCGTATTCGTTCCATCGGCCGACCGACGTCACGTGGGATCCGCAGGGCAACATCTTCGTGTCCGACGGCTACACCGATTCGCGCATCGTGAAGTACGACAAGAACGGCCGCTTCATCAAGTCGGCCGGCACGCGCGGGAGCGGCGTCAACCAGTTCAGCACGCCTCACGGAATCACGGCCGACGCGCAGGGCAATATCTATGTCGCCGATCGCGGCAACTCCCGCATCGTCGTCCTCGACAACGACCTGAACTGGAAGACGACCTTCGAGACCGTTGGTGCGCCATGGGGCCTCTGCATCTCTCAGGGCACACCGCAGTTTCTGTACAGCACCGCCTCCAGTGGAACGGTGATGGAAGTGGAAAACGCGGCAATCACGGGCGAGATCTACAAGCTGCAGCTCGATGGCACGGTCCTCGGCCGATTCGGCAAGGCGGGCAAGGCGCTGAAGGAGTTCGCCAGCACGCACACGCTGGATTGCCGGAACCCGAACGAAGTGTACGTCGCCGAGATCAACGCCTGGCGCGTGCAGAAGGTGACGCTCCGTCCGAGCTCGTCGAGCTCGTCGAGCAGAGACTAGGAGGCGATCCATGAAACGCTCTCTGCAGAGTCTGATCGCGGTATCGGCGTCCGTCATCGCCGTGGTCGCCCCGGAGTCGATGTCCCAACTCGCCGCGCAATCGGTGCCCGAGTTGAAATACGAGGCCAACGCCGCCATTCTCTCGCTACCGGCGTACGGCGAAGTGGCCGGAGTCGCGACGAACTCGAAGGGCCACATCTTCGTCTACGCTCGCACCGGACATCCGGTCGCGACGCTGGGCGACGAGCGCACTTTCTATCACGGCAACGCACGGCTCTTCGAGTTCGATCCCACCGGGAAGTTCGTCAAAGAGATCGGCCAGGGCACCTACGGGTTCGACTTCGCCCAGCAGGTGCGCGTGGATCCGCAGGACAACGTCTGGGCGGTAGATGCCGGGTCGAACGTCCTGACGAAGTTCGATCCCGAAGGTCGCCTCCTGATGGTCATCGGCCGAAAGCCCGAGGCGATCGCGGTTCGAACGGGTCCCGGCATGCCCGCCAGGCGCATCGACGACGACACCAACGTCCCTGCGCCTGCTCGAGGCGGCGGCCGCGGCAGCACCCAGTCGGCGCCGGGCGCGGGCACGCGAAGCGAATCGTTCAACAGGCCAACCGACATCGCCTTCGATGCTCAGGGCCACGTCTACATCGCCGACGGGATGGGCACGAACAATCGCATCGCGGTGTTCAACCGCGACGGCAACTGGGCCCGGGGGTGGGGGCAGACCGGATCCGGCCCCGGCCAGTTCGACAAGATCCGAGGGATCGTGACGGACACGGCCGGCAATGTCTACGTCGCAGATTCGGGCAACAAGCGCGTCCAGGTCTTCGACGGCCGGGGCACGTTCAAATCGGAGATCACCGGGATCGGCACGCCGCAGGCGATCTGCATCACGAGCGGCTCGCCGCAGTATCTATACAGCTCCAACTCGAACGGGCCGGAGAGCATGGAGAACGGCGAGATCTACAAGATCCAGCTGGACGGACGCGTGGTGGGCAGATTCGGCAAGGCCGGCCGCATCCCGGGAGAGTTCGGCATGGCCAACTCGCTCGACTGCCGGGACGAAAACACCGTCTGGGTTGGCGAGGTCTGGAACTGGCGCGCGCAGAAGGTCACGGTGAAGTGACGTCGTGGGTACGCGGGGCCGGCTTCGACGCCGGCCCTTCACTCTGCGGAGGTCGAACAGTACACTCGCGCTCATGCTGACCAACACTTCGGCCGGCGCGGTACTCGTAGCCGTCCTCGTTTCGTTCGGCCTGTCGTTTGGTCCGGCCGGGCCAGCCGCGGCCGACACCCTGCTGATCGCGGACAAAGTGGGGCACAAGCTCCTCTACCTGGACACCAGCACGGGCCGAATCGTCCGCAGCGTCTCGGTTGGCGAGAACCCCCACGAGGTGGTCGTCACGCCAGACGGACGGCTCGCATTCGTGGCGAATCCCGGGAGCAACACTGTCTCCATCGTCGATGTCGCCACGGGCCGCGAGCACAAGCGGCTGACATCGCCGCTCTTTGGGTTTCCGCACGGACTTGCCGTGCACCCCGACGGCCGCACGGTCTACCTGACAAGCGAACAGAAGCGGCTGCTTATCGCTCTGGATGTCGAGAGCCTCGAGATCGCGAAGCAGCTGTCGACCGGTATGGACGGCTCGCACATGGTTGTCCTCTCGCCGGATGGAAGCCGGGCCTACATCACCGACCGCGGCTCGGCGCGGGTCACCGTGGTCGATACTGCCCGCTGGGCCGTGGTCACGCACGTCCCTGCCGGCGACGGGGTCGAGGGCATCGCCCTGACGCCCGACGGCGGACTGCTCGTCGTGGCGAATCGCAATGACGGCAACGTGCACATCATCGACACGGCCACGCTGC
This sequence comes from Vicinamibacterales bacterium, assembly GCA_035711845.1. Classification (GTDB taxonomy): domain Bacteria; phylum Acidobacteriota; class Vicinamibacteria; order Vicinamibacterales; family 2-12-FULL-66-21; genus DASTBU01. The sequence goes on from DASTBU010000091.1 coordinate 104,409, forward strand.
GACCGACAGCGACGGTGAGCGTTGGCAAGGAGCCTGTGCGGGTGGCTTGCCCACCCGGGGGCCGCATGGCCCTGGTCTCCCACCGTGTCTCCTCCGATGTTCACGTCATCGATCTGGCTACCCGCCAGGTGACGACGCGGGTGGACGTGGGCGCCGAGCCGGGCGGCATGGCCTTCTCGGCGGATGGCATGCGGGCGTTTGTCGCCAATACCGGCGCGGGTACCGTCTCGGTGCTCGACTTGAAAACGATGAAGGTCCTCGCAACGTATCCCGGCGGCATCGGTCCCGATGGGATGGCACTGCGTCGGTGATGGGGGTTCGCGACCCTGTCGGGCTCGGGCGGCGGTGCCGTTGGGGGCACGCTGCGCCGCGAAAAGGCGCTCAGGCACACGCGCGCAGGTGCGCCTTGACAGCGTTCGGAGCGAGGCGTAGGGTTGAGCCCGATGCGCCGGATATCAGCTCTCCTTCGGCGTCCTGATCCCGTCATTTTCGTCATCCTTGCGGTATTCTCTGCGGCAGCGCTCGTCATTGGCCTCCAGCACCGGGCGCTCACCGACCTCGATCGTCAAACCCGGGTGATTCTTCAGAAGGTCTCCGAGCAGACCGCGCTCTCGGCTGCCGCGGAGATCCGTCGCACCTTTGACGGGCCCATCTTCGACACCCTCGCGAATGTCAACCATCCGCTGCTGGCCGCGGGCCGTCTCGACCTGGTGGCCGATGCGTACCGCCGCGGGCTGGAGAGCTATCCTCAGGTGGAGCGTTTCTTCCTCTGGACCGACGAGACGGAGCGGGAGCTTGCCGGAGAGGTGGTGTTCTTCGATCGGCGCTCGACATCGGCGATGGCGCAACACGAGTTCGGACCCTTTTATCGCGACGTCGAACTGGGGTCCAGACTATTCGCGGCCGCGCGCGCGCAGATCGGCACCCATCAGATCTACGCGGCGCGCTCGCTGAAGATCGGGCACGTTGCGTACGATGTCTTCATCCGGGTCTTCTACACCACCGCCGCCCGCGAACAGTTTTTCGCGGTCATGGGATTTGTGGTGAACCTGGAGGCGGCACGGACGCAGTTGTTTCCGGACCTGCAGCGCCGTCGTCTCGGGGAGCTGCTCGAGCCGAAGGACGGCAGCCCACAGTTCGAGATGCGGGTCTTCGACCAGGACGCGCGGCACGTGTACGGCCCACCACTGCCTGCCCACCCGGCCTCCGCGCGCACCACGTTCGCCATGCAGTTCTACCCGGCCGACGACATCCGCACGCGGATGGCCGCGACCTTGCCCCAGCGCTATTGGACGCTCGTCATCAGTCCCCGGCCCGGGAGTGTGGAAGCAGCCGTGGTCTCGTCGCGGGGCCAGGCGTACGGCCTCTCGGTGCTCTCGGTGCTGCTCATGCTCGTGGCCCTGGCGTTCACGTTCCAGAGCCGCAAACGCGCTCGGCAGCTCGCCCGCATGCAGTCGGATTTCGTGACCCACGTCTCGCACCAGCTGAAGACCCCGGTGTCGCTTCTGAGCGCCGTCGCCGAAACGATTACGCTCGACCGTGTTCGCTCGCAGGAGAAGCTGGCGCAGTGCCTGGGGATGATCCGGACCCAGACGGCGCAGCTCTCCACGCTGGTCGAGCAGATTCTCGAGATCTCGCGCGTCGGCGACGCGGGCCGACCGCTCGAGCTCGAAACCATCCAGCTCGGAGCACTCGTACGCGAGACGGTCGAGGCGTTCGCTCGCGCGCTCGAGGGTGAGGGGTACAAAATCTCGGTGGTAGAGGCCGGGCCCACGCCAACCGTGGCCGCGGATCCCGCCGCGCTCGAGCAGGTGCTCGTCAACCTGCTCGACAATGCTGTCAAGTACTCGGGTGAGTCGCGGACCATCGTCGTCCGAGTGGGGATTACCGGTTCCGACGCGATCGTGGAGGTGATCGACCAGGGCATCGGCATCGAACCGGAGAGCGTGCCGCGGATCTTCGAGCGGTTCTACCGGGGCGCTGCTCGCACCAAGCACCGTGCGGGCTTCGGCCTCGGATTGTCGATCGCCCACGACATCGTCGCGGCGCACTTCGGGCGAATAGAGGTGACGAGCGCGCCCGGGAAGGGCAGCACGTTCCAGGTGCGGCTGCCGCTGCTGCAGCCGACAGAGCGCAAGTACAAGGGATTCGCTTTTCCCTGGCGCAGGAAGGATCCCTCGTATGAGTCAGAATGAGGCGCCGGGGCACGGGGCGTCACTGCTCGTGGTGGAAGACGAGCCACAGATGCAGTTCCTGTTGACCGAAAACCTCGAGTTCGAGGGCTACAGTGTCACGACTGCTGATTCAGGAGAAGCCGCGCTGCTCGAGCTTGCCAAACGCCGCTACTCGCTGATGATCCTCGACCTCATGCTGCCGGGGATGAGCGGGTTCGAGGTCTGCCGGGAGGTGCGGGCGCGCGGCCGCCAGCTGCCCATCATCGTGCTCACCGCCCGGTCGGCGGAATCTGATCGCGTTATCGGCCTCGACCTGGGGGCCGACGACTATGTCACGAAACCGTTCGGTGTGCGCGAACTGCTCGCTCGTGTCCGAGCTCAGCTTCGGCGGGAGGCCGACCGGCCGGAGGCGCATCAGGAGTTCGTGATCGGAGAGGTCCACATCGACCTCCGGCGGCGGCTGGTGACACGCCGCGGCCGGCGCCTCGAAGTCTCGACCCGCGAGTTCGAACTGCTGCGCTACTTTCTTGCCCATCGCGGAGAGGTAGTCAGCCGCGAGCAATTGCTCCGCGACGTCTGGGGTTACAACCAGCTCGTGGTGACACGCACCGTCGACAAGTTCGTGGCGAAGCTGCGTTGTCACATCGAGCCACGTCCCCACGACCCGCGCTACTTCATAACGCTGCACGGCAGCGGTTACCAGCTCGTCTGCTGAGCCAGGCACTTCGGCGCCGTCGTGGAGGATCAAGGAGTCGTGGAGGATCAAAATGCTTAAGCGCTTCTCCGGATGTATCTCGATCGCGCTCTTCGTGGGTGTGGCCTTCGCCCCGCCGGCGTTCGCGCAAGCGGGGCGGGCCACGATCAGCGGGACGGTTTACGACCAGGACAAGGCTGTGCTTCCCGGCGTGACCGTCACAGTGACCGAGGAGAACACGGGCCTGTCGCGTAACACGGTGACGGGCGGTGACGGCACGTACGTCATCCCGACGCTGTTGCCCGGACGCTACACCATCAAGGCCGATCTGACCGGCTTCCGGCCGACCTCGCAAACCGGGGTCAATCTGAGCGTCGGGCAGGAGCTCACGATCGATCTCTCACTGCAGGTCGGCCTGCAGGAGGCTATCACCGTCACCGGCGAGAGTCCGCTCGTGGAGGTGACGGCGAGCCGCATCGGGTCCAACGTCAGCAACCAGGAGATCGACAGCCTCCCGAGTCAAGGACGAAGCCAGCTGAGCCTCATGTCGTTGATTCCCGGGCTCACGCCCAGCCTGTCGCCCGGAAGCTTCGAGGGCGGCCAGTTCAACGCGAACGGCCGCGAGACCACTAGCAACCTGTTCCTGGTCGACGGCGTGTACAACAACGACGATCGACGGGGCGGGTCGCAGGCCAATCAGGCGCGCGTGACGCTCGACACCATGGCGGAGTACCAGGTGCTGACGCACCAGTACACGGCTGAATACGGGGGCGCCTCCGGCGTCGTAGTGAACGCCGTGACGCGAAGCGGCACCAACAAACTCGCCGGGCGCGCCTTCTACTACTACCAGGACGAGTCCCTGAACGCGACGGACCACTTCCTCGAAGAGGAGGGGTTGGAGAATCCGGAAGCGGGCAGCAAGGTCTTCGGCGGCAGCCTCGGCGGCCCGATCGTCCAAAACAAGGCCTTCTGGTTCTTCAACATCGAGCGCAACCTGATCAATCAGGCGGCGAACCTGATCTTCCCGCCCGAAGCGGCACCGCTCGCCAACTCGTACTCCGACTCCACGGACATCAGGGCCTGGAACACGTTCATCCGGACCGACTACCAGCTCACGGCCAACAACAACTTGAGCTTCCGGTGGGTCCGGGAGGCGGCGATCACCGACTGCGAGGATCTGCAGGACGACCTCTCCATCCTCGAGAACTGCACGATCGAGAACGACAGCGGCGATCAGGTGGCCAGCTTCTCCTGGACGTCGGTTCTGGGCAATCGGTCCACGAACGAGTTCAGGGTGAGCCACGTCCGCGAGAACCTACTTCAGGGCGGGCTGTTCGCGTTCGACTGCACGGCGCCGGAGTGCGACTCGTACAACTTCGTCGGCTTGGGCGGACGGGAACAGTTCGACATCGGGTCGATGAACGAGCATGAAGATTTCACGGCCGGCCCAAGCGCGACGTTCCAGCAGGACAAGATCCGCACCTACGGCTTCGAGAACACATTCACCTACATCAGGTCCGGCTGGCGCGGGGACCACACGTTCAAGGCTGGCTTCGGGTGGAGCCGCAACTCGGCGGATCCCCAGGAGATCGGCGGCAACCTGATCGGGACGTTCGAGTTCCTCCACAACCTGCCGTTCGACGCCGCCAACCCGTTCACGTATCCGTCGGTCTTCAGCATCCGCCTGGGCGAGACGCTCTTCGAACAGAGGGACTGGCGCGTGAACTTCTACCTGCAGGACAAGTGGCAGGTGAACAATCGGCTCACGCTGAACCTGGGTCTCCGCTACGACAAACAGGATCTCGTGGATACCAACAACGCGTTCGCCCCGAGGCTCGGCGTGGCGTACGACATCCGCGGCAACGGCCGGTCGGTGCTGCGCGGCGGCATCGGGAAGTTCTACGAGTACCAGCCGCTCACTATCCTGGCGACGCTCTTGACGCAGCCGGTCATCTCGCCGGCGGTCATCTATGAAACCGATGAGGACGAAGGGCCGCTCGATGGCGTCCTCCCCGAGGATCCGTGCCTCCTGGCTGCGGGCGACGGTCAGGGCCGCGCGCTCATCAGCGCGGCGTGCCGCGCGCAAATGGCGGACATCCGCAGCCAGGTGTTCGCCGGCGGGTTCACGAACGCGAATCCCAGCGTGGATGGCAACCGGAAGCTGGGGTACCTGTGGAGCTTCAGCATCGGCTTCCACCAGCAGCTGAGCCAGACGGTGGCGGTGGGCGTCGATTACATCGGCAACCGCGGCCGCGATCAGACCGGGCTCATCGATTTGAACGAGCCGACTAACGGGGTGCGTCCGCAGGCGCCCGGTTTCGATCCGAACGGGGAGCTGGTACCCGCAGGCTCCCGCGATACGCGTTTCCAGCGCTTCCTGCAGTTCCAGACGCTTGAGGCGTTCGATACCGACTACAACGCGCTCGAGCTCTCGCTCGAGAAGCGGTTCGCCAATCGCTGGGGCGCCCGAATGGCCTACACCTTGGCCAAGACCATGGACGTCGGTACGGCGGGCGGTGTTGCGGCAAAGCGCGTGTCGGATGACTTCGATCCCCGCAGCGACTACGGCCGGGCGAACTTCGACAACCGGCACGCGTTCGTGGCCAGCGCGAACGCCGAGATCTGGAGAGGTTTTGGGGCCGGCCTCACGTTCAAGTACTATTCGGGCAACCCGATCAACGAGATTATCGGGCGCGACGTAAACCGCGACAACGACAATTTCGATCGTCCGGTGGCCGGCGTCGACGACCTGACGCGGCCGATCGTCTCCGAGCTCGACGCGAACGGGCGCGCCGTCCGGAACGGGATCGATGGCGAGGACCAGTTGACCGCCGATGCCAGGCTTCACTACCTCTGGCGGTTCAAGGGCAACGAGATCGGGTTCTTCTGGGAGATCTACAACCTGACCAATCGCGACAACTTCGGGAACCCGACGGGTAACCGCAACAGCTCAAACTTCCTCGTCCCGGTTGCCGCGAACACCCCGCGTACGATGCAGCTCGGGGTGCGTTACACGTTCTGATATGGAAAGACCGTCTGTCAATGTGACGCGGTTTTCATAGTTCGCTCTCAAGGACAGCCCGCACCCGGCTTACAAGCCATCCGGGTGCGGGCGTTGTCTGTACCCAGTCAACTGATCGGCCGAGCGGCAACG
>DASTBU010000092.1:0-46449 GCA_035711845.1 Vicinamibacterales bacterium
AAGTCTGGATCGAGCTCCAGCGCGTAAGCGGTTGTCTGCTCCATCGTCCGTACGGTCTCGCCCGGATAGCCGAAGATGAAGAAGGCGAACGACTTGATCCCCGCGTTGCGCAGGTTGCTGAACGCCGTTTGGATCTTCTGCCGCTCCAGGCGCTTGACCATGTCCTTGCGGACCTCGTCCGACTCCGACTCGACGCCGAGCGCGAGCATCCAGCAGCCGGCGCGGCGCAGGCGGTGCACGAAGGCCGGATCGATCAGGTTGTCGGCCCGCGCGTTCCCGAACCACTGGATCGGGAGGCGGCGCGCGATCAGCTCGTCGCAGAAGGCGGTGAAGGACTTGACGTTGAGGGTGACCGTGTCACCCCAGAGATAGAAGAACTCGACGCCAAGCTCGCGATAGGTGCGCTCGATTTCGTCGACGAGCGACCGCGCGCTGCGCTCCCGGAACCTGTGACCCTGATGGACGGGCGCGATGCAGAAATCGCACGTGTACGGACACCCGCGGCTCGTTTCGACCAGCACGTAGGGCCTGTCGACCAGCGGCAGCGCGTAGCGCGTCAGATCCAGCAGGTCCCAGGCTGGATACGGGGTGTCCAGGAAGCCGCTGAAGGCGCCGTGCGCGTGATGCGGATAGATGTCGCTACCGGCGCGCCAGGTGAGGCTCGGCACCTCCCCGAGCCTGTCGAGCGATTCGAGCGCCGAGAGCTGCATGACACCGTCTTCCGGCTCGCCCACGAACATGCCGTCCACGTCGGGCGCCCGTTCCATCGAGGTCGAGGGAACCGTCGAGGCGTGGGGACCGAAGCAGAACATGGGCGCGCCGAAGCGGCGCTTCAGCTTCGCCATCTCGCGCACGTCCGCGTCCAAGGTCGGCGTCGTGCTCGGAAACAGGATCAGGGTCGGCTTGAAGCCGTCGCGCTCCACCGACGCGATGATCTGCTCGGTTGTGCTACGCGTGGCTGTCGCGTCCACGAGCCGCACCTCACAGCCGGCATTCCGCAGCATGGCCGCGAGCAGCGCCAGCGTATAGGGAGGTTTCGTGGTGCCGAGCACCTCTTCCCGCTCCTGGCAGCGGCCCTGTCTCGTAAAGGCCACGCCGTTGATGAGCGGCGGATTGACGAGCAAGGTGCGGCGTCCGAGCATGCGGTCGGTTTCAGCGGACAACGGTCAATGGAATAGCTCGGCGCGGCTCGGCGCCTGCTGGAAATGGTTCGTCGACGGGTACTGGCGACAGCTCAACCTTACAGCAGCGCCGGCACACCGGGAACAACCCGTTTGCAACGAGCTTCCGGCGCAGCTCCACGTAGCGCTCGCCGTTCCAGATTTCCTCGAGCGACGCCTGCGTCAGGTCGCCCACTTCGATCCGGATGAACGGGCAGAAATAGACCTTTCCGGAGAACGACACCCGGGCATGGAGGAACGGATACAGGCATCGACCTTCCAGCCTGGCGCCCGGAGTGTAGTAGTTCTCGAGCAGCGGCTGATGGACCTTCGGCCGATAGTCGAAGAGCACGTTCCGTTGCCGGCACTTTTCCTCGAGGGATCTGACCTTCCTCCGCACCAGCTCCACATCGAGCCCCGGATCGGGCGTCACGAAGGTGGCGATGACCGACGAATCCTCAGCGCCAATCATTCGTACGGTCTCCGCTACCTCCTCAGGAGTGCTGTACATCAGGTGGTTCAAGCCGATCGCATCGACACCAAGCTCCTCGGCGACATCCACCATCTGATCCAGGGCCTCCAGGCTTTCGTGCGCCACCGTGGTGTTGATGCTCACCCGCAGCGCGGCGTGTCGGCCTCTCGCGGCGTCCTGGAGCCGCCGGAGCCCGGCGCAGGTGCGTTCGAACGTGCCCTTCAACCCGCGCGCCGCATCGTGGAGCTCGCCGGGACCGTCAATCGACACGCTGATGTGCTTGAGAAAGCCCGCAGCCGCCAGATCCGCCAGCGCCTCGGCACGCTCGTCGTTGATGATCGTCCCGTTCGTCGTCAGATAGCCGCAGGCGTACCCCTTCGACCTGAAGAGATCCAGCACGGACATGATGTCCTTGCGCATGAAGATCTCTCCGCCCGTCAGGCTGATCTGAAATCCGGCGTGCTCCGGGAACGCTCTGGCGAGGGATTCCAGCGAGAGCTCCTGGCGCCACTCTCCTTCGATGTTCAGCAGGTCTCCGACGTAACAGAATTCGCAGTGCAGATTGCACCGCATCGTGGCCTCGTACACGGCCCCCATCGGCAACCGGTCCGCGCGGCCCGATTTCTCGGTCAGGAACCGCTCGACCCGCTGCTCGTACTGCCGGCGGCGGTACCGCGCCCACGCATGACGCGCGGCGGGCACCGCCCGGGCACGGTCGGCCAGCGAGTTTCTCAACCGGGCCACCGACGCACGAAGTCCGCCGCGGAGGGCGCCGACAATGTTCTGCTCGATGGCGTTGTTACGAGCCGGGGCCATTCAGTTCCCAGATCTCCAGCGTCGGACCGGGGCGCTCCAGCGCCTCGTCGATTGAGGTATCGGTGTTGTGCAGGAAAGGATCAATCCGTGCCTGTTCAGCCTCGGTCGTGCCGGGCTTGTACGGTGAGAACGCGGCGAGACGCCGGCCCTCCCGGGCCAATGCGGCGAGGAACGGCAAGGTCGCCGGATCCGGATCATTGTATCGCTTGACTACGACGAATGCCACGCCGGCCGAGCGAAGTGGGCGCAGACCGTCCGGGCCCCCGAGCGCGACGTAGTCGATGTAGATCTTGTCGGGGTCCAGGCCGCCACGGCCGAGGTAGATCAGCCGGTATGCCGGCGCCGGATATGGATCGAGCGAGAGTTGCAGCTGGAACTTCGTCGATGCCCGAGCCACGCCGTCTGTCTGCCGTGAGAGCGCTTCGACGAGCGACTCGCGCGTGGGAGTGAACATCACCGAGTGGGGCTGGATGGCGAGGCTCGTGCCCGGAGGGATGTGCCGCTCGACATAGCGCTCGGCGAGCATCCGCGTATCGTCCTGCCGGAGGAACTGGCCGGTCCTGATGCTTCCAAGGAGGGCGGGTGCGGCCGCCGCCGCGACAGCGAGCCAGAACGTCACCGGGCGCGCGCGCAGGCGCGATGCGGCCCGCGACAGCGTCCAACCGGCAAAAAGGGCCACGAACGGAAGAACCGGGTTGAGATAGCGGCTCGCCGGCGCGGTGTTCATGATGAACAGCAGAAACGGCACCGGAAACGCCAGGAGCAGCAGCGCCCGCGCCGGCGCCCGGCGCAGCATCCAGACCACGCCGATCGCTGCGAGAAGAACGACAGGCGTGCCGACCGAGTCGCTCCAGAGCATCTCGATGTAGCGGATGGCCGGGGTGAACGCGCCCGACCTGACCGCCCGATCCACGACGATCTCGCGGTTGGCGGTGATGTCGCGCCAGGCGGTCAGCGGCTCGAGTGCGACGAAGGGCGAGAGCGCGAGGAACACGGCGACGCTCGCGACGGCCGCCAGGCCCAGCTGCCTCGAGAGCATGGTGGACCCGCGACGGTGCCAGCCCATGACGATTGCCGCCGCGAGGGGAGCGGCCAGAAAGACGCAGTAGTAGTGTGTCGAGAAGGCGACGCCACACGTGGCGCCGGCCAGAAGCGAGTCCCGGGTGGACGGCCCCTGCACCCGCGCCGCCGGCCAGACTCGCGCGATGGCCAGGTAGGCCAGCGTAATCGCGAGCGTCGCGGGTACATCGTGTTTGACGTAGTGCGCATCGCGGACGTGCAGCGGCGCCACGGCCAGGAAGACCGCTGCTGCCATCGCCGTCCTCGGGTCGGCGACGTGTGACCCGAGGCGGTGCAGCGCCAGGATCGTCGCCGCGCCTGTAGCTACGCCAAGCGCCCGGCCCGCGGTGTAGATCCCCGTCGGCGCGGTGAAATACAGGCGCTGCAGATCGCCAAGGGATTCAGCACGTCCCGTCAGCAGGAGCCACACCAGGTACGCACCCACCCAGACGAAGAGCACGTAGAAGTAGAACGTCGGGTAGAGGAAGTTCCCCGGGTTCAGGCTGCCTTTCGCGAAACTGAGCGCCCGGGCCATGATCGCAACCTCGTCCGGGTTGTACACGGACGGCAGGCCGTACCGGAGCCCGATCAGACGCAACACGATGCCCACTGCCAGGATCGCGGCCAGCACCAGCGTCTGGGATCGGGGCCCTCTCATCGCCGTTCCCTCCGGTCGGGCGCTCCGTCGAGCTCACCAGGGAGGATCTCTGCGGCCACGATCTCTCCACCCAGTTCGGTGACCTCCGGAGGCGGCACGGTCCTCGGCGGACCTCGTCGACCGCGCAACCCGGCGAGCACTCGCAGTTCCTCCTGTTTGAAGAAACCGGTCAACGCGAGGAGCACCCCGTAGACGACGATCACCGTTGTCCCGCGCACGACGACGCCGGCGATCGGAGGCATGGACGGCCACGCGCGCGCTGAGAAACACGCAGCCAGGGCTGCAAGGATCAGCAGGGCAATCCGGCGCGTTTCGTACCGCACGGGAAAGAACCGCTGCGAGAACCGGTAGGCGAGCAGCGCCTGGAGCGCGTACGCCGCCGCATTCGCCCACGCCGCGCCCATCATGCCGAACCGCGGGACGAGCAGGAAGTTCAGGCCGAGGTTGCCTGCGGCAGCGGTTACCGTCGACACCGGATAGTACCCCGTGTTCTTGGTGATGTTGAGGCCGATTGAGGTGAGCAGGTAGACGCCCTGGAAGAACACCCCAACGGCCGTCCACGTGACGACCTCGGCTGCGGCCACGTAGTAGACGGCCTGATCCTGGGTGGCGGCCGCGAGCAGGTCCCCGCCGATCGCCGAGAGACCGGAAGTCAGGAGCGCCAGCACCGCGATCCCGTACGTGGTCATCGAGCTGAAGAGCCGTGTCGCCTGCGGATCGCGCGCGTGCTCGTAGTAGAACGGCGCCCAGGCATATTCGAACGCGCCGAGGAACAGCTTCTGCGTCAGGCCGAAGCTCACGCCAATCGAGTACACACCGACCTCGGCGAGCGGGCGGAAAGCCGTGAGGATGAACTTGTCGCCCACGGCAATGACCTGCTGAGCAGCGGCGTGAGGGACGCGCGGCAGGCCGAATCGCAGCGCCTCTGCGAGCATGGACCTGGAAAACGCCCTCCCGATGAGCGGCTGGAACCAGCGCAGCAGCACCAGCATCAGCAGGCCGGTCACTACCGTGTCCGCCAGCACGACCCCGAGCACCCCGAACCCGAAGCCCACGACGAGCACGATTCGGAGGATCACCGTGGCGGCTGAGCGCGCAAGGGTCAGCGCGCTGAACTCCGCCGCACGCTTTTCCATGCGAAGCAGGTGAAAGGGAAAGAACGTGAAGGCGATGGCGAACGTGTTCAGCAGCGTCAGCTGCAGCGCCCGGATGTGAGACGAACCGTTGAAGAGCGCCTCGGCCAGCGCCGATGACAGGACGAGCGACACGGCGAGCAGGATCCCGTTGACCGCGAGCAGGAAAACAAAAATCGTGCTCGCCAGCCGCTGCCGCGCCGCGGCGTCCTCGTACTCGTAGAAGAACCGCATGAAGGAACCATCGAGGCCCCATCGAAAGAATATCTTCGCGACGACTTCGACGCTGCCGAGCAGCGCGAGCGCGCCGTAATCGGCAGGACTCAGGTACCTGACATAGACGGGCAACAGCAGGAGGTTGATGACCGAAATCGCAACGTCACCCAGGCCGTAGATGGCGAGGTTCTTCGCGAGCTCGCGGATCTTCTGCAGCAAGACGCGCTCAGGCCTTCCGGAACGTCATCAGATTCAGAAAGCACCAGCCCGGCACCGGCAGGAGCCGGGTGAGCAGCCGGTGAAGCGGCATCAGGGTTCGAGGGTGGTGGCGGATCATCCGGGTCAGGACTGGAACCGTCGGAAAGATCCCGCGCCGCTCGGTCAACACCAGTCCCGCCGCCCTCGCCAGCCGGATGTACTCGATGACGGGACGGTCGCCCGGGTGCTTGGATTCCGAAGCCGTCCGAATCAGTTCCCCGCGAAGCAGGAAATGCAGGCGCGACTGCAGGTGTGCAAGGTTGGGCACCGAGACGAGCAACTCACCGCCCAGCCGCAGCACCCGGTGCAGTTCGGCGAGCGCGCGCGGCTGCTCGTCGAACGTCAGGTGCTCGAGCACGTCGAGGCAGAGCGTCCGATCGAAGGAGCCGTCAGGATAGGGCAGCGACGTCACCGATCCGCTCCGCACCCGAGCCGACGAGTAATTCGGATCGAGGCCCTGGATGTCGAGTTGCCCGGCGAACTCTTCGACCAGCACGCCTTCCCCGCAACCCGCGTCCAGCACGCGCGCGCCGGCCGGCAGGTCCGCGAGCCAGCGACGGACGAGTTCGAGCTTGGCGATGTAAGTGGGGTAGTACTCCCAGGACGGATCGGGTGCTCGGTGGTAGTCTCCCCGCGCCGCGTACTCTCCGCGGCGCACCACCGGCGGGCTGGCGCTCATCGTGAGCTGATTTTACCCCGGTGTTCGGCGCGCGGCCCGAGCGCGACCTCCGGGCTCGCGGCGGGAGATCCGGGCTGTGAGGAGTCAGGGACCCGCTGATTGGGGTCCCTGTCGGTCACTGGCCGCCGCCACCCGGTTTCGTCGGCTGCGGCGGAACGCCGGGAACGGGAGGCATTCCTGGCGGACGCACGCCTGGCCTGTATGGGTTTCCCGGTACGGTGGGCTGCGGAAGCTGGCCCGGCCGGGGGGCCGTTATCGGGCCCTGCGGCGCCTGCCCCTGAGGCAACGGCTGGATCCCCGGCTCCGGCGGCTGACCAGGGAACTGCTGCATTCCGGGTGTCTCGGCGACGTTCTGCTGGTCCACCTCGTCCTCGTCGACCGCCGGCATCATTGGCTGAGGGATTGGGCGAGGCCTGTTCGGTGCGTTGAAGGTGGGGGGCGGCGCGGACACGGCCGGCGGCTGGCTCGTCGCCAGGATCACGATCCGGTCGTAGCTCGATGCACCCGCCCGACCTGCGGCGCGCGGCGCGACCATGTATCCCGCTGCCGAGCGGAGCACCGTCTCGATGGCCTCGCTTTCGGACACGTCCCTCAACTCGAGGGTGACCGGCGGGCCCAGCATCTTGTCGCCGTTCTCGATTCTCGTCTCGCCGACTCGCGCCCATTCGGCCAGGATCTGACGGACGGTCACGTCCTGGGCGATGAGGGTGACTCGACCGTTGACGATGGTGAGGTTCAGCTCCTCGGCGGCAGCCGTCCCGGGAACCACCCAGAACAACGCCGCTGCCAGAGCCCCGCGGCAGAGCTTCTTCTTCATGACTTACTCCACGGACCGATTCAGTATACCGCCGTTAGCCGTTAGCCGTTAGCCGTTAGCCGATAGCCGATAGCCGATAGCTGGCAGCTGGAAGCTGGAAGCTGGAAGCTGGAAGCTATGAGAGCTTTGTCACCCAGAGCGGCGAGTCCTTGCGCGGCAAATCGCAGGAGCGGCAGATGTCGGGGCCGCCGCTCTCGAGGTGCATCCTGCGCGCCTGGCGGTAGGGCTCCGCATTCCAGATTTCCCGGATCGTGGAGGTCTTCAAATCCCCGAGCACGGTTCTGCCGTCGAAATCGGCGCAGCAGAGGGACACGCGGCCATCCCACAGGACGGTGAAGGTGAGCCAGGGGCGGTAACAGGGGAAGTTGACGTCCGACTCACGGTTGAGCGTCCCGGCCCAGTTGTGCAGGTCCGTGATGTGGATCTTGTCGGCGATCCGCTTCCAGTGTTCGATGAACGCCTGCTCGTCGGCGGAGTTGTTCTGCCGCACGAACGACAGGATCAGCTTCGGCCGCCGCTGTTCGAGCGCCGTGCGGATCCGGACGATCCGTTCGATGTTGGCGATCACCTTGTCGTACTTGAGGCCGACCCGTGTGGACTCGAAGACGTCCCTTCCCGCCGCATCCACACTGATGTTGATCGCGTCGAGGCCGGCTTCGATCATGCCGCGTGCCACGGCATCGGTGATCAGCGAGCCGTTGCTGATCATCCCGACCTCCTTGATGCCCTGTTCCTTCGCGTAGCGGACCTTCTCGACCAGCTGCCGATCGATGAACGGCTCGCCGTAGTTGTGCACCCGGACGTGCGTGATCCCGAGCTCGACGCACTCGTCGACGACTTTCTTGAACAGATCGAACGCCATCACGCCCTGGCGGCGGTGCATCTCGTCGCGCGGGCAGAACACGCATTTGGCGTTGCAGATGTTCGTGCTCTCGATCTGAACGATCTCGGGCCAGATTGGCGCCCGCTCCCGTCCGGTCGCGAGCAGGAGCCGCCGCACGGGCTTCGCCTGGCCGCGAAGCAGGTTCTCCGCGACCCTGCGCGCCCGGCTGCGGATCTTGAGGCTTGGGGGCATTGCCTAGTGCTGGCGGAAGTACTCGATCACACGGGTCAGGATCTCGTCGAGCTCGACGGTCGGTTCGTACCCGACGAGGGCGTGCACTTTGGAGATGTCCGGGACCCTGCGCGGCATGTCTTCGAAGCCCGCCTCGTACGCCTGGTCGTATGGGATTCGCACGATCTCCGACGAGCTGGCGGTCAACTTCTTCACCAACACAGCCAGATCGCCGATCGAGATCTCGCGGCCGTTCCCGATATTGAAGACGTGCCCCACGGCCCGTGGCTCGTCGATCAAGGCTACCATAGCGCGCACGACGTCCCCGACGAAGGTGAAGCTGCGCGACTGCGTTCCATCGCCGAACACCGTGATGGGCTGGCCGGCGAGCGATTGGCGCACGAAGTTCGGAATCACCATCCCGTACTGCCCGGTCTGTCTGGGCCCGACCGTGTTGAACAGGCGGAGGATGATCACGGGCAGCTTTCGTTCCTTCCAGTACGCGAGGGCCAGGAACTCGTCGATCAGCTTGCTGCAGGCGTATGCCCAGCGATGCTTTTCGGACGGGCCGAGCACGAGGTCCGCATCCTCCCGGAAGGGCACCGTGGCGCTCTTGCCGTAGACCTCCGAGGTGGAGGCAATCACGACCAGCTTCTTCTTCTTGTTGGCGTGCTTCAGCACGACCTCGGTGCCATGGACATTCGTCTCGATCGTGTAGACCGGCTGTTCGACGATCAGCTTGACGCCGACGGCAGCCGCGAGGTGCACGACGACGTCGCATTGATCGATCAACTCGGCGAGCACCGGCTCGTTGGTGACGGTGTCGATCGTGTAGGCGAACGCGGGGTGCCCCTTGAGGTGCGCGATGTTGGCGATCGACCCCGTCGAGAGGTCGTCCAGGACGTGCACCTTGTCGCCGCGGGCCAGCAGGGCATCCGACAAGTGGGAACCGACGAATCCGGCGCCGCCGGTGATCAGTACGTGCATTGTGCTGGTGCTTCCACGCTCAGGCCCGTCGCTGCGCCATTGTCAGAATCGCGTCAGCGGATCGCTCGGCGGCATGGCCGTCGGAACCGATCCTGAAACGGGAGAGAAAGGCCGTTCGATTGGTCTCAATCTGCAGGCGGAACGCCTCATCATACAGGATTTGGTGCAGCGCCTGCCGGAAGCCGGCCGGCGCCGCGCCGGCCATCACGCCGGCCTCCACGAACGGGGAGAGGTTGTTCGGCAGCCCGATGACGAGGGCGGGGATGTTCAACACGGCGGCGTCCAGGGCGACGGTCGAGTTCACGGTCACGACCGCGCGGCTCGCGCGAAGGAGCGGCGCAAGCGCGGCGGACGCCGGCAGGATCGAGACGTTCGGGCGGCCGTGCACGAGCGCCGCATACACATCCGGTGTTTCGGCCGGGTGGGTCTTGATCGTGAGCCGTACGTCCTCGAGGCCGGAGGCGGCATCGAGGAGCGCCGGCAGCACGGCCTTCGCCTCGCGGTACTTCGTGACGACCAGAATCAGCGGTTCGGATCGCGCGCCGGCACCGACCCTCGCGGCTTCGATCTCTTCCGGACATAGGCCGTGCGCGGCCGAGACCAGTGCGTCGAGGCGAGGGCTGCCCGTGACCGCAAGCGCGGCGGCGGGGAACCGGCCCGACTCGACGAGGTGTTGCCTGGCATAGTCGTCGAAGACGAGGGTTTGGTCGGGACGGGGGAAGCCGAGGTCCGCAGCGTTGCCGGGATCGGGCTCCATCTCGTCCGGCTCGTGCAGGTAGTTCAGCCAGTGGCGGTAGATGAAGCCGTGCTGCAGACCAGCGGACCGGATTCCGCGTCGGCGGCACTCGAGCAGCAGCGCACGCCCCCATCCGCCGGCCTCTGCGTACGTCACAGCGCTGGCCGGCTGCAGGACGTCGAGCGCCGCCGCCGCCTCGTCCATCGCGCGAGCCGACCACGGCCACTGCAGCAGCGCCACGCCGCCCAGCTCCTCCCGGACGAGGGGCCAGCAGTCGCAGTTGCGGATCACGGCGCACTCGCGAAGCGCGGCGCTCGTCAGGAGCGCGCGAAGGTGAACCCGTCGCTGCGCCCAGATCGCCCTTGACTCCCCCAGTCGGTCGAGCGCCGCCAGGCTCTCAATCGAAGACGCGGAGGCTCTCGTGGTGTGTCCCTTGAGCGGGTGCCACCAGCGGCGGGCGCTGAAGTTCGCCGCCGGTCCCAGCGTGACGTAGCGAATCCCCCGCTCCGGCACCCGGCGTTCGAGCGCGTCCAGCACGGGTCCGATGTAAGCCTCGGCGGTGCCCCCGGGACGGCGCTCGCCGCCGGGTGGTTCAGCGCCGAAGTCGGATTGGGGCCGTCGACCCGAAGAGCCGTGAGTCGCGCCGCCCGGCGCGGTGTTGCGCCAAAACGCCCGGTGCACGAAGGCCGCGACCGTGGGACAACTGGTCTGCCTCGGACCACGCTGGGTGCGCGCGCGCGAGGCGAGTGCGCTCATGTGCAGCCAGCGCGCCCGGGCCTCCATGGCCGCGAGCCGGATCCGCCATGACATCGGCGCTGTGCCAACGCCCGACAGCGCAATGCGGCGAGCCGCCGCAACCTGCGGAACGACGACTGCTCCAATCCGATCCGTCCGCTCGACGGCGATCTCGCGGGGACGCTCCCGATCGACGAGCGCCTCGATCGCGGCGAGCGTCCGGAATATCGTGAGGATCACCTGCTGTTTGTGGAGATAGATTTCCGTGAACCACCAGAGCGAATCACCCCGGCACGTGAAGCGCCGTCGCAGAGGCACGCGATCGACCTCCGCGTGCCGGAGCTGTTTGATCCACGTGATGGCGTCGAGGTGAGCGCGCTCCTCCGCCCGCGCATCGAGGTAAGCCCCGAGCTCGACCGACCGCCGGGCGCTGCCCGTGGAAATAGTCAGGGACACGCCGTTCATGCTGTGGCGTGATTGACGGGGCGCCGGTGCCGTGCCGAGTAGTCCAGCGACGAGCAGGCGGCGTCGTAGACCTGCGCGGCCGGTACACTCGACAAGCACTCGGGAATGTGCCCGACGCAATGCGCCGGAGGATTCCTGACGCGGTTGCACGGGCTGCACTCGATGCCGGCCCGAACGGTGCGATCGGCCGGGCCCGAGGGAGCGTACCGGATCGGATCCGACGGGCCGAAGACGGCGACGACCGGCGTCCCGACGGCCGCCGCAACGTGCATGGGTCCGGTGTCGCCCGTGATCAGCACGTCGAGCTGTGACAGGATCGCCGCCAGCTCCAGCAGGTCGATCTCGCCGGCGACATCCACGACCCGATCGGCCGGAAGCACGGCCTTCACGGCGTCCACCATCAGCCGATCGCCGGCGCTTCCCGTCAACACGATCCGTGCCCCGTAGCGTTCCACCAGCTTTCGGGCGACGTCCCCGAACCTCGTGGGCTCCCACTGCTTGACCAGCCGCCCGCCGCTCGCGTGCACACCCACGACGGGACCACCGCGGATGCCAGCCAGCCGCTCCGACGCCGCTCTTCGAGCCTCCTCCGGAATCGCGATGAGCGGCTGCGCCATCGGCTGCGGCGCGTCCCCGAAGACTGACGCGACGAGCCGCCGTGCATTCTCGGACGTGTGGACGCTGGTGTCGTACGTCAGGCTGACGTCGAGCAGCGGCCCGCCGCCGCCGCCCGTCCATCCGACGGTCCATCCCGCGCCGGCGGCCGCCAGCAGGACGTTGCTCCGGATGTCGGGCTCGAAGTTGATGGCGAGGTCGTATCGCTGCCGGCGCCAGGCGCGCGCAGCCCGGAGCAGCCGCACGAGGCCGGCGCCGCCGGCATCGCGGGCCAGCCATCCCGCGTCGAGCGCATGCACGTTGTCTACGTACGGGAGGGCTCGGGCGATGGAGAGGTTCCAGCTGCCGACCACCAGATCAATCGCCGCTGAGGGCGCATGCGCCCTGACGTCGCGAATGGCCGGAAGCGCCATCACGAGGTCGCCGATTCGCTCGAGGCGGAGCAGCAGGATGCGCCGGGGCGCGCGGGGCGGCTGCCTGTGCCTCAGCGGCCGTGTTACGGCCGCGGCGGCGGCCAGCACGACGTCGGCTGCACCCACGATCGCCCGCTCCCGACGGTCGGTGATGGTGAATGAGCGCATTGAGTCGTGATCCGTAGTCCGTGATCCGTAGTCCGTGATCCGTAGTCGTAGTCCGTACTATCTTACTTCCACGCGATCGACCATCACGCCGAGCTCCCGGTTGTCGGCGGTTCCCAGCACCTGCTCGGGGTTCCAGATCACCGTTGTCAGCTTCAGGCGGACCGGGGCCCTGGCGGCCGCGATCCGGGAGGCCAGCGCTTCGGGGATGGGCACGGTATACGGCTTGAAACCGGTGTCAACGGTGATGGTTCCGAGCGGTTCGTCCGCCAGCGCGATCGTTACCTCTGCGGGAGGGGCCGCGGCGGGCCGACCGCCATCATTGAGCCACAGCACCACCTCGCGGCTTCCGGGTCGCAGGTCTGGCAGCAGGATGTAGGAGACGTTCCGGGACCAGCGGATTGTACGCCCCTCGGTTTCCTCCTTCGCGTGAAACCGCAGGACGTTCAAATCGTCGCGAACTCCGATATCGAGCACGAACTCGGCTGCGAGCTCTTCGCCAGCGCCCGGCATCAGCTCGTATACGGTGTAGTCGAACTGCTTTGCGCTGGCGTAGCGCGGGAACGCATTGAGTGGCGCGTCGTACTCGGGCAGCCGGAAGCGGGCCGTGGCCAGGACCGTTGCGCCCCACTCTCGCGAGAGCAGGTCGGTCCCGCCAGCCCCCAGGAAGAGCACGCGCGCGTACCTGCTTTCCGCCCACTCGAGGAAGCCGCCGAACGTCGGTTTGTCCGGGGCCGCGGAGCTCAGGACGAGGACGTTTCGCGCGTAGACGTACGCAAGCGGAAGCGCCAGCGTGTGCACGTCGGTCCCCGCATCGCGCGATTCGACGATGAGCAGGTCGTCGTTGCCGATTGTCGAGGCGAGCTGCTCGAGGCGGGGAATCACTCCGGCGTACTCGACGTGGCTCAGGATCGGGGCGCTGGCGCGCGCGTACTCGCGCCCGACCAGGAGCAGGAACACCAGCCCGACGCCCCAGCGCAGCGTCTGCGTCAGCGGCCTGCCCCTCCGGCTCCCGAGCGCGGCGGCCACCGCGAAGAGCAGCGCGCCGGGCAGGATCACGGGCAGGAACCGGCGGGCCATCCAGAAATGGTCCGGGACGATATGGATCTTGTAGAAGAAGAAGAACGAGAACACCGTCACCACCGCGAAAAATGCCGGCGCCCTCCAGAACAGACGGCGGGTTGAGAGCACGTAGCCGACCAGGGCTGCGATGAGCACCGGGAGCGTCAGGTAGTAGTCGGTGAAGGTACGGAGCGCATACGCATCGTGCGCGGCCAGCCGTCCACCCGGTTTTCGAAAGACCATCGCGTAGATGGCGCCGACGACAACGGCCGCAGCGAGCGCGCGCGGCGCGAACACCGTAATGGCCGATCGCACACGGGCGTTGTGCGACGCCGCCAGGAGGCCGGCCATTCCTGCCGCGGCCAGCATGACCACGAGGTAGTGCCACCACTGAAGGTTGGATAGAAAAATGATGCCGCGGTCCGCATACGCGCGCATCGGACCGATCAGGTAGATCGCCGCGACGAGCGACACTGCGGCGAGGCTCGCGAGAAAGCGCCATTGCCAGCGCCCGCCGCTCATGCGCAACAGCGCGATGCCTGCCAGCACCGCGGCAATCGCGAGCGCCGCATCCATTCGCAGGAACAGCAGCAGCCCGAGAAGCGAGCCTGCAATCGGCGCAAAGAATGCGTCCCGATCCACGTGGGCTCTGGCCGCCGCCAGCAGCGCCGCGAAGAGCAGCGCCTGCATGACGACTTCGGAGTTCGGATACCGCGCGAACCAGACCTGGACCAGGTTCAGCGCCAGCAGCGTCGCGGCGGCACAGCCGGCGAGCCTGCCGAACAGCCGCGCTCCCGTGAAATACACGGCGAGCAGTCCGAGGATGGCCCAGGCACCCGACGCGCGACGCGCCCCGGTCAGGCCGTCGAGACCGTAGGCGACCGCAATGGACGCGGGAAACAGGTGCGGGAACTGGCCGACCACCAGGCCGGTGTCCGGATCGATGATGCGGAAGCCCATGAACCGGATGCCGTAGTAGTCGGTCCGCTGGTGCGAGGGGTAAAAGAGGTCCCGCGCGAAGGCTGGGACGGACGCGACAACCGGATCCTCGTAGAGGAACGTACCGCGTTGGGCGATCTGGATTCCTTCGTTCATGTAGACGCCCGGATCTTTCCCTCCGATGATGTACTCCGCCGGGGGAAAGAATCTCCAGACACCGAGCGCCACGAGCGCAAGCGGAATGAGAACCGAGATCCTGGGGCGACGCGCGGCCCGTCCGTACCCGAGGTTGAATCTGGACAGCGCGGCCACCGACGCAGCGATCAGGAGGTCCGCTACGAGCAGCCGCGCGAACGAGTAGCGGCCGAGCCAGGCGAGCGCCAGCACGACGGAGAGCGACACACCCGTGCTGATCACGACGGACCAGAACAGCCGTTCTTCCGCGTCGAGTCCAGCGCGAGTACCGCGCCCGCCCCACGGCGCGCGGTAGATAACTGCGCCGGGCAGCCAGGCGACAACCGCGAACTGGACTGCCTGGATCAGCATTCGCTTTCCATGCCGCGGCCCTCAGAACTGGAAGTAGATGAAATCGGCGCCCCCGAAATTGCCGAACAGGACGATCAGGTACAACGTTGCAGCGTAGACAGAGTATCGCACCCCGATGGGCGTGCGGCGGACGATGAGCACGTCGTTGAACCACGCCTCGCCCGCGTGCACCAGCAGCAGCGGCGTGACGTACAGCGCGAGCGGCGCCAGCAGGCCGGTGAAGTCGACCGACGAGGGAGCGAAGGCCGTCAGCAGGCTCGTGGTGAGCGATCCGATCTGCGCCGCGGACGAGGCTCTGAAAATCAACCAGCCGTAACACGTCAGGTGAAACATCACGAACCAGCCGAGGACGCGCGCCAGGGGGGTGTTCCCGAGCAGCCACTGGCGAACCGCGGGCCGCCCGCCCGCCGTCCGATACAAGCCGAGCAGCGCCCCCTGATATGCGCCCCACAGCACGAAGGTCCAGGCGGCGCCATGCCACAGGCCGCCGAGCAGCATGGTGACCATCAGGTTGCGGCGCGTCCGGGCGGGGGTGCCGCGACTGCCGCCCAGCGGGATGTAGAGATAGTCGCGAAGCCAGGTCGAGAGGCTGATGTGCCAGTGACGCCAGAACTCCTGCGGCGTGCGCACGAAGTAGGGGAACCTAAAATTCTCTATGAGCTCGATGCCCATGAGCTTTGACGTGCCGCGTGCGATGTTCGAGTAGCCGGCGAAATCGCCGTAGATCTGGAACGCGAAGGCGTACACGCCCAGCAGGACGTTCACCCCGGTGGCGGGCGTCTCGGGATCGAACACGGCGTTGGCGAGCGGGGCGACGTTGTCGGCCACGAACACTTTGAGGAAGTACCCCCAGGCGATGAGCCACGCGCCATCGCGAAGCTGCTCGCCGGTGATGCGCCGCGGCCTGCCGATCTGCGGCAGGAGCATGGTCGCACGCAAGATCGGCCCCGCTACGAGGTGGGGAAAGTAGGCGACGAACACGGCGAAATCCAGCAGGTCCCGGGTGGCCCGGATCTCCCGGCGGTACACGTCGATGACGTAGCTCATCGTGACAAACGTGTAGAAGGAGATGCCGATCGGCAGCAGGACTCGAAGCGTGAAAAAATCCACCTGCCACCCGAGGGCACCGAAGATCAGATGAAGGTTGTCCGCAAAGAAATTGAAGTACTTGAAGAAGCCCAGAAGGGTGAGGTTGAAGGTGATGCTGAACCACAGCAGCCGCTTCCGCCACAGCGGATCGGTCTGGCGGTCGAGCGCGCGCGCGCAGCTGTAGTCCACGATGGTGGAGGCGACCAGGAGCCCCAGAAACCGCCAGTCCCAAGCGGCATAGAAGTAGTAGCTGGCGACGAGCAGGAGCCAGTTCTGCGGCCGGTGCGGCAGGGCGCGGTAGATCGCGTAAACGACGATGAAGAACCAGACGAAGTGCAGGGAATTGAACAGCATGGGCCGGGTCAGTCGCGCGCCGTGAGCAGATGATGGTCCCTGATGAAGCGCGCGATCGCATCGGCGACAACCTGGTGGCCGTGCGGCGTGAGGTGCACGTTCGTCTGGAAGAACACGTCGGGCCCCGGCAGCGTCGCGCGCAATACGGGAAGCAGATCCAGGCGAGGCACGTTCACGCGAGCGAGCGCATCCTCGAAGCGCTCGGTTGCGGCGTCCCTGATCAGCTCGCCGCCCGCGTTCGCGACGGCCGTCCTCAGACGCCCGTAGTCCGCGTCGTCCACCTGGAACCGTGCCGGCATGAGCACTACCGCGGTCCTCGCATTCACGCGCGACGCCGTCGCCATGATGTGCTCGATCGATCGCCTCGCGACGGCGAGCCCCTCGCGGATCCTCGGCGCCGGACTGGCCGCATAGCTCTGCAGCGGCGGCTCCGGAGGCGTCAGGGAGAAGCCGAGCCGGCCGAGCACCATGTTCACACGCAACCGGACAACCTGCAGCACCATGCTGCGACGCACGAGCCGCCTCAGATGGGTGCGGAGCGTGTCGCGAGCGGCGACCATGCCGCCCGAACCAGGGCCGCCGAGCTTGGGAGAGGACTGGAAGGCCTCCTCGGCGTCGTTGCCGACGAAGACGGTCACCAACACGAGGTCCGGCTGCACGGTGTCAGCGAGGCTCTCGAAGAACAACGCCTCCTCGACCGGCCCGTAGCCCTGCACACCCGCATTGATCACCCGATATCGCCCGGCCGCGGTGTCGGCATTGAGGCGCTTCTCGAGCAGCTCGCCGAAGGTCTGGGCCAGGGGCACCTGCACCGACAACACCAGCGAGTCTCCCAGGACGACGATGCGCTTCTCGTCCGGCTGTTTCGGACCGATCTCCTCGTCGTCTCGAACGCCGGCGCCGTTGATGGCAATGTCCGTCTCGAACTCCGCTGTCGCGAATCGGACGCTGGCGCGAGGCTTCAGGCGATACCCGATGCGAGGATCGCCCTCGAAAAGCCCCTGAAAGGCTGGCGCCGCTTCTGAGCTCCCCCAGGTGCGCAGAGCGATCTCGAAGATCCCGAATTGGGCAGCCGCTATCGCCGCGAAGAACAGGACATGTCGGACGCGGTGCCGGGCGCCACGATCAAGACTCTGCGGTCGGCCCATGGCTGCCGGCTGTCGCCGCCCGCTGCGTCAGCGCGGCAGTGGCATCCGCGGTTCCGTCGTTGACGATGATCACCTCGACGTCGTCGGTCAACAGGCGTGCGGTCCGGCCCGCGAACATGACAAGGCTGGCGACGGATGTACTGTCGTTGCAGGCAGGGAAGAACACGCTGAGGCCCGGTCCAGGCGCGGCAGGCTGGGGCATTGATGAGCCGTAAATGTTAGCTGTCGGCAAACTTACTTGGCAAGGGCGCGCTCGTAGGCGGTTTCGAGCTGACGGGCGGTTTCCTCCCACCCGAAGCGCTCCGTCACGAGCGTTCGGCCGGCCTGCCCGAGGCGAAGGCGCGTCGGCCTGTCGGCGGCAAGCATCCCGATCGCGCGCGCGAGCGCGGCCGAGTCGCGTTCGCCGACGACGACCGCCGTCCGGCCGCACTCCACGACCGGGCCGATGCCACCGGCAGGCGTCGTGACCAGCGGCGTTCCGGATGCCAGGGATTCGAGCACGATGTTTGGCAGGCCGTCCACGTTGCCGCTGTCGTCCCGCACCGACGGGACCACGACCATGTCCGCTGCCGCCAGCCAGCGCGCGACCTCGTCCTGCGTCTGGTTGCCGAGGAAACGGATCCGATCCCCCAGTCCCGCCGAGGCGGCGCGCGCGATCAGCTCACCGCGGAGATCTCCGTCCCCGGCGATTGCCAGCACGAGCGGCACGCCCCCCTCGACCAGTCCCACGGCGTCTATCAGATACTCGAACCCTTTCTTCTTGACGAGCCGCCCCGCGGAGAACACCAGAGACGCGCCATCCGGCACGCGAAGCTGGCAACGGAGCGCGGATCGCGCGCTGCTGTCAGGGCGGAACCGCTTCACGTCGACGCCGTACGGAACGACGTGGATCCGCCCGGGATCCGCGCCGAGCGCAATGGCGCGCCGCGCCAGGTCGCTGCTGCACGCCGTGACCACCCCCGCGCGTCGGAAGACCCATCGGGCAGCGATCCGCGCGGGCGCCAGTTTCTCGGCGACGTACACGTCCGAGCCATGCAGGCTGACGACGAGCGGGAGCGACGGCGCGGCCGCCGCCGCGACGGCGCCGCCGGGCACGACCCAGTGGCCGTGCATGTGCGTCGCCTGATGTCTGCGTGCGACGCGTCGTGCCGCGCGCCACCCGGCCATGAGCGCCGCCGGCGCCGCGGCATACGCAGCGCCGCGAACGCTCACGTCGGCCCGCATCGCGGCTGCGTATCCGAAAACGTTCAGCGCTCTGACCGGTGCGTACTTGTAGAAATGAAGGCTCACGCCGTTCTCGTGCGCGCCGCGGTTCACCTGCGGGTGCCATGGCGCCACGACGTG
Organism: Vicinamibacterales bacterium; assembly: GCA_035711845.1. Taxonomy (GTDB): domain Bacteria; phylum Acidobacteriota; class Vicinamibacteria; order Vicinamibacterales; family 2-12-FULL-66-21; genus DASTBU01. The sequence continues at coordinate 18,921 of DASTBU010000092.1, forward strand.
AACCTCATGTCCTCGGGCCGCGACCTCGCGGGCAATCGGCTCCATGAAGGTGCCGACGCTGTCGCCCGGGAATCGCGGATACGACGAGGTCACCATGACGATTACGAAACGCATGTCAGGGCTCGCCGCTTCGCGGGACACCACCCAGACGACGAAATTGGCGGCTTGATCATTGTGGAGAGGATCGACCGTCGCGCCGACCGTCGAGAACCGCTGCCCGCTCTCCTCGCGGAGGACGTCGAAGCCGCAACCGCCACGGGGTGATGAGGGACTCGACGAGAACCGGCGTGGTGACCTTCGAATACCCCAGGCGCCGTTCGACGAAGATGATCGGAACCTCCCCGATCGTGCAGCCCCGCCGTGTGGCTTCGAAGAGCATCTCCACGAGGAAGGCGTACCCGTCCGAGACCATGCTGTCGAGCGGCAGGCGCGCGAGAGCGTCTCGGCGCCAGCACCGAAAGCCGCTGGTGCAGTCGCGTGGGGTGAGGCTCGTCACGGCGCGAATGTACCGATTGGCGAACGCGCTCAGGAAAATCCGGTGAAGCGGCCAGTTCACGACGCTCACACCGTTCAGGTACCGCGATCCAATGACGACGTCGTGCTCGGCGGCCGAGGCGGCGAGCGACGGCAGGTACGCCGGATCGTGCGACAGATCCGCATCCATTTGACAGACGAGATCGACGTCCGGCTGTGCGACGGCCATCTTGAGACCGTCGACGTAGGAGCGGCCGAGCCCGCGGGGCCCGGTTCGGTGCAGCACCTCGATTCGGCCAGGGTGCGCGACGGCCAGTTCGTCCGCCAGGCTCCCGGTGCCATCGGGGGACCCATCGTCGACGACCAGCATGCGATAACCGGCATGTGCGAGCACTCCCGCAACGAGGACGGGGAGGTTCTCGCGCTCGTTATACGTAGGGGTGACGACGAGGACGCTGGTTGTCGGCTTCACGACAGAAAACGGCGACCGCTGGCGGCCGCACAAACAATCAACACCGGATCTAGGACAGGGACACGAAAACGTTCCTGCGGGAAGAATAGCAGGCAGACGAGGATCGCTGCACCCGCCAGGAGAAACACAGCCGAAGGCCGGCTCGGCGCCGTCCACAGGCGGACCGCGCCGATGAAGCCAAACGGCAGGAGGATCAAGTAGGGGACGATGGATGCGATGCGATAGCGCAGGGAGTGCAGCGCGTATGACGGTCCGAGCGGAACGATCGTGTAGAACGCCTTCCTGGCCAGCAGACCGAGCCACCAGCCGAAGTGTTCCCCGATATAGCGGAGCGCTTCGCGATAGTAGAGCGGTTCGAGCTCTTCGGCCGACAGGCCCGGGTGCGCTCGGCGAAACTCGAGCTCGGCACGTTTGAGCTCGGGATTCGCCGCCAGATCGCCTTCACCTCGGGCCAGCGGATGATTACCGGTCCAGAACGTCACGCCACCCTCCGACGCAACGAGGACGAACCGTTCGTGCACCCGATAGTTGCGCGCCGTCCAGGGCGCGACAACGGCAACGGCAGCCGCGACGACCCCCACCACGAGTACGTGATGCCGGCGGGCGATTAACCACAGAACCGCGAGTGGAAGGAACAGCAGCATCGCGGGCCTCGTCAGAACCGCCAGGCCGACGAGGATGCCGGCAAGGAGCGACAGCGGGGCGCCGGCGCGACTGCTGCGCGCCCTGTCGGCACGATCGACGGCAATCTGCAGTGCAAGTGCCGCCGACAGCGCGACGACCGAGTACAGCGTTTCGCTGAAAACGTAGGCGGGATAGAAGACGAGCGGCGGATAGGCAGCGGCGATGGACGCGGCGAGCGCTCCCGCCGCCGGGCCGGCCGAGCGTCGGGTGATCGCCCCGATCAGCACAACGAGAGCGGCGCCCAGCACGGCCTGCGCGGTCTTGACCCGGGTCGGTGCGCTGTCGGGCTGCGCGCCGGTCGCGCCAATCGCCGCGAGGAACATCGGATAGAGCGGCGCGCGGCCGAACTGCTGCGCGGTGCCGACAGCATGTTCGGGGCCGTAGGCGAATCCCCTGCCCGCCGAGAGGCTTCTCGCAAGCTCCAGGTACTCGCCTTCGTCGTGCGTCAAGGGCTTGTCGATCCAGTAGGCGAGGCCGAACACCAGGCGCAGCGCGAGGCCGGCGAGGCCCGCGACGAGAATCATCCGCGAGGCGGGTGCGGCCACCGCTGCTACTGCCGTCCCTCGAATCGCAGTGACGAAATCTGCTCGGACACCAGCCCGACCAGGAACACCACGACGGCGAACAGGATCAGCAGCACCGACCCGTTCGGGATTCGGGCATACAACGCCACGTTCCACACCCCGTAGGCGATGCCGAGGGCGAGCGCCGCCGCGGAAAGCGGGACAAAAATACGCAGCGGGCTGAAAATCGTCACGATCTTCAGGATGATCATCAGGAACTTGGCGCCGTCGCTGGCAAAGCGGATCTTCGACGAGCCCACGCGCTGCCGCGCGTCCGTCGGCTCGAACGCCACGTTGTAGCCGGCCTTGATGAAGGCGAGGGTGGTCGTCGTCGGCGTCGAGAAGCCGTTCGGGAGCAGGTGCAGGAACTCGCGCAGGCCGTCTCGCCGCGCGGCGCGAAAACCGGACGTGAGGTCGGGGATCTCGCGACCGGTCAGATAGCTCGCCAGGCTGTTGAGTGCACCGTTGCCGAAGCGCCTGGCGTGGGTGGCCTGCGTCTCTTTCGAGCGCGCCCCGACGACGAGGTCGTACTCGCCGAGCCGCGCGACGAGCCGCAGGGCGTCGGCCGCCTGGTGCTGGCCGTCGGCGTCGATGATGAGGACGTACTCGGCGGTCGCCCGGCGAATCCCCGTCTTCACCGCCGCTCCGTTGCCCTTGTTGTACGGGTGGCGCACCACGATGGCGCCCGCCTGCTGTGCCCTATTGCCAGTGTCGTCGTGCGAGCCGTCGTCCACGACGATGATTTCCCGCCAGCGCGCCGCGCCCGAGAGGGTGCCGACGACATCGGTGATGGCATCGGCTTCGTTGTAGGCGGGAATCACGATGGACACGTCACCGGGCTCTGCCACTTTACCGCTCCCATCGCCGGTTGCTCTGGCCGGAGAGGACGCGCGGCGTCTCGTCGCGCTTCGACGCATCGACGTCCGCCGACGGCAGCTCGAGCGAGCGCACGCGGTAGACGAGATCCTCGAGCAGCTTCCGGTTGGCCGAAATCACGTCGGCGAGCAAGCCGATGAGCAGCACCTGAAAGCCAACGATGAGAAGCACCGCGGACAGGATCAACGACTGTACGTAGCGGCCCTGTCCCGTGTAGTCGGTCAGATACAGGTAGACGAAACGCAGCCCGAGAAGGAAGCCCACGCCGAAAACAGTCAGCCCGATGTACGTGAAGACCTTCAACGGCTCGTACATCGCATAGATGCGGACGATGGTGGCCGCCGAACGCTTGACGTAGGAGAAGACGTTGTCGAAGAGCCGCGATTCCCGCGTCCGGGGATTGGTGGCCACTGCCACGTGAGCGATGGCCATCCGCTTCTTGCCCGCCTGAATGATGGACTCGAGCGTATAGGAAAAATCCGAGACGATGGTCATACGGAGCGCGGCCTCGCGCGTGTACGCGCGGAAGCCGCTCGTCGTGTCAGGGACCGACGTGCTCGAGACCTGTCGAACGACCCAGCTCCCGAGCCGCTGCAGCTGCCGCTTCCGCCAGGACATGTGCTCCACTTCCGCGATGTTGCGATCCCCGATTACGATGTCCGCGTCGCCCGCGAGGAGCGGAGCGAGCAGCTTCGGGATCTCGCCCGCGGCGTACTGATTGTCCGCGTCGGTGTTGACGATGAAGTCGGCCCCTTTCTTCAGCGAGGCGTCGATGCCCGCCATGAAAGCGGCGGCGAGCCCCTTGTTCCTGGTCAGTCGCACCACGTGATCGACGCCGCAGGCGCGTGCAACGTCCGCCGTCCCGTCCCGCGAGCCGTCGTCGACGACCAGCGTCTCGATGACGTCGATGCCTGGCACCGACCGCGGCAAGTCCGCGAGCGTTGGCGGTAGCGTCTGCGCCTCGTTGAGGCAAGGGATCTGGATTATCAGTTTCTTCACGCGACTGACCGCCTGCGGCCATTGTGCCGCACTTGCCGGTTCATTCCACGGACAGGAGCTGCTCGATGACGCCATCCCACGTGACGCGGCTGGCAGCCTCGTGACCGGCGTCGCCGAGCCGCGCCGCAAGCCCCCGGGCGGCAGCGAGGCGGTTGATCGCCTCGGCCAGCGCTCTCGGCTCCGGGTCGCACACGAACCCGTTGACCCCATCGATGACGAACTCGTTCGGCCCGCCCGAGTCGGGGCACGTGATCACCGGCCGGCGCGCGAGGAACGCTTCGAGCGTGACATAGCCGAAGTCCTCGTCGTACGGGGGATAAATCACCGCGAGCGCGCCCGCATAGAGCCCGATCAGTTCCTCGTCACGCACGGAGCCGAGGAAGGTGATGCGATCGCGGACGCCGAGCGTCTCCGCCTCCCGCTCGACGTGCTCGCGCTGCGTCCCGTCGCCCGCGACGACCAGCCGGATGGAGCTGTCGGCATCGGCCATCGCGCCAACGATCAGGTCCACCCGCTTCACGGACTCGATCCGCCCGACCGACAGCACATAGTCGCCGTAAGGACCGCTCGTCAGCCGGCCCGCAAGCCTCGGCGGATGATACAGCGGTACGGCCTGAAGGGCGTTGAACTTCAGCAGCCGCGAGGCGGTGTTCTTGGCGTTCGTGAAGAGCGCACGGCACTCCCCGAGCATCTCGGTGTCGAGCCTGATGAGGGTGTCTCGCAGGCCCACGTCCTTCTCGTTGTGCGTGAAGTCGCTGTACACCGTACCGCAAAGCTCGTACGCCGCGCGGTACTGGTGGATCAGCCAGGCCACTTTCCTGGGATGACGAACGAAGTAGGTCGGGAACTTGGTGGCGATGACCACGTCCACCGGACGGCCGTTGCTTTCGCTCAGGTCGAGGAGCCGCCAGGCGGCGGCATGCGGAAGGATTTCCTCCTTGGGATACCACTTGAAGGGCACGCTGACGAGCTCGGCCGAGTAACCGCGCGCGCGCAGCTCTCGCACCAGTTCGCGCACGTGGACTTCCGCACCGCCGTGCACGAACGGCACCTGCGCCTCGCAGACGAGGATGGTCTGGGGCGTCACGTCGTGTTTATGTGGCGTGCCTGAAGTTGATCACGTCGCCGTCGAGCACGATGTACTCCTTGCCCTCGAGCCTCAACTCGCCATGTTCGCGGCAGGCCGCGAGCGAGCCGCGCGCGAGAAGATGCTCGTAGCGGACGACCTCCGCGCGGATGAAGCCCCGCGAGATGTCGCTGTGAATCTCGCCGGCCGCCAGGACCGCCGGTGTGTCCCTCGGGATGGACCAGGCCCGGCACTCGTCTTCCCCGACGGTGAAAAACGAGATGTACCCGAGCAGGTCGTAGCTCGCGCGAATCACGCGATCCAGACCCGATTCGCGCAGGCCGAGATCCGACATGAACGCCCTGGCGTCTCCCTCGTCGAGCTGAGCGATTTCGAGCTCTATCTTCGCGCAGATCGGGACCGCGCGCATCGCCGCACCCGACATGAACGCCTCCAGGCCCGCCAGACGAACAGCATCGTCGGCCGACGCCAGGTCCGATTCGTCCAGATTGAGGACCAGAAGCAGTGGCTTGGCGGACAGGAACTGAAAACCGCGCAGGCGCTTCGCCTCCTCCGCCGGCAGTTCGAGCGCGCGCAGCGGCCGCCCGGCTTCGAGCGCCTCGCGGCAGCGGAGAAGGATTTCCTGCTCCTTCCGGAGCTCGGGTGTAACCGCTTTCTTCAGATCGCGCTCGAGGCGCTCGAGCCGCCGTTCCACCACGCCGAGGTCTGCCAGCAAGACCTCGTCTTCCATCGTGCGGACGTCGCGCGCCGGATCCACCGATCCGGCCGGATGCGGGACCGACGGGTCTCGAAACATCCGGACGACGTGCAGCAGCGCATCGGCGTTGCGGAACGGAGCGACGTCGAGCAGGGCCTGCGCGCCCGTGCGGGTGCCGGTCCCGGCGATGTCCGCGAATTCGACCGTCGCCGGCACTCGCTTGCGGGGATTGAAGAGCGCCGTCAGCCGGTCCAGCCGTTCGTCAGGGACCCGTGAAACTCCGACGTTGGCCTCCGATTTTCCGCTCGGACGATGAGCTTCCCTGGCGCTGGTCAGAAGCTGAAAGAGGGTCGTCTTGCCGGTGGACGGGAATCCGATCAGGCCTGCGCGGAGCATGCTAGAGGACAGGGGGAGGAAACGGCTGCGCCAAATTTTCCCATGCTAGCACGTCCTCGCGCTAGCCCGTGGCGTTTTCGCCAAAATTTCTCCGGCGAAAATAAAACGTAAGCCTAGCATCTACTAGATTTTGCGGTTGACATCCCTGGGGGCCTTCTCTACTATCGGCGTGGATTTTTGTGGAGTGAAGTGGAGTAGGACTGCGTGCTTCGGGGCAACCACGCCGCCAGAATAGATGAGAAGGGCCGGCTCAAGATCCCGAACGCTTTCAGGTCCGTGGTCGAGAAGACCCACGGATCGGAGCTGTTCGTGACGAGCTTGACGGGGGAGTCCGTCCGCATCTACCCGATGCCCGTCTGGCTCGTGCACGAGGAAAAGCTGGGCCGGATGCCCTCGACCCACCCCTCGCGCCTGAAGTACCTGGACCGCGTCAACTTCTACGGACAGACCGCCCAGATCGACTCCCAGGGGCGCGTTGTGATCCATCTGCGCCTTCGCGAATCGGCGGGCATGTCGGGCGAAGTCGACGTCTTCGGCCAGTACGACTACATCGAGGTGTGGAACCACGAGCGCTTCATCGCCAGGCTGCAGCGCGATCCCTACACGGACGACGACGCGCGTGCGCTGGCGGAGTTCGGGATCTGAGCCATGGCGCCCCTGCATGAGCCGGTGCTGACGGCTGAAACGGTCAGCTTGCTGAACGCGTCCCGCGGAGGGCTCTTCGTGGACTGCACCGTGGGGCTCGGCGGACACAGCCGGGCGCTGCTCGAAGCCGGCGCCGACCGCGTGATCGGCCTGGACCGGGATCCTGACGCACTCGGTCTGGCCCGCGAAGCGCTCGCGGCCTTTGGCGATCGCGTCGAGCTCGTCCATGCGGATTATCGCGACCTGGACCGGGTTCTGGATGAGCGCGGGATTGATGGCGTTGCCGGCGCGTTGGCCGATCTGGGCGTGTCCTCCTTCCAGCTTGACAGCGACGGGCGCGGGTTCAGCTTTCGCCGCGACGAGCCGCTCGACATGCGGATGGACCGCTCGTCGGGACCGACGGCCGCAGAGCGGCTGGCGGCCGCAGGGGAGAGAGAGCTGGCCGACGTGATCTTCGGGTTCGGCGAGGAGCGCTTCTCCCGCCGGATCGCACGGGCGATCGTCGCCGAACGCGAGCGATCGCCGATCAGGTCGACGGGACAGCTGGCGCAGATCGTCCGCCGGGCCGTGCCAGGGCGCGGCCACCACCGGATCGATCCGGCCACGAGGACGTTCCAGGCGTTGCGTATCTGGGTGAACCGTGAGCTCGAGGGCATCGACGCCTTCCTCGCGGCGGCGGTCCGGCGGCTGCTCGCGGGGGCGAGGCTGGCGGTGATCTCGTTCCACTCGCTCGAGGACCGCGTCGTGAAGCACGTGTTCAGAGCGCTCGAGCGCGGCGAGGCCAGGCTGCGAATCCTCACCAAACGCCCGCTCCGCCCGGGCGACGACGAAGTCGCGCGAAACCCGCGTGCCCGCAGCGCGAAACTGCGCGTGATCGAGAGGACCGTATGAACGCGACCGATTTCGAGTACGCGATCAGGAAAGACGTTCGCAACAACCCGATTATCCGGGAAGTGGACGAGACGCGGCAGCGACAACTCTTCCGATCGACGGCGATCGGCGCGCTGCTGGTGATCGTCCTGCTGTTCTCGGCCTGGCAGCACTTCGAGCTCCTCCGACATGGCTACCTGATCGAGCAGTTGCAGCAGCAGCGCATCGCGGAAGAAGAGATCAACAGGCATCTGCGGCTCGAGATCGAGTCCCTGCGCGCGCCACGTCGGATCGAGGAGATGGCGCGCACCAGGCTGCGCATGGTCGAGCCGACCAGCGACCAGGCCATTGTGATCGAGCGCGTGGTGCCATCCGAGCCGCCGTCCAAAGCGGTCGTCGCGGCACGCTAGCCGCGGGGGCGGAGGAGCCATCATGGACAGCCAGCATCGCCCGGTCCGGGTCAATCTGTCGTGGTTTCGCGGCGGCGCGCGCGGGCCGCGCGAGCATCGATCGAGCTCGGACTGGAGGGCCACGGTCCGATCGCGCCTCGGCCTCACGGCCGCGGTCTTCGCGGTCTGGACTGTCACCATCGAAGCGCGGCTCATCTACCTGCAGGTGTTCCAGCACGCGGAGCTCGTGGCCCGCGCCGAGCGCCAGCAGATGCAGACGGTCGAGGCGCCTGCCAAGCGCGGCGACATCATCGACCGCAACGGCCGCCTCCTCGCCTACAGCGTCGATGCCGAATCGCTGTGGGCGGACCCCGCGCGCGTCGAAGACGTCGAGAAGACCGCGGCGCAGCTCTGCGCGGTCCTCGAGGGCTGCGGACCGGCGGGTCTCAAGCGTCTGTCCCAGAACCTCCGGCGGAAGGGCCGGTTCGTCTACCTCCAGCGCAAGCTCTCGCCCGCAGAGGAGCAGCGAGTTCGCAAGCTCGACCTCGCTGGCATCGGCCTGATGAAGGAGAGCCGCCGGTTCTATCCCAACAGGGAGATGCTGGCGCACGTGCTCGGATACGTGGGCATCGACAACATCGGTCTGGCCGGGTTGGAAGCCACCTTCGACGACCGGGTGCGCGGCAAGCCGGGGAAGGTCATCGTCGAGTCAGACGCCCACAATCGGGCAGTGTCCAGCCGGGTGGAACGCGAGGCCACGTCGGGCGCTTCGCTCGAGCTGACAATCGATCAGTTCCTGCAGAACATCGCCGAGCGCGAGCTGCGCGCCGGCGTGCTCGAGAACCGCGCTGCCGCCGGCAGCGCCATGATCATGGATCCGTGGACGGGCGAGATCCTGGCTCTCGCCAACTATCCCACGTTCAACCCGAATGTCTACGGCAACGCGCCCGAGCACGTCCGGCGGAATCGCGCGACGCAGGAGATTTACGAGCCGGGATCGACGTTCAAGATCGTGACGGCGTCGGCCGCGCTCGAGGAAGACGTCATGGACCCGGATGATCCGGTCGACTGCGCCCCCGGGGTGATCCGGTTCGGTCGCCGGGCGATCAGCGACGTGCATTCCTACGGCGTGCTGTCGTTTGCGGACGTCATCGCCAAGTCCAGCAACGTCGGCGCCATCAAGGTGGGCCAGCGGCTCGGTCCCGAGCGTCTGGGCCGCTACATCAATCGGTTCGGCTTCGGCCACACGCTCGGCCGGGACTTCATCGGCCAGACGCCGGGCATCGTCTGGGCGTCCGACAAGCTCGACGCCAGCGCCCTGGCATCGGTCTCGATGGGTTACCAGGTGAGCGTCACCCCTCTGCAGATGGCGACCGCCGTCAGCTCGATTGCCAATGGCGGCACGCTCTTCGAGCCGCGCCTGGTTCGGGCGTTCGTCAAGGACGGACGGCGCGAACGGATCGAGCCCACCCCGCTGCGACGCACCATCTCGGAGCGCACCGCCCTCGAGCTCACGGCGATGATGGAGGGCGTGGTCGAGTACGGTACGGCGAAGACCGCGCAGGTGCAGGGCTACACCGTCGCGGGAAAAACCGGAACCTCGCAGAAGCTCGCCGGGGGCGTGTATTCGAAGTCCGATTACCACGCCTCGTTCGTCGGCTTCCTGCCGTCGCGCACGCCGGTGCTGGCAATCGTCGTCGTGATCGATTCCCCGCACGCGAAGGGTTATTACGGCGGTGTGGTCTCGGCGCCGGTGTTCAAGCGCATTGCGGAAGCGTCTCTCCGGCATCTTGGCGTCGCGCCGACCATCGATCCCGCGCCGCCGGTCCTGATGGCGCGGAAGGCCGCCGATCTCCTGCCGACCGAGCCGGTCGGCGCAGATCGAATCGCCAGGGCCCTCGAGCCCGTCCGCGCGGGGGTCATGCCGGACCTGCGCGGCCTGAGCGCGCGCGAGGCGCTGCACGTCCTGACGCGCGTCGGCGTGACGGCCAGCATGAAAGGCAACGGGTTCGTGGTCAAGCAGGCGCCGGCTGCGGGAGCGCCGTTGACACCAGGAGACTCCTGCGCGCTGGAGCTCGACCGCCGCCCACCGGACATCGCCGCGGGTGCCTCACAGTGACGCTGGGCGATCTCCTTCGCGATGTGGCGCACATGGCGCCCTTCGACCGCAGCCTGATCGAGCGCCTCTCTTCGCGCGAGGCCGGGACTGCTGTCACAGGGGTGTCCTACGACTCGCGACAGGTGACCGCCGGCTCCGTCTTCGTTGCGCTCCGTGGTCTCCAGGCCGACGGGGCCACGTTCGCACGCGACGCGATCCGTCGCGGCGCGGTGGCTGTCGTGGCGGAGGTCGCGGCCATCTCCGAAGGCGCTGTTCCCTGGCTGCGAGTCAGCGACGCACGGTTGGCCCTCGCGGCGCTCGCCGCAACCTTCTACGGTCATCCGAGCGGAAAGCTGCAGCTCATCGGTGTGACCGGCACGAACGGGAAGACCACCACCTCGTATGTCGTCCAGTCCATCTTCGAGGCCGCCGGGATTCGGTGCGGGCGCATCGGCACGGTTGGATACCGCATCGGCAGCCGGGAAGTCGATGCGTCGCGGACGACCCCCGAGGCCCCCGAGTTGCAGCGCATGCTGCGGGACATGGTGGCCCACGGGTGTGGCGCCTGCGTCATGGAAGTCTCGTCGCACGCGTTGAGCCTGCGCCGGGCGGACTATCTGCGCTTCGCGGCGGCCGTCTTCACCAACCTCACGCGCGACCACCTGGACTTCCACCGGGACATGGAGGACTACTTCGCCGCGAAGCGGCGGCTCTTCACGTTGCTGCCGCCCGAGAGCGCCAGTGTCGTCAACATGGACGATCCACGAGGGGCCGACGTCGTGCGAGCGGCACCGCGGGCGATCACCTACGCCATCGACGCGCAAGCCGACGTGCGGCCTGGACCGATCTCGTTCTCGCTCGAGGGCCTCGCCTTCGAGGTTCTGACGCCTCGCGGGGCGCTTCAAGTCCGATCGCCGCTCGTGGGCCGGCCGAACGCCTACAACATCCTCGCGGCGGTCGCGACGGCCCTGGCCCTCGACGTTGCGTTCAGCGCCATCGAACAGGGCGTTTCGACACTGGCGCAGGTCCCGGGGCGATTCCAGGTCGTCTCGGCCGCCGCCGACGACGTGCGGGTCGTGGTGGATTACGCGCACACCGACGACGCCCTCAAGAACCTTCTCGAGACGGCGAGGCCCCTCACGAGCGGCCGCGTGATTACCGTCTTCGGATGCGGTGGCGACCGCGACCGCACGAAGCGTCCTCTGATGGGCGCGGTCGCGGCGCGCCTCAGCGACCTCGTGATCGTCACCTCCGACAATCCGCGCTCAGAGAATCCCGATCGGATCATCGAGGAAATCGAGCGCGGGATCGTGATGCCCGCCGATCGGCTGCCGGGCCGCGCCGGCACGCCCAGATCGACCGCCCATCTGGCGATTGCCGATCGGAAGAGCGCGATCGAGCGGGCGGTTCACGAGGCTCGTCCGGGCGACCTCGTGCTGATCGCGGGCAAGGGTCACGAAAAGTATCAGGTGATCGGCGACCGGGTGATGCCGTTCGACGATGTCGACGTGGCCAGGGGGGCGCTCGAGCGCCGGCGCGACGGATCGCACGTCTCGTGAACCAAGCCCCCGTACCGCTCACCGCCGAGGGGATCGCTGCCGTTGCCGGCGGCCGCGTTGTGCAGGGCGATCCCGCGACGCCGATAGGTCGCATCTCGATCGATTCGCGGAGGATTGAAGCGGGCGATCTCTTCGTGGCGATCCGCGGAGAGCGCTTCGACGGACATCGGTTCGTGCCCGACGCACTGGCACGCGGCGCAGTGGGCGCGGTGGTCCGTGACGCGGGGGAAATCGAGGAGGAGCGCAGCGGAACAGGATCGGGTCCCGTTCTGGTGCTGGTCGAGGACACGACCCAGGCGTTGCAGGCGGTGGCCCGGGACGTGCGCCGCCGCTCCGGTACCCGCGTCGTGGCGATTACCGGCAGCGCCGGCAAGACCACGACCAAGGAAGTGTCGGCAGAGTTCCTGGTCACGCGTTTCCGTGTCTTCCGGAACAAGGGGAATCTGAACAATCACATCGGCCTGCCGCTGTCGTTGATCGAACTGCGGTCGCGGCCGGACATCGCGGTCGTCGAGCTGGGCATGAACCACCCCGGAGAGATTCGCACGCTGATCGGCATCGCCGAGCCGGAGGTGCGCGTCTGGACGAACGTGGGCGATGCCCACCTCGGTTTTTTCGAGTCGGCCGACGCCCTCGCCGAGGCCAAGGCGGAGATCCTGGAAAACGCGCGGCCCGACGACCTGCTGATCGCCAACGCCAACGACGCGAGGGTCATGGCGAGGGCGCGGAGGTTCGACGGGCGTGTCGTGACGTTCGGGCTGAACACGGCGGCCGACGTGCAGGCCATTGCGATCGAGCTGCGCGGTCTGGAAGGAACACGGGCGAAGGTTCGCACCGCAGTCGGCGAGACCGACCTGAGGGTTCCGCTGCTGGGTCTGGGGAACCTGTCGAACGTCCTGGCGGCGACGGCAGTCGCGCTGGAGTTCGGCGTTCCGCTCGATGCGATTCGGAAGCGGGCTGCCACGCTCACGCCGGCTCCGCACCGCGGGGAGCTGCTCAGGCTGCCGGGCGGCGTGACGGTCGTGGACGACTCCTACAACTCCAGTCCGGCTGCGCTCCGTCGCGCCCTCGAACTGGTTCGCTCCGCCACCGGCTGCGCGCGGACGGTTGCCGTGCTCGGCGAGATGCTGGAGCTCGGCGCGCACGCCGAACGCCTGCACGCCGAGTCCGGACGCGCCGCGGCGGAGTCCGGCCTGGAGATCCTGATCGCCGTGGGAGGGGCCCCGGCCCGGAGGCTGGCCGCGGCAGCCGTCGCGGCGGGCATGCCCGCCGCGAACGTTGCGCACGTGGCGACGAAGCAGGAAGCCGCCGATCTGGCGGCGTCTCGGGTTCGTCCCGGAGATCTCGTCCTCGTCAAGGGTTCGCGCGGCATAGGCACCGACTTCGTGGTCGAGCGGCTGCGGGCGGAGTTCGCCTGATGCTGTACTACCTTCACGAGCTGTCGACGTACTGGCCAGTGCTGAACGTCACGCGGTACATCACGTTCCGAACCGCGGCGGCCAGCCTCACCGCGCTCGCGCTGGGGCTGCTCCTCGGTCCGTGGATGATCCGCAAGCTCCGGGAGTTTCAGATTGGTCAGGTGATCCGTCAGGAGGGTCCGGCGACGCATCGCACGAAGGCTGGTACGCCCACGATGGGGGGGCTGCTGATCCTCACGTCGGCGCTGGTGCCGACCCTGCTCTGGGCGAACCCGGCGAACCCATTCATCTGGATCACGGTGCTCTCGACGACGGCATTCGGTGCCATCGGGTTCGCGGACGACTACCTGAAGATCGTCCGGCGATCCCATCACGGCCTGCGTCCCCGCTACAAGATGGCCTGGCAGGCGCTGGTGGGGCTGCTGGTCGGTCTGGCGCTGATGGTGCTCGCCAACGAGTTTCAGCTGTTCAACACCCGGCTGATCCCTCCCTTCTTCAAGAACTGGATCCCGGATATCGGATGGCTGTACGTCCCCTACGCGATGATCGTGCTCGTCGGCTCCACCAACATGGTGAACCTGACGGACGGTCTCGACGGCCTGGCGATCAGCGTCTTCGCGGTCTCCGCTGCGGCGCTGACTGCGCTGGCCTACGTCTCCACGCACGTCGTGTTCGCCGACTACCTGCAGCTGGTGAAGCTCAACTCGGCGGCGGCGGAGCTCACGGTGTTCTGCGGCGCGCTCGTGGGGGCGAGCCTCGCTTTCCTCTGGTACAACTCGTATCCCGCCGAAATCTTCATGGGCGACATCGGATCGCTCGGGCTGGGCGGTGCGCTCGGGACGGTCGCGTTGCTCGTGAAGCAGGAGTTGCTGCTGCCCTTCGTCAGCGGCGTGTTCGTCCTCGAAGCGGCCTCGGTTGTCATACAGGTTGGCTCCTTCAAGCTCACTGGCAAACGTGTGTTCAAGATGGCGCCGTTGCACCATCACTTCGAACTGCTCGGCTGGAGCGAACCGAAAGTCATCAGCCGATTCCTGATCCTGGCAATCATCTTCGCCCTCTTCAGCCTGGCGACGTTGAAGCTGCGATGAGCGCGACCACCGCATTCTCCGTCCAGGGCAGGCGCGTCACCGTTGTGGGTGCGGCGCGAAGCGGCATCGCCGCCGCGGAGCTGCTCGTTCGCCGCGGCGCGATCGTGACGGTGACCGACGTGCGCGACGACGTCGAGCACGCCGACGCGCTTCGCGCCGGAGGCGTGAAGCTGGAGCTGGGCGGCCACGCGGAGGGGACGCTCGCCGGCGCGGACCTGGTGGTGTTGAGCCCGGGTGTGCCTCTGGATCAACCTTCCATCGCCGACGCCCGTCGCGCGGGTGTGCCCGTGATTGGCGAGCTCGAGCTCGCCTCGCGCTGGCTCCGGGGCCGAATCGTGGCCATCACGGGCACCAAGGGCAAGTCGACAACGACGACGCTCGCTGGACGGATGCTCGAAGCCGGCGGATATCCCGTCCTCGTCGGAGGGAACATCGGCCACGCGCTGAGCTCGCAAGTGGATCAGTCAACGTCAGACACCATTCATGTCGTCGAGACGAGCAGCTTCCAGCTCGAGAGCACCGACACATTTCATCCGTGGATAGCGGTGCTCCTCAACTTCTCGCCGGATCATCTCGACCGACATGCCACTGTGCAGGACTACGCGGCTGCCAAGAGCCGGATCTTCGCCAACCAGGATGCGCAGGATTGGGCGGTGTTGAACGCCGACGACATCGAGACGGTCTCGCTGGCAGAAGGCGCGCGGGCCCGCCGGCTGCTGTGTTCCGTCGCCGGCGACCCGAGCGCGGACGTCGTCGTCTCCGGCGAGGCGATCGTCCGGCGGACGCGCACGGGAGAAGCGCCGCTCATCCCGCTCTCGGCCGTCAAGCTGACGGGACGGCATCTGCTGGCCGACGTGCTGGCCGCGGCGGCGGTGTCGTCGCTCGTGGGCGTGTCGGGCGACGCGATGACCCGGGCCGTCGAAGGTTTCACCGGGCTCGAGCACGCCCTCGAGCCGGTCGCTGAGATCGACGGCGTGCGGTTCGTCAACGACTCGAAGGCGACGAACATCGAGGCGGCCAGGCGCGCAATCGAGAGCTTCGAGAACGGCCTCGTCGTGGTGATGGGCGGGCGCTACAAGGGCGGCGACTTTCACGAGCTGGCGAAGCCACTCGCCGCGAGGCGCGCGACCATCGTGGCCATCGGTGAGGCGCGGCCGCTCATCGCGGATGCGCTCGGATCATCGTGCGTCGTCCACGAGGCGGCGGACATGTCGGCCGCCGTCCGGACGGCCTTCGCCTCCGCCTCGCCGGGCCAGACGGTGCTGCTGGCGCCGGCATGCGCCAGCTTCGACATGTTCCGCGACTACGCCGAACGCGGACGGGTGTTCAAGCAGGAAGTACGTCGGCTCGGAGAAGAGTGGAATGTCACGCGCGAGCAGTGAGCAGTCATCAGTCCGATTGGTGCGGTAAAGAACCATCCGCTGGGAACGCAGGCTGCCCCGGTCTGCGAGGGTGGTGTCTTCGCCCACGGATCGGCTGATGACTGCTGACTGCTCGCGCGCCCGCAGTGCAGAAACGCGCAGGTGCGGGTCAGGTGGTGCAGTGTGAACGTTGTGCGTCCAACGAACGCAACGACCGGATGTTTCGGTCGGGGTTCGAGGAACCTTTAGCCGCCCTGGATCGCGAAGTATGGCGCGAAAGCTCAAGTCAGACAAGCTGCTCTTCGGTGCGACGCTGCTGCTCCTCTGCACCGGCATCGTAATGGTGTACAGCGCCTCGGCCGTGTACGCCATGGAGCGGCTCGACGACCCGTACTGGTTCCTGATGAAGCAGTCGGCGTGGGTCCTCATCGGCCTGTGCGTTCTCCCCATCGTCATGCGTCTCGATTACCGGCACTACCGCGAGCCGGCGCTGATCTGGACCATTCTGGCGGTGGTAGTCGCCGCCCTGATCCTCGCCCTGTTCGGCCGCCCGGTGAAGGGAGCGACGCGCTGGATCCAGCTGGGGTCGTTCGGCATTCAGCCGTCCGAGTTCGCCAAGATCGCGATGATCATCTTCACGGCCGCGCTCCTCGAGCGAAGAATGGATCGGATCGACGACGTGTCTCATTCGCTGCTGCCGGTGGGCGTCGTGCTGGGGATCGTCCTCGTGCTCATCCTCCTCCAGCCGGATCTCGGCACGGCGGTCGCGCTGACGATGATCGCCGCCGTGATGGTGTTTGCGGCCGGGCTCAGCTACAGCTACCTCGCGGGCCTGTTCCTGGCGGCGCTCCCGGCCCTCTACCTGCTCGTGACCACCGAGGAGTACCGCTGGAAGCGCATCGTGGCGTTTCTCAACCCCGAAAGCGACCCGCTCGGCGTGGGACACCAGCTGATTCAGTCCAAGATCGCCGTCGGCACGGGCGGGATCCTCGGCAGAGGGCTGATGGGTGGCATGCAGAAGCTCTTCTATCTGCCCGAGCCGCACAACGATTTCATCTATGCCGTTGCCGCCGAAGAGCTCGGACTGGTCGGTGCCACGCTGATCCTCGGCTGCTTCGTCGTGATCACGTGGCGCGGACTGCGAGCCGGTGCGAGGGCGCCCGACCGGTTCGGCGCGTTCCTGGCCATCGGCCTGACCACGATGGTCGCGTTCCAGGCCCTGTTCAACATCAGCGTCGTCCTCGGACTGTTGCCGACGAAGGGGATCCCGCTGCCGTTCGTGAGCGCCGGAGGGTCGTCGCTCCTCATCAACCTGATCGGCATCGGCATGCTGCTGAACGTCTCGCAGCACGGATCGTCGTCCCACGTCGTCACGGCCACGCTTGCGCCGCAGGATGCATGAAGCCGCTTTCCATCGTGATTGCCGGAGGTGGAACCGGCGGGCACCTCTATCCGGGGATTGCCGTCGCGCGGGAGATCCTGCGCCGGCAGCCGGATGCGCGGGTCACGTTCGCCGGAACCGCGCGCGGCATCGAGGCGCGGGTGATCCCGCGCGAAGGATTTCAGCTGGATCTGCTGCGGAGCGCCGGGCTGAAGGGCATGGGGCCGGCCGCATTTGCGCGCGGGTTGCTGCTGCTTCCCCTGAGCGGGCTGGATGGCTGGCGAATCCTGTCCCGTCGCCGCCCCGACGTGGTGGTCGGCGTGGGCGGCTACAGTTCCGGCCCGGTGGTGCTCGCCGCGGCACTTCGGGGCATTCCGACGCTGCTGCTCGAGCAGAACGCGGTTCCGGGCCTGACCAACCGGCTGCTCGCGCGATTCGTGACGGCGGCGGCCGTGACGTTCGAACCAGCGCTCGACTACTTCGGAAGGAGGGGATTTGTCACAGGGAACCCGGTCCGGCCCGAGTTTTTTGACCCTGCGCCCGACAGTTCGATCGGGCCGCCGAGGATTCTGATTTTTGGCGGCTCCCAGGGCGCGCACGCGATCAACGTGGCCATGGTGGAGGCGGCGCCGCGGCTGGCAGCCCACCCTGGCCGGATGGCAATCACGCATCAGACAGGCGAACGCGATGTGGCGGTCGTCAGGGAGGGATATCAGCGAGCGGGGATCGAAGCCCGCGTGGAGCCGTTCCTGTTTGACATCGACAGGGAAATGAAGGCGGCGAACCTCGTTGTGAGCCGGGCCGGCGCGACAACGCTCGCGGAACTGGCCGCGGCGGGAGCGCCCGCGCTGCTGATTCCTCTTCCAACCGCCACCGACGATCACCAGCGCCGCAACGCGGAGGTGCTCGTGGCGGGGGGCGCGGCGGAGATGATCGAGCAGAAGGACCTGAGCGGCGGCAGCCTCGCCGATCGGATCCTCGGCCTGCTCTCCGACCACGAGCGCTTGAAGGCGATGTCGGACGGGGCGCGCCGGTTCGCCAGCCCCGATGCCAGCAGCGCCATCGCCCGACGGGTGTTGGAGATGGCGGCGGCGAGCTGAGCAGATCGGATCGATGTGATGCTCGGGAGGACCAGACACGTTCATTTCGTGGGGATCGGGGGCATCGGCATGAGCGGCATCGCCGAGCTGCTCGTCAACCTCGGCTACGAGGTCAGCGGCTCGGACGCGAAGCGATCGGAGGTGACGGACCGGCTGCGGCAGCTGGGCGTCAGAGTCGTCACCGGACACGACGCCTCGCACGTCGGCCGGGCCGACGTGGTCGTGGTGTCCTCCGCGATTCGCGACGACAACGTGGAAGTGGCCGCGGCCTCCGCGCGGCATGTTCCGGTGATCCCGCGTGCGGAGATGCTCGCCGAGCTGATGCGGCTGCGCTATGGGATCGCGGTCGCCGGCGCGCATGGAAAGACGACCACCACGTCCATGGTGGCGCTCGTCCTGGAACGGGCCGGTCTGGATCCGACGGCGGTCATCGGCGGACGCCTGAGCGCGTTCGGCAGCAACGCGAGGCTGGGCCGCGGCGAGCTCATGGTGGCCGAGGCGGACGAAAGCGATCGCTCCTTCCTGAAGCTCTCGCCCGCCATCGCGGTGGTCACGAATCTCGATCGCGAGCACATGGAAAGCTACGGCAGCTGGGAGCACCTGCAGCAGGCGTTCGTGGATTTTGCCAACAAGGTCCCCTTCTACGGTGCGGTCGTCGCCTGCATGGATGACGCCGCGGTCCGGGCGATCCTCCCGCGGATCACACGACGGGTGATTACCTACGGCCTGGCGACCGGCGAGGCAGCCGCCGACACGGACCTCCTCGGACAGAACTTCGAGCTCGTGGCCTTCGGATCGCGTGCGTCGCTCACGTTCCGTACGCAGGACGGACCCAGGCCATTGGGCGAAATCCAGCTCAGGGTGCCCGGCCGGCACAACATGCTGAACGCGCTGGCCGCCGTGGCAGTTGCCCTCGAGCTCGACGTGCCCTTCGAGCCGGTAGCCGCGGCGCTCCGGGAGTTCCGTGGCGCAGAACGGCGCTTCGAGCTGCGCGGCGAAGAGCGGAACGTGATGGTGGTGGACGACTACGGCCACCACCCCACGGAGATCGCCGCGGTGATTGCGGCCGCCCGTGCCGGCCTCGACAGGAGAGTTGTCGTCGTGTTCCAGCCGCACCGTTTCACCCGCACCCAGCAACTCCAGCCCGAGTTCGCCGCGGCGCTGCGACGCGCCGACGCGATCCTGCTGACGGACATCTACCCCGCGGGGGAAGCCCCCATTCCGGGCGTCACGATCGAAGCACTCGCGGACGCCGTGGAAGCCGCCGCCCCCGGACGGGTGCACCTGGTGAAATCGCTCGAGGATATTCCCGCGGCGGTTGCCGGCCTGGCGCGCCCCGGAGACATCGTGATCACGCTCGGTGCGGGCTCGATTGGCACGACGGCGGAGCCGATTCTCGCGGCCCTTCGGGGCACTGAGCGTGGTGGAGGGGTCGGGCCATGAGGGTCAAGGCTCCTGCCGAGAAGAACTTCCGCCGCGCGAAGGTGAAACCGGGCCGCCGGAAGGCCAGGCGCTTCCGGTTGTCCTGGCGCCTCGTCCGGGTGGCCCTGGCGGCTGTCGTCGTGGTGTACGGCGCGTACCGATGCTTCGCGCTGGTGCTCAACGCCACGGCTCTCCAGGTCAGCCGCATTGCTTTGAGCGGAAACGTGCGCCTGTCGCGCGGTGAGGTGCAGCAACTGGTGCACGGTCTCCGCGGCGCCAACATTCTCACCGTCGACCTCGTTCGATACCGCCGCGCGATCCTCGATTCGCCGTGGGTTGCCGAGGCCACTCTGCGCCGCGTGCTGCCATCGACCGTCGAAATCTCGATCGTCGAACGACAGCCATTCGGGATCAGCCGGCTTCGCCATCAGCTCTACCTCGTCGATCGGGAGGGAACGGTCATCGACGAGTTCGGGCCGCAGTACGCGGAGTTCGACCTACCGATTATCGACGGATTGGTGACGGCGCCGCGGGACGGCAAACCGGCCATCGATCCCGAGCGCGCGCAGCTTGCAGCCAAAGTGGTCGATTCGCTCGCCGCCGAGCCATCTCTGGCCCGCAGGCTGTCGCAGATCGACGTCAGCGACGTCCACAATGCCGCGGTTCTCCTCGAGGACGATCCCGCGCTGCTCTATCTGGGCGAAGAAAAGTTCCGGGAGCGGCTGAAGTCGTACCTCGAGGTCGCCGATGCCATCCGGGAAGGCGTTCCGTCGGAAATCGACTACGTGGATCTTCGATTCGGACAGCGAGTGTTTGCAGGCCAGCGCAAGGGCGCGACCGGGACCACCGGGAAGCGCTCCAGGGGCGGACGATCCTATTAAGGGGGACGAGTGGCACGCAAAGAGCGATATCTCGTGGGCCTCGACGTCGGCACGTCGAAGATCACGGCCATCGTCGGGGAAACCATGGACGACGGGGGGCTCGACATCATCGGCATCGGCATGGCGGAGTCGAAGGGAATCCGGCGTGGCGTCGTCGTCAACCTCGAGGCCGCCGTGGAGTCGATCAAGAAGGCGATCGACGAAGCGGAGCTCACGGCCGGGGTGGAGATCGATTCCGTGCACCTCGGGCTGTCGGGCGCCCACGTCAAGGCGTTCAACAGCCGAGGCGTGGTCGCCGTGGCTGGCAAGAACCGGGAGATCACCCGGGAGGACGTGCGACGGGCAATCGACGCGGCCAAGGCCGTGGCGCTGCCGAGCGGCCGGGAGATCCTCCACGTGCTGCCCCAGGACTTCGTCGTGGACGAGCAGGACGGGATCGGCGCACCGGTCGGCATGACCGGCGCGCGGCTCGAGGTCAACGTGCACGTGGTCACCGGCAGCGCGTCGTCAACGCAGAACATCGTCGCGTGCGTGAATCGGGCGGGGGTTGCCGTGCTCGACACCGTCCTCGAACAGCTGGCGGCCAGTGAATCCGTGCTCACGCCGGATGAGAAAGAGCTGGGCGTCTCGCTCGTCGATATCGGCGGCGGCATCACCGATTTTGCCATTTTCGAACGCGGCAGCTTGTGGCACACTGGCGTCGTCGCTGTCGGCGGCGATCACTTCACGAACGATATCGCGGTGGGGCTCCGTACGCCTATTCCAGACGCTGAGAAGATCAAACGTCGCTGCGGCTGTGCGCTCTCCGCCATGGTCGGAGAGGACGAGACGATGGAGGTCGCCAGCGTCGGTGGCCGGAAGCCGCGCGTGATGTCGCGACGGATCCTGTCCGAGATCCTCCAGCCGCGAGCCGAAGAGATTTTTCATCTGCTCTGGGACGAAATCCGGAGGGCAGGGTTCGAAAAATCGCTCAACTCGGGTATCGTTCTCACCGGCGGCGGCGCGATGCTCGACGGCATGGCGGAGATCGCCGAACAGATTTTCGACCTTCCGATACGGCGTGGTTGTCCGGCAGGCGTCGGAGGGCTTGCCGACCACGTCAACAATCCCGCGTTCTCGACGGCGGTCGGGCTCGTGATGTACGCGCACCGCAACCAGGTGGCCGAGCCTGCGCGACCGGTCGGGGCGGGGGCCTTCGGGCGTGTGGCAGGACGGCTGCGCACGCTGTTCAAGGAATTTTTCTGACGCGACGGGATCAACCCGTGGGTCGGCGGGTGCACTCGGTGGGCAGGCACCCTCCAGAATCGGCACGAGGGTGGCTGCCGGCCGGACGCGCGCCGACCCGCGACAGGAATCAACGGATGCTCGAACGGGTATGAAGAGGGGGACCAGGCATGGCTGATCTGCGAAACAGGACCTTCGGAGACATCGACGGGTCCGACCTGCGGCTGAGGCTCGATGAGGAGGCGCGGACCGGCGCGCGCATCAAGGTCGTGGGCGTCGGCGGCGGTGGCAGCAACGCCGTCAACCGGATGGTCGCCGCCGGCCTCGACGGTGTGGAGTTCATCGTCGCCAACACGGATCTGCAGGCGCTGCGCCTCAACGCCGCGCCCGTGAAGCTCCAGATCGGCGCCAAGCTGACCAAGGGGCTCGGCGCGGGCGCGGACCCGAACGTCGGCCGTCAGGCCGCGCTCGAAGACACCGAGAAGTTGATCGAGGCGCTCGACGGCGCCGACATGGTGTTCGTCACCACAGGTCTCGGCGGCGGGACCGGCACGGGAGCCGCCCCGGTGATTGCAAGTCTGGCCAGCGAGCTGGGCGCGCTCACGATCGCCGTGGTGACCAAGCCATTCCGGTTCGAGGGCAAGAAGCGGCAGATCCAGGCGGAGCGTGGGCTCGACGAGCTGCGCCAGTCGGTCGACACGGTCATCACCATCCCCAACGAGCGGCTGCTCGCCACGATTGCGCGCTCGACCTCGCTGAACGAAGCGTTCACGTCGGCCGACGACGTCCTGAAGCAGGCGATTCAGGGGATCTCGGACCTGATCCTGGTGCCGGGGATGATCAATCTCGATTTCGCCGACGTCAAGACGATCATGTCGGGCATGGGACTCGCGATCATGGGGACCGGCCTCGCGGAAGGCGAGAGCCGGGCGATGATGGCCGCCAATGCCGCCATCTCGAGCCCGTTGCTCGAAGACGCCTCCGTGAAGGGAGCACTCGGCGTGATCATCAATGTGACCGGCGGGCCCGACCTCTCGCTCGTCGAGGTCAGCGAGGCTTCCGCGATCATCCAGGAGGCCGCCCACGAGGAGGCGAACATCATCTTTGGCGCTGTCGTCGATCCGGACATGGGTGGGCGGGTCAAGATCACGGTCATTGCTACGGGCTTCGACAAGGCCGCATCGGCGACCCGCCCGGTCGCGCCCTCGTCGGCCCAGACCCCGGTCGATCTGCAGAGCTATGCCACGTGGAAGCAGGAGGCGACGGAAAAGGTCGTGGCGGCCGGAGGATCGCGGATGAGCTTTTCCCGTCGTCCTGTGATCGATCTTCCCGTTGCACCTCCGCGGGAGGCGGCGGCCGAGGAAGCGCTGAGCGGCCCCGGCGCAGAGTTCGAGCCGGTGTCGCCGCTCGATGTTCCAGCATTTCTGCGCCGGCAGAGCGAGGGGTAGGAATGCTGAATGCTGAATGCTGAGTGCTGAATGCTGAGTGCGATGGCTGATTCGCCGTCGCCATCGCTATTTGCGAATCGCTGAGCGAGGGGCCGGGGCACACCCGCTGCCGGCCCACTCATCCGCGTCATCGGCTGCGGCATAGCCAGCCGCCGACTCGGCTGCCAGTTCTCGTCCGCGGTCCGCGCGCGTTCGGCGCCCGTGCCAGTCCGCGTGATACACTGAATAGATCCACGGCACGCGCGACCGCCGTCGCCTGAGTCGAATCCGACGGACGGCCGCGTGGAGCTCCAGCAATTGCGGCGCGGCGTCCCGGCCGTATCCGTTCGATCCCGGCATTCAATGAAGAACTGGCAGTACCGCGATCGTGCGCGGCAGGTCCTTGACCGCGAAGTGGGCTTCGTGCAGAAGCCGCACGGAGGCCGTCTGCGCGTCGCCCTCGCGTTCCCGAACACCTACTACGTCGGGATGTCCAGCCTCGGGTTCCAGACCGTTTACCGGCTGTTCAACGGGATCGACGACGTGGTGTGCGAGCGTGTGTTCCTGCCGCCGAAGCAGGAGTTGCGGGACCAGATCGCATCGGGCGGGCCGCTGTTGACACTCGAGTCGCAGACACCCGTCGCGAACTTCGACGTGCTTGCGTTCTCGGTGTCCTTCGAGTGGGACTACACCAACGTCGTGACGATGCTGCGGCTCGCGGGGCTGCCGGTGCGCTCCACGAACCGGTCGAGCCGGCATCCCCTCGTGGTGATAGGCGGCGCGGTGACGTTCGTGAACCCGGAACCGCTTGCGCTTTTCGCGGACGTTGTTGCGGCGGGCGAGGGCGAGGTCCTCATTCCGGATCTCGTTTCCGCGCTCCGTGAGCGTGGCAATCGGACCGAGCAACTGACCCGGCTGGCCTCCATGCGCGGGTTCTACGTTCCTTCTTTGTACACAGTGAACTACGCACAGGATGGGACGATCGCTGCCTTCGAGCCTGCTCCTGGCAGCGGCGCGCCGGCCGTTGTCCGGAAGGCGGCGGTCAAGAGCACCGACCGGCTCGATCCGCCGGCCACGAGCGTCTTTACGCCGGACACCGAGTTCGGATCGCGATTCCTGGTGGAAGTCGTTCGCGGCTGCGCCAACCTGTGCCGGTTCTGCTGGGCGGGCTACAACTACCTGCCCGTGCGCGCGTTCCCGGCGGCGCGCATTCTCGAGCTGGCCGCCGCCGCCCGCAGGTATTCGAGCCGGGCCGGACTGGTCTCCATCGCGCTCTGCGATCACCCCGAGATCGAGCGCATCCTCGAGGGGCTGCTGGAGATGGGCTACTCGATCAGCCCGGCATCGCTGCGGCTCGACGACCTGACGGAACCGATCGTCCGGCTGCTCAGGCAGAGCGGCGAGCGATCGATCACGATCGCCCCCGAGACCGGTTCCGACCGGCTGCGCCGCGTCATCAACAAGACGGTGACCAACGACGAGATTCTCGCGGCGGCGGAGGTCATTTTCGCCAACGGGATCGACAACCTGAAGCTGTACTACATGATCGGGCTTCCAACCGAGACGGAGGACGACCTCGAGGCCATCCGCGATCTGACGGTGCAGCTGAAGGAGGTGATGGTGAAACACGCGCGGCCCCGCGGCCACATCGGACGGATCGTGGGCAGCGTGAACCCCCTGATCCCCAAGCCGGGCACCGCCTACCAGTGGATTCCGATGGAAGATCCGGCGGTGACCGACAAGAAGGGCCGCCGGCTGCGCCAGCTGCTCTCCGGGATCGACAACGTCTACTTCAACATCAAGTCGGAACGTCATTCCTATTACCAGGCGCTTCTCTCGCTCGGCGACCGGCGCGTGGCCGCCACGATTGAAGCGGCAGAGCGAAACGGGGGCCAATGGCGGGCCGCGGTGGCCGAGTCCGGGCTCGACGCCAATTTCTACATCTTCCGGGACCGTTCGGCGGACGCCGCGCTGCCCTGGGACATCATCGACGGCGGCGTGAAGAAGACGTTCTTCCAGACGGAGTATCAGAAGGCGCTGCGCGAGGAGTGGACGCTGCCACACCGCCGCCAGCGCGAGAATCTGAAGCTCATTCCGGTGGTGGACTGAGCGAGCGCAGAGGCCGCACTTCCGCCGATCAGGATGCGATGGCGGCTTCGGCCTCGTGGTCCGCATAGGCCTGCAGCACCAGATCGCGAATCCTGTCCTGAGACGTGGCATCGGCAACCGGCCGCAGCAGCGCGAAGCTGCGCCGCTCGCCGTTCACCGAATACTGACGCGCCGGGAATGTCACGTTGCGGCCGTTGCCGGTCCTGCGCTCCCACACCGCGAAACCAATCAGCTTGAGACCTTCGAGCGGCCCGCTCGTGAAGTGCAGCTCGGCATCGGCGAGCTTGCCGGGAGGGTTGCCTTTGTCGTTGCGAATGATCTTGATCGTCACGGTCCGCTCCTTCTCTGTGGGCGACGGGGTACGCGCTATTCGATCGCCAGAGGAGCAACCGGCCTGCCGGAAAGCGGACGAACCGACTGTCGTGGCAAGCGGCTGCAGGGGCGGGTGTTCGGCAGTTGCCGTCTCGCCGACGTCCGATCCGGTTCAGGATGACGTGGCTGAAGGGCAAACGCGGGTTGCCCCCAGAGACACCGGACGTCCGAAAAGTGGGGGAGCCGGGCGGGCCGCCGTCAACCGTGGTTGCGGCGCTCACTCGCCGATCAGCATCACCTGTGCGAACGCGAGCGAGTCGGAGTGCGTGATCGTCAGGTGCGAGCGGCGGACATTCATCTGCTCCGCCCGCCGCTTCGCGCCCCCATGCAACTCGAGGCGTGGAGGACCGCCGCCACGAACCACTTCGATGTCCTTCCAGAGCACGCCACGCGAATGCCCGGTCCCGAGGGCCTTCATGGCTGCTTCCTTCGCGGCGAAGCGCCCCGCGAGGTGCGGCACGGGGTCGCGGCGGCGGCTACAATACGCAATCTCGCCGTCCGTGAAGACGCGGCGCAGGAAGCGATCCCCGTAGCGCTCGAAGACGTCGGCAACGCGGGGAATGTCGGTGGCGTCTATTCCGATTCCGATGATGTCCATACCCGAGCCCCAGCCTAATCGTGCTTTCGAGTGGACGCAAGCGCCGTGGGGCGCCGCGCTTCGGTGCACACCGCTTGCCGAGATCGCCCCGCATTACTTCACGGTAGGAAACCTCGGCCTGCGTAACGCCGCCGGCGAGTGGCACGCTGTCGCCGAAGGCCTGCGGGTTTCGACCGGAGCGCTGCGACTGATTCGCCAAGTGCACGGCGCCTCGGTCGCGACAGCGCGAAATGGGACGACCTCGCCGTGGGAGACGCCGGAGGCCGACGCGATCGTCAGCAACGACCCGCACGTGGCCATCGGCGTGCGGGTAGCCGATTGCGCGCCGGTACTGCTCGCCGACAGGAAACGCGCGGCCGTCGGCGCTGTGCACGCGGGCTGGCGCGGCGCCGTGCAGTCGATCGTCTCGGAAGCCGTGCGCGCGATGCAGCGCGAGTTCGGGTCCGATCCCGGGGACCTGGTTGCGGCTATCGGCCCCTGTCTGGGGCCCTGCTGCGGTGAAGTGGGGGAGGAGGTGGTCCAGGCCTTTCAGGAAGCCGGGCATTCCGTTGCGGCGCTGGAGCGGTGGTTCTCGCCGGGACCGCAGGGCCGGCCCATGCTCGACCTGTGGAGCGCAAATGTCGACCAGCTGGCCGCCGCGGGCGTGCTGCGGGAAAACATCCACGCAGCTGAACTGTGCACGAAAACACACGCCGCCATCATGCATTCGTATCGCGCATCCGGCAAGGCGGCAGGGAGGATGTTAGCAGCGATACGGCCTTCCACCTTCAGCCTTCATCCTTGAGACTTTCTTCTGCCTCGTCCATCCCGAGGTTGGAAAGACGATCCGCGTTCTTGTTGAGCTCCCGGCGCACGTGCTGGAAGCGGACGTTTCCCAGCTCGATCACGAGGAGGCGTGCGCGAACGTAGAGCGGTTGCAGGCCGGGGTGTCGAACCTTGTACTCGCCGCGCATCTGCTTGACCAGGAGCTCCGAGTCCGCCCTGACCAGCACGTCGCGCTCGCCGCGATCGATCGCCCACTGCAGCGCCGCGAGCAGGGCGTTGTATTCCGCGACGTTGTTGGTCGCGACCCCGAGGCCGCCGTGCAGCTCGGCAATCTGTTCTCCCGCGGCGTTCTCGATCCAGACGCCGTAGCCGGCCGGGCCCGGGTTGCCGCGGGCGCCGCCATCGATATAGGCGGTGATCATAAGGTTGAAGGCGGCTCAGTCCAGGGACATAGGTAACACTTCAGTCCAGCGACATGGGTAACACTTTTCGCCACAGGCCGGGGCAGCCTCTCACCCGAGAGGTGTCGCGATGCCGTGGCGCGAGACGTCGCCCGTGGAGCAGCGCCTGGAAT